>NZ_SRUX01000012.1:0-240163 GCF_004791545.1 Mesorhizobium sp. M4B.F.Ca.ET.214.01.1.1
AGGCCGCCAGGGATCGACACGGCGACGCCGACATCGGCGTGCTTGTGCTTGACCATGGCGCTGTCGGTCCACGAGGCATTGGCATCCGGCACCGCCATCAGCGCCATCGCCATCGCCTTGATCACCATGTCGTTGACCGAGAGCTTGTAGGCGGGAACCTCGCCCTTCTCGGTCTTCTTCACCGGTGCCGCCGCATTGAGCTGCGTGCGCAGCGCCAACAGCGCGTCGAGCTCGCAGTCGAGCGTCAGGTAGAAATGCGGGATGGTTGACTTGGCCTCGACCAGGCGGCGCGCGATGGTCTTGCGCATATTGTCGTGCGGCACGAGTTCGTAGGAGCCGTCGGCAAACAGCTTCAGCACCTGGTCGTCCGACATCGCCTTCGGCGCTGCAGCCGGAGCTGCCGCCGGAGCACCGGCAGGCGCCTTGGCAGCGGGCGCGGCCTTCGCGCCGCCGCCGGCAATCGCCGCCTCGACATCAGCCTTGACGACACGGCCATGCGGCCCCGTTCCCGTGACATTAGCCACATCGACGCCGGCATCCTTGGCGATGCGGCGGGCAAGCGGCGAGGCGAAGGTGCGGTCGCCGCCAGCGTGGCCATTGGCGGCCGGAGCAGGCTCTGCCTTCGCCGGCGCGGGCGCCGCCGCGGCTGCCGGCTTCGGCGCTTCCGCCTTTGGCGCTTCGGCTTTCGGAGCCTCGGCCTTGGGCGCAGCATCGCCACCACCCTTTGCGGCAGCGCCGGCATCCTCGCCTTCGCCGGCCAGGATGGCTATCAGCGCGTTGACCTTGACGCCTTCGGTACCAGCCGGAACTACCAGCTTGGCGACCGTGCCTTCATCGACGGCTTCGACCTCCATCGTCGCCTTGTCGGTCTCGATCTCGGCGATCACGTCGCCCGGCGAAACCTTGTCGCCCTCTTTCACGAGCCACTTGGAAAGATTGCCTTCTTCCATCGTGGGCGAGAGTGCCGGCATGGTGATGTTGATTGGCATGTTTCCCTCCCGCCCGGCTCAGCGATACGTGACGGCTTTGACCGCCTCGACGACCTCGCCGACATTGGGCAATGCCAGCTTTTCGAGGTTGGCCGCGTAAGGCATCGGCACGTCCTTGCCGGCGATGGTGATGACCGGCGCATCGAGGAAGTCGAAAGCGCGCTGCGACACCTGGTTGGCGATATGGTCGCCGACCGAGCTCTGCGGGAAACCTTCCTCGACCACGACCAGGCGATTGGTCTTCTTGACCGAGGCGATGATGGTGTCGAAGTCGAGCGGACGGATGGACCTCAGATCGATGATTTCGGCGTCGATGCCCATGCCGCGCAACTCTGCTTCGGCCTTGACCGCGTAGGTCATGCCGATGCCGAAGGAGACGATGGTGACGTCCTTGCCCGGCTTATGAATGCGCGCCTTGCCGATCGGCAGCACGAAATCGTCGAGCTTCGGCACATCGAAGGACTGGCCGTAGAGAATTTCGTTCTCGAGGAAGATGACCGGGTTCGGATCGCGGATCGCGGCCTTGAGCAGGCCCTTGGCGTCGGCCGCCGTGTACGGCATCACCACCTTCAGCCCGGGAACATGGCTGTACCAGGCGGCGTAGCACTGCGAGTGCTGGGCGGCGACGCGGGCGGCGGCGCCGTTCGGTCCGCGAAAGACGATCGGTGCGCCCATCTGGCCGCCCGACATATAGAGCGTCTTGGCGGCCGAGTTGATAATCTGGTCGATCGCCTGCATGGCGAAGTTGAAGGTCATGAACTCGACGATCGGCTTCAGGCCAGCCATCGCGGCACCGACGCCGACGCCGGCAAAACCGTGCTCGGTGATCGGCGTGTCGACGACGCGGCGCGGTCCGAATTCCTGCAGCAGGCCTTGCGTGATCTTGTAAGCGCCCTGGTACTCGGCGACCTCCTCGCCCATGACAAAGACGTCGCCGTCGCGGCGCATTTCCTCGGCCATGGCGTCACGCAGCGCCTCGCGCACCGTGGTCGACACCATCTCGGTGCCGGCCGGAATGTCCGGATCGGCGGCGACTTCCGCTCTCGGCGCTGCGGCGACCGGTGCCGCGGCCTCGCTCTTGGCCGCAACAGACGCAGGTGCTGCCGCCTCAGGCCTGGCGGGCTCCTCGCCGATGCCTTCGCCGGCCTTGTCGACGTCCTCGCCGTCAACCGCGATCACGGCGATCACAGCGTTGACCTTGACGCCTTCGGTACCGGCGGGAACCACGATCTTGGCGAGCGTGCCCTCGTCGACGGCTTCGACTTCCATCGTCGCCTTGTCGGTCTCGATCTCGGCGATGACGTCACCGGCGACGATCTTGTCGCCCTCGTTCTTCAGCCATTTGGAAAGATTGCCCTCTTCCATCGTCGGCGAGAGAGCGGGCATGAGAATTTCGATCGGCATGTCCTTGCCCTCCCTTTACAGTACGATGTCGGTCCAGAGCTCGGACGGATCCGGCTCGGCGTCGTTCTGGGCAAATTCGGCGGCGTCGGCGACGATGTCGCGGACCTCCTTGTCGATGGCCTTGAGCTCGTCCTCGCTGGCCCATTTCTTGTCGAGCAGCCGCGCCCTGACCTGCTCGATCGGGTCATGCTCGGAGCGCATCTTCTGCACTTCTTCCTTGGAGCGGTACTTCGCCGGATCGGACATCGAATGGCCGCGATAGCGGTAGGTCTGCATCTCCAGGATCAGCGGGCCGTTGCCGGCGCGGCACCATTCGGTGGCGAGATCGGCGGCGGACTTCACCGCGCGCACGTCCATGCCGTCGACCTGGATGCCGGGGATCTTGAAGGATGCGCCGCGATGCGAGAAATCGGTCTCGGCCGAGGAGCGCGACACCGAGGTGCCCATGGCGTAGCGGTTGTTCTCGATGATGAAGATCACCGGCAGCTTCCACAGCGAGGCCATGTTGAAGCTTTCGTAGACCTGGCCCTGGTTGGCGGCGCCGTCGCCGAAATAGGTCAGCGAGACGTTCTTGTTCTCGCGATAGCGGTTGGCGAAGGCGAGACCGGTGCCGAGCGACACCTGCGCGCCGACGATGCCGTGGCCACCATAGAAATGCTTCTCCTTGGAGAACATGTGCATGGAGCCGCCCTTGCCCTTGGACAGGCCGCCCCGGCGCCCGGTGAGCTCCGCCATGACGCCGCGAGGCGACAGGTCCATCGCCAGCATGTGGCCGTGGTCGCGATAGGCGGTGATCATCTGGTCGCCTTCGATCAGCGCCATCTTCATGCCAGTGACGACAGCCTCCTGGCCGATATAGAGGTGGCAGAAGCCGCCGATGAAGCCCATGCCGTAGAGCTGGCCGGCCTTTTCCTCGAAGCGGCGGATGAGCAGCATGTGCCGGTAGGCGGCAAGCTCATCGTCCTTGGTGAAGTCGGCAGGCTTCGGGGCGGAGAGCCCTTGTGATTTACCGTCGTTTTTGGATTTGGCAGGCGCTTTTCTGGCGGCGGTGGCCATGCATCACTCCCTGTTGGCGTCTCTTCGCGGACATTTAGAGCAGGATGAAATCCGCTCCGAGGGAGATCGTCTCTCCCCACCGATTTATACGAGGCTAACACGCATAAAAGCATTGCGCCATGCCGAAAAATGCATGGCTGGCATGCGTCTAAGCAATTAAAATCATTGAAAATAAAGACGATTAACTGGAATTCAGTTATTTCGCTGGAGCCGGCAGCATGATGGTGATTTCGTCGGCATGCGAGAGATTGAGCGCCTTGCGCGCCTGTTCGTCAAGCATGTCCTTTTCCAGCGTGCCCTCGTGCATCAGCTGGACACGCCGCTCGAGATCGACCCGGCGCGCCTTGACGGCATCGAGCTGCCCCTGCAGTTCGACTGCCCGGGCTTCGAGCTGATATTTGGAATAGATGCCGAATTCGCCGTGATAGGCATGGAAGCCGAAATAGGCCAGGAACAGCACGCAGAGCGAGGGGACGATCAGCCGGCCGGTGTTTCGCTGCTTGTGCTGACGTGTCCACATGATCCAGATCCTCGTGGCCGCGAACCCGAACGGCCCAGGCTCTTTTTCGCTCCATTGTGCTTAATGGACGGTTACGGACGGGCGTACGCGAAGCCTCAAAACGAAAAAGGGCGGGGAACGCCCCGCCCTTCCTCGATATCCCGATTGGTTGCCGGATCAGCCCTTGACCACCGACTTGCCGGCGTAGCGGGCCTGCTTGCCGAGCTCTTCCTCGATGCGGATCAGCTGGTTGTACTTGGCCATGCGGTCGGAGCGCGACAGCGAGCCGGTCTTGATCTGTCCGCAATTGGTGGCGACGGCGAGATCGGCAATGGTCGAATCCTCGGTCTCGCCCGAACGGTGCGACATGACGGCGGTGTAGCCGGCCTTGTGCGCGGTCTCGACGGCGTCGAGCGTTTCGGTCAGCGAGCCGATCTGGTTGACCTTGACCAGGATCGAATTGGCGACGCCCATGCGGATGCCGTCGCGAAGCCTGGCCGTGTTGGTGACGAACAGATCGTCGCCGACCAGCTGTGTCTTCTTGCCGATGAGGTCGGTCAGGATCTTCCAGCCCTCCCAGTCGTCTTCGGCAAGGCCGTCCTCGATGGTGATGATCGGATAGTCGGATGCGAGCTTGGCGAGGTACTTGGCCTGCGCCTTCGGATCGCGAGTCTTCTTCTCACCCTCATAGACGTAGTTGCCGTCCTTGAAGAACTCGGTCGCGGCGCAGTCGAGGCCGAGAGCGACGTCCTCGCCCGGCTTGAAGCCGGCCTTCTCGATCGATTCCATGATGAAATCGAGCGCCGACGGCGCGCTCTTCAGGTTGGGAGCGAAGCCGCCCTCGTCACCGACATTGGTGTTGTGGCCGGCGTCCTTGAGCTTTTTGCGCAGCGTGTGGAAGATTTCCGAGCCCCAGCGCACGCCGTCGCGCAGCGTCGGCGCGCCGATCGGCAGGATCATGAATTCCTGGAAGTCGATCGGATTGTCGGCATGCGCGCCGCCATTGATGATGTTCATCATCGGCACCGGCAGCACATGCGCCTTGGCGCCACCGACATAGCGGTAGAGCGGCAGGCCGGCCGCTTCAGCCGCCGCCTTGGCGACCGCCAGCGACACGCCGAGGATGGCGTTGGCGCCGAGCCGGCTCTTGTTCGGCGTGCCGTCGAGCTCGATCATCGTCTGGTCGATATGGATCTGGTTCTCGGCCTCCATGCCGCCGATCGCCTCGAACAGCTCGCCGTTGACGGCCTCGACCGCCCGCAGCACGCCCTTGCCGAGATAGCGCGGGCCACCATCGCGCAGCTCGACCGCCTCATGCGCGCCGGTCGAGGCGCCTGACGGCACGGCGGCGCGGCCCATCGAGCCGTCTTCCAGCACCACGTCGACCTCGACGGTCGGATTTCCACGGCTGTCCAGGATTTCACGCCCGATTATGTCGACGATGGCGGTCATTGCAATGTCCCCGATTGATCGATTGAAGCGTCGCGCCCCTCTTAGCCAAAGTGCCGCAAAAGGCAATCGGGGCGCCCGCAAATATTGCCCGCCCGCCGATTCACGAAGCGCAAATTTCTGTCATCATAAGTCATGCGCGGCGCGCAACGTTCTGGTCTATGATTCTGCTTGCGCGGGGCGAAACAGGAGGAGTTTCGCCATGTCCCAGTTGAGCGGTATCGTGAGTTTGTTCCTGATCGCGGCTGCGTTCCTGACGTCGTGCGACAACCAGCAGCCCCAGCAGGGCGCCGCGCAACTGTCGACACTTCAAGCAGCGCAGTAGGATCTTGCAGAAGAAAGGCCCTCGCATGTGCGGGGGCCTTTTTTGATTCCGCTCCGGGCTGGCCGAACGCTTCAGTGCCAGTAGGGCTCGACCCGGTAGTAGCTGTACGACTCGTCGCGTGCCGCCTGGCCGTCGGCGCCCGCCAATTCGTTGATCGAATAGGCCGGCGCGGCCTGCAACTGCTCTTTGGAGAACGGCACGACATAGCCGCCCCTGTCCTCGTCATAGTCGAGGCTCGCCCACGGGATGGCGTGGTACTTCTCGCCAACGCCGAGGAATCCGCCAAAACCGATCACCGCGAACATGATGCCGTTCGAGGTCTTGTCGAGCATGATGTCTTCGACGCTGCCGATGCTCTTGCCTTCGGTGTTGTAGACCGATGTGCCGATGACGCGCGAGGCGGCAATGGCTTCGGTGTGCCCGGTCAGGGTGCTCATGGTGGAACTCCTCTCGATTGAATGCCTGCATGGACAATGAGAGGGGCGGACGAAGGTTCCCGACTTTGTTTTTAGGCAATTCCGGACGGAAAACCGCTACGCACTTTTCCTGAAATTGCTTAGTTGTCGGTGAGGATGAAGGTGACCTTCATGTTGACGCGGTAAGCGGCGATCTTGCCGCTCTCGACGACGATCTTCTGGTCCTGGATCCAGGCGCCCTCGACGTTCTTCAGGGTCTTTGCGGCGCGCGCGATGCCCTTTTCGATGGCATCCTGAAAGCTCTTCTTGGACGATGACGTGATCTCTGTGACGCGGGCGACGGACATGGCTTCCTCCTGCCAGGGCGCTCAGTTGCGGCAGGAGCCTACAGCCGGCGGTTGCCTGCGACAAGCCGATGGGACGCCGAGTCGGGTCAGCGTCCCTTGGCGATGCGATCGAATGCCATCAGCCGTTCCAGCAAGGCTGGCATGTCCTTCAAGGGCACCATGTTCGGGCCATCGGAAGAGGTCGAGTTGTCCGGATCCTGATGCGTCTCGATGAACACGCCGGCGACGCCGACCGCGACCGCGGCGCGCGCCAGCGTCGCGACAAAGCGACGTTCGCCGCCCGAAGAACCACCCTGCCCGCCAGGCTGCTGGACCGAATGCGTGGCATCGAAAATCACCGGCGCCCCGATCTCGGCCATGATCGGCAGCGCCCGCATGTCGGACACCAGCGTGTTGTAGCCGAAGGAGGCGCCACGCTCGGTGGTCAGCACATTGGCGTTGCCGGAACCGGTGATCTTGGCGACCACGTTCTTCATGTCCCAGGGGGCGAGGAACTGGCCTTTCTTCACGTTGATCACCTTGCCCGTCCTGGCCGCCGCGACCAGCATGTCGGTCTGGCGTGAAAGGAAGGCGGGGATCTGCAGGACATCGACATGCGGCGCGACGATCGCGCACTGCTCCTCGGTGTGGACGTCCGTCAGCACCGGAAGGGAAAACGTCTTCCGCAGATCGTCGAAGACCGGCAGCGCCGCTTCCAGCCCGGCGCCTCGCGTGGCCGACAGCGAGGTGCGGTTGGCCTTGTCGTAGCTGGTCTTGTAGACGAGCCCGATGCCGAGCCTGTCGGTGAGCTCCTTCAGCGCGCCGGCCATGTCGAAGGCGTGCTGGCGCGATTCCAGCTGGCAGGGGCCGGCGATCAGCGACAGCGGCGCGGCGTTCGAGAAGACGACGTTGCCGACGGTCACGGACGGATTGGGCGCCAGGGGTTTGTTCATTTTGTCTCCCGGAAGATGAAGGCGGCGCCCTGCCCGGGCGCCGGCCTGACGACAATATCATTGCCGCTCATGTGATGTGCGATGGCGTTGGCCGCAAGCAGGCGCGCTGCGATGGCGGCGCTGCGGACCGAGAAAACGATGGCGGCAAAGCGCAGATGCGGCGACGCTCCGGTCGGAAGGTTGCAGCGCGAGGCGAAGGCCGCCGGCTCCAGGACGGTCAGGGTTGCGTTCGGCAATTCGATCGCATCACCTTGCGCAGCTTGCTTGGTGGCAGCCGTCGAGAGCAGCCCGACCTGGCCAGAAGGCCTGTCGCTGACAGCGACGACTTCGATGATGCCTGTCACGCCGTTGGCATGGGCCTGCAATGCGGTACGGTCGATCTTCGGTCCATTGATGCGCTCACACGCGAAAAGGAAAGCCTCATCGGCATCCTTGCTGGCGCAGAAGGCCAGCTTGAAGGACGCCAGGTCGCTCTTGCCGCTCGTATCGGTGAAAGTGCGCGAAAAACTCAGCATCTCCCCCGCCGACATCCCGGCCCCGACGTAACGAACGTGGTCGGCATCGGCATCGCCGGTTCCGAGCACGACAGCGGAAAAGCCCTCGTCGCCGAGGTTCTGCCGGTAGAGACGATCGCGCGCGACGAACACGTTGCCTTCGCCTATCGCCAGGTCCGCGTCCTGGTCGTTGCCAACCGCCAGCGGCTCCAGATAGGTGCCATCGGCGAAAAAGACACAGCAGTTTTCGGTGCCGAACGGGTGGATGCCGGTCGGCGCGACGACGAAGCCGAGTGAAACCAGCCGCGCCCGCGCGGCATCGAGGCGCGCTGTCGGCAGCACCAGATGGTCGAGCGGATGAGCCTGCGTCGCTTTGGTCATGCCGGCGCGGTGTGCATCATTCCGGAAGTCGGTTCAAGGGGGCTCGGCCAACCGCCCGGCGGGCTTTGGCGGTCTCGATCTCGGCGGCGTGTCCTTGTCGTCGAACGAAGCCACCCTAACTTACAACCATGGGAAGAACTGTGTTCATCGCAATGACGATTGCGGCGATTGCAATTGTCGCCGCGCTGGTGCTGGTCGCGCCCAAGCGAGGCGGCGTCGACCCGGCCGAGACTTCGGCCGTTCAAACAGAGTAAGGCCGCCTGGCGCGCCTGCGTTTCTTGCGAATACAGCGGTATTGCTGATATACGAATTTCGCTTCAGTTTGATGTCTGGCAACGTTTCGTCACCGACCGTATGGGCTAACGGCTGATCGCGCATCGCAACATGGTCGACTTTCGCTGGGCGGCAAAGGCCGGCTTCTGCCGCACTCGACCCCTTACGCACGAGTTCCGCCGGTGACAGTCTCGCCGAATACCTTTCCAGTCGCGCAGGGAGCAGGCGTCACCCCCCGGCTCGCCGTCGTTATCCCGGCCAGGAACCGCCGCGGCAGCCTGCCCCGCACGCTGGCATCGGTCCTGTCCGATCCGCGGCCCGATATCGAACTGGTGGTCGTCGACGACGGCTCCGAGGACGATACCGAAGCCTATCTTGCTTCGCTCGCCGATCCGCGCCTGGCCTGGCGCCGTTTGCCGGTGCCCTCCGGCGCCAACCGGGCGCGCAACGAAGGCGCGGCGCTGACCAGCGCGCCGCTTATTGCGTTTCTCGATTCCGACGATGCCTTCTGTCCCGGGCGCATCGAACGGCTGATCGCCTTCTTCGATGCCAATCCGGATGTCGCCTGCACGATCGACGGTTTCAAGGACGTTGCCGACAGGCGCCAGCGCCTGCATCGATTGCCCGACCCGACGCCTGACGCGGAGCGACTGCGTCGGCTCCTGCTTTGCCACTGCGTGCCGCTGACCAATTCGACCGTAACAGTGCGCCGTTCCGCCTTCGCGTCGATCGGCGGCTACGATGACGGTTTGTACCGCCATCAGGACCGTGAGTTCCTGGTCAGGCTGGGACGGCAGCACCGCATCGCCTTCGGCAAGGCCGTCGACGTCCTCAAATACCGCGAAGCCAATTCGATGTCGCGCAGCCATGCCGGCTACATCGCCGGGCTGAGCGATTTCGTCGCCCGCTGCGAGGACTATCAGACGCCGGATTACGCCACGATCCTCAGCTACCTGACGCTGCGCGGCGTCCTGAAGGCTCTGGCGCAAGGCAGCTTCGGCGTGGCGCTGGCGGAAATCATGGCGTGGCGCGGGGCGAGCAACCTGCCCGGCGGCTTTCGCGTGGTGACTGGCTATTTCGCCGGGCGGCGGCAAAGGCGCCAGCTCGAACAGTCGCTCGCTCAGGCGGCCACGACGTCGGCCGAATAACGCAGTTCACGCAACGGTTTGACCCGGCTGGTCGTCTCGGCATAGAGCGGATGCGCCTTGTAGGCGGCGAGCGCGGCGTCATCCTCGAATTCGGCGTAGACGACGACGTCGATCGCGTTGGAGAACAGATCGACCTTGGTGTTGAGAGTAACTTCGAAATGCGTCGAATACGGGATCCTGCCCAATTCCAGCAGGCCCGATCGAACGGCCTCCACATCCTCCTTGCGTCGCACGCTGAAGAAAACGATGTGCCGGATCAATCCAGCCTCCCTGATCGTCAATTCAGGCGTGTTTTGTGGGAGCAAGGGCGCAGCGTCAACCGGCAACGATGTCGCGCCCGCCATGCGCGGCGTCAGACCGCGCCGGTGACGTAGCGCACGATACGCGATACCTCCCTGACCGTCGTGTCGAGGTAGCGGCCCTGGTTGTAGAGACCGTCCCAGATCAGGGCGAAGGTGATGGTGATGATGACGATGACATAACGCATGACTAAAGTTATCGCATGCGGGTGGCGGCAACCATAGAGATTCCAAGGGCCGAGGACATTCTCCTCTGGATTTGTTGGCTCCAGAACCGACTTCGCCTGCCTCTTGAAGTTGACCCTGATGCCGTGGAAGATTGTGTCGGGAACTCAACGGAAAATGTAGCCGCGGCTGCATTTGTGCCGGATGAATGAACCTCAAGAGGGGTGCGGGGTCGGCCATGTGTGCTGGCCTCCTGAAAGTCGGGGGCAGGAAATGGCTTTCAAGCAAGACTTGGGTGTTGCGCCCGGCGACGCGGTGCTGCTTGACGAATTGAACTTCGCCGAGATCGTCAAGGGCTTGCCGGCAAAGGCGCGCCTGGTGCTTTCGGCCGCCATGGGCCTGCCGCGCGGCTCGCTCAAGGTCCGGATGCCCGACGGCCGCGCCGTCCTCGTCGGCGGCAAGGCACCCGGCCCCGACGCCGAACTGGTGCTGAAGAATTGGCGCCTGCCGGGGCGCGCCTTTTCCGGCGGCACCATCGGCCTCGCGGAATCCTACATGGACGGCGATTGGGACAGCCCGGACGTCACCAGCTTCCTCGAACTGTTCGTGGTCAATTCAGCCCTCGGCGAGAAGGTCGCCGGCGGCGCCAACTGGCTCATCAACACCGTCCAGCGCATCCGCCATTGGTTCAACGAAAACACGCATACCGGATCGCGACGCAACATCTCGGCGCATTACGATCTCGGCAACGCCTTCTATGAGAAATGGCTGGATCCGAGCATGACCTATTCGTCGGCGCTGTATGCGACGGGCGCCAACGATCTCGAAAGCGCGCAGGCCGCCAAATATCGTGCACTGGCAAAAGATACCGGCATCGGCAGGAAGGACCATGTGCTGGAGATCGGCTGCGGCTGGGGCGGCTTTGCCGAATTCGCCGCGCGCGAGATCGGTTGCCGCGTCACCGGATTGACCATCAGCCGCGAGCAGCATGATTTCGCGAAAGCGCGTATCCAGAAAGCCGGGCTTGCCGAAAAGGTCGACATCAAGCTGCAGGATTATCGAGACGAGACAGGCACTTACGACCGGATCGCATCGATCGAGATGTTCGAGGCGGTCGGAGAGAAATACTGGCCGGTGTTCTTCGGCAAGATGAAGACCTGCCTGAAGCCCGGCGGCACGGCCGGCCTGCAGATCATCACCATCAACGAGGCCGCCTACGAGGCGTATCGCGCGCGCCCCGATTTCATCCAGCGCTATGTCTTCCCTGGCGGCATGCTGCCGACACCCTCGATCCTCAAGGCTCTCGGCAAGGATCACGGCCTCGCGCATCTGCGCGAGCGCGTCTTCCCGCAGGACTATGCCCGCACCCTCGCCGAGTGGCGCCAGCGTTTCTGGGGCTCGTGGGAAAAGATCGTCCCGCTCGGCTTCGACGATCGCTTCAAGAAGCTCTGGGAGTTCTATCTGCACTATTGCGAAGCCGGCTTCCGCGCCAGCTACATTGATGTCCGCCAGGTGGTCTACAAGGCCTGAGTGTCTGGCCGGCAGAGCCGGCCCGACCCGCGTCAGAGGAGGATGCGGTATCTGGCGAAGCCCGCATCGCCCTCACCCGCCGGCTCGATCTTCAGCGACCTCACGTCCGCGATGAAATCCTTTGCCCTCGGGCCGGTGTCGAACACCACGCTGGTTCCGGGCAGCGGCGCGAACGACCAGTTGTCGTCCGCCGACGGGTTGATCGTGCCCTCGCTGATGACGTAGCGCACGATCACGTCGCGGTTGGTGTCCGGTGCCTCGTAGATGATCTTGGAAGCGTTTATGTCCGGGAAATTGCCGCCGCCGCCGGCGCGGTAGTTGTTGGTCGCGACGACGAATTTCTGCGCGGGATCAATTGGTTTGCCGTCGAACATCAGATCGACGATGCGGCTGGAGGCATTCGCCGGCCCGCCCTTGGCATCGTATTTCGGCGGTTGCGAAAGGTCGATCTTGTAGGTGACGCCGTCGATCACGTCGAAATTGTAGGACGGGAAGTCGGTGTTGATGAGCGGCTGGTCGGCCTTGCCGGGCTCGATCCGGTTGAAGATGCCGGCCGACATCTCCAGCCATTCCTTGACCTGCGCGCCGGTGATTTCGACGGCTCGCACAGTGTTGGGATAGAGATAGAGGTCGGCGACGTTTTTGATGGCGATGTCGCCCACCGGGACGTCGGTGTAGTAGTCGGCGCCGCTGCGCCCGCCCGCCTTGAAGGGTGCGGCCGCCGACAAAAGCGGCACGTCCTTCCACTGCGTGCTCTTCAGTATGTCCTTCAGGTACCAGCTCTGCGCCTGGTTGACGATCTGCACCGACGGATCATCGGCCACCAGCGCGAAATAGGAATAGAGCGGCGCCGAGGTCTTGCCGACGGGACGGCGCACATAGGCGAGCGTCGCCTCATGGTCCTGCTCGAGCGCGGCGATGATGCGCCTGTCGTCGCCGACGGTCGCCTTGTTCTTGTTGTCGACCCGCTCGTAGATCGGCCGCGCCTCGGACGTCGCGGAAACCACCCGCCACTTCGAGCCGTCGCGCTCCAGAAGCAGATCGATTAGGCCCATATGCGAGCCCCAGAAGCCGCCCATCACCGCCGGCTTGCCTCGCAGCGTGCCCTTGCCGGTGTCTACGCCATCGAGCGCCTGGAAATCCTTCTTGCCGGGGAAGACGAGATGCTGATGACCGGTGAAGACGGCATCGATGCCCTCGACGCCGGCGACGAAGAAGGAGGCGTTCTCCATCATGTCGCCCTGCTTGATGTCGATGCCGGAATGCGAGAGCGCGATGACGATGTCGGCGCCCGCCTCCCTGATCTCAGGCACCCACGCCTTCGCCGCCTCGACGATGTCGCGCGTCTTCACGTTGCCTTCGAGGTTCTTCAGGTCCCAGACCATGATCTGCGGCGGCACGAAACCGATGATGCCGATCCTGATCGGCTGCTCGGCGCCCGACCCGTCCTTGATCTTCCTGTCGAGGATGACATAGGGCTTGAGGTAGAGCTTGTCGTCGCGCGGGTTGGCGGCAAGCGCGGTGCCGCGGATGAGATTCGCGCAGACGAAGGGGAAATTGGCGCCGGCCAGCACCTTGTCGAGGAACGACAGGCCGTAATTGAACTCGTGGTTGCCGAGCGTCGAGCACTCGTAGCCGAGCAGGTTCATGCCCTTCATGATCGGATGCAGGTCGCCGTCCTTCAGGCCCTTCTCGTAGGCGATGTAGTCGCCCATCGGGTTGCCCTGCAAAAGGTCGCCATTGTCGATCAGCATCGCATTGGTTGCCTCCTTGCGCACCGCGTCGATCAGCGAGGCGGTGCGGGACAGGCCCATCGTGTCGTTCGCCTTGTCGGCGTAGTAGTCATAGGGCAGCACGTTCACATGGATATCGGTCGTCTCCATGATCCTGAGATGTGCCTGGTTGGCCTCGGCTCGAGCGGAGAAAGGATGCAGCATGATCAGCGCCCCGGTGGCGGCGGCACCGGCCAGGAATTCGCGACGGGAGACGGGCAGTCGTGACATTGTTTTCTCCTCTTCGACAACGCGACACCCCTGCCAGCGAGCGCGGAGCTTGCCGGTGAAAGACGCATGAGTCCATGTCCGGCGAAATGCCTGTCGATCACGACAAGGTGACGTGTCGATGAAGCGAGACGAGGCGCGCGATGTCAGCCCTTGTCGTCGTCGCCCTGGGTGATCAGCCGCGCGCTGCGCTGGCCAGTGAAGTAGATCCATAGCCAGCTAAGCGAGACCGCGAGCCGGTTGCGGAAACCGATCAGGAAATAGATGTGGGCAACGCCCCACAGCCACCAGGCAAGCCAGCCGGTGAGTTTGATCCAGCCGAAGTCGATCGCCGCCGCGCGCTTGCCGATCGTCGCCAGGTCGCCGGCGTGTTGATAGCGGAAAGGACGCGAAGTCGTATCGCCGGCGAGCCGCGCCTTGATCGTCGCCGCGACGTGGCGCCCCTCCTGCTTGGCGGAAGGCGCCACGCCAGGCACCGGTTTTCCATCCGGGCGCAACACATGCGCGGTGTCGCCGATGACGAAGATTTCCGGGCTGCCCGGAACGGTGAGATCGGGCTCGACCAGCACCCTGCCCGCCCGGTCGGCGGTCGTTCCCAGCCATTCCGCCGCCGGCGAAGCGGCAACGCCCGCGGCCCACAGAATTGTCTTTGCCGGCAGGCGCTTGTCGCCAAAGACAACGCCATCCGCATCCAGTTCTGTGACCGCCTGGCCGAGCTCGACCGTGACGCCGAGCCGCTCCAGCGCCTTCTGGGCATAGGCGGAGAGCTGCGGCGCGAAGTTGGCGAGGAGGCGATCGCCGGCCTCGATCAGCACCACGCGCGTCTGCCTGGTGTCGATGTTGCGGAACTCGTCGCGCAGCGTGTCATGCGCCAGTTCCGCGATGGTGCCGGCAAGTTCGACGCCGGTCGGTCCGCCGCCGACGATGACCAGCGTCAGCAGCGCCTGGCGCCTCGCCGCATCGGTTTCGCGCTCGGCCTGCTCGAAGGCGAGCAGGATGCGGCGCCGAATCGTGGTGGCATCCTCCAGCGTCTTCAGCCCGGGAGCGAACGGCTCCCATTCGTCATGGCCGAAATAGGCGTGGCGCGCCCCGGTGGCAAGCACCAGCGTGTCGAAGCCAACGGCGCTGCCATCCTCGAGCAGCACGCGTTTGCCGGCGCGGTCGACGCCAGTGACGTTGCCCAAAAGCGTCGTCACATTCTTGCGCTTGCGCAGCAGATGGCGGATCGGCCAGGCCACTTCCGAAGTCGCCAGCGATGTCGTCGCCACCTGGTAGAGCAGCGGCTGGAACAGGTGATGGTTGCGCTTGTCGATCATGGTGATGCGCACCGGCGCGCCGGCGAGCGCATGGGTCAGTTCGAGGCCGCCGAACCCGGCGCCGACGACCACGACATGATGGCTGGCTTCGTTCATTCACTTACCTCGCCAAGCAAATCCACCGGACCCAATCTAGGTATTATTGTGCATTGCAGCAATAGCGGGAAGACCGTCCAATTGCCCGGGACTCGCCGCCGGATGTCGTGAATGCACATGTCGACCGGTTTGCACGAGGTATAGCGTCACTGCCGGAATACAGGAGTGAAGCATGGCTGATGATCGTGACGAGCAGGGCCCGGCCCAATACGCCTCCCCGCCCTGTTTCATGCATGAACTCGATCCGCAGTTCTTGGCGCCGCTGACCGACTGGACCGATGTCAGACGCTGGCGCAAGGCCGAGCGCGAACGGTTGATCTCAGCGCGGCTAGCAATCACCGCCGATGCCCGCGCGGCAATGTCGACGCGCATCGCCGAGGGCCTCGACGCTTTGATTGGCGACATTGGCGGCCGCATGGTCAGCCTCTACTGGCCCTTCCGCGGCGAGCCGGATCTGCGGTCCTGGATGGCGTCGATCAACGAACGTGGCGGGCGGACCGCACTGCCGGTCGTCATCGAGAAAGGGCAGCCACTGGTGTTCCGCGCCTACAGACCGGGCGACCGGTTGGAGAAGGGCGTCTGGAACATCCCGATCCCGGCGGAAGGCGATCCGGTGCTGCCAGACATCGTCATTTCGCCGATCGTCGGCATCGACCCCGGCAAATATCGTCTGGGTTACGGCGGCGGCTTCTTCGACCGCACGCTGGCGGCGATGCCGTTCAGGCCGCTGGTGATCGGCGTCGGCTACGAACTGCAGCGCATCCCGACGATCTACCCGCAACCGCACGACATCCCGATGAGCGAGGTGGTGACGGAGGCCACAGGCGCTTAGCGGCGCCTAGGCCATCTCCGGCCGCAAGCCGACCGCTGTCCGGTCGACGATCTCGCGCAGCGCGAAGGACGAATTGATCTTCGTCACATGCGGCATCGCCGACAGCCATTCCTTGTGGATGCGCTCATAGTCGACCAGATCCTTCGCGGCGATGCGCAGGATGTAGTCGTATTCACCCGACATCAGGTGGCAGGACAGCACGTTCGGGCAGCGCTTGATCGCCGCCTCGAAATCCGACAGCGTCTTCTCGAACTGGCCCGACAGCGATATATGCACGATTGCCGTCATCTGGTGGCCGAGCGCGGCGTTGGACAGCCGCGCGTGATAACCGCGGATAGTGCCCGACTTCTCCAGATTGTCGAGCCGCCGCGAGCAGGCCGATTGCGACAGGCCGACCTTCTCGGCAAGCGCGGCGTTGGGTATCCGCCCGTCTTTCTGCAAAGCCTCCAGAATGGCGATATCAATCCTGTCGAGCGGCATTCTTCGTGTTTCCTGCGAAAATAGTGAGATTTCGCGCAACGATTATCGAAGTGCGCCCGTTCTCGCAAGCGCATTCGCAAACACTTGCGGGCCGATTCATGGTTCACTCCGCCAATACAGGGAACGCGCCCGCAAAGGGCCGGATCAGGAGACAGAAAATGCGCGTCGGTTGCCCCAAGGAAATCAAGAACCACGAATATCGCGTCGGCCTGACGCCTGGCTCCGTCCGCGAATATGTCGCGCATGGCCATGAAGTGCTGGTCGAGACCGGCGCCGGCGCCGGCATCGGCGCCGACGACAACGCCTACCGCGCCGCCGGCGCGACCATCGCCAAGACGGCCGCCGACGTGTTCGCCAAGTCCGACATGATCGTCAAGGTCAAGGAACCGCAGCCCAACGAATGGGTCCAGCTGCGCGACGGCCAGATCCTCTACACCTATCTCCATCTCGCTCCGGATCCGGACCAGACCAAGGGGCTGCTCGCTTCGGGCGTCACGGCGATCGCCTATGAAACCGTCACCGACGACCGCGGCGGCCTGCCGCTGCTTGCGCCGATGTCGGAAGTTGCCGGCCGCCTGTCGATCCAGGCCGGCGCGACCGCGCTGCAGAAGGCCAATGGCGGCCGCGGCGTGCTGCTCGGCGGCGTACCCGGCGTGCTGCCCGGCAAGGTCACCGTGCTCGGTGGCGGCGTCGTCGGCCTGCATGCGGCCAAGATGGCGGCCGGCCTCGGCGCCGATGTCACCATCATCGACCGCTCGATCCCGCGGCTGCGCCAGCTCGACGACATTTTCGGCGGCCGCGTCCACACCCGCTACTCGACCGTCGAGGCGCTGGAGGAAGAGTGCTTCTCCGCCGACATCGTCGTCGGCGCCGTGCTGATCCCGGGCGCCGCGGCGCCGAAGCTGGTGACGCGCGAAATGCTGTCCGGCATGAAGAAGGGTTCCGTGCTCGTCGACGTCGCCATCGACCAGGGCGGCTGCTTCGAGACCTCGCACGCCACCACCCATGCCGAGCCGACCTACGAGGTCGACGGCGTCATCCACTATTGCGTCGCCAACATGCCGGGCGCGGTGCCGGTCACCTCGGCGCATGCCCTCAACAATGCGACGCTGCATTACGGCCTGCAGCTTGCCGACAAGGGCCTCAAGGCGCTTGTCGACGACCACCATCTGCGCAACGGCCTCAACGTCCACAAGGGCAAGATCACCAACCGCGCGGTCGCCGAAGCGCTCGGCTACGAGCTCGTCGAGCCGAAGGCGGTCCTCGCCGCCTGACAGGCACGCGAAGAGAGTTCCTCCTGTCGCCCGCCGGCTCCGTCCGGCGGGTTTTTCTTTGCGCGGAACAATTTAGCCAACAAAAAAGCGGAGCCAAAGCCCCGCTTCCTCGACGTTGAGACGTGCCGCCGGTCCATCCGCGGTCGGCAATCGATCAACACTTGCCTTTTAGCAAGTAATTGCGACGGCTATACGACAGTCTCGCCCGACATTCACGCAGATCCGTGGTGCCTTTGTGAAGCACTTCACATTCGGCATTCGAAAACCATGCCTAGTCGCATCGGCCTGTAGGCGGCTTTCTCTTCTGTCGCAGGCTTTTTCCCCAACTGCCCGCCAGCCTATCGGCGGGCATATTTTTTGGAACGCGTCAGGCGCGTTCGATGCGGCACTGGTAGCAATTGTTGCGCGCCGAGCGGACATGGATGTAGGCGATGTCGTCGCGCTCGAGCAGCGTTTCGGCGCGAGCTGCGATGTCCGGCGTCGCTATGACCCCGCCGCTGCCATAGACGATGCGGTCGTTGCGGCCATAGCCACGCACGATGTAGTCGCTGCTCTCGAGCATTTCGGGAAGCGCCGCGTCCTCCGGCGCGCGTGCGCATTCCTGCGCATGCAGGAAGATCGGCCCGGTCTCGGCATAGGGCTGCAGCTCGGGAAACGGCCGGTAGGCCAAAACGAGATAGGCATCGCCCGCGGCGACGTTCTTCAGGCAGTGGCGGCAGGGCACGCCGTCGCCGTCGGAAACCTGGCGCTCCGGCGTATGGCCGTACGCGTCCGCCCCGCCGCGCTGCAGGGCTCTCACATTGTCGGTCGGCAGCGCTTTGAACTGGATGGTCATGGCATGTCTCCGCTATCGCTGACCGGAAATTACGCGGTCCCCGGCACGCTTCCCACCCGATTCCTGCCAAGCAGCGTCAGTCGATGAGCGCGTCGAGCCCGCGCACCAGCGCCTTGCCGGCCCAGCCGGTCGCGCCGGCCATTATCACACGTATCGCCATCGTCGGATCCTCTTGCGCGATCTTCGTTGGCCCTGGACATCAAGCGATATGGAAAGAGCCGGCTCATTCAAGCCGGGCTCTTCCAGGCGAAGGCCTGACGCGGGCGCTATCGGATGAAGTCGTCGAAGCGGCGCAAGGTCACCCTGCGGTTGCGCCAGTTCTCCTGCTGTGTCGGCACCAGCAGGAACTCCTCGCCATAGCCGACGGTTTCGAGCGCATGGCCGGGCACGCCGAACTCGCGCACCAGCGTCCGCTTCAGCGAGGCGGCGCGCTGCTCCGAGAGGATCTGGTTCGACTGGAAGGAGCCGACCGCATCGGTATGGCCCTCGATCAGGATGCGGGCGCCGCGATCGCGCCGCAGGATGCGGTGCAGCGCATCGGCGATGTTGTCGATCTTGCCGTATTGCGACTCCGAGATCGCAGCCGAGCCGAAGGCGAAGTTGATCGACTGGATGTCGATCGAGCGCGCCATGCGCCTGAGATCCGGCCGGCGCTTGAATTCGCGGATGGTGACGCGCTGATTGGGGCGCAGCTTCACCCGGGGCGCGGCCTCGAGCTGGCGCTCGATCGTCGCGGCGGAAGGCGTGGTGGCCTGTGCAAATGCAAGGCTCGGCATGGCAAGTGCCGCAATCATGGCAACGGCAAATGTACGTCGGGTCAGCATGTCTTTCTCCTTCGGCCCGTCCTTCTGACGGGCGCGTTGATCTTGCCGACACCTTGGCAAAGTCAGCCTGAAGCGAGGATGAACGAACAGATGCCAAGTTTTCCGACTGGCCAGACATGTCGCTCCGCGCCATGATGCTCCCGGACGAACGCGGCGCGGTTGAGGGGCCTGGCGAGGATCCGAGCATGATCACCGGAGGATGCCTGTGCGGCGCAGTCCGCTACGAAAGCAGCGCGGAGCCGATCACCACGCGCCTTTGCTGGTGCCGCTTCTGCCAGTATGTCGCGGCCGGCAACGCGGCGGTGAGCGTCTGCTTCCTGACGGCGCGGATCAAGATCGCCGGCGAGACGCGCGACTATGAGAGCGTGGCCGATAGCGGCAACAGGATGCACCGGCGCTTTTGCCCGGCCTGCGGCGTGCATCTCTTCAGCGAGGCGGAGTCGCGCCCGCATCTGATTTTCGTGCGCGCCGGCACGCTCGACGATCCGAATATGATCAGGCCCGCGGCGACGATATGGACGGCCAAGGCGCCGGCCTGGGCCTGCATCGACACTTCGCTTCCGACCTTCGAGGGCCAGCCGCCGCCGGTGGCCTAGGCGGCATCGACACTACGGCCGCATGACGCTCGCCGAACGCTCGGCGAAGGAAAGCGGGTGCACGATCTCCTTCTTCTGC
The DNA here is from genome assembly GCF_004791545.1 of Mesorhizobium sp. M4B.F.Ca.ET.214.01.1.1. NCBI lineage: Bacteria > Pseudomonadati > Pseudomonadota > Alphaproteobacteria > Hyphomicrobiales > Phyllobacteriaceae > Mesorhizobium > Mesorhizobium sp. M4B.F.Ca.ET.214.01.1.1. The sequence continues at coordinate 20,040 of NZ_SRUX01000012.1, forward strand.
GCCACCGGCGTGAAGCCGAGCTTCTGGTAGAGCGGCAGCGCCGCCGGGTGGTCGAGCGTGCAGGTCTGCACAGTCACCCGCTTCGGGCCATGCGACCAGGCAGCCGATATCGCAGCGCCCAGGAACCAGCGGCCGATGCCTTGCCCTTGCGCATGCTCCATCATGCCGAAATAGGCGAGTTCCACCTCTTCCGGCAGATGCGGCTTGAGATCGAAGAAGCCGGCCGGCGCACCGTCGAGATAGAGCACCCTGATGTCGCGATCCTCGCGGTGGAGGCCGGCCGAAAGCTCCTCGTCGCTCAGCCTCAGCACGTTCACCCAATGCCATTTGCGCCCCACCCGATCCATCAGGTAGCGGTAGAAATGCAGCGGAATATCCTTGGTCTTCAGGAGCGCGATCTGCCGGTTGTACGGGACAGGCGGCGACGCGGCCGGCGGCGCATGCATTTCGAGAAACGTTACCGTGACGTCGATGTCCTGCAGCGCTCCGTTTTCCATCACGGTCATTCCTTGCCCGTCACCACGGGCGTATCGGCAAGCCCGCCCCATTCGGTCCATGAGCCGTCGTAAAGCCTGTTGTCGGTGTGGCCAAGCGTCTCCAGCGCCAGCGTGATCGCCGCCGCCGTTATGCCCGAGCCGCATGACGTGACGACCGGCTTCGACAGATCTATGCCGGCATCCTCGATCACCTTGCGCAAACGATCCCTGGGCAGAAGCTCGCCGTTCTCGGCCAATGCCGTGACCGGCACGCTGCGCGCGCCCGGCATATGGCCGGAGCGGATGCCGGCGCGGGGCTCCGGATCGGTTCCGGCAAAACGGCCGGCGGATCGTGCATCGGCGATCTGGCTTTCCCGGCCGTCGACGATGCGGCGCATTTCGGCGAGGCCGACGACGCGCGCGGCATCGAAGTCGGCGTGGAAGATGCAGGGCGCGATCTTCGTCGGCTCCGCCGTCACCGGGCGGCCCTGCGCCTTCCAGCGATCGAAGCCGCCGCTCAGTATGTAGACCTGGAAGACGCCCATGACCCGAAACATCCACCAGCCGCGCGGCGCCGAGAAATAGCCCGGGCCGTCATAGATCACGATCGTGTCGTCGGCCGAAACGCCCATGGCGCCGACATACTGCGCGAAATTTTGCGGCGACGGCAGCGTATGCGGAAGCCCGGTATCGGGGTCCGAAATGGCGTCCTGATCTAGGAAGCGGGCGCCGGGAATATGCGCCGCCTCATATTCGGCGCGTGCATCGCGCTTTTGCGCCGGCAGGTACCAGGAAGCGTCGATGATCGTCAGGCCGGGCTCGCCAAGGCGCTGCTGCAGCCAATCCGCGTCGACGATGAAAGGACTATCTTCGGCCATTCTTTCTCCTCCCATCTCGCAACAGTGTCGTCGATCAGATCGCCGGCATCGGTCCGAAGCGGATGCGGAAACGCCGGTTCTCGCGGCCCTTCTTCTCGATCTTGCCGATATGGATCTCGCCGACCTCGCCGGTGCTCTTCACATGGGTGCCGCCGCAGGGCTGGCTGTCGATCGAGGCATTTTCGCCGATGCAAACGAGGCGGATCCTGCCGGTACCGACAGGCGGGCGCACATTCTTTGACTTAACAAGACCGGGATTGGCCGCCAGTTCCGCGTCGTTGATCAGCCGGGTGAAGATCGGATGGTCGGCACGCACCAGTTCCATCAGCCTCGCCGTCACATCTTCCTTGGTGAAATTGGCATCGGGAATGTCGAAGTCGACGCGGCTGTCGTCCTCGGAAACGGCAGCGCCGGTGATCGGGAACGGACACACGACGGTGAGCAGGTGGCAGGCCGCGTGCATGCGCATCAGAAGATGCCGTCGCTCCCAGTCGATGGCGAGCTTGAGCCGCTCGCCGATCGTGGGTGCCGCTTGTCCGGGCGCCGGCACATGGATGATCTCGTCCTTGGTCTCGCCGGTGATGGTGGCGGCGATCGCGACCGGGCTGCCGTCGGCACGCTCAAGCCTGCCGGTGTCGCCGGGCTGGCCGCCCGAGGTTGCGTAGAAGATTGTCCGGTCGAGGATTATGCCCCCGCGCTCGTTGATCGCGACAACCGCCGCCTCGCTCGCCTTCAGGTAGGCGTCGTCACGAAACAGAGCTTCCGTCCGGTGCGCCATCACGCGACCTTTTCGAAGGGCACCGAAATGTCGGCCTTCTCTTCCATCCAGCCCGGCACCGGCAGGTTCTTCTCGCGCAGGAATTCGGGATTGAACAGTTTCGACTGGTAGCGCGTGCCGTAGTCGGCAAGGATCGTCACGATGGTGTGGCCCGGTCCCAGCTCGCGTGCCAGCCGGATGGCGCCGGCGATGTTGATGCCGGTCGAGCCGCCGACGCACAACCCCTCCTCCTGGATCAGGTCGAAGACGATCGGCAGCGCCTCCTCGTCCGGGATCTGGAAGGAGAAGTCCGGCTTGAAGCCTTCGAGGTTGGCGGTGATGCGCCCCTGGCCGATGCCTTCGGTGATCGAGCTGCCCTCGGCCTTCAATTCGCCGCTGGTGTAGAAACTGTAGAGCGCGGCGCCCAGCGGATCGGCGAGCCCGATCTTGACTTGGCCGCTCTTGGCCTTCAGCCCGAGCCCGACGCCGGCCAGCGTCCCGCCGGAGCCGACCGCCGAGACGAACCCATCGACCTTGCCGCCGGTCTGGGTCCAGATCTCCTCAGCCGTCGTCCTGATATGGCCGTCGCGGTTGGCGACGTTGTCGAACTGGTTGGCCCAGATCGCGCCATTCGGCTCGGTGCGCGCCAATTGCTCGGCCAGGCGCCCCGACAGCTTCACATAGTTGTTGGGGTTCTTGTAGGGCACCGCCGGCACCTCGATCAGCTCGGCGCCGAGCAATTTGATCGTGTCCTTCTTCTCCTGGCTCTGCGTGTCCGGAATGACGATCACCGTGCGATAGCCGAGCGCCTTGGCGACCAGCGTCAGGCCGATGCCGGTGTTGCCGGCCGTGCCCTCGACGATGACGCCGCCCGGCCTCAGCAATCCGCGCTGCTCGGCATCGCGGATGATGAACAGGCCGGCGCGGTCCTTGACCGACTGTCCCGGGTTCATGAACTCGGCCTTGCCCAGGATCTCGCAGCCGGTTGCTTCCGAGGCCTTGTTGAGGCGGATCAGGGGCGTGTTGCCGATCGCGTCGATCACAGAACGGGGCATCAAGGATTCCTTGTATGAGCGAGGCGAGACCCTAGAAACCCAAAGGCCCGGTTTCAAGGCAAGAATTCGCCTGGACCAGTCGCATTTCGGGCATTGCAATCTCCTGAATTCAGATGCCGTGTTCCGGCACGCATTTCAACCTTGCGCCGAAAAGCGCTCTTTTCATTCGATTCCTTCGCCGCTAGAGCACTACCGACACACTGGCAGGACTTAGCATGACACTCTATCGGGCCAACCCGAAGCATGGCGTCGCCTGGATCACGGGCGGCAGCAGCGGCATCGGCCGCGCACTGGCCAAGGATCTCGCCTCGAAGGGCTACGCCGTGGCGGTGAGCGCGCTCGCGGACGATCCGATCGACACGCTGATCGTCGAGACGGCGCAGATGCCCGGGCATGTGAAGTCGTTTCCTTGCGACGTCACCGACGAGACGGGGATGGCAAGGACGGCCGCCGCGATCGAGAAGGACATGGGGCCGATCGTGCTCGCGGTCTTCAACGCCGGCAACTACATCGCCACGCCGGGCGAGCATCTCGTGGTGCGCGATTTCCGCCGCTCCTTCGACGTCAACTATTTCGGCATCGTCAACGGCCTGGTGCCTGTCGTCGAGCATATGCGCGTGCGCGGGCGCGGCCATGTCGTTCTCGTCGGTTCGGTCACCGCCTATTCCGGCTGGCCGACCACCGCCGCCTATGGCGGCACCAAGGCGGCGATCAACATCCTGGCGGAATCGCTGAAATACGACTTCGACAAGATGAACATCAGGGTTCAGGTGATGAACCCGGGCTTCGTCGACACCCCGCTGACGGAAAAGAACACGATGCCGATGCCGGGGCTGATGCCTGTCCACCGCGCATCCCGCCGCATGGTGCGCGGCATCGAGAAGGGTGGCTTCGAGGTCACCTTCCCCTACCGCATAAGCTGGCCGCTGAAATTGCTCGGCCTCTTGCCGCGACCAATCTGCCGCTGGGTGATCGGCATCACGACCGGCTGGAGGGCGCGGCCGCTGAATTTCGACCGCAAGCTGCCGGGCGTGGCCGACCAGGCGTCGGACCAGGCGAGCTGATCTGGCGAACGGCGATTGCCTGTTACACGGCACGGCCATAGGTTGAGAATTGTTGCTTGGAGCTTCTGATGGGGCGGCGGATCGTGCTTGCGGTACTGGGGCTCGCTGTCATCTTCTCCATGGCCTTTGTTCTCGGCCCACGCGTGTCCGTCGACACGAGGATCCGTTTCGACCCTTCCATCATTGGCGACGATCCGCAGGCCTATCTGGCGCGCGAAGAGGCCGCCGTGCCCAACATCCGCGACGGGCTGGAAAAGGAGATCATCTGGGCAAATCCTATGGTTCACGCCAAGACGCCGCTGGCCATGGTCTACATCCATGGCTTCTCGGCCTCGAAGGGCGAGGTCCGGCCGCTGCCCGACGACGTCGCCGATGAGCTTGGTGCCAACCTGTTCTACACGCGCCTCACCGGCCACGGCCAGGACGGCGCCGCGATGGCCGAGGGCAGCGTCAATGCCTGGATCAACGACTACGAGGAGGCGCTCGCCATCGGCCGGGCGATCGGCGACAGGGTGATCGTCATTGCCACCTCGACGGGTGGCTCGCTGGCGGCATGGGCCGCGACAGAGCCGCGCGCCTCGGACGGGGTTGCGGCGATCGCGTTTATATCGCCCAACTTCGGCGTCAAGGCGTCCGGGGCGGAACTGCTCACCAAGCCCTGGGGCAAACAGATCGCCGAACTCGTCGGCGGCAAGGAGCGCAGCTTCCCGACCCGCAACGCGCTGCATGAAAAGTTCTGGACCCACCAATACCCGATGGCGGCGACACTGCCGATGCAGGCTCTGACCGAACTCGCCTATGCCGCGCCTGTGGAAAAGGCGACCATCCCTGCCCTCTTCATCTTTTCGGATTCGGACAGAGTGGTGCGGCCAGACCGCACCCGCGAGATCGCCGGGCGCTGGGGCGCGCCGCACGAGCTGGTGCCGGTCGACGACACCGGCGACGCCGACAACCACGTCATTGCCGGAGACGCGCTGTCGCCGTCGACAACAGCCGTCCTCGCGGAGCGGATCGTCGTCTGGGTCAAGGCGCTGACCGGGCAGTAGCCGTCACAAGAAAAAGGGCGACCGAAGCATCGCTACGATCGCCCTCGCATTCACTGGTCGGCAGTCAGCTTAGGCAGGCTTGCCGAACCGCAGGCTTCAAGCCGCCCGCGTCGCCGGCCGCTTGCCGCCGAAGCGGCGCTTGTTGTTGCCCTTGAACGACTTGCGGCCCTCCGGACGCTCGCCTTGCGGCTTTGCCGCAAACGGCCGCTCGCCGTTCGGCTTGCCGCCGAACCGCTTCTTGCCGGAGCCGTTGTTGCCGCCGCCCGGACGCCGGCCGTCGCGGCGACCATTGTGGTCGGCACGATCATTGGCCGGCTCGAAATGGCGCTCGTTCCGTTCCTTGGGATCGCGCTGCGGATCGGGGCTGCCGAGATGGTCGGCAGCGATCGGCAGCTTGGCGCGGATGATGCGCTCCACCTGGCGCAGCTTGGCGTTCTCGGATGGATCGCAAAGCGTGATGGCGATGCCGTCCCTTCCGTTGCGGCCGGTGCGGCCGATGCGGTGGACATAGCTCTCCGCCTCGTCGGGCAGGTCGAAGTTCACGACATGGCTGATGCCGGGAACGTCGATGCCGCGCGCGGCGATGTCGGTCGCGACCAGGATGCGCACCGAACCCTCACGGAAATCGTTGAGCGCCTTCTGACGGGCGTTCTGCGACTTGTTGCCATGGATGACGGCGGCCTTGAAGCCATCACGATCGAGATCCTTGGTCACCCTGTCGGCGCCATGCTTGGTGCGCGAAAAGATGATGACGGACTTCATCGCTTCGTCGGCGAGCATCTTCGACAGCACCTGGCGCTTCTGCTTGGTGCGGGCAAGGACGACGCTCTGGACGATCTCAGCCGCCGCCGTGCTTTGCGGCGCGACTTCGACGCGAACGGGGTTCTTCAACAGGCCTTTGGCCAATTCGGCGATCTCGTCCGGCATGGTCGCCGAGAACAGCGCCGTCTGGCGGTCGGGCGCGGTCGCCTTGGCGATGCGCTTGACGTCGTTGATGAAACCCATGTCGAGCATGCGGTCGCCTTCGTCGAGCACCAGCCATTTGGTGTCGGCGAGGATCAGATCGCCCTCACGCACCAGGTCGGTCAGCCGGCCGGGCGTGGCGATCAGGATATCGACGCCGGGCGCGATCTTCTTCACCTGGCTGAAGCGCGAGACGCCGCCGAGCACCAGCGCGGTCGAGACATGCGCGCCCTTGGCGAGGATCTTGATCGTGTCCTCGATCTGCACGGCGAGCTCGCGCGTCGGCGCCAGGATCAGCGCACGTGTGGTCTTCGGCCGGCGCTTGGTGCCGAGTCCGATGATCTTCGAGAGGATCGGCAGCGCGAAGGCCGCGGTCTTGCCCGAACCGGTCTGGGCGATGCCGAAAATGTCGCGGCCTTCCAGCTGCGGCGGGATCGCCTGGACCTGGATCGGCTTTGGATCCGTGAAGCCCGCGGCATGAGTGGCCTTGAGCAGCGCGCCGGAGATCCCGAGCGCGGCGAAACCATTCTGTTCCGCTGTGTTTTCGTTGGTCAAAATAATCTTCTTTCACGCGGCCTTCTGGCCGCAACATCGATGGCGGCAGGGCGCAACCTGCCGTCGAAAAATTGTCATGGAACGACAAGGCGGCGGACGGAACGTCCGCGCGGCTGCGCTGTCGTGCCCGCAAGCATCATGCCTCGGGGCTTTTTCGCCACTTTGTGATGTACCGGAAAGAGGGGCCGATATACCGGAAAGAGGGAAAACAGACGCAACCAGTCTCATTCGTCGAGAAGGCCGGACAATGCCGGCCCAAGCGCCTATGCCGCCGCATATGGACGAATTCGCCTCGGAATGCAAGGGCTGCATGCTGCAATGCAGCAAAACGGTGGCGAAAGCGGCGCTTGCACTCCCCTGCCCGCATCATTTACGACAAACGCACCTATCCGTTTGGGGGACCGGCGATGAAGGACGTGCTGAAGGAACTCGAGCGCCGCCGCGAGATCGCCCGCATGGGCGGCGGCAAGGCCCGCATCGACGCCCAGCACCAGAAGGGTAAGCTCACCGCCCGCGAGCGTATCGATGTCTTCCTCGACGAGGGCTCGTTCGAGGAGTTCGACATGTATGTCGAGCACCGCTCGACCGATTTCGGCATGGAGAAGACCAAGATCGCCGGCGACGGAGTCGTCACCGGCTGGGGGACCGTCAATGGCCGGCCCATCTACATCTTCGCCAAGGACTTCACCGTGTTCGGCGGCTCGCTGTCGGAAGCGCATGCCGAGAAGGTCATCAAGGTGCAGGAGATGGCGCTGCGCAACCGCGCGCCGATCATCGGCCTCTACGACGCCGGCGGCGCCCGCATCCAGGAAGGCGTGGCGGCACTCGGCGGCTATGCCGAAATCTTCCAGCGCAATGTTCTGGCCTCCGGCGTCATCCCGCAGATCTCGCTGATCATGGGCCCTTGCGCGGGCGGCGATGTCTACTCGCCGGCGATGACCGACTTCATCTTCATGGTGCGCGACACTTCCTACATGTTCGTCACCGGGCCGGATGTGGTGAAGACCGTCACCAACGAGACGGTGACCGCCGAGAGCCTCGGCGGCGCCTCGGTCCACACCACCAAATCCTCGATCGCCGACGGCGCCTACGACAACGACGTCGAGGCGCTGTTGCAGATGCGCCGGCTGGTCGATCTCTTGCCTGCCTCCAACACCTCGGAAATCCCGGAAATCGAGTGCTACCAGTCGGTCACCGACCACGACCTGTCGCTCGACCGGCTGATCCCCGACAACGCCAACAAACCCTACGATATCAAGGAATTGATCCTTAAAGTCGCCGACGAGGGCGACTTCTTCGAGATCCAGCAGAGCTTTGCGAAAAACATCGTCACCGGTTTCGGCCGGGTCGAGGGCCGCACGGTCGGCTTCGTCGCCAACCAGCCGATGGTGCTGGCCGGCGTGCTCGATTCCGACGCCAGCCGCAAGGCGGCGCGCTTCGTGCGCTTCTGCGACTGCTTTTCCATTCCGATCGTCACCTTCGTCGATGTCCCGGGCTTCCTGCCCGGCACCGCGCAGGAATATGGCGGGCTGATCAAGCATGGCGCCAAGCTACTGTTCGCCTATGCCGAGGCGACCGTGCCGAAGATCACCGTCATCACCCGCAAAGCCTATGGCGGCGCCTATGACGTCATGGCGTCGAAGCATCTGCGCGGCGACATGAACTACGCCTGGCCGACGGCGCAGATCGCGGTGATGGGCGCCAGGGGCGCGGTCGAGATCATCTACCGCAAAGACATCGGCAATGCCGAAAAAATCGCAGCGCATACAAAGGCTTACGAGGACCGCTTCCTGTCACCCTTCGTTGCCGCCGAACGCGGTTATGTCGACGAGGTGATCATGCCGCACTCGACCCGCCGCCGCGTCGCCCGGGCGCTGAGGATGCTGCGCAACAAGGACATGCAGAACCCCTGGAAGAAGCACGACAACATCCCGCTGTGACCTGAATGCCGCGCTTCATCATCAGCGCTGGGCGGCGGTTCGGCAGGTTCGCGGTGCTGTCCGCTGCGGCGCGAGATCATGGGAGCCTTGCGACCGCCTCGACCGCCGCTTGCCCGCCTTCTGGAAATGGCCGCAGACTTGTCGCAAAGCCAGTATTTGAATGGTTGCGCCCAAAGGGCGTGGGAACGTCCGGATGACGGCAAGTCGACACACCCGTCATGGGCACAGCGTCTGGCCGCGCTGGGATACGTGGAGACGCCTGAGATCGAACCGATACGGCGGACAGCACTCTCCACGCTGCTTAACCCAGAGACGGCCGAACAACAGATCGCCGGGTTTAACAACAGATGGACCGAGCGGATGGAGGACTATCTCCAGCGCTAAGCGGCGGTCCTACTCGTAGTTTTCGTAGGATTTTTCCTCGATTAGGGAGGAGCTGAGCAACACGTTTATCTCGCGCTTCAGCGCGGCGCGGCGGTCGTTGGTTCGGTAGACGCCGCGGGCGAGTTCGATGAAACGATCACCGAAGCGCTTGTTGAGTTCTTCGACGCGGATATCGTCCTCGATGACCCAGAGCGCCTGGTTGACGGCCTTCAGTTCCGCGTAAAGGCCGGCCAGCGTCTCCGACGCCGGGAGGTGGTCGTCGCGAACGCGCGATAGCTCCTCCAGTTCGTGCTGGACGTTGGCCAGTTTGGACGCGTCGGCGATGCTTGCCGCCTTGATCTCGAGGATCGATATCTTGTCCAGCAGTTCGCCGGGGGCGATCTCGACGCGTATGGGGCGGACCATGCAATTGCCCTTTTCTGATGAGCCTTGTCAAACATCGCCGGCGGGGAATATGGACCCACCGGACGGAGTAGCGGCAATAGGCAGCCGAAACGAGCCAAGTCAATCTCCTGGATGGCGGCGGCTGCGCCGACGCCGATGAATTGAAAGGTATGCGTCTTGGATCCAATCCTCTTGGTCGGCTTTCCGGCGGTCGGCGATTTCGTCCGCTGTCATTCGGCCATCCGCATCCTCGCGGAGCGGTTTCCCGAGCGCCCGATCGACGTCGTGACCTCGCCCGGCAACGTCTCTTTTGCGCGGTTCATGCCGCATGTCCGCAAAGCGTGGCCCCTAAAGAAGCGTCATATGGAGCTCGGCCTGGCGGAGCGCCGCAGCCTGGTGCGCGAGCTTCGCCAGCAGAACTATGGCTCGGCCTATCTCATGACGAGCACGATCAAGGCGGCCCTGATACCGTTCATGGCCGGCATACCGGAGCGCATCGGCTACCCGCAGGAGCTGCAGTTCGGGTTGGTCAATCGCTTCCCAGCCGGCTGGCTGCGCCATTTGTGGGCGTTCGGTCCGCGCAAGACGCGTCTCTATGAGGAGGTTTGCTCCATCGCCACCCTAGACGCGAGGCCGGCCAACGTCGATTGGCCAGCGCCGCAGCTGGTCATCCCGGCCGCGGAATTGGATGAATGGCGCAGCCGTGCCGGGGTCGAGGCCGGCAAGCCAGCACTGGCAATCTTCACCGGAGACATGACCAGCTCCCGATCGTGGCCAATGGAGCGCTTTATCTCGGTCGCCAAGGACCATTCCAATCGCGGCTGGGCGGTATGGATCGTCGGCGGTCCTCGCGAACACGATGCGGCGAACCGAATTCGCGCCGAGCTGCCGCAAGCGGTCGATTTCACCACGACGCCGCTGCTCGACGTGATGTATCAGCTTGGCGCGTCGGCGCTGTTCCTTGGCGTCGATGGCGGCATGTCTCATGCTGCCGCGGCCTTGAATGTTCCCTGCGTGCAGATCTTCGGCTCGAACCTTTCCTACATACATGGGCCGGTCAACGACCATGTTCGCTTTCTCGAGCCGCCCATTTCGACCCCGAGCTGGATCGAGGATACATCGGGGGTCAGCGAGGAACGGGTGCGCGAGGCGCTGGCCGCTGCCTTCGCGGAACCGCGCCGCCAGCAAGGCGCCTGATATCAGCTACTCCTCTTGCGCCGCTCCGAAACCCGCACCCATGGTGGCGCGTGCCGCGCTCGCCCAGGGCGTGGCGTGATTGTCGATGCGCATCTGGAAGATGAAATAGGTCGGCGAGCAGAAGCCGATGCCCTTCACCTTGGCGGCGCCCGGCGTGTCCGCCGGCAGCGACTGGCACATATAGTCCTCGCGGCAGAAATGGTCCGCCGAGCAGGCCGGCCGGTTGCCGCGATTGACGGCGCCGCCGAGGCACTGGTCGAAATTGTTTGTCGCCACGCAGGTATCGAACTTCTTGCCGCCGACCAGTCCGCAGATCTCGTTCGGCATCGGCTTGCCGGCCTTGAAGGCGGCGAAGCTGCGGTCCTTGTCGTCGCAAGCTCGATAGGCGATGCCTGCCGGCACGCCGATCTTCGGCGGCCGGCAAGTGTAGGCGGTCCGTGAAATGTCGGAGGCGAACGCCGCAAACTGCCCGGCGATTGTGTAGCGGTCGTTGAAGGGCTGCGCTTCATTGCTGGCGATCGAGCCGGCCAGGCACGGATGGCCGGAAAACATCGCCTTGCTGTCCTTGGGCAGCAGGCATTGCGCCAGCGTGGTGCGCACGCCCGAAGCCGTGGCGAGCGGTGTGCAGATGGTGCCGCCGCCGCACTGCCAGGTCTGGCCGAAGCGGGCGGCGTCCTCGGGCCCCAGGCACGGCATCGCCATCTCGGCCGGCGCGTAGGCGACTTCGCCGGCACCCCTCCATTCGGCCGGCGGTGCGAATGAGAGCGGGCGGAAACGGTTCGGCTCCTTGCCCTCGGTCACGGCGCGCAGCCAGGCCTCGCGGCGCGTGATCTCGGCATGGAGATGCGGCGAGATGCCGACCTCGATGCGGTTGAGCGGCGACGTCGTCTTGTCGTCGAGGCCGATGAAATGGAAGCCGGCGGTGGAGCCTGCCTGATGGCAGCCCTGGCAGGCGCCATTGTCCAGCCGTTCGACCAGCGCCTCCGGCGTGCGCGCCAGCTTCAACCCGGAATAGTCGAGCCCGGCGAAATCGGTAGGCTCGAACAGCGACGTGAACGGATGGTTGGCCTGCCTGGCGCTGCCGAAGGTCGACCATGAGATGACCTTCTTCGCCAGGAACTCGTCCGGCATCTCATAGACGCCGAGATCGACCGGGCCGACATTGGCCCGGACATAGTCGGCGAGCTTTTTCTTGAGCACGGCATCTTCCGACAGCCGCGCGACGTCAGGCGTGTTCTCCAGCGGCTTTTCGCTGACCGTGGCGCCACCGATCCCAAAAATCCGCATGAGGTAGGCGGCCTGGCCGCCGAACTCGGTCTCTTGGCCGGAGGGAAAGCGCACCACTTGCGCGTTGAGTTCGAGCTGCTTGAAGGTCAGTTCTTCCGGCTCCAGCGGCCCGCCGGCCAGCCAGCCGGCATCGACGGCCTCGTCGAGCTGCGGCGTCCAGCGCCCGGCAACCCCGACGCAACCGCCGTCGGCATCCGGAGCGACGCTGTAGACGGCATTGAAATTGAACGGCAGGCGCGAGGCCAGGACCTTGCCGTTCTTCCTGAAACTGTAGGCCAGGCGGTAGATGAAGCGCACCTCGCCGCAATTCTTGTCGCCGCTCAACGCGGCGAAGTCGCGCCGGTCGAGCCGGTTGACGACACCGACCAGCCGGAAGCGCGCCGCGTTCGTCTTCAGCCAGCGCATGTCCATGATGCGGCCGACATTGCCGTCGGTCACCTCGTAGAGGGTGCGCCCGCCGGCTTTCATCTCGGCCCTCAGCGCGGCGACGTCGGCTGCCACCGTCTCGACGATGGCGTGATAGGCGGGCGCTTCCTGATAGAGCGATTTCAGGTCGTCATCGCCGTCCATGGCGAAAATGCCGGCGAAGCCGAAGCCCTTGGCATCGAGGGCCGCGAGGACCGCCGGATCGTCGACGATGGTCACAGGCTGCTGAGCGCGCGCGCCGCACGGCACCAATAGCGCGACGACAGCCGCAATGACGAGAGCGAACCGCTTCATCAGGTGGCATCCGCCTGCTGTGCTTCAACCAGTTCGTGCAGCACCGGCACCATCGCCAGCGGCAGGTCCTCGGCGATCAGCCCGGGACCGAAGCGGCTGCCGGCCTCGGCGTGGATCCAGACCGCCGCCGCCGCCGCTGCGAACACTGCCATGCCTTGTGCCAGAAGTCCCGCGATGATGCCTGCCAGCACGTCGCCCGACCCCGCCGTGGCAAGCCATGGCGCGCCGTTGCCGTTGATGGCCGCGAGGCCGTTCGGTGCCACAATCACCGTATCGGCCCCCTTGTAGACGACGACCGCATTGGCTCGCTGGGCGGCTGCGCGCGCCTTGGCTAGTTTGGAGAGATTTTTGTCTGCGGCAATGTCCGGAAACAGGCGAGCAAATTCACCTTCATGCGGTGTCATCACCAATGCGGGAGCGTGCGGCTCGTGAGTTGCTTCAAAGAGGCTCGCAGGCTCATCGCGAAACGAGGTGATGCCATCGGCATCGAGGACCAGCCCGCCGATCCCGCTGGCAGCGCCTTGCCGCCCGGCTCGCAGTATCGCCAAGGCAAGATCCCGTGTCCTCTCGCCGACGCCGAAGCCAGGTCCGAGAACAAAGGCCGAAGGCCGGCGCTCGCCGATGAAGTTGTTCAGGTCGGCTACGGTGTCGGTCCTGCGCAGCATGATCGCGGTCAGGTGCGCGGCATTTATCTGCATGGCGTCCGCTGGCGACAGCACGGTTACCGCTCCTGCCCCTGCCCTCGCGGCGGCAAGCGCCGACAACCGCGCGGCGCCGGTTGTCGACGGCCCGCCGGAAAACACCCCGGCATGGCCACGTTTGTATTTGTGCGCGTCGGTGGCTGGAACCGGCAAGTTCCCGAGCCAGAGAGCCGGCTTATTCTCGAACGTTCTTGGAATGAGGTCGTTGACGACACTGTCGGGGATGCCGATGTCGGCAAGCACGATCTCACCGCAGAGTTCGCGACCTGGCAGCAGCAGATGCCCGGGCTTTTTTCGAGCGAAGGTAACGGTGATGTCGGCCCGAAAAGCTTCTTCCCCAAGCACTGCACCGGTATCGCCGGAGACTCCCGAAGGCAAATCGATCGCAACAACCGGCAAGAGCAGGGATTTGGCAAAATCGATGGCGTTCGTAGCGTCGACGGGCAGCGACTTCGACAGCCCTGCCCCGTAGAGCGCATCGACGACGATTGAGCCGAAATCAGGGGCAAATGTCGTCAGCGGTCGGGGCGCGACCGGGCACTCCGCCGCGGCAATCGCGGCGTCGCTGCCGGCCCGCGGCTTGCCCGATACCCACACCGCGACATCGACGCCGGCCTCGGCCAGCAACCGCGCCACGACATAGCCGTCGCCGCCATTGTTGCCGGTGCCGCACAGCACATGCACGCGCGTCGCGGCCGGGTAACGCGCCAGCACAACGGCTGCGACCTCCGCGCCGGCCCGCCGCATCAGGCCGTAGCCGTCGAGCGGGCCAGCAGCGATTGCCAGCCGGTCGGCCTCGGCCATTTCAACCGGAGATAAAAGTTCGTTGCTCATGGATTGCCGTCCGCCCTCCGGTGAAGCATTGTCCAGTTTTCGGTTTGAAGCAAACAGCGAACACTGCCATTGCCTATAAAGGCATCGTTCGATGCGATGCGCCAACGGGCAAAACTGCCTGCAGATTGCGCTATTTGCCTAATTATTGTGCGGACGGGAGGGTCAGCAATGTATAGGCTTCGAGCGTCGATGACGCTTCCAATGCAGCGAATGACGCGAATGCGCATCGGGACGCGGCATGGTAGTGAAATCGCCCAATGGCGCTTCGAATCCGTCCGGACTGGCACAGTTCGTGCTTGATCGAAGCCGCAAGCGGGGCACAAAACCCGTCTTTTGGCAGTGGAGGCCACGTTTTACATGAAAAAGATCGAAGCGATCATCAAGCCATTCAAGCTGGACGAAGTGAAGGAAGCGCTTCAGGAGGCCGGACTGCAAGGCATCACCGTGACCGAGGCCAAGGGCTTCGGCCGGCAGAAGGGCCATACCGAACTCTATCGCGGCGCCGAATATGTCGTCGACTTCCTGCCCAAGGTGAAGATCGAGGTGGTGCTGGGCGACGACGCCGTCGAAGGCGCCATCGAGGCCATCCGCAAGGCGGCGCAGACCGGCCGCATCGGCGACGGCAAGATCTTCGTCTCCAACATCGAGGAAGTCGTGCGCATCCGTACCGGTGAGACCGGGATGGACGCCGTCTGACGCCTTTCTGCAACGTCATCATCAAAAAAACGTCACACAGGGATACATGACATGACGACAGCCAAAGACATCATGAAGCAGATCAAGGACAACGACGTAAAGTTCGTCGACCTGCGCTTCACAGATCCGAAGGGCAAGCTGCAGCACGTAACCATGGATGTCGTCGAGGTCGAGGAAGACATGTTCGCCGACGGCGTCATGTTCGACGGCTCCTCGATTGCGGGCTGGAAGGCGATCAACGAGTCCGACATGGTGCTCATGCCCGATCCCGACACGGTGCACATGGATCCGTTCTTCGCCCAGTCGACCATGGTCATCCTGTGCGACATCCTCGATCCGGTCTCCGGCGAATCCTATAACCGCGACCCGCGCGGCACCGCCAAGAAGGCCGAGGCCTACATGAAGTCGGAAGGCATCGGCGACCAGATCTTCGTCGGTCCGGAAGCCGAGTTCTTCGTGTTCGACGACGTCAAGTACAAGGCCGATCCCTACAACACCGGCTTCCGCCTGGACTCCACCGAACTGCCGTCCAACGACGACACCGACTACGAGACCGGCAATCTCGGCCATCGCCCGCGCATCAAGGGTGGCTACTTCCCCGTGCCGCCGATCGATTCCGCCCAGGACATGCGCTCGGAAATGCTGACCGTGCTCGCCGAAATGGGCGTGCGCGTCGAGAAGCATCACCATGAGGTCGCCGCCGCGCAGCACGAGCTCGGCATCAAGTTCGACACGCTGGTGCGCAACGCCGACAAGATGCTGATCTACAAGTACGTCGTGCACCAGGTCGCCAACGCCTACGGCAAGACCGCCACCTTCATGCCGAAGCCGATCTTCGGCGACAACGGTTCGGGCATGCACGTCCACCAGTCGATCTGGAAGGGCGGCAAGCCGACCTTCGCCGGCAATGAATATGCCGGGCTGTCGGAGAGCTGCCTCTACTACATCGGCGGCATCATCAAGCACGCCAAGGCGATCAACGCCTTCACCAACCCGCTGACCAACTCCTACAAGCGCCTGGTGCCGGGCTACGAGGCGCCGGTGCTGCTCGCCTATTCGGCGCGCAACCGCTCGGCGTCCTGCCGCATTCCGTTCGGCTCGTCGCCGAAGTCGAAGCGCGTCGAGGTCCGCTTCCCCGATCCGGGCGCGAACCCCTACCTCGCCTTCGCCGCCATGCTGATGGCCGGCCTCGACGGCATCAAGAACAAGATCCACCCGGGACAGCCGATGGACAAGGATCTCTACGACCTGCCGCCGAAGGAGCTGAAGAAGATCCCGACCGTCTGCGGCTCGCTGCGCGAAGCGCTGCAGAGCCTCGACAAGGACCGCGGCTTCCTCAAGGCCGGCGGCGTCTTCGACGACGACCAGATCGACAGCTACATCGAGCTGAAGATGGCCGAGGTGATGCGCTTCGAGATGACCCCGCATCCGGTCGAATACGACATGTACTACTCGATCTAAACTTCTGATCGGATTGAGATTTGAAGCCCTCGGAGGTCTCCCTCCGGGGGCTTTTTCATTGTCGTCCATGGTGATTATGCGAGCTATCGCGAGCCGGTGCTCAATAGGCGACGCGCACGTTCGCCGTCAGCGTGTTTCGCCACGTGCGCGATTTCTGTGCCGCCGCTTGGGCGATCTCCATGCAAAAAAGCCCCGGCGTTTCCGCCGGGGCCTTCTGGTCGCAGAGTATTCTGTTGCGGCGCGAACGCGCGCCGAGCGGATCAGGCGGCAGCCGAAACCTGGCCGCTGGCCGGGACCGACGCGATCGTCTTCAGGATCTGCGAAGCGATCTGGTAGGGGTCGCCCTGCGAGTTCGGACGGCGATCTTCCAGATAGCCCTTGTAGTCGTTCTTGACAAACGAGTGCGGCACGCGGATCGAGGCGCCGCGGTCGGCTATGCCGTAGCTGAACTTGTTCCACGGCGCGGTCTCGTGCTTGCCGGTCAGACGCTTGTCGTTATCCGGGCCGTAGACGGCGATGTGATCCATCAGGTTCTTGTCGAACTCGGCCATCAGCGCTTCGAAATAGGCCTTGCCGCCGACTTCGCGCATATAGGCGGTCGAGAAGTTGGCGTGCATGCCCGAGCCGTTCCAGTCGGTGTCGCCGAGCGGCTTGCAGTGGTACTCGATGTCGATGCCGTACTTCTCGGTCAGGCGCTGCAGCAGGTAGCGGGCCATCCACATCTGGTCGGCGGCCTTCTTGGAGCCCTTGCCGAAAATCTGGAATTCCCACTGGCCCTTGGCCACCTCGGCGTTGATGCCTTCATGGTTGATGCCGGCGGCGAGGCACTGGTCGAGATGCTCCTCGACGATCTGGCGCGCGACCGAGCCGACGTTCGAGTAGCCGACGCCGGTATAGTACGGGCCCTGCGGCGCCGGGTAGCCGCTCTCGGGGAAGCCGAGCGGACGGCCGTCCTTGTAGAAGAAATACTCCTGCTCGAAGCCGAACCAGGCGCCCTCGTCATCGAGGATGGTGGCGCGCTTGTTGGAGACATGCGGCGTCACGCCATCGGGCATCATCACTTCGCACATCACCAGCACGCCGTTGGTGCGGGCCGGATCCGGGAACACGGCGACCGGCTTCAGCACGCAGTCGGAACTGTGGCCTTCGGCCTGCTGGGTCGAGGAGCCGTCGAAGCCCCACAGCGGCAGCTGCTCGAGCGTCGGGAACTCGGCAAACTCCTTGATCTGGGTCTTGCCGCGAAGATTGGGGACCGGTGTGTATCCGTCGAGCCAGATATACTCGAGCTTGTATTTGGTCATTCTAGAGCCTCTCGTTGCTTGATCACCGCGCAGGGCGACGACGCATGGCCGGGCCGAGCCGACCTGCCGCGTCTTAAAAAGCAATTCGTGTGCCACTCCGGCAGTGGAGGGTGCGGCAAAATGGTCGTCACAAAGCGCTGAATGTGCTGAGCCGCCTCAGCGATGCGTTCAGATCGATCAAAAGCATAGTTTGCACAAAAATAGTGCAAATACTGATCTTTTTGTGGGCATATTGCCTAAATGAGTCGCAACCACTATCTTGGAAAGTAGATGAATCGACAGGCTCCTGGAGAAGAAGGGAGATCGCCAATGCAAGTCACCCCGTCCCGTCCGTCGGCAAAGATTTTGATGTTCCCCCTGGCAGGGCGCAAATCTGCCTCAAATTTAGGCGCAAAGGCCAAGTTCGCGGCAGAGCTTGCCTCGCTGCGCAACACGCATGCCGATTTTGATGGCTGGTACCACGAGGCGGCGATTGAGGAAGAGAGCACGCAGCGCAAGAGCTGATCGAGCCCTCCAGGGATTTCAGAATGGGAAAAGCCCGGCGTGATCACTCACGCCGGGCTTTTGCTTTGAGCGCCTGAGCAGCGCCTACTGCTTGGTGTTGAGGTCGGTTCCCAGCGTATCCCTGACGAAGATCATGCCGATGATCAGCGACATGGCGGCGATCACCACCGGGTACCAGAGGCCGTAATAGATATCGCCCTTGTAGGCGCTGAGCGCGAATACCGTCGCCGGCAAGAGACCGCCGAACCAGCCATTGCCGATGTGGTAGGGCAGCGACATGCCGGTGTAGCGGATGCGGGTCGGGAACATCTCGACCAGGATCGCCGCGATCGGCCCGTAGACCATGGTGACGAACAGCACGAGGATGAACAGGATGCCGATGGTCATCGGCCAGTTCACCGCCGCCGGATCGGCGAACATGGCAAACGCGCCGCCGCCCGGAATGCTGTAGACGGTGATCTCGGGCGCACCCGCCGCCTCATCCTTGGTCAGCAGCTTGTCTTTGACGGCCTGGTCGACAGCAACCGTCGTCTTCTCGCCGCCGCGGATCGCCGCCGCGTCGAGCTTGAGCTCGGGATTGGCCGCGACAAAGGCGTCGAGCTTCTGGTCCGGCACCTTGGCCGCCGCGCGCTTCAGCGGATAACCGCCGTCCCGCAACGACATGTTGACCGCCTTGACGAAGGCAGCGTCCTTGGCCTTGGCCTGATCGCCGGCGGCGACGGCGTCGTAGGACTCCACCGTCTCATTGCCGATCTTGACCGATGCGGCCGTTCCGGGTGCCGCCGTCGTGACCACGTCGTAAGGCACCGAGTTCTTGGTCAGGAACGAGGTGGCGATATCGCAGGACGTCGTGAACTTCGCCGTGCCGACCGGGTTGAACTGGAACTTGCAGTCGCCGGGCGCCGCGGTCACCGTCGCACGGGTGTTCTGCTGCGCGGTGGCGAGCGCCGGATTGGCAGCCCAGGTCAGTGCCTTGAACAGCGGGAAGGTGCAGACGATGCCCAAGGCGAGGCCGGCCATGATGATCGGCTTGCGGCCGATCTTGTCGGATAGCCAGCCGAACACGACGAAGAAGATCGAGCCGATCGCCAGCGCCACCGCGATCATGATGTTGACCGACTGCGGGTCGACCTTCAGCACGTTCTGCAGGAAGAACAGCGCGTAGAACTGGCCGTTGTACCAGATCACGGCCTGGCCGGCGGTGAGGCCGAGCAGCGCCAGCAGCGCGATCTTGGCATTCTTCCACTGGCCGAAGGCTTCCGAGAGCGGTGCCTTCGAACCCTTGCCTTCCTCCTTCATGCGCTGGAACGTCGGCGACTCCGAGAGCGAGAGCCGGATCCAGATCGAGATGGCGAGCAGCACGAAGGAGACGATGAAGGGAATGCGCCAGCCCCAATCGGCATAGGTTTCCTTGCTCATCGACCCCTGCACGATGAGGATGACGATCAGCGACAGGAACAGACCGAGCGTCGCCGTCGTCTGGATCCAGGAGGTGTAGAAGCCGCGGCGATCGTCGGGGGCATGCTCGGCGACATAGGTGGCGGCGCCGCCATACTCGCCGCCGAGCGCCAGGCCCTGCAGCATGCGCAGCCCGATAAGGATCACCGGCGCGGCGATGCCCCAACTGGCATAGCCTGGCAAGAGACCGACCAGGAAGGTCGACAGGCCCATGATCGTCATGGTGACGAGGAAGGTGTATTTGCGGCCGACAAGATCGCCGATGCGGCCGAACAGCAGAGCGCCGAAGGGGCGGACCAGGAACCCGGCGGCGAAGGCGAGCAGCGCGAAGATGTTGCGCGTCGCTTCCGGCGCCGAGGAGAAGAAGGTGGCGCCGATGAAAGCCGCCAGCGAGCCGTAGAGATAGAAGTCGTACCATTCGAAAACGGTGCCGAGCGAGGAAGCGAAGATAACCTTCTTCTCCTCCCGCGTCATGCCGCGGCTTGTTCCGCCGGCGGTCGATGCCATTGCCATTGAAAAGTCCTCCCGTGAGATCCCGTCTGTCCGCGATGGCTGCGCGCCATCGTCCACCTCTCCTCCGAGAGCAGACTCAAAGACGCAGCCACAGGTAAAAAGTGGCAGAAAGCGCCGGCGAAAGGCACCGCGACGATGGGATTATGACTTTCGTATTAGGTGCAGTGCGAAAGCGGAGCGCTGCGCTCAGGCTTTCAGCGCCTCGAGCAGGCCGATGGCCGCCAACATGTCGCGCTTGCGGGCCGAGCGGCGCGCCACGGCCTCGGCGTCCTGGCCCCAATGCTCGATCTGCCAGTCCTCGTCGACATGGGCTGCGGCCCAGGCCGTTTCGCCATCGAGTTCGCCGAAATCGACAGCCATGGCCAGCAGCGCCGATCCGGTCAGCGAGGTCATGACATGGATGGCGGCGAGCCGCAGCGGCTCGTTGCGCTGCGCAAGATGGGCGCCGAGCACGGCGATGGTCTCGCGCGGCTGCTCGACATGAACGATGCCCTCGGCGAGAAGGAAGCGGGCGCCAAGCGCGCCGCGCGCCCAATCGATGACCGGGTCCCAAAGCTGGTTCTGCCGGTCTACCAGCCCTTGCGGGCCATCGGCGCGGTAGCAGAGCAAGTCGGACGAGGCGAAGCGCAGGATATCCTCCAGCACCGCCTGCGGATCGCTGGCCACGCCGTCGATGGCGGTGTTGACGAGGCGCATGACCGGCATGGTGACGGGGTCGATGACCTCGCCTTGCGCGTCGAACTCGCCGGCAACCAGGGCCGCCGCCTTTTCGGTTGGCAGCGCCAGCAGTGTCTTGCCTGGCGTGCGTACCGGCCTGCCGTCGAGATGGACGGCAAAGCCCTCCTCAACCGGCGCGAGCGAGACGGTCTTGTAGAAGCGCTTCGGCAGCGGCGTCTTCATCTGGATCTGGGCGCGGCGCACGGGATCGGGATCGGAGAGCTGCTTTCCCGCTTCGAGGTCATTGAGGATGTCGCGCATGTCGAACTCCTTACGCTGGAACCTGCCTGCGCGGCCGGTTGACGATGATGAGGCCGGCGGCGATCAGGCCGAGCGCCAGGAAGATCCTGACTGTCGGCGGCTCGCCCAGCAGCACCGCGCCGCACAGAACGCCGAAGACCGGGGACAGGAAGGCGAAGCTCGACAGGCCGGCCGCCGGATAGCGCGTGAGCAGCCAGAACCACAACACATAGGTGAATGCGACGATATAGAAAGACTGGAACAGCAGCGCCAGGGTCGGCAAGGCGGTGACCGCGCGGATGGGCGGGCCGGCGAAAGGCATCACCAGCAAACCGACGACAGCTGCGCCAGCCAGCTGGTAGAGCAGCAGTTTCTCGGCGCTGGTCTCGACCAGTTTCGACCGCTTGATGACGATGCTGGTCATCGCCCACAGGATCCCCGACCCGAGGCTGAGCAGATCACCGGTGAGTGTGGCAGTGTTGCCGGCAACGATGCCGTCGGAGAAGACCGCCGCAAGGCCGCAGAAGGCCAGAACCAGTCCGCCCAGCTTGCGCGCGTTGATGCGCTCGCCGAGCAGGAAATGACCGCCGATCAAGACCCAGAACGGCATGGTGTTGACCAGCAGCGTGTTGCGGGCAACGGTTGTGTATTCCAGCCCGATATAGAGGCACAGGAACTCGACGCCGAAGAGCACCCCGACAATGATGCCGGCGACAAGCGTCCCGTCCGCTTCGAACAGCTTGATGCCGCGGAGCCGACACCATCCGAGCACGCAAAGCCCGCCGAGGATCGAGCGCGCGATCGAGACGAAGACGGGATCATAGCCGGCGTAGGAGACCTTGGCGGCGACATAGTTCAGCCCCCAGGAGAAGGTCAGCCCGACCATGATCGCGGCGGCCGCCATGTCGACCGCATCCCGGCGATCGAGCGCGCCGGTGGCGCCGCTCACCCCTCCTCCTCCGCGCTCTGCTCATCGAAGCCGATCAGATTCCAGCTCTGGCGCATATGCGGCGGCATCGGCGCGGTGACGTCGATGACGCCCTTGTCCGGGTGCGGGATGAGGATGCGGCGCGCATGCAGATGCAGTCGGTTCTGCATGCCGCCCGGAAAATCCCAATTGGTATCGGCCTCGAAATATTTGGGATCGCCGATGATAGGGCAGCCGATATGAGCGGCGTGGACGCGCAGCTGATGGGTGCGGCCGGTATAGGGCTCCATCTCCAGCCAGGACAGCGATTGCGCCGCTTGCTCGACGACGCGGTAGTAGGACACCGCATGGTCGGCGCCCTTCTCGCCGTGTTTGGCGATGCGCACGCGGTCGCCGTCCGGCGTCGGCTCCTTGATCAACCAGGTCGAGATCTTGTCTTCGCGCTTCGGCGGCACGCCCTTGACCAGCGCCCAGTAGGTCTTCTTGGTCTCGCGCGCCCGGAAGGCTTCCGACAGCTTCATCGCCGCAAGGCGGGTGCGGGCGACGACCAGCACGCCGGAGGTGTCGCGATCGAGCCGGTGCACCAGGCGCGGCTTCTCGCCCTTCTGGTTGCGCCAGGCCTCCAGCATGTCGTCGACATTACGGGTGACGCCGGAGCCGCCCTGCACGGCGAGCCCCGCCGGCTTGTTGAAGACGAAGACCTTCGCATCCTCGTGCAGAAGCATCTTGGCGAGCACATCGGCGTCGCCCTGGTTGCGGATCGAATGGCCGGTGAGCGGCGCATCGCCCTTCTTGTCGACGTCGAGCGGCGGAATGCGGACCGTCTGGCCGGGCTCGACGCGGGTGTCGGCCTTCACCCTGCTGCCGTCGACGCGGATCTGGCCGGAGCGCAGGAGCTTCTGCAGATGGCCGAAGCCGAGACCCGGAAAATGGGTCTTGAACCAGCGGTCGAGCCGCATGCCCGCCTCGCCGGCCTCCACCGTGATCTGTTCAACGCCTGCCATTTGTCTCGCTTTGCCTCTTCGGAAGCGGGGGCAATAGCACTAATGCATGTCGCCCAAAAGTGTCTGGCGGTTTTGGGACAACGACATGCATGAACAAACCTAAGGCAGGCTTCTTGCGAGCCAAAGACCCAGAAACAGGGCGAGGATCGCGCCAATGACGCTGGCGAGCGCGTACCCGAACGCCGGTAGCGTCGCGCCGCGCTCCCAAAGCGTGGCGAAATCGAGCGAAAAGGCCGAGAAGGTGGTGAAGCCGCCGAGGATGCCGGTGGCCACGAACAGCCGCACTTCGTTCGAGCCGCCGCGCCGCGCGAGCACGGCGATGAACAGACCCATGACGAACGAGCCGAGGATGTTGATCGCCATCGTGCCCCAGGGATAGTTGGGGCCGACCAGGCGCAGGGTGCCCATATTGGTCAGGTGGCGGATGCCGGCGCCGATGCCGCCGCCGATGACAACGAGAAGTAGATTGGCCATGGCGGCTTTCTGCCGTTGCCGGATTGCCCGGTCAATCCCTCTCGATGGCGGAGGGAACCGTGCAGATCGTCGAGCGCGTCAGAAACCGCCTCTCGCGGCCATTGTCGAGCGAGAACATGCCGCCTCTGCCCGGCACCACGTCGATGATCAAATTCGTGTGTTTCCAGGCTTCGTACTGTGAGGCGCTATATAGACCGGCGTGTCGCCGATCTCGCCCAGCATGACGTCGCCGTCGCCGACGATGAAATCGCCGCGCGGGTAGCACATCGGCGAGGAGCCGTCGCAGCAGCCGCCGGACTGGTGGAACAGGACCGGGCCGTGATCGGCGATGATGTCGGCGAGGAACGCCTCTGCCTCCGGCGTGGCGGACACTTTGCCCAGCGATTTCTTGTCCAAGATGTCCTCCCCCTGTTTGAAGGGGGGACGCGGCGAACCGCGCCCTCCCCGCACCTCGGGAGTCGATCAGAAGAAGCCGAGCTTCTTCGGGCTGTAGCTGACCAGCATGTTCTTGGTCTGCTGGTAGTGGTCGAGCATCATCTTGTGCGTCTCGCGGCCGATGCCGGACTGCTTGTAGCCGCCGAACGCCGCATGCGCCGGATAGGCGTGGTAGCAATTGGTCCACACGCGACCGGCCTGGATGGCGCGGCCGAAGCGGTAGCAACGGTTCGCATCGCGGCTCCAGATGCCGGCGCCGAGGCCGTAGAGCGTATCGTTGGCGATCGACAGCGCCTCGTCATCATCCTTGAAGGTGGTGACCGACACCACCGGTCCGAAAATCTCCTCCTGGAAGATGCGCATCTTGTTGTGGCCGCGGAACACGGTCGGCTTGACGTAGTAGCCGCCGGCAAGGTCGCCCGGCAGGTGGTTCTGTTCGCCGCCGGTCAGCACCTCGGCCCCTTCCTGGCGGCCGATGTCGAAGTAGCTCAGGATCTTTTGCAGCTGCTCGCTCGACGCCTGCGCGCCGATCATCGTGGCGGGGTCGAGCGGATCACCCTGGACGATCGCCTCTACACGCTTCAGCGCCCGCTCGATGAACCTGTCGTAGATCTTCTCATGCACCAGCGCCCGGCTCGGGCAGGTGCAGACCTCGCCCTGGTTGAGCGCGAACATCACGAAGCCCTCGATCGCCTTGTCGAAGAAGTCGTCGTCCTCCACCGTCACATCCTGGAAGAAGATGTTGGGCGACTTGCCGCCGAGCTCCAGCGTCACCGGGATCAGATTCTGGCTGGCATATTGCGAGATCAGCCGGCCCGTCGTCGTTTCGCCGGTGAAGGCGATCTTGGCGATGCGTTTGGACGACGCCAGCGGCTTGCCGGCCTCGAGCCCGAAACCATTGACGATGTTGAGCACGCCCTCCGGCAGAAGGTCGCCGACGAGGTCGGCCCACAGCATGATGGTCGCTGGTGTCTGCTCGGCCGGCTTTAGCACCACGCAATTGCCGGCGGCGAGCGCCGGCGCCAGCTTCCACACCGCCATCAGCAGCGGGAAATTCCAGGGAATGATCTGGCCGACGACGCCGAGCGGTTCGTGAAAATGATAGGCGACGGTGTCGTGGTCGATCTCGGAGATCGAACCCTCCTGGCTGCGCAGGACGCCGGCGAAATAGCGGAAATGGTCGATGGCCAGGGGCAGGTCGGCCGCGGTCGTCTCACGGATCGGCTTGCCGTTGTCCCAGGTCTCGGCCAGCGCCAGCAGGTCGAGATTCTCTTCCATGCGGTCGGCGATGCGGTTGAGGATGAGCGCGCGGGCGGCTGGGCTTGTCCTGCCCCAGGCCTCCTTGGCCTTGTGCGCGGCGTCGAGCGCCGCTTCGATGTCGCTGGCGTCCGACCGGGCGACCTCGCCCAGCGGCCCGCCGGTCACCGGCGAGATGTTCTCGAAGTACTTTCCGGAGAGCGGCGCCACCCATTTGCCGCCGATGTAGTTGTCGTAGCGCTTGGCGAAGGGAACCTTGGCCGTGCGGGAAAATTCCACCTTGTTCATTGTCTGCCTCCCAGCAAAACAGCGCCACGGAATGTGTCGCGTCGCGGGAGACAGTCGCGGATGGCTTTTAGCTTGTCAGCCCGGGGTCGGACGATCGCAGCCGCCGAGTGTCGCAGAACTGCGACAGGTCGGGTCCGGGAAAATCAATGGGTGCGGTGGATGCCGAAACGGGCGAGCTTGCGGTGCAGCGTGGCGCGGGAAATGCCGAGGTTCTGGGCCGCGGCGGAGACGTTGCCGCCGGTGCGTGCAATCGCGCGCTGCACCACACCGCGCTCGGCATCATCCAAATCCTCGGAGGTCTTGGCTGCATCGCCGAGGAGATCGGCGGCAAGCAGCCCCTTGGCAAGGGCTTCTCGGGTTATGCCGAGCGCAAGACGCGCGGAGCGCGTCGCACCGACAACCAGATCGTCGGCATCGACGGCAATGAACGCGCCGGCGCCGCGCTCGGCGACCGGAGCGAGCAGGATGCGGGCGTTGGAGTACACCATGCGGAAATTCTCGGCCTCGATGCGGCGGGCGGCGTCACCGACCGCAACCGCGATGAGCTGGACAAAACCTTCCGTCAGATCCGACCGGCAGGACGACACGTCGAGCGCCGCCGCCAGATTGCCTTCGTGGTCGTAGACCGGCGCCGTGGTGCAGCTGAGCAGCGTGTTGCGTGAGAAGAAGTGCTGGTCGCGATGGATGGTCAGCGCCCGCTGGTCGGCGATACAGGTGCCGATCCCGTTGGTGCCTTCGCTGTCCTCGCTCCACACCGTGCCGGTCCACAGGCCCCATTCGTCGAACGTCTCGTCGTCGGCGACGGCGCCCCTGCGCTCGATGGGGATGCCATTCCGGTCGGCTAGCATCACACAGCAGCCGACGCCGCCGACTGCGAGATAGAGCCGGTTGAGACTTGCCTCGGCGGCGCGGGCCAGTGGCTCCATGCGCTGCCTGGCCAGCATCAGCTCGGCTTCGGTCAACCGCTTCGGCGCCTTGCGCTCGGCCGGATCGAGACGGTGCAGCTGGAGAGAACGCCGCCATGAGGCGACCAGCGCCGAATGGGCCGCGTCGCTCCTGGCGATCGAGGCCTGGACATGATCCGCATGCACGACTGATTGCCGACCGATCAACCTGACCCTCCCGTGAGCGAGACCTCCTCCCGCTCAGTCGTCATGTTGGCTAGAACATATTCGACACCCAAGGCAGTTCAGCTTCGATAGAACGCTGACCCCGAGACGTATTTGATTTTGCGCAATTCGGGACGGAAAATCGCTACGCAATCGTCCCAGAATTGCTCTGGCGTTCTAACGGTGGCTGCCGGCCGGCGCCATTGGACGTTGGTTTAAGACCGATTGGCGAGATCCTGTCGTAGATCAGTTCGCCCCGGCCTTCTTCGGTTTGCTGGAGCCGATCATCTTCCAGTTCTTGTAGAACATGGCGTTGACGCGCTCGACGCTGACCGAGACGACCGCGAGAAGACCGGCGATCAGGCCCGGGAACGGGGACGGACGGATGATGTCCATGAAGACGCAATAGCGTCGCCCGTCATACTCGTTGACCGAGCGGTGCAGCAGCGTGTCGTCGAAAATGTAGAGCGGATTGTCGTGCCAGTAGTTCCTGGCGTCGTTGCACTCGACGAAAACCTCGGCCTTCACCGGCAGCAAATTGTAGAGAATG
This sequence comes from Mesorhizobium sp. M4B.F.Ca.ET.214.01.1.1, assembly GCF_004791545.1. Taxonomy (NCBI): domain Bacteria; kingdom Pseudomonadati; phylum Pseudomonadota; class Alphaproteobacteria; order Hyphomicrobiales; family Phyllobacteriaceae; genus Mesorhizobium; species Mesorhizobium sp. M4B.F.Ca.ET.214.01.1.1. The sequence goes on from NZ_SRUX01000012.1 coordinate 47,216, forward strand.
CGCAGGCTGAGTCGAAGCGGACCGAAATGCCAGGAGGTCGATTCCTTGCCCCTGAAGACGGACACGGCGATGGTCTTAATGTATTTGAAATCCTTGTTGAATTCCGCCACGTTGTCGATCTTGTGCTTGCCGTACCACTGATAGACATACATGCCACGCCGGCCGGTGCCGAAATTGGCGTCGATATCGGCGATGATCTCGTCCTTGCGCGCCTTGAAGACGTCGAGAACCTCGTTGACCTCTCGCTGATAGTCGGCGGGAAACTGCTCCAGCTTCCAGACGCCAGGGTTCCGGTAGCAAAGCAGGTCGACAAGCAGGTTGAACGGCGACAGCAGCCAGGTGAAGAGGCCGTTGCCGAGAAAATAACCGCGGAACAGCGACAGGGTCTTGTTCTTGTTGCGCAGCACGTCGATCAGGCCGCAGACGATCCAGATCGTCGTCAGGATCGGGATGAAGTAGAAGCCGAGCGCGAGAAGCGGAACCGCTATGATCAGCTGGCGGAGGGATTTGCGAAGGGTTTTTGTCATTGGTTGCTCGCGCCGGGCGCGATTCCTGTTCCGAATGATTATCGCCAAAGGCTCTTGGCCGCGACCACCACCCAGGTCGTGCGCCTTGATAAGGTCTTTTGTTGCTCGGCACAATGCCGTCGCATACGGCCCGAATGGTCGACGGCTGTTGCCAACAAGAATATTTGGAGTCGGCCGCTCCACTTAAGGTCAATGCGCTGCCGGCAGGCCGAGGTCGTCCCATTTCGTCTTCGGCACGACATCGCCGACCGGGAATTCGATGCGTCGGCGCTTCGCCTCGCTTGGCCAGCCTCGCGCTCGCTGTCAGCACCATGAAAAAAGCCCCGTTTCCGGGGCTTTTCGATCGTGGGGGCCCTCAGCCCTTGCGCGGCAACTGGGGCACAAGGCTGCGCTTGCCGCCGTCCTTGCCCTTCGGCTCCGGCTTCTGCGCCACCGCCTTCTTGGCTGCGGGTTTCTTTGCCGCCTTGCGGGGCTTCGGCGCTTCTTCCGGCTCTTCCTTCTTCGGCTTCACCGGCGCTTCGTCGGCCAGCGATTCGAGCTTCAGGCCGGTCTCGCCGGTTTCCTTCTTCTCGACGGTGACGCGCACCGTGCCGCCCTTCTTGAGCTTGCCGAACAGCACCTCGTCGGCCAGCGGCTTCTTGATGTGCTCCTGGATGACGCGGCCGAGCGGACGGGCGCCCATGCGCTCGTCATAGCCCTTGTCGGCCAGCCAGGCGATCGCGTCCGGCGACAGGTCGAAGGTGACGCCGCGCTCGGAGAGCTGGGCCTCCAACTGCATGACGAACTTCTGCACCACCTGATGGATGACCGGCACCGGCAGCGAGCCGAACGGGATGATCGCATCGAGGCGGTTGCGGAACTCCGGCGTGAACAGCCGGTTGATCGCCTCGACATCGTCGCCTTCGCGCTTGGTCGAGCCGAAGCCGATCGCCGCGCGCTGCGCATCCGACGCACCCGCATTGGTGGTCATAATCAGGATGACATTGCGGAAGTCGATCTGCTTGCCGTTGTGGTCGGTCAGCTTACCGTGGTCCATCACCTGCAACAGGATGTTGAACAGGTCCGGATGCGCCTTCTCGACCTCGTCGAGCAGCAGCACGCAGTGCGGATGCTGGTCGACGCCGTCGGTCAGCAGGCCGCCCTGGTCGAAGCCGACATAGCCGGGAGGCGCGCCGATCAGCCGCGAGACGGTGTGGCGTTCCATGTATTCCGACATGTCGAAGCGGATCAGTTCGACGCCCAGCGAGGCGGCGAGCTGCTTGGCCACTTCCGTCTTGCCGACGCCGGTCGGGCCCGAAAACAGATAGGAGCCGATCGGCTTTTCCGGTTCGCGCAGGCCGGCGCGCGCCAGCTTGATCGCCGAGGTCAGCGCGGTGATCGCGGTGTCCTGGCCGTAGACGACGCGCTTCAGCTCGACGTCGAGACCCTGCAGCACCTTCTCGTCGTCGGCCGAAACCGTCTTCGGCGGGATGCGCGCCATGGTGGCGATCGTGGCTTCGATTTCCTTGATGCCGATCGTCTTCTTGCGCTTGGCCTCAGGCACCAGCATCTGCGACGCGCCGGTCTCGTCGATCACGTCGATCGCCTTGTCCGGCAGCTTGCGGTCGTTGATGTAGCGCGCCGAAAGCTCGACCGAGGCCTTGATCGCCTCGCTCGTGTAGCGGACCTTGTGGAACTCCTCGAAATAGGGCTTGAGGCCCTTCATGATCTCGATGGCGTCCTCGATGGTCGGCTCGTTGACGTCGATCTTCTGGAAGCGCCGCACCAAAGCGCGGTCCTTCTCGAAGAACTGGCGGAACTCCTTGTAGGTGGTCGAGCCGATGCAGCGGATGGCGCCCGACGACAGCGCCGGCTTCAGCAGGTTCGACGCGTCCATAGCGCCGCCTGACGTGGCCCCTGCCCCGATCACGGTATGGATCTCGTCGATGAACAGCACCGCGCCCGGGTAGTCCTCGAGTTCCTTGACGACCTGCTTCAGCCGCTCCTCGAAGTCGCCGCGATAGCGCGTGCCGGCAAGCAGCGTGCCCATGTCGAGCGCGAAGATGGTGGCGTTGTGCAGCACTTCCGGCACGTCGCCCTCGACAATGCGCTTGGCCAGACCCTCGGCGATCGCCGTCTTGCCGACGCCGGGATCACCGACATAGAGCGGGTTGTTCTTGGAGCGGCGGCATAGCACCTGGATGGTGCGGTTGATCTCCGACTCGCGGCCGATCAGCGGATCGATCTTGCCGGCCTTGGCCTTGTTGTTGAGGTTGATGCAGTAGGCCGTCAGCGCGTCCTGCTGCTGCTTCTTCTTGCCGTTCTCCTCCTGCGGCTCGGCGCCGTTCTGGCCGCCCTGCTCGTCATCGGCGCCGCGCGGGGTGCGGCTCTCCGACGCGCCGGGGCGCTTGGCGATGCCATGCGAGATGTAGTTGACCGCGTCGTAGCGGGTCATCTGCTGTTCCTGCAGGAAATAGGCGGCGTGGCTCTCGCGCTCGGCGAAGATGGCGACAAGCACGTTGGCGCCCGAGACCTCTTCGCGGCCAGACGACTGCACGTGGATCACGGCGCGCTGGATGACGCGCTGGAAACCGGCGGTGGGCTTGGAATCCTCATCATAGCCGGTGACGAGATTGTCGAGTTCGGTGTCGATATAGGTGAGAACCGTGTGCTTCAATTCGTCGAGGTCGACGTTGCAGGCGCGCATGACGGCGGCCGCCTCGGTGTCGTCGATCAACGCGAGCAGCAGGTGTTCGAGTGTTGCGTATTCATGGTGCCGCTCATTGGCGAGCGTCAGCGCCTGATGTAGCGCCTTTTCCAGGCCTTGGGAGAAAGCCGGCATGTTACCTCACTTCTTCTCCATCACGCATTGCAGCGGATGCTGATTCTGTCGGGCGAAATCCATGACCTGGGACACTTTGGTCTCGGCCACCTCGAATGTATAGACCCCGCACTCGCCCACTCCATGATTGTGAACATGAAGCATGATGCGTGTGGCGGCTTCGCGGTCCTTCTGGAAAAAACGCTCCAGCACGTGAACCACGAACTCCATGGGCGTGTAGTCGTCGTTGAGGATGAGGACCCGGTAGAGACTGGGCTTCTTGGTCTTGGTTTTGGTGCGCGTGATGACGGCCGTACCGCGACCGGCCTCGTTGCCGTCGCCTTCACTCTGCATCCGCACCACGCCTGCCGTGGCAGTCAAACCGATCGTCACGTAGTCCTGCCTTTTTCGAATCCCCATGCGAGTTCGACATGTAGGTGTTCGATGGACGATTTTAAGCCCTTCTGTTTAGCTGACAATATGGCTAGGTGGGCAAACTTCAGCGATTTTCGCAATCGTGAAGGCAGCAAAGCCGCCGGATTGAAGCGAACATGAAAAAACCCGGCCGCGCATCCGCGACCGGGTCTGTCATGCAGGCCGGCTGGCCTAATTTCAGTGCCTTGCGGCGAAATTACTTCGCCTTGGCGACGATCGATTCGAACGGCTTGTAGGCTTCCTTGGCGAGTTCGGCATAGAGGTCGCTGATCTTGGCGGCCTCGGCGACGAAGCTCTCGTAGCTCTGCTTGGCGTAGTCGGACTGGATCTCGATCGCCTTGTCCAGCGACTTGGCCGAGAACAGCTTCTCGAAGGCGGCGCTGCCGGCCTCGAAGCTCTTCTTGGTGTACTCGCCCGCTTCGGTGGCGATCGCCTGCGCGCCCTTGGTGAGCGAAGCAAAGCTCTTCAATCCTGTGTCGGCAAATTCCTTGCCGTATTTGCTGAAGTCCTCGTAGGTCTGGGCCATTTCACGCTTCCCTTCGTGGTTGAAACGCCCTTTTGCCCCGGGCGCCCTTGTGCAATGCACCGTAAATATATTGTGCGATGCACAAAAGTCAAGTTTTTGCCTGTTTGCTGGGCATAGGCGGACGGGAAGAGTCCAAAATTCGAATAAAAAGCGGCTCAAATCGCCAGAAAATGGTGAACGCGGCGGTTACCATAAACGGATTGGTAACGCTGCCCGCGATAGCTTGACCGGAAGCGAGGCAGGCTCACGCCGCCGCCTCCGGGGCAACGAAAATTCAGGGAAGTATCAGTGCGTCAGGCGTTGTCGGGCTTCGTCTCCAAATCCTCCTCATTCCTCAAGGCGGCCACGATCGTCGCCCTGGCGATGGGCGTCGTCGTCGCCGATGCCGCCTCGTCGATGGCGGCGAAGTCGGCCGCCATCGTCATCGACGCCAAGACCGGCAAGGTGCTGTATTCCTCCGACGCCAATGGTCGGCGCTATCCCGCTTCGCTGACCAAGATGATGACGCTCTACCTGACGTTCGAGGCGCTGGCGAAGGGCCGGATCTCGAAGAACACGCCGGTGCCGTTCTCCGCCCACGCCGCGGCCGAGCCGCCGACCAAGCTCGGCGTCAAGCCCGGCGGATCGGTGTCCGTCGACACCGCCATCCTGTCGATGGTCACCAAGTCGGCCAATGATTCCGCGACGGCGCTGGGCGAGCTGATCGGTGGCAACGAAGCCAATTTCGCCCGCATGATGACCGCCAAGGCGCGTCAGCTCGGCATGAACGGCACGGTCTTCCGCAACGCCAACGGCCTGCCCGATCCCGGCCAGTTCACCACGGCCCACGATATGGCCATGCTCGGCATCGCGCTGAGGGAGCACTTCCCGCAATATTACGGCTACTTTTCGCAGCGCTCCTTCCTGTACGGCCGCCAGCGCATCAACGGCCACAACCGCTTGCTCGGCCGGATCAAGGGCGTGGACGGAATCAAGACCGGCTACACCCGCGCTTCCGGCTACAATCTGGTCTCGTCGGTCAACGACGGCGATCGCAAGCTCGTCGCCGTCGTGATGGGCGGCGCCTCGGGCCGCTCGCGCGACAACCAGATGGCCGGTCTGATCAACGCCTACATGCCGCGGGCATCGACGCGCGGTGGTGGCGCCCTGGTCGCCAAGACCGGTGGCGGCAATCCGATCAGCGCCCTCGCCAAGGTGTTCCTGCCGAAGCACGATGCACCGACCCCGGACGAAAAGCCGGCGGTCGAAGACGAGGCGACGGTCGCCTCCGCCGACGACAGCGCGCCCGTTGTCGAGGAAACCGCCCCGGTCGTCGAGGAAACCACGCCGGTCGTCCAGATCAAGAAGGTCAAGACCGTGGCTGTCGCCGCTGTGGCTGCGGCCCCGGCGCCGCAGGCCGTCGCCGCCTATGCCGAACCTGAGCCGGCGCCGGCGGTCGATCCGGTCAAGACGGCCTCGGTGCCGTCGGGCTGGGCGGTGCAGGTGGCGTCCTCGCCGAAGCAATCGGAAGCCCAGGCCTTCCTCGACAAGACGAGCAAGCAGGCGCCGAAGGTGCTGGCCGATGCCTCCGCGTTCACCGTCGCCTTCGACAAGGACGGCGTCACCTACTACCGCGCCCGCTTCGGCGGCTTCTCGTCGAAGGACGCCGCGTGGAATGCCTGCACCGCTTTGAAGAAGAAGAAGATCAGCTGTTACGCCGTCCAGCAGTAGGGCGGCATTGGAATCTCCCGGGAAATTTCTGCGTCGAAGGAGACTAGTTGTGGTTGGAGAGCAAGACGTCCTTGGCTTCATTGATCCGCGCCGCAAGGAACGACGTGCCGCCGATATCGGGGTGCAGGCGCTGCATCAGGCGGCGGTGCGCCTTGCGGACATCCGCCGCGGCGGCCCCCGCTTCAAGACCAAGGATCTTGTAGGCCTCCTCCTTAGTCATGGCGCCCGCACCTGGCGCAACACCCAGCCCTTCGCCACTGTCCGGCTCTGCGTTTTTGCGCCAGACGGGAAATCGGCCGTCAAGATACGTCTCTAGCAGCTGGCGGCTCTCCGGATCGCCGGAGAGCTCACGATAGAGGTGCTGCAGCTCGGCCAGGTTCATCGCGCCAAGCATCTTGCCTTCATGGCGGCCGGCCAGAACGAGCCCTTCCAGTCCGCCGGTCTTGTGATCGAGCTCCATTTCCAGCGCGGCAGTGCGCACGGTGGAGCGTTTTCGCGGCGGTGGCTGCGCCGGTCGGTTAATGCGCATCGTACCGTACCAGGCTGCCGCGCCGACCAGCATGATCCCACCGAGGCCGCTGCGCCCGACGGCGAATATCGCTGCGCCGGCCAGGGCAAGGAGAATCGGCCCCAGCGTCTTCAATCCATCCGCCATTTTCGCAGGATCGGCGCGCACGAAAATCGTGACGGCGCCTAGAAGCACCAGAAGCAATGCGACCAATGCGATCAGTATGCCCATCGGTTCCCGTCGCCCTGCAAAGTGACGACAGACCGCTCGTTTGACCGCCATTTCCTGCCGGAGTCATGACCCTTCCGGCAAGCCGGGGCCCGCGCGGGGCGCGCCTGAGCGATCTGCTTATTGTCGCACATAGATTGAAGATGTAGCGCGGCGCCAATGCTTGCAAGTCCCATGTCTCACCATGGGGAGGGCCAGCAGGCGCCGGCGGATCGCAACCCCGGGGCAGAATCGTCCGCCCTACAGCAGGCCCAGCTCGGCCAGTTCCTGCCTGAGCTTCGGCGGCATCTCGACCAGGCCTGTCCTGCCCTTGCCGAGATCGGCTGGCGCGTCGGACGGTTTCAGGTAGCGCCAGCCCTGGAAGGCGCGGCGCGGCTGCCATTCGGTGCGCACGACTTGCGGGTCGAGCATCAGGTGACAGCGGCCGATGCCCTCATCGTCGGTGAACGGCCGGATCTCGGTGATCAACTGGCGGCATTGCACGCTGCCCTTGATCACCCAGTAGAGCGAGCCGCCGTCGGTGACCTCGTCGCCGCGCGACGGCACCATGCGGGTGGTGTGCCAGTGCTCGGCCGGCTCGCCGGCGCGCCGCCGCTCGTCGAGGCGAAAGTCGATCCACTCTTCGAGATCCTCGACGCTGTCGCAGCCGACGCAAAGTTTTAGAAGATTGAGAGCCATCGCTTAAGGTTTAGTCCGGCACGCGAAACCGTCAACGCCCCTGCCCGACTTCTCCACAGTGCCAGCGACGGCGTTCAGCACTCGACGACGTTGACGGCGAGACCGCCGAGGCTGGTTTCCTTGTACTTCTCGTTCATGTCGAGGCCGGTCTGGCGCATGGTCTCGATCGCCGCGTCGAGCGGCACGAAGTGGGTGCCGTCGCCCTTGATGGCGAGCGAAGCGGCGGTCACCGCCTTGACGGCGCCGAGCGCATTGCGCTCGATGCATGGCACCTGCACCAGCCCGCCGACGGGATCGCAGGTCATGCCGAGATGATGCTCCAGCGCGATCTCGGCTGCATTCTCGACCTGCTCCGGCGTGCCGCCCATGACGGCGCAAAGGCCGGCCGCCGCCATGGCCGAGGCGGAACCGACCTCGCCCTGGCAGCCGACCTCAGCGCCCGAGATCGAGGCGTTCGACTTGATGATGCCGCCGACGGCGGCGGCGGTGAGCAGAAAGTCGCGGATGCTCGGCTGGTCGGCCTCGGGATGGAAATGCAGCCAGTAGCGCAGCACCGCCGGCAGCGTTCCGGCCGCGCCATTGGTCGGCGCGGTGACGACGCGTCCGCCGGCGGCGTTCTCCTCATTGACCGCCATGGCGTAGATCGACAGCCAGTCATTGGCGAGCAAGGGGTTCGGCCGGTTCTGCTGCCACTGTTCCTGCAGCTTGTCGTGCAGTTGCCGGGCACGACGGCGCACCTTCAACCCGCCCGGCATGATGCCGTCCTGCGACAGGCCGCGGTCGATGCAGCCCTTCATGGCGCCCCAGATGGCGTCGAGACCGGCGTCGAGGTCCTCGCGCGACATCTGCGTCTCCTCGTTGACGCGCTTCATCTCGGCGATGGAAAGCCCGCTCTTGGCCGCCATCTTCAGCATCTCGACGGCATTCTTGAAGGGATAAGGCACCTTCTTGCCTTCCGTCGTCACCGAGCCCTTGGCCTTTATCCGCTGCAGCTCTTCCTCGGAAACGACGAAGCCGCCGCCGATCGAATAATAGATGCGCTTGAGCAGCAGTCGGTCGCCGGCGTCGTAGGCATAGAACGCCATGCCGTTGGCGTGGCCGGTGAGCGGCGTCTTGCGGTCGAGCACGAGATCGGTCGCGGGATCGAAGCGGTAAGTCGGGTGACCCGGCGGCGCGATGCGCTTCTCGGCTGCGATCCCGGCAACGATGCCGTCGGCGAGGTCGGGATCGACCGTCTGGGGCGTCTCGCCGGCAAGGCCGAGAACGACGGCGCGGTCGGAGCCATGGCCGATGCCTGTATAGGCGAGCGAGCCGTGCAGGCTGGCGCCGATGCGGTCGACTTTTGCGCCTGCCGGGCGTGGCCAGTCACCGGCGAGGATCTCGTCCAGAAAACGCCGCGCGGCGGTCATCGGCCCCATCGTGTGCGAGCTCGATGGGCCGATGCCGATCTTGAACAGGTCGAAAACCGAAAGGAACACGCGCCGTTGTCTCCTGAATCCGTCTCGGCATACATATAGGAATTGCTGAGATGTTTCCGCTGTTTTGCGGATCGCGGCTGAGCGCCCGCCGACCTTGTCTGCTCCGGCAGCGACATTGATTGTCGGGTCACGCCGGCGGGGCTATTCTCCGAGACGCCAGGTAATCGTTGGGGAGGAAGCAATGCTTGCGTTGGATGCCTAGCCGGAACCGGTGTGCATCGTGCCGGCGCAGACGGCCATCATCGTGGTGGACATGCAGAACGCCTTCGCCTCGGCGGGCGGCATGTTCGACCTGGCGGGCTTCGACATATCGGGTGCTGCACCGGCCATCGAGGCCAACAAAAGGCTGCTTGCGGCCGCGCGCAAAGCTGGCCTCACCGTGGTCTATCTCCAGATGTCGTACAGGCCCGACCTCGGCGACGCCGGCGATGCCTCCTCGCCGAACTACCACAAGGAACTGGGAATGGTGCTGATGCGCCAGCGCCCCGAGCTACGCGGCAATCTGTTGATCGACAACAGCTGGGACTGGCAAATCGTCGATGCGCTGAAGCCGGAGCCGGGCGACCAGATCATCCGCAAATCCCGCTACAGCGGCTTTTGCAACACCGGTCTGGAAGCGTATCTGCGGGCTCGCAATATCCGCCATCTGCTGTTCAGCGGGGTCGCCACCAATGTCTGCGTCGATGCGACCGCGCGCGACGCCTACATGCTGGAATTCTGGCCTGTCCTGGTCGAGGACGCGATGAACCATTCGGGCCCCGACTTCAACCGCCAGGCAACGCTGTGGAATTTCGAGAACGCGTTCGGATGGGTCACCAGGACGGACATGGTGGTCGAGGCCCTGCGCGCGAAAGCCGCCCAACCCCTGCCGGCCTAGCCGACCGTCGAAGCGGCCGGCTCGCCTGTGGTACAAGGGGACATGGGCGATTCCTTCCATCTTTCGACGGCCGACCTCGCGGCGCTGGCCTTCTTCCTCATCGTCTGGGTGCTGCATACGCTGGCCTCCGACGGCAAGCTGGTCAGCCGCGTCTCGTTGACGACGGCGATGAACGCCCAGCGCACGGCCTGGATGCGAACCATGGCCGAGCGCGAGATCCGCATCGTCGACACCGCCATCATGACCGGTCTGCAGCAAGGCACCGCCTTCTTCGCATCCTCTTCGCTGATCGCGCTTGGCGGCTGTTTCGCGCTGCTCGGCGCCTCCGACCAGGTGCTTACGGTGCTGAGCGACCTGCCGCTGAGCGCGACCTCCTCGCGCGAGGCTTTCCAGATGAAGGTTTTCGGCCTGGTGCTGATCCTGGCCTTCGCCTTCTTCAAGTTCGGCTGGGCCTACCGTCTGTTCAACTACTGCTCGATCCTGATCGGCGCGGTGCCGATCCCGTACGGCGAGGCTTCGCGCAATCCGGTCACCGAGACCGCGGTCTGGCGCGCGACGCGCATGAACATGCTGGCCGGCAAGCATTTCAATTCCGGCCTGCGCGCGGTGTTCTTCTCGATCGGCTATCTCGGCTGGTTCATCGACCCGGTGATTTTCGTGCTGTCGACGCTGCTGCTGCTGGCGGTGCTGGTCCGGCGCCAGTTCTTCTCTGCGGCCAGGGAGGCCGTCCTCGGTCAGCCGCCCGGGAAGGGCCGGTCGATGCGGCCGGACAGCCAGTAAGCGGCAAGCCCGATCCATTCGCGGATCGCCATGGTTGCCACCTGCAGCGAATCGGCCGGGTTGTCGCGGAACAGGCCGATGCCTTCTTTGCCCGAGGTGCGGTAATCCACCGGCCATGGGATGGTCGGGAAGCCAGCCTTGTCGAACAGTGCCTTGGCGCGCGGCATGTGGAAGGCCGAGGTCACCAGCAGCCAGGTCTCGCCCGGCTTCGGCGCCACCAACTGCCTGGTGAAGACGGCGTTCTCATAGGTGTTGCGCGACTTGTTCTCGAGGATCAGCCGATCGGCGCCGACGCCGAGCGCGCCAAGCAGGCGCGGCGCGGTGTCGGCATCGCCCTCGCCGTCCAGGAACAGTTCTCCGGTCCCGCCGGATACCACCACCTTGGCCTGCGGGAACCGCCGGGCGAGGATCGCGGTCTCGACCATGCGGTCACCGCCGCTGTTCAACTCATAGCCGCCGCGTGCGAGGTTGATGGCGCCCTCGAAGCCGCCACCGAGCACGACGATGCCGTCGACTCTTTGCGGCAGCGACGGTTTGGCAAAGCGCTCCTCCAGCGGGTTGAGCATCATCGCGCCAAGCGACGTCCAGGCCGAAAGCGACAGGATCAGGAAGGCGAGCATGCTACCGGAAGCGGCCAGCCGCCGACGGCCGAACACTGCCGCGAGCAGGCCCGCCAGCAGCAGGAAGATCGCCAGGTTGAGCGGCTGGATGAAGAACCAGAAGATCTTGGAAAGATAAAAGAACATCCCTCACCCCATTACAGCGCCGCGCGCCCCCTGGACGCGCAAAGGACGCTGTAACACTTTGATCTTGCGCACGTTCCTTTCCGAAAATCGATTCCGATTCTCGGAGCCACGAGCTAGATGAGGGACGATCCTACCACCACTTTTCCGGCTGAAATGTGCCGGCCGCCTGCTCGATGACATGCGCCGTCTGGAACAGGGTTTCCTCGTCGAAGGGACGACCGATGAGCTGCAGGCCGAGCGGCAGGCCCTTGGCGTCGAGACCGGCGGGCACGCTGATGCCCGGCAGGCCGGCCATGTTGACGGTCACCGTGAAGATGTCGTTGAGGTACATCTTGACCGGATCCGACGCCATGTCCTCGTCGGCAACGCCGAAGGCGGCCGACGGCGTTGCAGGCGTCAGGATGACATCGACGCCAGCGGCAAAGACGTTCTCGAAGTCGCGCTTGATCAGGGTGCGGACCTTCTGCGCCTGCAGGTAGTAGGCATCGTAATAGCCGGCCGACAGCACATAGGTGCCGATCATGATGCGGCGCTTGACCTCGCGGCCGAAGCCGGCGGCGCGGGTCTTCTCGTACATGTCGACGATGTCCTTGCCCGGCACACGCAGCCCGTAGCGGACGCCGTCATAGCGGGCGAGGTTCGACGAGGCCTCGGCCGGCGCCACGATGTAATAGGCCGGCAGCGCGTATTTGGTGTGCGGCAGCGAGATGTCGACGATCTCGGCGCCGGCTTCCTTCAGCCAGGCAATGCCCTTCTGCCACAGCGCCTCGATGTCCTGCGGCATGCCGTCGACGCGGTATTCCTTCGGAATGCCGACCTTCATACCCTTGATCGGTTTGCCGATCGCGGCCTCGTAGTCCGGCACCGGACGATCGACCGACGTGGTGTCCCTCGGGTCGACGGAGGCCATCGACTTCAACAGGATCGCGGCGTCGCGCACGTCGCGCGCGATCGGGCCGGCCTGGTCCAGCGACGAGGCGAAGGCGACAATGCCCCAGCGCGAGCAGCGGCCGTAGGTCGGCTTGATGCCGACCGTGCCGGTGAAAGCCGCCGGCTGGCGGATCGAGCCGCCGGTGTCGGTGGCGGTGGCTCCGGCGCAGAGGAAAGCGGAAACGGCCGAGGCCGATCCGCCGGACGAGCCGCCCGGCACGAGCTGGGCATTGTCCAGCGTGCGCTGGGTTTTCGCGCCGCCGGCCGAGACGAAGCCGCCGTCGCCCTGATGCGTGGTCGGCATTACCACCGTATCGAGGCGCGAGCGTCGCCACGGATTGATGACCGGGCCGTAGTAGGAGGTCTCGTTGGACGAGCCCATGGCGAACTCGTCCATGTTGAGCTTGCCCAGCATCACGGCGCCGTCGGCCCACAGATTGGCGGTGACGGTCGATTCGTAGCGCGGCTCGAAACCGTCCAGCACGTGGCTGCAGGCCTGGGTGTGGACGCCCTTGGTGCCGAACAGGTCCTTGATGCCGAGCGGAATGCCTTCCAGCGCGCCGCCCTCGCCCCTGGCGAGCTTGGCGTCGGAGGCCTTGGCCATGTCGCGCGCCTTGTCGCCGGTGACGGTGACATAGGCATTGAGCACCGGATTGGCGCGCTCGATCGCCTGGAGATAGGCCTCGGTGATCTCGGCCGCGGTGATCTCCTTGCCGCGCAGCCTGGCGCGGGCCTCGGAAATCGTCAGATGTGTCAGGTCGCTCATCAGGCAAGGCTCTTTTCGTAAAACACCGACCACTCGGAGTCGGGATAATCCAGCACCGGGCCGCAACGCGAGAATCCGGCGCGTTCATAGACGGTCCAGGCGGCGGGGTGGCGGTCGCCGGTTTCCAGCACAAGGCGCGTCATCCCCTCGCCACGCGCCAGCGCCTCGACCCGTTCGACGATTTTCGCGCCGATCTTCTGGCCGCGATGCGAGGGCCTGGTGTACATGCGCTTGACCTCGCCAACGGCGCCGTCATGACGCTTCAGCGCGCCGCAGCCGATGGCAAGACCATTGTCGCGGGCGACGAAGACGGTGGTGTCCTTGCCTGCCATCTGCTCGACGGTCATGTGGTAGCAGTGTTCTGGCGGCGTCAGTTCGAGCAGCGTCGCGTTGAGCTCCTCGACCAGCGTGCGCACATCGTCCTGCAAGGCGGTCTCGACGGCGATCTCGATTGCCATCGGCCGGTTACTCCACGACCTTCGGAACGAGGAAGAAGTTCTCTTCGGTGGCCGGCGCGTTGGCGACGATGTCGGAGGCCTTGTTGCCGTCGGTCACGATATCCAGCCGCTTCTTCATCTCCATCGGCGTCACCGATGTCATCGGCTCGACGCCGGAAACGTCGACCTCGTTCAATTGCTCGACGAAGCCGAGGATGGTGTTCAGTTCGCCGGTCATGCGCTCGGCGTCCTCCTCGCTCACCGCAATGCGGGCAAGGTGCGCGACACGCTTCACTGTCTGAAGATCAACGGACATTTCTGTTGCCTCTGGAAAACCAGCGCTATAGCGGCGCCGCGCGCGCCGCGCAACCTGCATCGTCGCGCGCGGACGGCTGAGATCTGGGCTTAGGGCGACGTCACGCCTTCGCAGAGGAAATAGCTGCCGCTGTTGCCGGCCTGCTCGCTTTCGTCATCGACGGGGCGGACCGAAACAAGATCGAGCTGCTTTGGGCTCATCTGCGTTACCGACAGCACATCGGGAAAGACAAAGCCCGGCTCCTGGCAGATGGCGGTGACCGCCCAGCTCGGCGAGCGTGTCGCCCTGGTGACCTGAAGGAACTCGCAATTGTATTCGATGCCTTGTAGGCCGTGGGCCGACAAAACGATGTTGCCGGCCTCGATCACGTCCTGCAGCTTGCCCTTCTTGGCCTGCGCGCACAGCTCTTCGGATTGCAGGTAGACACCGTCGATGAAGTCCTCCGCCGCCGGCGCGGGAGACGCGGCAACCAGCATCGAAACGCAAAGTGTCTGCCTCAAAGCCATGATTTCATTCCATTTCTCTCATGAATGATCTCGGCTCGTCGCGCCCCTATATCGTGATGGTCTGGCCGATTGCCGGCAAGGCCACTTGCACGCCTGAGCCCTCCATTCCCGCGACGAATTTGTCGGCGGTCTGGTCGATGATCGGAAAGGTGCCGAAATGACAGGGCACGACTGTGTCGAAATGGAAGAAGCGCCGGCAGGCGAGCGCCGCCACCGCGCCGCCCATGGTGAAACGGTCGCCGATCGGCACGAGGCCGATCTTCGGCTCATGCAGTTCGTTGATCAGCGCCATGTCGGAGAAGATGTCGGTGTCGCCCATATGGTAGAGCGTCTTGTCCTCCGCGAAATGCAGGACCAGACCGCCGGGATTGCCGAGATAGGTGTTGGCGCCGCCCTCGCCGCCGAAGGACGATGAGTGCAGCGCCTGGACGAAAGTGGTGGTGAAGGCGCCGCAATCGACGGTGCCGCCGATATTGCCGGGATTGATCCTGCTGCCGTTGGCGCCCTGGCCGACCAGATACATGCAGATTTCGTAATTGGCGACCAGCATGGCGCCGCTCTTCTTCAGCACCTCCAGCGCGCCGCTGACATGGTCGTTGTGGCCATGCGTCAGGAGCACATGGGTCACCCCTTCGGCCGGTCCTTCCCAGCCGCCCGTCCAGGACGGATTGCCGACCAGATAGGGGTCGATCAGGATATTGGCTCCCGCCGTCTCGACGCGGAACGCCGAATGTCCATACCAGGTCAGTTTCATCAACGACTTCCTCGATTTTTGTTGCGTCAGAGGATAGAACGCCTCCGGCAAAATTAAAGGGCCATCACATTCGGTGCGTCAAAAAGGATGCGCCGCACCGTGCGTCTGAAGGAAAGCCATTTGGGCATCATATCGATCGAGGACTTGCCGGCGCGCCTCGTCGGCGGCAGGACGCTCGCCGGGCTCGACCTCGGCGACAAGACGATTGGCGTGGCGGTCTCCGACCGGGGCCTGGCCTTCGCCCATCCGCGCCCCGTCATCATGCGGCGGAAATTCTCGCTCGACGCGGCGCTGCTGCTCGCGCAGCTGGAGAAGGACAATGTCGGCGCGATCGCGCTCGGCCTGCCGGTCAACATGGACGGTTCGGAAGGCCCGCGCGCGCAGAAATCGCGCGCTTTTGTGCGCAACATGGCTGCCCTGTCGGACCTTCCCTTCGTGCTTTGGGACGAGAGGCTGTCGACGGTCGCGGCCGAGCGGACGCTGATCGAAATGGATTTTTCGCGCAGGAAGCGTGCCGGCAAGATCGATTCGGCGGCGGCCGCCTTTATTCTGCAGGGAGTACTGGACCGGCTTCAGTCGCTCGGTCCAGACGCTCTTGCGGAACCGGATTTCCCCAGCGAGTCCTGACCCAGGCGGCGATGTTGCGGCGGCGTCGGAACGCCCACAGCGCCATCAGCAGGAAGCTGTCGAAAACGCAGGCCTTGGCCACCATGCCGGGAATGAGCGCGGGATCGATGCCCAGCATCTCGCCGTAAAGCTGGAATACCAGGTCGTGCAGCGGGCGGCTCAGCATCACATAGCCGAAATTCATGTCGTTGAGCGACAGGAAGAACCAGCCCCAGAACAGGAGCAACGGAGCAGCCCAGAGCGCGAACAGCGTGCGCATCAGCGGCCATCCCTCGAATTCGCTTCCGGCCGCCCGGAAATGCGTGACAACAGCGAACTGTGCGCGGCGCCTCGTGCCATGACATGGGCGGTCGCGCGGACTTCGGTGTCAGCCGCAAACGCCTCGACCCGCGCCGTGCGCTGCTCGGCCAGCACCGCGACATAGGATGCGAGCAGCGCGGTCAGTTGCACGGCGACGACCATGAACAGTCCGTCGATTCCTTGCGCCGCGCCGCCGACCAGAACCAGCGACAACACAGCAGAGGCGGAAATGAAGGCGACGCGCACGACACTGTCCGTGGCGTCGGGACTGGCCGCTATGTTGATCAGCGTCTCGACGAAGGCCCAGCAGAACAGCACCGCCACCACCAAAAGCGCGATCGCCAGCGGCGCCACGATGGCGGCGTTCTCCAGTCCGGTGATGCGGCCGTTTTCGACCTCAAGGCCGAGCACCGCAAGGGCCGCGGCGACGCCGCGATTGCCGTCGATGCAGATATACGCCAGCAGGGCGAAAACGATCGCCCAGTGCAAGGCCAGAAAGGAGGTCAATACGTGCCGCATGGCGTTCCTGCTTCGCAGGGCAAGGAACGGCATGGTTAACCAATCCTTGCTCCGGTGAGAACAGTGGGCCCTTCGGGCCGCCGCCGCAATGGAAACCATTCGTTAAGGTTAATGTGTATCCACAGGCCACGCGAAGGCCTGGCGGAGCTCGCTCAGTTCACCGGCGGATAGAGCGTGTCGACGATCATCCGCGCATCGTGGCGCGAATCGAGCATGCCATAGGTGTTGCGCCATTGGCCGGCGAGACGCGTCTCGACGAAGGCGTCGGCGATCCGCCCTGCCCCCAACCGGCGAAGCTCTGCTGCCGCCGCCGACAGCGCCAGTTGCTCGGTAAGCAGGCGCGCCGAACCCTCGTCGGTCGCCGCCACCTGCATGGCTGCCTTGAGCACGCCAATGGTGCCGCGGCCGCCGGCGCCGAGATCGCGGTCGATGCCGGCGAGCACCTCCTCGAACAGGCCCGGCGCGCGGCCGAGCACGCGCAGCACGTCGAGCGCCATAACGTTGCCGGAGCCTTCCCAGATGGCGTTGACCGGCGCCTCGCGATAGTAGCGGGCAAGCGGCGCCTCCTCGACATAGCCATTGCCGCCGAGGCATTCCATGGCTTCGTAGAGCAGCGGCGGCGTAATCTTGCAGACCCAGTATTTGACCACCGGCGTCATGGCGCGGGCGAAGGCCGCCTCGCCGCGATCACTCGCCGCCTCGTCGAAGGAACGCGCCAGGCGGAACGACAGCGCCGTGGCGGCTGCGACATCGAGCGCCATGTCGGCCAGCACGCGCTGCATCAGCGGCTGGTCGATCAGGTTGGCGCCGAAAACCTGGCGATGGCGGGTGTGGTGGATGGCCTCGGCCAGCCCTGCCCGCATGATCGCCGACGAGGCGACCGCGCAATCGAGCCTGGTCAGCGTTACCATATCCATGATCGTCTTCACGCCGGCGCCCGGCTCGCCGACCATCTCGCCGATGGCGTTGACGAACTCCACTTCCGAAGAAGCGTTGGAGCGGTTGCCGAGCTTGTCCTTCAGCCGCTGGAAGCGGAAGCCGTTGCCGGAGCCGTCGCCGAGGATGCGCGGAACAAGGAAGCAGGAAAGCCCTTCCGGCGCCTGCCCGAGCACCAGGAAGGCATCCGACATCGGCGCCGACATGAACCATTTATGGCCGGTGAGCCGATAGAATCCGCTGCCGGCGCGTTCGGCCCTGGTGATGTTGGCGCGCACGTCGGTGCCGCCTTGCTTCTCGGTCATGCCCATGCCGAGCGTCAGTCCGGTCTTCTCGACCGGCGGCTTCTGGCTCTGGTCGTATTTGCGCGTCGTCACGCGTGGCGCCCATTCGCGGAACAGTTTCGGGCTCGCCATCAGCGCCGCCAGCGAGGCGCTGGTCATGGTGATCGGGCAGAGGTGCCCGGTCTCCAGCTCGGCGGTGATGTAGAAGCGCGCGGCCCGCACCTGGTGGCGGCGGCCGATCTCCGCGTCGCCGTTTTCCCAGACCGAGGAATGCAGCCCGTTCGCGACGGAACGGCGCATCAGGGCATGGTAGGCGGGGTGGAACTCGACCTGATCGATGCGCCGGCCCTGGCGGTCATGCGTCCGGAGCTTCGGCGTCTCGACATTGGCGAGGCGGGCCAGTTCCTGCGCTTCCTGCGTCAGCACGAAACGGCCGAGCCCGTCGAGATCCTTGCGCACCGGTTCGGAAAAGCGCTCGGCAAGCTGGATCAGCAACGGATCGCCCCGCCAGGCGTTGCCGCCCGTCAGCGGCGGCGGCTGGTTCGTCACGTCGTCGGTCACGCCCTGTCCCTATCATGCGAAGGCCACGAATCCGAAGCCATCGGGCCTTATAGCCCAAGCGATGCAAGGCGCGCGACGAAAATACCGGGGAGAATGGCCGCAATCCAAAGCTGGTGCTTGCGGCTGGGGACACCGCACCCTATAGCAGCGCCTTGAGATGACCGACGCTTCGTCCCTGCCGCTCTATCCCCACCGCCATCTTCTGGGCATCCGCGATCTTTCCCCCGCCGATATCGAGCTTTTGCTCGACCGGGCGGACCGGGCCGTCGCCATCTCGCGGCAACCCGAGAAGAAGACCTCGACGCTGCGCGGCCGCACCCAGATCAACCTCTTCTACGAAGCCTCGACCCGCACGCAGTCGTCGTTCGAGCTTGCCGGAAAGCGGCTCGGCGCCGATGTCATGAACATGTCGGTGGCAAGCTCTTCGGTGAAGAAGGGCGAGACGCTGATCGACACAGCGATGACGCTCAACGCCATGCGCCCGGATATCCTCATCATCCGCCACCAGTCTGCCGGCGCGGCGGCCCTTCTGGCGCAGAAGGTCGGCTGCTCCGTGGTCAATGCCGGCGACGGCGCGCACGAGCATCCGACGCAGGCGCTGCTCGACGCGCTGACCATCCGCCGCGCCAAGGGGCCGCTGGCGAAGCTGATCGTGGCGATCTGCGGCGACATCCTGCATTCGCGTGTCGCCCGTTCCAACATCATGCTCTTGAATGCGCTGGGCGCGCAGGTGCGCGTCGTCGCGCCCTCGACGCTGCTGCCCTCGGGCATAGACAGAATGGGTGTGATCGTCGCCCGCTCGATGGCCGAAGGGCTGAAGGACGCCGACGTGGTGATGATGCTGCGCCTGCAGCGCGAGCGCATGGAAGGCGCCTTCGTGCCGTCGATCCGCGAATATTTCCGCTATTTCGGCCTCGACGCCGAAAAGCTCAAGGCGGCCAAGGACGACGCGCTGGTCATGCATCCCGGCCCGATGAACCGCGGCGTCGAGATTGCGTCCGAAATCGCCGACGGGCCGCAGAGCGTCATCCAAGAACAGGTGGAGATGGGCGTCGCCGTGCGCATGGCGGTGATGGAAGCGCTGCTCGACCCGCGCCGCAACCACGAAGGGCGCGGCGCATGACGACAACGGTCTTCAGCAAGGCGCATGTCGTCGATCCTTCGCGCGGCATCGACGAGGTCGGCACGGTCATCGTCGACGGCAGGAAGATCGTCGCCGCCGGCAAGGCGGCGCTGAACCAGGGCGCGCCGGAAGGTGCCGTCGTCATCGACTGCGCCGGCAAGGCGATCATCCCCGGCCTCATCGACAGCCGCGTCTTCATCGGCGAGCCGGGCGGCGAGCATCGCGAGACGATCGCCTCGGCAAGCATCGCCGCGGCGGCCGGCGGGGTCACCTCCATCGTCATGATGCCCGACACCGATCCGGTGATCGACAATGTCGCGCTGGTCGAATTCGTGCTGCGCACCGCCAAGGACACGGCCAGCGTCAACATCTTCCCGGCGGCGGCGATCACCAAGGGGCTCGACGGCCGCGAGATGACCGAGTTCGGCCTGCTGCGCGAGGCCGGCGCCGTCGCCTTCACCGACGGGCGTCACACCATCGGCAACTCCCTGGTGATGCGCCGGGCGCTGACCTATGCCCGCGATTTCGGCGGCGTCATCGCGCACGAAACGCAGGACGCCGACCTCGCCTCGGCCGGCGTGATGAATGAGGGCCTCTATGCCAGTTGGCTCGGCCTTGCCGGCATTCCGCGCGAGGCGGAATCGATCCCGCTGGAGCGTGACCTCGCCCTGGCGCGGCTGACGCGCGGCGCCTATCACGCGGCCAAGATCTCGACAGCGATGGCGGCCAATGCGGTGAGCCGGGCGAAAGCCGACGGTGCCAATGTCACGGCCGGCGTCGCCATCCACAATCTGTCGCTCAACGAGAACGACGTCGGCGAATACCGAACCTTCTTCCGGCTGACGCCGCCGCTGCGCGCCGAGGAGGACCGGCTGGCGATGATCGAGGCCGTGAAGGACGGTACCGTCGACATCATCGTTTCCTCGCACGATCCGCAGGACGTCGACACCAAGCGCCTCCCCTTCTCCGACGCCGCTGCCGGCGCGATCGGGCTCGAAACGCTGCTCAGCGCCGCGCTCCGTCTCTACCACAATGGCGATGTCCCGCTGCTCAGGCTGGTCGAGGTGCTGTCGACCGCACCGGCGAAACTGTTCGGCCTACCCGGCGGCACGCTGAAGCCGGGCGCGATTGCCGACCTTGCGCTGGTCGATCTCGACGAACCTTGGATCGTCAGCGAGAGCGGCCTTCGCTCGCGCTCGAAGAACACCTGCTTCGAGGGCGCGCGGCTGCAAGGCAAGGTCTTGCAAACGATGGTATCGGGCCGCACAGTGTTTTCAATCTAGGCCGATGGCGGCATAGTCCGCCATTTCGTGCGGTGAAGGAAACGCGGGGGGAAACAATGAGTTATGGCGGTATCCTGGCGCTGCTGTTCGGCTATCTGCTGGGCTCGATTCCGTTCGGGCTGCTGATCACCCGCGCGGCCGGCCTTGGGGACGTGCGCAAGATCGGCTCCGGCAATATCGGCGCAACCAATGTGCTGCGCACCGGCAACAAGGGGCTCGCCGCCGCAACGCTTCTGCTCGATGCGCTGAAGGGCACGGCGGCGGTGCTGATCGCCGGCCGCTTCGCGCCGGAGCTTGCGCTGTTGGCCGGCTTCGGCGCTTTTATCGGCCACCTCTTTCCGGCCTGGCTCGGCTTCAAGGGCGGCAAGGGCGTCGCCACCTACCTCGGCGTGCTGATCGGCCTTGCCTGGCAGGTGGCGCTGATCTTCGCCGTCGTCTGGCTCGCCGTCGCCGTCCTGTTCCGCTACTCCTCGCTCGCAGCGTTGACCGCGGCGGTCGCGGTGCCGATCGCGCTCTACTTCCTCAGCACGCCGGCGATTGCCGGACTGTTCGCGGTGATGAGCCTGATCGTCATGGTAAAACATCGCGCCAACATCTCGCGGCTTACCGCCGGCACCGAGGGCAAGATCGGGGCCAAGGGATGACCAAGCCCGCCGCCGGCCCGCGCCTCAGCGACCGGCAGCGGCTGAGCTGGCTTCGCCTGATCCGCACGCCGAATGTCGGTCCTGCCTCGTTCCGCGAACTGATCAACCGCTTCGGCTCAGCCGAAGCCGCACTCGAAATGCTGCCCGAGTTGATGATGTCGGGCGGCGCCAGCCGCATCGTCCGCATTCCCACGGTGGCCGAGGCCGAGGCGGAGCTGAGGCGGCGAGGCGGGCCGGCGGCCGTTTCGTCGGCATTGGCGAGGCAGACTATCCGCCCTTGCTGAAGAACATGGACAACCCGCCGCCCCTGCTTGCGGTGAAGGGCGAAGGTGCGGTCTTCCGTCTGCCGGCGGTCGCCATCGTCGGCGCCCGCAACGCCTCGCTCGCCGGCGTCAAGATGGCGCGGATGCTGGCGGCGGACCTTGGCCGCGACGGCTACGCGATCGTCTCCGGCCTGGCGCGCGGCATCGATACGGCGGCGCACCAAGGCAGCCTCTCTACCGGCACTATCGGCGTGCTGGCCGGCGGGCTCGACATGCCCTACCCGCCCGAGAACGCCGGGCTCTGCAACGAGATCGCCGAGCGCGGCGGTGCCGTCGTCTCGGAAATGCCGTTCGGCTGGCAGCCGCGTGCGCAGGATTTTCCGCGCCGCAACCGGCTCGTCGCCGGCATGGCGCTGGGGCTGGTGGTGGTCGAAGCCGCGCAGCGCTCAGGCTCGCTGATCAGCGCCAGGCTGGCCGGCGAGATGGGCCGACTGGTCTTCGCCGTGCCCGGCTCGCCGCTCGATCCGCGCGCGGCCGGCTCGAACGGCCTGCTCAAGGACGGCGCCACCCTGGTCACCGAAGCGGCCGATGTTGCCAGCGCCATCGCGCCGTTGGCTGGCGTGCGCGCCCCGAGGGTTGCGCCGCTGGCAGAGCCGCCCGACCTCTCGGCGACGCCGCCGCCGCGCGAGGATGATCGTGCCGGCGTGCTCGAGGCGCTCGGCCCGACACCGGTGGCGGTCGACGAGATCATCCGCCATACCGGCTTGAGCGCCGCGCAGGTGTCGATGGTACTCCTGGAACTCGACCTCGCCGGCAGGATCGAGCGTCACGCCGGCGGCAATGTCTCGCTGGTCTTCGGAGAGGCTTGATCCTTGAAGCCTGTCGCCGGCGAGCAGTCGAAGCAAACACGGATCACACGCATGGCCGCTCTTGCCTGGGCGGGCTTGAGTGTCGTGCTGGCCCTGCAATGGTCCATGGACCTCAGCATGGTGGGTTTTCCGGACGGCTACATAAACCCCGTTTGCAAAAACCACGAGCCCGCTCCTGGGGGTTCTGACGGCCGCTTGCATGGCTCAGGGTCTCTACTTCCTGTTCGCTGGCCTGCTCGGCAGAACGATGAGCGCGATCGGGCTCGGCCTGCGAATCCTGATCGCCGCCATCCTCACGGTGGCGCCGGTGTTGGTCGTAAAGGATTGTCCGCATTCCGCGACATGCAGCGCGGCCTATGAGGCGCTCACCAACACAATGATGGACGATGGGACAGGCGGCTAGGGCGGTTCAGCGTTTCATAGTCGCCGAACCGCCCTAAGTTTTTGTTTTGACGCAATTCCGGACGGAAAACCGCTGCGCACTTTTCCTCGAATTGCTCTAGCGGAACAGATATTTGGACACTTCCGGGTTGCCGCGGCGCCACATCACATTGTCCAGGAAGTAATGATGGACGTTGATGAATATCAGCACGATGAAGAAGAACAGCGATGAGCCGAGGACCTGCCTGTCGTAGGGGATCAAGGCAGTCAGCACGAACGGGATCAGCCAGAAACCGAGATAGCCCAGCGCACCGCCCCCGACGATGAATCCGAGGACACGAAGCCGGTAGAGAGGGCCGAGAAACGACAGGATCTTCGGTTGCGGATCCTTTCCGGCATCCTGGCCGTCGCGCTCGACGTTCGTCTGATAGCGCCAGACCACCGCAAGGTACTGGAGCGAGTGGAGCGCGGGCACTACCAGCAGCCAGAGCGGGTTTATCCTCGCGATCAGGATCCAGAGGTAGAGCGATGCGACATACGCCACGATGCCGTTGTACGGCAGGCCGCCGCCGTTCTTCCGCCAGCGCCTGGCCAGCATCAGGACCGTGGCCGCGGTGGATGCCAGGGCCACCAGCAGGGCAATGTCGGTGATCCACGAAGGGGCCGCGAATGTGTAATATTCCAGGCCATAGTATTTGCCCGCGGTGACCGCCGTGTTCGTCTGCAGCCAGGCCAGGATCCAGACGGCATAGCTGTTGACCAGCAGCACCTTCTTGTCCCGGTCGTCGAAGAATTTGCGCTTGAGCACGGCATCCACCATCAGCATGCCGTAGCCCTGCTTGACGTAGTGCCAGCCGACGAAGAAGAACATGGCGTTGGTCGCATAGCCCAGCAGCCGTGTGTTCGCCGTCGCCGCGCCGTAGGCAAAGAAGGCGCTCATGATCAGGGGAACGGCGATGCCGGCGAAAATGTAGCGGATCTGGAGGCCCTTGTCGTATCCGTCGCCGCTCACCTTGCGCCCGAAATTGCGGTAGAAAATCTGATATGAGTGGGCGAAGTGGGGATAGTTTACCAGGTAGGCCACAACGACCATCGTAGCGGCAACGAGGCCTTCGTATTCGAGCGGCACAAGAAACAGAAGCGGCAGGATGAGAAACGCGCTGCCGCCGAGCATGAGGAAGTCGGCGATCGGGCCGAACAGATATTTTTGGGGTTTCGTCACCGCGGGGGCCAGAGTGTCCGCCGAAAGGTGAAGTGCCATGTATCGCCTCCCTTGCGAACGCCGACTCTAGCCGCCGCCCCGTCTGACGACAAGCTTGGCCCTCGCGGTCCACGCCCCCTTTGTGGATATCGAAGCCATCAAGAGACGCGTTTCGGCGACTGCAGCTCGCGCCCCATCCTGGCTGCCTGAAAGATCGTCATCAAAACCAGGACCGGCTCGCCATCGGTCGGATTGATCATCAGGGCGACACGGCCAAGCTCGTCGCTCATGGCACAGTTCCAGTCCTTGACCGCGATCACCTTTGTCTCGGACAATTATTGCCCTCCCCTGGTGCCCTTTCGCTGCGCGCGAGCCGACGGCCGGAGAACTCCGGGATGTACTTCAATCCGCATGATCCAGCAGTTTGGTGGTGATCGTGGCTTCGCGACGGTGTTCGGAATTGGCCCGATCGATGCCTTCCACGGTGATGGCGAACGTCCCGTTTTCGGTCCTCGCTATCCAGCTCTTTGCCTTCAGATACCAGAGATGAAAATCCAGATGCTCCCGCGGGCAGCCTGACAGGCGTTCGAGCTCGTCATCGCCAATGCCTGGATTGTTGACGTCCTGGCGGCGTCTTACATAGAGAAGTGCCAGGAGTTTCGCCTGGATCACGACATCCCGCTCAAGCCCCTTGGTATTGCTGGCCTCCTCGGTCAGCTCACGGCGCAGGCCCAAATTGTCTCTATACTGGATGTCGTACTGCGCGCGCTTGACCGGATCCTTGAGCGTGTTGTGGGCTTCCACGATTTCGCTGAAGCGTGAATCATCGCCGGTGTCCCGATTGTCGGGATGATAGCGCATGGCAAAATAACGAAATATCCGCTCAATCGTTTCCGAGTTGGCGTTCGGGCTGATTTCAAGAAGTTCGTAGTAGTCAGTGAACATTGGTGGTGCTGCCTCGAATCTACACCACTCCCCCGCGGTCAGCTTCGCGCAACTGGTACCCACATGCAAGCTCGCTTCCCGCGAGGGACTGGCTGGCGACCAGCGCCAACTGGCGCACGGCTACCTCTGTCCCGGTTCGGGACCAAAAGCTGGCACCTGTCTTGCGTTGGAGAGATTGCCGGGACACCTCCACCGGTCCTGATCGTGGGGTCGGGTTGTCAATCTCGCCGGGCCATGGGTTTGGGGTTTCATGCCCGGCGAGTCTTTCTTTCAACGGTCCAACAATGCTGAAGCTCCGCCAAAAGCCGCAACACAACTATCCGAGCAGCGATCGCTTCGGCGAGGACGGCCTGCGCCTCTATAGCGCCTACGAAGCGGCGAAGGTTCGACAGCGATTGCAACAAGGTGGGATGAAACGCATCCGGGCAGCCGCGATCGTCCTGGCCGCCATCGCTTTTGTGCTACTCCTGATCGCTTTCCAACTGCCCGGCGGCTAAGGGCCAGGGCGCTCGCAGTTTGGGCTGGTGCCTCGATGGCGCCGGTTGGCGAGCTTTTAAGGCTCAATGGCTATCCGGCCAAGCTACCGGCGTCCCTGCCGGCGCTGACTCCTCGATTCAACGCTTGTAGCCGGTAGGCAGATCGGCCACTGCCAAGCGGTAGCTGCGCTCTACTGCCGAAGAATATCGGCCTTCGTTGGCCAGATTGTCCCATATGAAGAACACGGCCACGACGGCAAGGATCAATAGAACCGCTCGCATCGGAAAGCCTCCCTCATAGCGGCCCGGCACCCGCGGCGGGGTAGGCCAGTGAGGCCGGGCCTGACCGGTGGGCCTTGGTTGGGGGCGTCGCCGGCTGAGCTATTTTAGGCCATTTCATGCATCATTGCTAATTTAGTAAAATGCGGCATGTATTGCCTGGCCGTCAGTAAACCGGGGCCTGACCGTAGAGCGACTGAGCTTCCCGATCGACTCCCGGTGCGGCGAATTGGTTCGCAAGCGTCTGCTAATATGTGGATAGCCTGTCGTCGAGCCGCCGTGTTAAATTAGGCGGACATGGCGAAGCTCTTTTTAATCGCGCTCACCGTCGCTCACAGCTGGTACACCGGCTACCACGATCCGGTCACCGGCTATGAATGCTGCGACGCCAAAAAGGACTGTGGGATCATCGCTCCGCGCTTTGTCGAGCCGTTGCCAGGTGGCGGTTTCAATGTCCGGACCGGATCCAAGTCCCGGTATTTCATCCCCAAGAACCGCGTTATAGAAAGCGAAGACAGCCAGTATCACATCTGCCTGTCCCCGCCGTTTTCCTACATTCGGTGCTTCTTTGCGCCCCGTACCGAAGCGAGCCGGGAGAGGTCGGCACTGGATCACTTCGAGTGAGTGTAATCAAGCTACAGCTAATATAGCTCGCTACGCAGCCTCGCCGGGTGTAGGGTGCCTCGTCGTCCGACCTAAGGCCACGGACGATGGAGCATGCACGGAGCATAGCTATGCGTGGTTTGATCCTTGGCCTGGCTGCCCTCGTGGTCAACTCATCATTTGCGCAGGCAGCAGGCGACAGCATCGCCGGCCGGAAAGTCATGGTGCAATGCCAAATGTGCCACGGCACGGATGGCCTCGGCAAAATGTCTTACACGCCCAATATCGCCGGGCAGAAGTACGACTATCTGGTCCACGCGCTGATGGCTTACAAGGCCGGAGAGCGCAAGAGTTCAATGATGTCGCTGGTCGTCAAGAAGCTGAGCGACGAAGACATCGCCAATGCCGCGGCCTACTATGCCGCGATCAAGATTACCGTCGAAGTTCCGCCCTGATAAGGCACGATCCTGTCGCGCATTGACGTCTTGCGCTGCGCTGCCTGAAAAGCACCGCCGAAGAAACGTCTTCGAGTTTCGCCGCGAAACTTGCTCCCTCACGAGCGTGGCGGCCCAGCGGCCGGGGGTGTGGGTGGGGTGGCGCGACCGCCGGGCCTAACCGGCAAACAGCAAGTTTGGGGGACGTTTGTCGGCGGCCGCAATTATAGGCCGATATAACGGGATATAAAAGCAGAAGGTGGCCGACGCCTTGTTGGGGCGCACGGCCCGAGAGGGCGAACCTCTCATATTTGATCTTTCTTGATTCCATAGGTCCCAGCCCAACAGACACGCGTCGCGCTCGCCCCTGACTAGATGATCGATCGCGCTGGACGCACGTCGCGAAGAACTTCAAGCAGCCCGTTAGCCTCGTGGGAAACCAGCTGCGTTCGTTTCAGGCGAAACGATATCTTTCGGAATTCATTGATTAATTTGGTGAGCGCGATGGGATTCGAACCCATGACCTACTGATTAAAAGTCAGTTGCTCTACCGGCTGAGCTACGCGCTCCCGCGGGCTCGAATAAGGCCGCCCTCGAAATTGGGCGGAACATAGGGAGAGTGCATCGACCGGTCAACCGGAAAAACATGGCCTCCAGGCCGTGTCCGGCGCGGCATTGTGAGCCATGCGAGCGTGCGCGGCACAGCGCGCGAGAGGGTCGAAGGCTGGGCCTTGCATCCAAGCGCTGCTACCATCGGGGCGCATTCTGCAATCTGGACGGGAACGTGGGAACAATTGCCTACGTCACCCGTTTTTTTCCCACAAGGGACATCAACACCCTTCGAGGAGAAGAGCGATGAACAGGATCGCATCAAGCCTGCTGGCGGCCGCGCTGTCGGCTTCGTTCGTGGCAGCGGACGTCATGTCCGTGAATGCCCAGCCAATCTATGCGCCGCAGCCGCAAGGGCTTTCGTCTGATGTCCAGACCGTCCAGTACCAGGAGTGGCGACGGCACCGCACCATCTCGCGCAACCGCGTCTATTCGCGCAACGGTGACATGTACTGGAATGGCCATCGCGGGTATCGCGAATATCGCCGCGGCTATCGCCGCCATGGCGACTTCTGGTTCCCGCTGGCTGCCTTCGCGACCGGCGCGCTGATCACCGGCGCCATCGTCAACAGCAACCGGACCCGTGTCTATCGCGGCGGCGATGCGCATGTGCAGTGGTGCTACGACCGGTACCGGTCCTATCGCGCCTGGGACAACACGTTCCAGCCGTATAATGGCCCGCGTCAGCAGTGCTATTCGCCCTACTGACCTGATCATCGGAACACGGGAGGCTGCGAAGGCCCGTGCCGGCAACGGCACGGGCCTTTCGCGATATCCCTGTCGCAAAGGAAGCGATGCGCGAATCAGCTGGCCCAGCTGATGGTCTTGATAATCAGATACAAGCCTCCGCCCTCCCCGCGTGGGGAACGGTAGGCTCCGAGCGCTTCGCAAATTCGAACCATGGCGCCGGTCAGTTCCCAGCCCAGCGCCTCAAGGTCGTTGTTCGTATCGAGCACATAGGCCTGAGCCAGCTCGTCGATGCCTTTTTCCTCGCCGAAGGACCGAACCCGCTTGGCATCACCGAGAAGCTCGCCGGGCAGGTTTGAATTTGCCCAGGCCCACAGCCAGTTGTCGGCTTTGGCGCTCGTAGAGCCCGCAATCTGGATCTCGCTGACCACCTTGACGACGCCTTGGTCTGAAAACAGGAGCTTTCCTGCCTCCAGATCGTAGTCGTAGCGCGGCCAGCTGCCGAGGCGGAAATCCTTCTGCAAGCGGTCGTTCTTGGCGTTCAGCTGATCGAATGCCTCTTCGCGCCAGCCAGCATACCAGTCCGGATCCATCCCCCCTCGCCCCCAGCACTCAGCGCCTGATGGGGCTTCTTATGGCACGCTCAGCGTCCTGCGCACAGCGTCGCGCCAGCCCGCCAGCTTGGCGGAGCGTGTCGCAGCGTCCATCTCCGGCTTGAAGCGGCGGTCGAGCGCCCAGGTCTTGGCGAAGTCCTTCGCCTCCGGCCACACGCCCGCCTTCGACCCAGCCAGCCAGGCGGCACCGAGCGCGGTCGTCTCGAGGATGGTCGGCCGGTCGACCGGCGCATCGAGGATGTCGGCCAGCCGCTGCATGGTCCAGTCGGAAGCGACCATGCCGCCATCGACCCGAAGCACGGTTTTCGCGGACGCCCCCTTCCAGTCCTTGCGCATGGCGTCAAGCAGGTCGCGGGTCTGGTAGGCGACGGATTCCAATGCCGCGCGGGCAAACTCCGCCGGGCCTGAGTTGCGGGTCAGGCCGAAGATCGCGCCGCGCGCCTCGGCGTCCCAATGCGGCGCGCCGAGGCCGACGAAGGCCGGCACCAGATACACATTCTGCGCCGGATCGGCGGCTGCCGCGAGCGCGCCGCTCTGCTCGGCCTTGCCGATCACCTTGATGCCGTCGCGCAGCCATTGCACGGCGGCGCCGGCGATGAAGATCGAGCCTTCCAGCGCATAGGTGGTCTTGCCGTTCAGCCGGTAGGCGATCGTGGTCAAGAGCCGGTTCTTCGAACGCACCAGATCGGCGCCGGTGTTGAGCAGCGCGAAGCAGCCGGTGCCGTAGGTCGATTTCATCATGCCGGGCTCGAAACAGGCCTGGCCGATGGTCGCCGCATGCTGGTCGCCGGCGACGCCGAGGATTCTTATTTCAGCGCCGAACAGGCCCTTCTCGGTCACGCCATAGTCATCGGCGCAATCCTTCACCTCGGGCAGCAGCGCGGCCGGGATGCGCAGGATCGACAGCAGCTCGTCATCCCACACATTCTTCTCGATGTTGTAGACCAACGTGCGCGAGGCATTGGTTGCGTCGGTGGCGTGAACCTTGCCGCCGGTCAGCCGCCAGATCAGGAAACTGTCGATGGTGCCGGCGAGCAGTTCGCCCTTCTCGGCGCGCTTCCTTGCGCCTTTCACCTTGTCCAGCATCCAGGCGATCTTTGTGCCGGAGAAATAGGGATCGAGCAGCAAGCCGGTTTTCTTGGTGAATGTCTTTTCCAGCCCCTGTTTCTTCAACTTCTGGCAGAGCGGCGCGGTGCGGCGGTCCTGCCAGACGATGGCATTGTGGATCGGCTTGCCGGTCGCCCTGTCCCAGATGACGACGGTCTCGCGCTGGTTGGTGATGCCGATCGCCGCCACATTCGAGGCACTGCGGCCGGCAGCCTTCAGCGCGGCCTTCACCGTCGCCACCACGCTTGCCCAGATCTCCTCCGGATCGTGCTCGACCCAGCCTGAGGCCGGATAATGCTGGGTGAATTCCTGCTGGCCGGTGCCGGCGACTTTCATCTTGTCGTCGAACAGGATCGCCCTGGTCGATGTCGTCCCTTGATCGATGGCAAGCACAAAGCCGCTCATTGCCGTTCCCTCCACTCTTCATGCAACAGGGGAGACGGCAAAAGCCGCCTCCCCCGCAGGATCCATGCGGGCGCTGACGCCCGCATCAGTCAGTCTTACTTCTGCCAGCTCTTGACCAGCTCATCATAGTTGATGGTGATCGGCTTTTCCTTCTCGTTCTCGATCTTCAGCTGAGGCGCGAGATTGCCCTTCTTGACCGCGTCGGCGTTCCAGTAGGCGAGATCATGCTCTTCGGCCATCTTCGGGCCGATATCGCCCTGGACGCCCGACTTCTCGATGCGGCTCATGACCTTTTCCTGCTCGGCGCAGAGCGAGTCCATGGCTTCCTGCGCGCTCTTGGCGCCGGACGAGGCATCGCCGATCGCCTGCCACCAGAGCTGAGCCAGCTTCGGATAGTCAGGCACGTTGGTGCCGGTCGGCGACCACTGCACGCGGGCCGGCGAGCGGTAGAACTCGATCAGGCCGCCGAGCTTCGGAGCACGCTCGGTGAAGCTCTTGTCGTGGATCGTGCTCTCGCGGATGAAGGTCAGGCCGACATGGCTCTTCTTGACGTCGACGGTCTTCGAGGTGACGAACTGCGCGTAGAGCCAGGCGGCCTTGGCGCGGTCGGTCGGCGTCGACTTCATCAGCGTCCAGGAACCCACGTCCTGGTAGCCGAGCTTCATGCCGTCCTTCCAGTAAACACCGTGCGGCGACGGAGCCATGCGCCACTTCGGCGTGCCGTCGTCGTTCATAACCGCCTTGGCGCCGGCGTCGACCATCGAAGCCGTGAAGGCGGTGTACCAGAAGATCTGCTGTGCGACCGCGCCCTGCGCCGGCACCGGGCCGGATTCGGAGAAGGTCATGCCCTGGGCTTCGGCCGGAGCGTAGGCCTTCAGCCAGTCGAGGTACTTCTGGATCGAGTAGACGGCAGCCGGGCCGTTGGTGTCGCCGCCGCGCGCGGTGCAGGAGCCGACCGGACGCGAATTCTCGTCGACCTTGATGCCCCATTCGTCGACCGGCAGACCGTTCGGGATGCCCTTGTCGCCGTTGCCGGCCATGGACAGCCAGGCGTCGGTGAACCGCCAGCCGAGCGACGGGTCCTTCTTGCCGTAGTCCATGTGGCCATAGACCTTCTTGCCGTCGATCTCGCGGCCGGTGAAGAACTCGGCAATATCCTCATAGGCCGACCAGTTGACCGGCACGCCGAGGTCGTAGCCGTACTTGGCCTTGAAGTCGGCCTTGTTCTTCTCGTCGTTGAACCAGTCGTAGCGGAACCAGTAGAGGTTGGCGAACTGCTGGTCGGGCAACTGATAGAGCTTCTTGTCGGGCGCCGTGGTGAACGAGGTGCCGATGAAGTCCTTGAGGTCGAGGTTCGGATTGGTGACGTCCTTGCCGTCGCCTTCCATCCAGTCGGACAGGTTGCGCACCTGCTGGTAGCGCCAGTGGGTGCCGATCAGGTCGGAGTCGTTGACCCAGCCGTCATAGAGGTTCTGGCCGGTCTGCATCTGGGTCTGGATCTTCTCGACGACGTCGCCTTCCTGAATCGTGTCGTGCGTCACCTTGATGCCGGTGATGGCCGAGAAGGCCGGTGCCAGCACCTGCGATTCATAGGAATGGGTGGCGATGGTTTCGGAGACGACCTTGATGTCCATGCCGGCGAAAGGCTTGGCGGCGTCGATGAACCACTGCATTTCCTTTTCCTGGTCGGCGCGCGAGAGCGTCGACAGCGGACCGATTTCCTTGTCCAGGAAGGCCTTGGCCTCGTCCATACCGGCATAGGCATTGCCTGCCCCGAGCAATAGGACAATGGCGGTCGTTGATGTTAAAATTTGCCGTCGCATAAGTTTCCTCCACATTTAGGTTTCAAGTGCGATCTGGAGCGGCCGCCGGCACGCGACCGCTCCAACAGTTTCCCCCTCTATACGTAGCGGAACACGCCGATGGCGTAGACTACGGAGAGAGCGAGAGCCCACCACAGGTTGGGTCCAACCAGACCCAGCCAAGCGAGATGGATGAAGGCGCTGCCAAGCAGCGAAAGGAAGAGACGGTCGCCGCGCGTCGTCTCGAAGCGGAGCACGCCGATGCGCGGATTGCCGCCCGGCGAGGCATATTCCCACGCCGCCATGCCGCAAAGCAGCAGGAAGACGGTGCCGAAGAAGGCCGCCGTCGGCCAGGTCCACGCCATCCAGGAGAGGTCGAGGTTCATGGTCATACCCTCCCGAGGGCGAAGCCCTTGGCGATGTAGTTACGGACAAACCAGATGACCAGCGCGCCCGGGATCAGCGTCAGCACGCCGGCGGCGGCGAGCAGGCCCCAGTCCATACCGGCGGCCGAGACGGTGCGGGTCATGGTGGCGGCGATCGGCTTTGCGTCGGTGGTGGTCAGCGTGCGCGCGATCAAGAGTTCCACCCATGAGAACATGAAGCAGAAGAAGCAGGCGACGCCGATGCCGCTGGCGATCAGCGGCATGAAGATCTTCACGAAGAAGCGCGGGAACGAATAGCCGTCGATATAGGCGGTCTCGTCGATCTCCTTTGGCACGCCCGACATGAAGCCCTCGAGGATCCACACCGCCAGCGGCACGTTGAACAGGCAGTGCGCCAGCGCCACCGCGATATGGGTGTCGATCAGGCCGAAGGCCGAATAGAGCTGGAAGAAGGGCAGCGCGAACACCGCCGGCGGCGCCATGCGGTTGGTCAACAGCCAGAAGAACAGATGCTTGTCGCCGAGGAAACGGTAGCGCGAGAAGGCATAGGCCGCCGGCAGCGCCACGGCGACCGAGATCACCATGTTCATCACCACATAGGTGATCGAGTTGATGTAGCCCGAATACCAGGACGGGTCGCTGAAGATGGTGCGATAGTTGGCGAGCGTCGGCGCATGCGGATAGAGCGTCAGCGACGAGACGATCTCGGCATTGGTCTTGAAGCTCATGTTGATGAGCCAGTAGATCGGCAGCAGGATGACGATGATGTAGACCGTCGGCACGATCCACCACCAGCGCGATTCCTCGCCGCGGCGCCGCATCAGCCGCGCCACCTCGTCCTG
Source organism: Mesorhizobium sp. M4B.F.Ca.ET.214.01.1.1 (assembly GCF_004791545.1). NCBI lineage: Bacteria > Pseudomonadati > Pseudomonadota > Alphaproteobacteria > Hyphomicrobiales > Phyllobacteriaceae > Mesorhizobium > Mesorhizobium sp. M4B.F.Ca.ET.214.01.1.1. The sequence continues at coordinate 80,398 of NZ_SRUX01000012.1, forward strand.
CGACAGGGCGCTGCTCAGCCCTTCCGAAACCGCCGTCTCGCTCACTCTGTTTGTTCTTTCGTTGACGCCGCTCATCTCAGCGCTCCGCGTCGTAGTTGGTCATCACGGTGTAGAAGACCCATGACAACAGCAGGATGATCAGGAAGTAGACCAACGACATGGCCGCCGCCGGACCGAGGTCGAACTGGCCGAGCGCCGTCTTGACGAGGTCGATCGACAGGAATGTCGTCGAATTGCCGGGGCCGCCGCCGGTGACGACGAAAGGCTCGGTGTAGATCATGAAGCTGTCCATGAAGCGCAGCAGCACGGCGATCAGAAGCACGCGCTGCATCTTCGGAAGCTGGATGTAGCGGAACACCGCCCAGCGCGAGGCACCGTCGATCTTGGCCGCCTGGTAGAAGGCATCCGGGATCGAGACCAGGCCGGCATAGCAGAGCAGCACGACGAGGCTGGTCCAGTGCCAGACGTCCATGATGATGACGGTGACCCAGGCGTCGATCGGATCCTGGACATAGTTGTAGTCGATGCCGAGCGCATTGACGTAGTAGCCGAGCAGGCCGATGTCGTTGCGGCCGAAGACCTGCCAGATCGTGCCGACGACATTCCACGGGATCAGCAGCGGCAACGCCATCAGCACCAGGCAGACCGGCACGCCCCAGCCCTTCTTCGGCATGTTGAGCGCAATGAAGATGCCGAGCGGCACCTCGATGATGAGGATGATGAAGGAGAAGATCAGGTTGCGGACCATCGCTTCCCAGAAGCGGTCGGAGGACAGCAGCTCCTCGAACCACTCGGTGCCTGCCCAGAAGAAGACGTTGTTGCCGAAGGTGTCCTGCACCGAATAGTTGACGACGGTCATCAGCGGGATGACGGCCGAGAACGCCACCAGCACCAGCACCGGCAGGACAAGGAACCAGGCCTTGTTGTTCCAGGTCTTTTCCATCTATGCCCCCATCTCGACGCGCCAGGAATCGGCATAGATGTTGATGCCTGCAGGGTCGAAGCGAACCTTCGGATCGGCCGGCACGGTGTCGTCCTCGCCGATGACGGCGGCGATCTCGCGGCCCTCGAGGCTGGCACGGACCACCTTATGGCGACCGACATCCTCGACCTTGCTGACCTTGACGGCCATGCCGTCGCGGCCGAGCCTGACATATTCGGGGCGGATGCCGAGCTCGATCGAGCCGGCGCCGGCGTTCGCACCGACAGTCTTGGGCACGCCCGGCAGTTCGATGCGCTGGCTGCCGATCGTCGCGGTCCTGCCGTCGATCGCCACCGGCATGACGTTCATGCCGGGCGAGCCGATGAAATAGCCGACAAAGGTGTGGCGCGGGCGCTCGAACAGTTCGGCCGGCGTGCCGATCTGGACGATCTCGCCGTCATACATGACCACCACCCGGTCGGCGAAGGTCAGCGCCTCGGTCTGGTCGTGCGTGACGTAGACCATGGTGTAGCCGAAGCGGCGGTGCAGCTGCTTCAACTGCGAGCGCAGCACCCATTTCATATGCGGATCGATGACGGTGAGCGGCTCGTCGAACAGAATGGCGTTGACGTCGGAGCGGACCAGGCCGCGGCCGAGCGAGATCTTCTGCTTCTGGTCGGCGGTCAGGCCGCGCGCTTTCCTGTTCGCCCATGACGCGAGATCGATCATCTCCAGCGTCTCGCGCACCTTGCGGTCGACATCGGCTTCCGGCACGCCGCGGTTGCGCAACGGGAAGGCCAGATTGTCGTAGACGGTCATCGTGTCGTAGATGACCGGGAACTGGAACACCTGAGCGATGTTGCGTTCCTGCGTCGACAGCCTGGTGACGTCCTTGCCGTTGAACAGCAACTGGCCGTGCGAAGGGTGCAGCAGCCCCGAAATGATGTTGAGCAGCGTGGTCTTGCCGCAGCCGGAAGGCCCGAGCAGCGCATAGGCGCCGCCATCCTCGAAGGTGTGATGCACCTCCTTCAGGGCAAAATCTGAATCCTTCTGCGGATTGGGCAGATAGGAGTGGCGGATGTGGTTGACGTCGATGCGTGCCATCGCTTCCTCCTCAAGCCGCGAGCTTCGGCGCGGCGACGGCGCGGCCGTTTCCGTCGAAGACCATGATGTGGCGCGGGTCGATGAAGACCTCGACTTCGGCATCCGGCTCGAAGTCGCGGATGCCGTGGGTCAGCATCACCCAGCGCGCGTCGGCGAAATCGAGATGGATGAAGCTCTCCGAGCCGGTGATCTCGGTGATGGTGACCTTGGCGCGCACCGGCACGGCGGCTGCGTTGGGGCGCTCCAGCGACAGGTGGTGGGGCTGGAAGCCGATCGTATAGCTTGCATCGGCGATGCCGGCGAGTTCCGCCGGCACCGGCAGCGTGACGCCGCCTTCCAGCAGGAAGACCGCACCCTTCTTGGCAAGCACGATGGTGTTGAGCGGCGGGTCGGCGAAGGTCTTCGCCGTCACGAGGTCGACCGGCTTGCGGAACACTTCGATGGTCGGTCCGAACTGGGTGATGCGGCCTTCGGCGAGCGTCGCCGTATTGCCGCCGAGCAGCAGCGCCTCGTGCGGCTCGGTGGTGGCGTAGACGAAGATGGTGCCGGCGGCGGCGAAGATCTTCGGCAGCTCGGCGCGCAACTCCTCGCGCAATTTGTAGTCGAGATTGGCGAGCGGCTCGTCAAGCAGGACGAGGCTGGCGTTCTTGACGATGGCGCGCGCCAGCGCGGTGCGCTGCTGCTGACCGCCGGAAAGGCTGAGCGGCGTGCGGTCGAGATAGGGCGTGAGCTTCAGGAGTGCCGCGGCGTTGCGCACTTCCTTGTCGATCTTCGACTGCTCGGCGCCGGCGACCCTGAGCGGCGAGGCGATATTCTCGTAGACTGTCATCGCCGGGTAATTGATGAACTGCTGGTAGACCATGGCGACGTTGCGCTTCTGGACCGGCTGGCCGGTGACATCCTTGCCGTCGAACCAGACCGAGCCTGACGTCGGCGCGTCGAGACCGGCCATCAGCCGCATCAGGCTGGTCTTGCCTGACAGCGTCGGGCCGAGCAGCACGTTGAGCGAGCCATGCTGAAGTGTCAGCGACACGTCACGGATGTGCTCCGCCGCGCCGACCGTCTTCGACACGTTTCTCAGTTCCAGCATGATGCCTCCTCCCCGGCTCTGTGCATCACACGGCCATCCTATTCGGCCGCCGCGACGTGACGGCGGCTTATTCCACGCATGAATTCGTCGAGCGTCGCCGCCTGCTCTCGGCTGAGATGCAGGCCGCGCTTGGTCCGGCGCCACAATACATCCTCGGCGGTCAGCGCCCATTCGTTTTGGACCAGATAGCGTACCTCAGCCTCATAGAGATCGGCGCCGAAGTTGCGGCCGAGATCGGCATTCGACTTGGCCAGGCCCAGCACGGCCTGCGCCAGCGTGCCGTAGAGCCGGGTCAGCCGGCGCGCCAGGCGCTGGTCGAGGAACGGATAGGCGCTCTTCAGTTTCGCCACTTGCGCCTCGAAGCCGGTGGCAGGGAAGTTGCCGCCCGGCAAAGGCGCGTCCGCCGTCCAGCGCTTGCCGCGCTTGCCGAGGAAGCCTTCGATCTTTTCCAGCATCGATTCCGACAGCCGGCGATAGGTGGTGATCTTGCCGCCGAATGCGTTGATGATCGGCGCTGCCCCCTCGCCGCCATCGGACTTCAGCACGTAGTCGCGGGTCGCTTCCTGCGCCTTGGAGGCGCCGTCGTCATAGAGCGGGCGCACGGCCGAATAGGTCCAGACGATGTCCGAGCGCTTGACGGCCTGAGCGAAATATTCGCTCGCCGCCGCGCACAGATAGTCGATCTCGGTGTCGCTGATCTTCACCTCATGCGGATCGCCCGGATAGTCGCGGTCGGTGGTGCCGATCAGCGTGAACTCTTCCTCGTAAGGAATGGCGAAGATGATGCGGCCGTCCTTGTTCTGGAAGAAATAGGCGCGCGGGTCGTCGAACTTCTTGGCGATGACGATGTGGCTGCCTTGCACGAGACGGACATTGTGGACGTCGTTCTGGCCGACCGTCGCCGACAGCACGTGGTCCACCCAGGGGCCGGCGGCGTTGACCAGAAGCCTGGCCTTGACTTCCTCGGTCTCGCCGGTGCGCACGTCCTCGAGTCGGATTGCCCAGAGGTCGCCGTCACGGCGCGCGCCGACGACCTTGGTGCGGGTGCGGATGATCGCGCCGCGGTCGGCCGCATCGCGAGCATTCAGCGCTACCAGCCTGGCATCGTTGACCCAGCCGTCGGAATATTCGAAGGCCTTGCGGAACAGCGGCTTCAGCGGCTTGCCGGCCGGGTCCCTCGCCATGTCCAGCGTCTTCGTCGCCGGCAGCAGTTTGCGGCCGCCAATGTGGTCGTAGAGGAAAAGGCCGAGCCGAATCAGCCAGGCCGGCCGCAGGCCCTCGGCATAGGGCAGCACGAAACGCATCGGCCAGATGATGTGCGGCGCGTTCTTCCAGAGAACTTCGCGCTCCATCAGCGCTTCGCGCACTAGGCGGAATTCGTAGAACTCGAGATAGCGCAGGCCGCCATGGATCAGCTTGGTCGAGCCGGACGAGGTGCCGCTGGCCAGATCGTTCATTTCGGCGAGAAAGACCGAGAAGCCGCGACCAACTGCGTCGCGGGCGATGCCGCAGCCGTTGATGCCGCCGCCAATGACAAAAATGTCATGGATCGGTGATGCGTCCAAGAAGTCCTCCAGCGATTTCGCATTGCAGCATTTTTGGTCTTTTGCGAAACCGTCACGGAATTAATTCGAAATAAGAACGAATGTCAAACGAAATATCACAGGCGTGTGATGACGCTGCGGAGATGGCCTAGCCGAGCGATGTTTCGATCAGTTGAACCTCGGCTTCGTCGCAGATCTTGCGCACCGAGGGGATGTCGCAGCGGTCGGTGATGAAGGTGTTGACCTGCGACAGATGGCCGATGCGGACCGGCGCGGTGCGCTCGAACTTGGTCTGGTCGGAAACCAGGATGACGTGCCTTGCGTTGGCGATGATGGCTTGCGCAACCTTGACCTCGCGAAAGTCGAAATCGAGCAGCGCGCCATCATGGTCGATGGCCGAGGCGCCAATGACGGCGTAGTCGACCTTGAACTGCCGGATGAAATCGACGGCCGCCTCGCCGACGACACCGCCGTCTGAGCCGCGCACGACGCCGCCGGCGATCACTACCTCGATCGAAGGATAGACACGCATCCTATTGGCAACATTGATATTATTGGTGATGACCATGAGGCCGTTGTGATCCAGCAAGGCCTTGCTGACGGACTCGGTAGTGGTGCCGATGTTGATGAACAGTGAGGCGTTGTCGGGGATCAGCCTGGCGGCGGCGCGACCGATCGCCTCCTTCTCATCGGCGGCGATCTTGCGGCGCGCCTCATATTCCATGTTCTCGATCCCGGACGGGAACAGCGCCCCGCCATGGATGCGGGTGAGCAGCCTCTGGTCGCAGAGGTCGTTGAGGTCCTTGCGGATGGTCTGCGGCGTCACGTTGAAATGCGTTGCCAGGTCGTCGACCAGCACGCGGCCATGGTCCTTGGCCATCTGGATGATCTCGGCATGACGCGGCGACAGAAACATCGCTCTCCCTCCCGTTTTCGTTTTTCTTGTCTATATCGCAAAACGAAAGCAATGAAAAGGGATAAGCCGGCTAACGAAAACCATATGATCGCAAAGCCAAACCGGCCGCAAGCTGCGGCGAGTTGCTTCAGGTGGGGCGGCGAGCGATTTCGGTGATGACGTCGAATGCCGCCTCGACATCGGCCGCCGTCGCCTCGAACTGGCCGGCCTGGAAACGGATCGCGATCGCGCCATCGACCTTTGTCTGCGTCAGGTAGATGCGGCCGTCATCGTTGATGGCATTGACCAGGCGAAGATTGTGCTCGTCGGGGTTGGCGCCCGGTCCTGTCCGATGCCGGAACGAAAACAGCGACAGCATTGGCTCGGTCACGATCTCGAAGTCCGCCTCCCCCGCAAGCCGCGCGGCGAGAGCCTGGCTCCAGGTGACGTGATTGCGGATCATGGTGCGCAATCCTTCCAGCCCATGGGCGCGAAGCAGGAACCAGAGTTTCAGCGCCCGGAACCGGCGACCGAGCGGCACCGACCATTCCGAGTAGTTGATGATGCCGTCGTGGCCGTGGGTCTTCAGATAGTCCGGCTTGATTGCAAGCGTGCGCACGAGATCTTCCGGCCGACGGATGAACTGGATCGAGCAGTCGAATTGCGCGCCCAGCCATTTGTGCGGATTGAACACGATGGAATCGGCGTCCTCGACGCCGGCCCAGAAATGCCGGTACTCCGGGCAGATCATCGCCGATCCGGCCCAGGCGGCGTCGACATGCAGATAGAGCCCATGCCGTTTGGCGACAGCAGCCACGGCGGCGATGTCGTCGGTGCCGCCGGTGCTGGTGCCGCCGACGCAAGCGATGATACCCGCCGGCAGCATCCCGGCCTCGCGGTCGGAGACGATCGCGGCCTCGAGGGCCACGGTGTCCATGGCGCGGAAGCGGCCGGCTGCTGGGATGCGCACGAGGTTCTCCTCGCCGATGCCGGCGACCCAGATGGCGCGATCGATCGAGGTGTGGACCTGGTCGGAAGAATAGACGCGCGGCCGCGCCTGCCCGGCGAGTCCCTTGCGGTTGCCTTGCCAGTCGAGCGCGCGCTCGCGCATGGTGAGCACGGCGGCCAGCGTCGCCGACGAGGCCGAGTCCTGGATGACACCGGAAAACCCTTCCGGCAGGCCGAGCGCCTGGCGCATCCAGTCGACTGTTCGGGTCTCTAGCTCGGTCGCCGCCGGCGAGGTCTGCCACAGCATGCACTGCGCTGCCATCGCGGAGACCAGATATTCGGCAACCACCGAGACGGGCGCAGCATTGGCCGGGAAATAGGCGAAGAAGCGCGGATGCTGCCAATGCGTCATGCCGGGCACGATCTTTTCCTCGAAATCGGCGAAGATCCGCTCCATCGGCTCCGCGGTTTCCGGGGGCGAGACCTCGATGGCACGGAAAACCTCGCCGGGCGCGAGCGCTGGCCGCACCGGCCGTTCGCGCAAGGTGTCGCGGTAGTCGACGCCCCAGTCGGCGGCACGCCTCGACCATGCGCGGAATTCGCTGTTGTCCATGTTTCCTCCCGATAGCCGGCGGCTGCCGGCGAGTTCAGCCGGCTCGAATTTTGATTAACATGTTAAATATATAAAGGCAATGCGCCAGCGAGGTCGCGCCGCCCTAGCCCGGATAGTCCGGCAGGCTGGCAAAGGCGGTCCTCAGGGCGTTCGACCAGCCGTCCGAGATGGTGCGGTAATATTGATCGTCCTGGCCGATGCGCTTCTTCATGCTGACCTTGAAGGCGTCCTTCTCGTAGAACAGGAGATCGAGCGGCAGGCCGACCGACAGGTTCGACTTCAGCGTCGAATCGAATGAGACCAGAAGCAGCTTCACCGTCTCGGCCAGGCTCATCGTGCGCTCATAGGCGCGGATGATGATCGGCTTGCCGTATTTGGTCTCGCCGATCTGGAAGAACGGCGTGTCGTCGGTCGATTCGATGAAATTGCCTTCCGGATAGATCATGAACAGCCGCGGCGGGCTGCCCTTGATCTGGCCGCCGAGGATGAAGGAGGCGTTGAAATAGGAATCGGCCTTGTCGCCGGCCGGCGAGGAATGAGCGATGACCTCCTTGACCGTGTCGCCGACCAGCCGCACCGTCTGATACATGGACGGCGTCTCGAGCAGCGTCGCGTGACGATCGGCAACCGCCTTGGTGCGTTCGTCGAGCAGGCTGACGACGGCCTGCGTGGTCGCCAGATTGCCGGCCGACATCAGCACGATGACGCGTTCGCCGGGCTCCTCCCAGACATGCATCTTCTTGAAGGTGGAGATCGAATCCATGCCGGCGTTGGTGCGCGTGTCCGACATGAACACGAGCCCGCGATCGATCTTCAGGCCGACGCAATAGGTCATGGCTGCACTTCCAGAGCAATTCGAGGAGAAGTGCGTAGCGCCTTTCCGCCCGGAATTGCGTCAAAAAACCTGGAGCGGATCGGCGAATCTATCAAAGCCGCACCGCTCCAGCGGCGAATCTTGCTGAATTACTGCTCTACCGTGACGGTGACGGCAAGCTTCTCGTCCGCTTGACCGAGCAGAATCCCCGATATGGGCGAGGCATCGCGGTAGTCGCGACCCGTCGCCACCCTGACATAGCGTTCGTCGGGAGAGATGCCGTTGGCGGCATCGAAGGCAACCCAGCCGAGGCCCTGAACATGCGCCTCGGCCCAGGCGTGGCTTGCTGCCTGCTCGACAGCCGCGTCCATCATCAGATAGCCGCTGACATAGCGGGCCGGAAACCCCATGGCGCGCGCCGCGGCGGCGAAGATATGGCTGTGGTCCTGGCAGACGCCGGTCTTCAACGCCAGCGCCTCCTCGGCCGGCGTCATCACGGTGGTGGCGCCAGGCTTGTAGGCGACACGCTCGCCGATCGTGCCCATCAGCCGGTGCAGCCGCTCGATATCGGTGCCCTTCCCCGCCGAGCCGGCAAGCTCGCGAATGCCTTCGCCGGCGGCGGTCAACGGCGTTTCCTGGGCAAACAGCCAGAGCGGCGCGAAACCATGATGCGGACCGGATACGCCAGTGGTGTCGCGCGTGAGCACATCGCCCGACGCTTCGATGGTGATGGCGTGAGGCTCGCCTTCGACGCTCAGAAGCCTTGTGTCGTTGCCGAAGTGGTCGGTGAAACGCACCTCCTCGCGCGCGCCGTCGATATTCAGGCCCCAGGACTGCACGGTCTGCGTGTGGCCGCTGACCGGCAGCAGGCGCAGCCGCTGCAGCAGATATTGCACCGGCGCATCGTAGCGGTACTCGGTCCGATGGGTGATCTTGAGCCGCATGGCTTCATTTTCCGTTTGCGAGCATGAAGCTCAATAGAACCTGTAGTCCTGCGCGATCTCGTCGCCGAGCCTGGTGTTGTCGCGGATGAAGTTGGCCAGGAATTCATGCAGGCCGGCGTCGAATATATCCTTGATCGAGCCTGCCCGCAGCATCGCCTGGGTCTTCTCGGCCGTGGCATGGCAGGCGTGGCGCTCGCCATAGTCGTCGCCCAGGAATTTCAGATGCTCGGCGAGGAAGCGGTAGCAGAAGGTGAGCGAACGCGGCATGCGCACGTTGAGGATCAGGTAGTCGGCAATGTTGGTCGGCTTGTAGTCGGCATCGTAGACCCACCGGTAGGAGCGATGCGCCGACACCGAGCGCAGGATCGATTCCCACTGATAGTTGTCGAGCGTCGAGCCGACCCAGGAGATCGAGGGCAGCAACACGTAATATTTGACGTCGAGGATGCGGGCCGTGTTGTCGGCGCGCTCGACATAGGTGCCGAGTTGCGAGAAATCGAAGATCTCGTTGCGCAGCATGGTGCCGTAGAAGGAGCCGCGGATCAGCGCCGTCTCGCGCTTGATGGCGTCGAGAACGGTCGGCAGGTCGCGTTCGTCGATGGGCTTGGCCAGCATGCGCTTCAGCGACATCCAGGCCTCGTTGATGCTTTCCCAGGTCTCGCGCGTCAGCGCGGTGCGCACCATGCGGGCATTGTTGCGGGCGGTCTCGATCGCCGACATCGTGCTCGACGGGTTCGAGGTGTCGCGCAGCAGGAAGTCCGAGACGTTGGCCGCGGTATAATCCTGATACTTCTGGGTGAAGGCGACGTCGGATCCGGCGCTAAGCAACACGGAATTCCATTCTTCCGACGCGTTCTGCGTACGGGTGAGCGCCATGCGCAGGCCGGCATCGACAAGGCGGGCCATGTTTTCGGCCCGCTCGATGTAGCGGTTCATCCAGTAGAGCCCGTTGGCGGTGCGGCCGAGAAGCATGGGAAGTGGCCCTTCGGGCTAGTGAGTAGGGAATAAGGAGTAGGCAGTAGTAAGAGCTTGAATTTCAATGAAATACGGCATTCCCAGTCCCCTATGCTTTCACACTACTGCTTACTGCCTACTCACTAATCCCTACTCACTCAGCTCAATCATCCAGCACCCACGTATCCTTCGTCCCGCCGCCCTGCGAGGAATTGACCACCAGAGAGCCCTCTTTGAGGGCCACGCGCGTCAAGCCGCCGGGCACGATCTGGATACGGTCGGAGACCAGCACATAGGGGCGCAAATCGACGTGGCGCGGCGACAGGCCCTTCTCGGTCAGGATCGGACACGTCGATAGCGCCAGCGTCGGCTGGGCGATGTAGTTCGACGGCTTTGCCGCGAGCTTCTTGGCGAAATCCTGGCATTCCTTCTTGGTCGCCGCCGGCCCGACCAGCATGCCGTAGCCGCCGGAGCCGTGCACTTCCTTGATGACGAGTTCGTTGATGTGCTCCAGCACATATTTCAAGCTGTCCGGCTCGGAGCAGCGCCAGGTCGGGATGTTGCCGAGGATCGCCTTGCGGCCGGTGTAGAACTCGACGATCTCCGGCATGTAGGAATAGATCGCCTTGTCGTCGGCGATGCCGGTGCCCGGCGCGTTGGCGATGGTGATGTTGCCGGCGCGGTATACGTCCATGATGCCGGGCACGCCAAGCGCGGAGTCCGGCCGGAAGGTCAGCGGATCCAGGAAAGAATCATCCACCCGGCGGTAGAGCACGTCGATCTGCTTGTAGCCTTCGGTGGTGCGCATCGCGACGTGGCCGTCGACGACGCGCAGGTCCTGGCCCTCGACCAGTTGCACCCCCATCTGGTCGGCGAGGAAGGCGTGCTCGAAATAGGCGGAGTTGTAGCTGCCTGGCGTCAACACGGCGATGGTCGGCGCGCCCTTGGTGCTTTGCGGCCTGACCGCTGCCAGCGACTGGCGTAACAGCTGCGGATAGTTTTCGACCGGCCGCACCTTGATCTGCTGGAACAGCTCGGGAAAGAGCTGCATCATCGTCTCGCGGTTCTCCAGCATGTAGGAGACGCCGGAGGGTGTGCGGGCATTGTCCTCGAGAACGTAGAACTCGTTCTCCGAAATGCGCACGATGTCGACGCCGATGATGTGGGTGTAGACGCCCGCGGGCGGCCTGACGCCGATCATCTCAGGCAGGAAGGCCTCGTTCTTGGCGACCAGTTCCCTGGGCACGCGGCCGGCGCGCAGGATCTCCTGGCGGTGGTAGATGTCGTCGAGGAAGGCGTTCAGTGCCTGGACGCGCTGCTCGATGCCTTGCGTCAGGCGGCGCCATTCATTGCCCGAGATGATGCGCGGAACGATGTCGAAGGGGATCAGCCGCTCCGAGGCTTCCTGCTCGCCGTAGACGGCAAAGGTGATGCCCGTCTTGCGGAAGACGCGTTCGGCGTCCTGCATTTTCTCGGTAAGCCTGGCCGGGTCTTGCTCCTTCAGCCAGCGATCATAAGCCGAATATGGTCTTCTCAGTCCGGAAACTTCCGGAAGCATTTCATCGAACGCTGCCAATCGCGTACTCCCCTGTAAGACCATTTCACTGGCGTCGCCGGAGAAAATCAAGCGCAATCGGTGATTTGATGAGTGACGGCGGTCGTTATGTCAGGACTGCCCAAGATTAAGGCAGGGCCGACGGGACCGGGTCAGGCTTTGCCTTGCTCCCGGGCAAACGACAAAAGGCGACTCAGAAGGCGCGGAAGGTCACGATGGTGAAGGTGTCCTTGATGCCGGGCAGAATCTGCACCTTCTCGTTGATGAAGTGGCCGACATCCTGGTCGTCCTCGACATAGAATTTGGCGAGCAGGTCGTAATTGCCGGCAGTCGAGTAGATTTCCGAGGCGATCTCGGCATCGGCAAGCGCGCTGGCGACCTCATAGGCCTTGCCGAGATCGCACTTAATCTGCACGAAAAATGCCTTCATTGCCCGGTCCTGCCTAGCCTGTGAGCGAATAAGCGGCCCTTTTGGCAGACTGCCGCCCGGCTTTCAAGCATCAGCCGGCCATGCGCAACAGTTGGCTGCTCGGCAGCGCCGAATGGCTGATGCTTGCGAGCTGCTGAAACCACCAAGCGATGCCATGCGTATGTTAGGATGCATCTTCGGACTGCGATTTCCCCCGGGGACAACGGAGACAGGCCATGCGCCGCTCATTATTCGCATTCGCAATCATTCCATTCCTGTTCATGTCCTCGGCCTTCGCCGGCGACGCCGAGATCAAGGCGGCGCAGACGGTCATCGACAGCCAGCTGAAAGCCTTCGTCGCCAATGACGGCGCCAAGGCCTACAGTTTCGCCGCGCCGAACGTGAAACGCGTCTTCCCGACCGTCGACATGTTCATGAACATGGTGACCAACGGCTACGCGCCGGTGCGCAAGCCGCAAAGCTATGCCTTCGGCAAGGTCGAGCAGACGGGCCCGACCTCGATCATCCAGCAGGTGATGATCGTCGGGCCCGACGGCAAGGACTACGAGGCGGTCTACACGCTGGAGCAGCAGCCTGACGGCAGCTTTCAGATCACCGGCTGCAGCCTGCGGGCGTCGACGTCGCTGAGCACCTGATCCGGTCAGACGACCGGAATATCGCCGCGGGCCCAGCCCTCGGAAATCTCGGCCGCCTGCGCCTCGAAGGCGCCGGCCTGGATGGCGGTGCGGATATCCTGCATCAGTTTCTGGTAGTAGGACAGGTTGTTCCAGGTGAGCAGCATCGCCCCCAGCGATTCCTGCGAACGCACCAGGTGGTGCAGATAGGCGCGCGAATAGTCGCGCGCGGCCGGGCAATCGCTCTCTTCGTCCAGCGGGCGCGGATCGTCGGCATGGCGGGCGTTGCGCAGGTTGACCTTGCCGCGGCGCGTGTAGGCGAGGCCATGGCGACCGGCGCGGGTCGGCATCACGCAGTCGACCATGTCGATACCGCGAGCCACCGATTTCAAGATGTCGTCCGGCGTGCCGACGCCCATCAGATAGCGCGGCTTGTCGGCCGGCAGTTCGGGACAGGTGATGTCGAGCATCTCCAGCATCACCGCTTGCGGCTCGCCGACCGCCAGCCCGCCGACGGCATATCCTTTCAGATCCATCGCGTTCAGGGCTTGCGCCGAGCGCACGCGCAAATCGGCAATATCGCCGCCCTGGACAATACCGAACATCGCCTTGCCCGGCTGGTCGCCGAAGGCCGTCTTGCAGCGCTCGGCCCAACGCAGCGACAGTTCCATGGCGCGCTCGATCTCCTTCGGCTTGGCCGGCAGTGCCGTGCATTCGTCGAGCTGCATCTGGATATCGGAATCGAGCAGGCCCTGGATCTCGATCGATCGCTCTGGCGACATCTCGTAGGGCGCGCCGTCGATATGCGAGCGGAAGGTGACGCCCCTCTCCGAGAGCTTCCTTAGCTTGGACAGCGACATCACCTGGAAGCCGCCGCTGTCGGTGAGGATGGGATGCGGCCAGCGCGCGAATTCATGCAGGCCGCCAAGCTTCGCCACGCGCTCGGCGCCGGGCCGCAGCATCAAATGATAGGTGTTGCCGAGGATGATGTCGGCGCCGACGCCGCGCACCTGGTCCATATACATGGCCTTGACGGTGCCGCCGGTGCCGACCGGCATGAAGGCCGGCGTGCGGATCTCGCCGCGCGGCATCGATATCACGCCGCGCCGCGCCTTGCCGTCGGTGGCAAGCAGCTTGAAGGAGAAAGCCTCAGCCATTGAAGTCCTTGTCGTGCACAGGCGCGCCGGGTGCCTGCTCGTCGAGCGACTGCCGGTAGCGGATGCAGCCGCGCATGAATTTTTCCCAGGGCGGCACCGCGATGGCAGGTTCGGTCTGTTCCGGCAGCAGGGCCCAGAGGTCGGGGTGATGCCAGCAGAGATCGTGGCCGGTGGAGTCGCGATGGGTGCGAATCCCGGCGCGCAATTTCTTCACCTCCGCGACCAGCGCGTCGCGGTCCATGTGTTCCAGATCATCGTCCATCGCTCGTCTCCGCTCGGTAAAGCAAGCTGGCGTCTCCGTAGGAGTAGAACCTGTAGCCGCTGTCGATGGCATGCGCATAGGCCGCGCGCATCGTCTCCAGCCCGCTGAAGGCCGAGACCAGCATGAACAGCGTCGAGCGCGGCAGATGGAAATTGGTCATCAACAGGTCGGCGGTGCGGAAGCGGTAGCCGGGTGTGATGAAGATATCGGTCGGGCCCGACCATGCGGCGAGTTTGCCGTCTTCCCTGGCGGCGGTCTCCAGCAGGCGCAGCGACGTCGTGCCGACGGCGACGATCCGCCCTCCCCGCGTCCTTGCCGCGTTGAGCGCTTCGGCGGTCTCGGCGCTGACAGAGCCGGTCTCGGCATGCATCTTGTGGTCGGCGGTGTCGTCTGCCTTGACCGGCAGGAAGGTGCCGGCGCCGACATGCAGCGTGACGAAGCGGCGTTCCACCCCCTTGGCGTCGAGAGCGGCAAACAGCTCGGGCGTGAAATGCAGCCCGGCGGTGGGCGCTGCGACCGCGCCCTCCTCCCTGGCGTAGATGGTCTGGTAGTCGCTGCGGTCGCGCTCGTCGTCGTCGCGCTTGGAGGCGATGTAGGGCGGCAGCGGGATGTGGCCGACGGCGTGCAGCGCCTCGTCGAGGAACGGGCCGGAGAGATCGAAGCCGAGCAGAACCTCGCCGGCCTCGCCCTTCTCGATCACCGTGGCGTCGAGCTGGCCGAGGAAGCAGGAATTGGCGTCATGGCCGAAATGGATGCGGTCTCCGGCACTGATGCGCTTGCCAGGCCGCATGAAGGCCTGCCAGCGGTCGGGCGCCACCCGCATGTGCAGCGTCGCCTCGACCTGCGCCTGTGCCTCGCCGCGCCTGCGAATGCCCTTGAGCTGCGCCGGAATGACCTTGGTGTCGTTGAAGACGAGCACGTCGCCGTCGCCGAGCAGCGACGGCAGGTCGCGCACCGTACGGTCGGCCAGCCCTTCCCCCGGCCTGACGACCAGCATCCTGGCGCTGTCGCGCGGCTCGGCGGGGCGCAGCGCGATGCACGCTTCCGGCAGGTCGAAGTCGAAGAGGTCGACGCGCATTAGAAGAGCCGGATGAGCAGCGCTCCGGCGAGCAGCAACACGGCGCCGGCAATGCGGCCGAGCGAGATCTCGCGCACCGCCACGCCGAGGAAGCCGGCACGGTCGATGAGCATGCCGGCCAGCAGCTGGCCGGCGACCAGGAACGCCATCAGCGCGGCGGCGCCGATGCGCGGCGTGAGAATGGTCGAGAGCGTGACGTAGAAGCCGCCGAGCATGCCGCCGGCGATGAACAGCCATGGCGCCGGCGCCTTCCAGTCGAGCGAAATGCCCTGCAGCTTCACCACGACGACAGCGATGACGCCGAGCACGACCGCGCCCGACAGGAAGGAGAACGCAGCCGCCGCGACCGGGAGCCCCAGGCCGCGCGCCAGCTGCGAATTGATGGGCGCCTGAACGGCGATGAAGGCGCCGGACAGGATGCCAAGCAGGGACCAGACGGCGCCCATCATCGTTATGCCGCCTTTACTTGACGTCGGCCGCGACCTTCAGCGACACGATCTTGTCGGGGTCCTGCACCGGCTCGCCGCGCTTGATCTTGTCGACATTGTCCATGCCTTCGAGGACCTGGCCCCAAACCGTGTACTGGCGGTTGAGGAAGGAGGCGTCATCGAAGCAGATGAAGAACTGCGAGTTCGCCGAATTCGGGTTCTGGGCGCGCGCCATCGAGCACGTGCCGCGGCCATGGTTGGCGTTGGAGAACTCGGCCTTCAGGTCCGGCTTGTCGGAACCGCCCATGCCCGCGCGCGAAGGCGCGAAAGAGGGCTTGCTCGAATTGCCGAACTTGACGTCGCCGGTCTGCGCCATGAAGCCGTCGATGACGCGGTGGAAGACAACGCCGTCATAGGCGCCTTCGCGCGCCAGCTCCTTGATGCGGGCGACATGGCCGGGCGCCAGGTCGGGGAACAGTTCGATGACGACCTGGCCCTTGGTCGTTTCCATGATGAGGGCGTTCTCGCGGTCCTTGATCTCAGCCATGTCAGATATCCTTTTGAAAAAACAGATTTACTTGTCGGTGGCGATGCGCACTTTGATCATCCGGTCAGGATCGCTGACGGTCCCGTTGTCCGCCTCGTCGCCCTTCTTGATGTTGTCGACCAGCTCCATGCCGCTGACGACATTGCCGACGATGGTGTACTGGCCATCGAGCGACGACGCCGGCGCGAACATGATGAAGAACTGCGAATTCGCCGAATTCGGATCCTGCGAACGGGCCATGCCGACCACGCCGCGCTTGTAGTGCTCGGTCTGCGAGAATTCGGCCGGCAGGTCCGGCAGGTCGGAACCGCCGGTGCCGACGGCCTGGGGGTTGAAGCCCTTCTTCATGTTGCCGAACTTGACGTCGCCGGTCTGCGCCATGAAGCCGTCGATGACGCGGTGAAAGGCGACATTGTCATAGGCGCCCTCGCGCACCAGCTTCTTGATCTGCGCGACGTGCTTGGGCGCCAGATCGGGGCGCAGCGCGACGGTCACGTCGCCATCCTTCAGCGTGATGATCATGGTGTTTTCGGGATCGGCGGCGAAGGCCGAGACCGAGGCGGTCACGAGACCGGCCAGCACGACAAGGAACGTAGCGAGCTTCCTCAGCTGCATGGTATTTCTCCGAAGATCTTTTGTTTGGTGCATGTCGTCACCCCAAAACCGGCATCCACTTTTGGGCGACATGCACTATTTCGCGAATTTTGCTGTCAGCGCCCCGGCGACGGCCGCCGGCACGAAGGGGCGGATGTCGCCTCCCATCGAGGCTATCTGGCGGACAAGTGTGGCGGTAATGGTTCTGACCGACGGGCTGGCGGGCAGAAAAACCGTCTGCAGTTCCGGCGCCATGGTCTCGTTCATGCCGGCCATCTGCATCTCGTAGTCGAGATCGGTGCCGTCGCGCAGGCCGCGGATCATGATCGAGGCGCCCTCCCGCCTTGCCGCGTCGATGACCAGACCGTCGAACGCCACGACCTTGATGCGGGCACCGTCGCGGCCGAACTCGGCCTTGGTCGCCGCCTCGATCAGCTTCACCCGTTCCTCGAAGGAAAACAGTGGCTTCTTGCCGGGATGAATGCCGATCGCCGCATAAACGATGTCGGCCACGGCGAGCGAGGCCTTCAGCACATCGAGGTGGCCGTTGGTCAGCGGGTCGAAGGAGCCGGCGTAAAGGGCGATGCGTTCGGTCATGGCAGGCTTCTAGCGGGCGCGCGGACGGAAGGCAAATCCGATTGATCAGGCATCCGTGAACCTTTTCGCAGACGTGAACGACAGATGAATGCGACGATCAGCAACGTTTCACGTAGCGTTCACTAGGTTGCCGCTTCAGGAGATGAAACCAAAGTCCCATCTATCCGTTATTAGGCGCAGGAGAACACGCACATGCTGATCTACATGCTAGCCACCGCAATGACAGTCGCCATGCTGATCGCCACCGCGTTCGGCCTGCATCAGGAAGCCGTGCGCGTTCGCGCCAAGACGAACACGCGGCGCTTCGAAGCCCGCAAACCCTACCGCCACTACTGAATTCGACCCGCCTGATTGCGGCGACAGTCCTGATTGCGCCGGCCGTCTGGCCGGCGTTGCCGTTTTAAGGCCTATTCGGCGGTATCGGGAGCGGCGTCCGTGGCGTCCGTCTCGCCTTCGGCGCTCTCTTCCTCGTCCGATTGCGGTTCTGAAATCCGCTCCACCGAGACGACCTTCTCGCCCTCGGCCGTGTTGAAGATGGTGACGCCCTTGGTGGCGCGGCTGGCAAAACGGATGCCGAAGACCGGAACGCGTATGACCGTGCCGCCATCCGAAACCAGCATGATCTGGTCATCATTGCCGACCGGGAAGGTCGCCACGAGCTGGCCGATCTCGGCCACCTTCGACACGTCGGTGGCGCGGATGCCCTTGCCGCCGCGCCCGGTCAGGCGGAAGTCGTAGGACGACGACCGCTTGCCATAGCCATATTCCGTCACCGTCAGCACGAAGCGCTCGTGCTCCTTGAGGAATTCGTAGCGTTCGTCGGAAAGCTCCGCCTCCTCGCCGATCTCCTCGTTGGTCAGCGCGATCTCTTCTTCCTCGCCGGCCACACCGGCTGCAAGCCGCCGCTCCGCCGCCGCCCGCTTGAGATAGGCGGCGCGCTCGGCCGGCGATGCGTCGACATTCTCAATCACCGACATGGAGATGACGCGGTCGGTGTCGGCCATGGCAATGCCGCGCACGCCGACAGAATTGCGGCTCTGGAAGACGCGCACGTCGCTGACCGGAAAGCGGATGCACTGGCCCGAATTCGCGGTCAAAAGCACATCGTCATTGTCGGTGCAGGTCTCGACGCCGAGGATCTCGTCGCCCTCCTCCTCCAGCTTCATGGCGATCTTGCCGTTGCGGTTGACCTGGACGAAGTCGGACAGCTTGTTCCTGCGCACGGTGCCGCGCGTGGTGGCGAACATCACGTCGAGCTCGCCCCAGCTCGCCTCGTCCTCGGGCAGCGGCATGATGGTGGTGATGCGCTCGCCCTGCTCCAGCGGCAGCATGTTGATCAGCGCCTTGCCGCGCGACTGTGGGTTGCCGATCGGCAGGCGCCACACCTTTTCCTTGTAGACGATGCCGCGCGAGGAGAAGAACAGCACCGGGGTGTGCGTGTTGGCGACGAACAGCCGGGTGACGAAATCCTCGTCCTTGGTCGACATGCCGGAGCGGCCCTTGCCGCCGCGGCGCTGCGCCCGGTAGAGCGACAGCGGCACGCGCTTGATGTAGCCGGAATGGCTGACGGTGACGACCATGTCCTCGCGCTGGATCAGGTCCTCGTCTTCCATGTCCGCGCCGCCGTCCGAGAGCTCGGTGCGGCGCGGTGTGCCGAACTCGTCGCGAACCGCGATCAGCTCGTCCTTGACGATCTGCTGGATGCGTGCGCGAGACGACAAAATATCAAGATAATCAATGATTTCCGCACCAATCGTGTTCAACTCGTCGGCGATCTCGTCACGACCGAGCGCGGTCAGGCGCTGCAGGCGCAATTCGAGGATGGCGCGTGCCTGTTCCTCGGAGAGGTTGTAGGTGCCGTCCTCGTTGATGCGATGGCGTGGGTCGTCGATCAGCAGGATCAACGACTCGACGTCGCCGGAGGGCCAGCGCCGCTCCATCAACTGCTCGCGCGCCGTCTGCGGATCGGGCGCGGTGCGGATCAGCTTGATCACCTCGTCGATGTTGGCGACGGCGATGGCCAAGCCGACCAGGACGTGGGCGCGTTCGCGCGCCTTGCGCAACAGATACTTGGTGCGGCGGCTGATCACCTCCTCGCGGAAGCTGACGAAGGCCTTCAGCATGTCGATCAGCGTCATCACTTCCGGCTTGCCGCCGTTCAGCGCCACCATGTTGGCGCCGAAGGAGGTCTGCAGCGGCGTGAAGCGATAGAGCTGGTTGAGGATGACGTCGGCGACGGCGTCGCGCTTCAGCTCGACGACGACGCGGTAGCCCTGGCGGTCGCTCTCGTCGCGAATGTCGGAAATGCCTTCGATGCGCTTGTCGCGCACCAGCTCGGCCATCTTCTCGATCATCGAGGCCTTGTTCACCTGATAGGGAATCTCGGTGATGACGATCGATTCACGGTCATTGCCGCGGGCCTCGATGTTGACGCGGCCGCGCATGACGATGGAGCCGCGCCCCGTCGAATAGGCGCTGTAGATGCCGGAACGGCCAAGCACGATGCCGCCGGTCGGGAAATCCGGCCCGGGCACGATCTCCATCAGCGCCGGCAGGTCGATGGCCGGATTGTCGATGAGGGCGATGGCGCCGTTGCAGACTTCGCCGAGATTGTGCGGCGGGATGTTGGTGGCCATGCCGACGGCGATGCCGCCGGAACCGTTGACCAGCAGATTGGGAAAGCGCGCCGGCAGCACCTTCGGCTCGCTGCCCGACGCATCGTAAGTGTCCTGGAAATCGACGGTTTCCTTGTCGATATCCTCCAGCAATTCATGCGCGACCTTGGTCAGACGCGACTCGGTGTAGCGCATGGCCGCCGGCGGATCGCCGTCGATCGAGCCGAAATTGCCCTGCCCGTCGATCAGCGGCACGCGCAGCGACCAGTCCTGCGCCATGCGCACGAGGGCGTCATAGATCGAGGCGTCGCCATGCGGGTGGTATTTACCCATCACATCGGCGACCGGGCGCGCCGACTTCACATATTTGCGGTTCCAGTGGTAGCCGCTCTCATGCGAAGCGTAGAGGATGCGGCGATGCACCGGCTTCAGGCCGTCGCGCACGTCGGGCAGCGCGCGGCTGACGATCACGCTCATGGCGTAATCGAGATAGGAGCGCTGCATCTCCTCGATGATCGAAATCGGCTCGATGCCGTTGGGGCCGCCGTCCGGCCCGCGCGGTGTCTTCTGGTCGGTCAAATCAGGTCACAATCCAGTCGGGAATCACTTGCTGCTTATATAGGAAGCGGCGCCGAAACTCCAATCTTCATGGCGCTTTTCCAGAGACAATTTTGACGGCAATTTCAAAAGGATACCGCTGATTGCGACGATATGGCCACGGCGCGTTTTGCAGCCGCCGCGGCTGGTTCGCAACCGATCGCCTCATCGAGCGGGAACCGCAAATACGCTGAACCGGCCCCGTTGGCGGCCTTGCGGGTGTCCTCAGCGGCGGCCCGTTCGGCCCGCGCGGTAGGCGCCGGGCGCTTCTCCCATCTCGCGCCGGAAGCGGCGGTTGAAAGTCGACAGGTCGTTGAAGCCGGCGTCGAAGGCGATCGTCGAGATCGCCGTGTCGGAGGTTCGCAGCCGCACGGCGGCCCTGTGCAGCCTGGTCCTGAGCAGGAACTGGTAAGGCGTCATCCCGGCCACCTGTCGGAAGGTGCGCAGGAAATGATAGGGGCTGGTCGCCGCGCTGCTGGCGAGGTCGCAGAGCGACAGCGGGCGGCCTGCATCGAGTTCGATCAGCCGCACCGCCTCGGCGACGCGTTTCTGGTCGCGCCGGCCCGGCGCGCGGCCGGCATCGGCGGCATCCGAACTCGCCGTGACCACCGCCCCGGCGATGCGCAGGCCGATTTCCTCGAATGCATCGGTATCGCCTGTCTCCCGCGCGGCCTCCGCTTCAGCAAGCAGCGGCGCGAGCGCCGGCAAGGGCGGCAGGCGCGGGCCGGTGAAGCCAAGCCGCCTGGCGCCAGGCACGCCGGCAACAACGCGTTCCATGTAGGCCGGCGAAAAATGGAAGGAGAGGCAGCGGTCGCCGGCGCCGTGCTCATGCCCGCACTCATAGCAGGTGTCAGGATTGCCGAGCAGGATCGCGCCGGGCGCCAGCATCGCCGTGCCTTCGCGCGTCCGGTAGCGGAAAGTGCCCTCGGTCACCGCGGCGACACAAAAGCCGCGATGCTCCTCCTCGAATGGGCTGTCGCCCGCGCCGGCGGTGCATATGACGTCCGACACCTGCCAGCCTTGCCCGAAGGCAATTTCCTTGTCGCGTGTCGTCATGGCCGGAAAGATAGCAATTTTCCCCAAGCGCAGAACCGTGTCCGGCCGTTATTGCTCGTCCTCTCCTGACAAACGAGGCAGCAGTCATGACCGATCCCTTCACCGAGGCCCTGCACAGCGACGGCCCAAACGCCGACCTAGCCGAAAAGCTGGAGCTCTATGGCCGCTTCGTCGGCGCCTGGACGTTCGACGCCACGCGCCATCTCGAAGATGGCACGGTTCTTACCGGGCGTGGCGAGGTGCATTTCGGCTGGGTTCTGGAGGGCAAGGCGATCCAGGATGTGTGGATCCTGCCCGCGCGCAAAACTGGTGTGCAGACATCCCTCGGCGCGTGGACGTTCTACGGCACGACGCTGCGCGTCTACGATCCCGGGGTCGATGCCTGGCACATCTTCTGGAGCGATCCCCGTAACCAATACTACAGCCGGCAACTCGGCCGCGCCGAGGGCGATACGATCGTGCAGATCGGCGCCGATGGCTCCGGCGCGTCGGTGCGTTGGAGCTTTTCGCGCATCACCGAGAATTCGTTCCGCTGGCTCGGCGAGCGCTCGCCTGACGGCGGCGCCACCTGGCGGCTCGAGGTCGAATTCCTCGCCCGCCGCACGACTCAAGGCTGATCGGCCAACTTATTGCAAAAACGGAGAAAACGATGCTTGACCACATCTCGCTCGGCGTTCGCGACGCGACTGTCTCGAAGCGCTTCTACGATGCCGTGCTGCAACCGCTCGGCTATAGCTGTCTCAGCCAGTCGCCCGGCTCGCTCGGCTATGGCGCCGATGCGGTGGCGCTCTGGGTGAATGAAGCGGCGCGGCCGGTTTCGGCCGACACGGAGTCCGGCCTGCATTTCTGTTTCGCCGCGCCGACGCGCAAGAGCGTCGATGCCTTCCATGCGGCTGCGTTGCGTGAGGGCGGCGGCGACAATGGCCCGCCTGGCCTGCGCGCCGCCTATGGCGACAACTACTATGCCGCCTTCGTCATAGACCCTGACGGGTACCGGCTTGAGGCTTACTGCGGCAAAGCCGAATAGCCGGCTGAAATCCCCTCCTTCCTGTTCCCACCGCTTCCGCTTTGCTCTACCAATTGGCGAGCTTGGGCTTCGCCCGGCAGGAGGGGACCAGCGATGCCGAGCTTCGACAGCCTGTTCAACGCCTTCGTCACCATACTGGTGACCATCGACCCGCCGGGGCTGGCGCCGCTCTTCCTCGCCGTGACGCGCGGCATGAACCGCGAGGAGCGCCAGCAGGTTTCGGTGCGCGCCTCGGTGATCGGCTTTCTGGTGATGGCGCTGTTCGCGGTTGCCGGCGCGTCGATCCTGTCGGTGTTCGGCATCACGCTGCCGGCCTTCCGCGTCGCCGGCGGTTTCCTGCTCTTCTTCATCGCCTTCGAAATGGTGTTCGAGCGCCGGCAGGACCGCAAGGAGAAGATCGGCGACGTCGCCATCACCAAGGATATGATCCACAACATCGCCGCCTTCCCGTTGGCGATCCCGCTGATCGCCGGCCCCGGCGCGATCTCGGCTACGGTGCTGCTGTCGGGACACTTCGACGGGTTCGCGGCGCAGGCGGCGCTGGTCGGCATCATCTTCGTCTGCCTCGCCATCACCTATCTGGTGTTCGTGCTGGCGGAGCGCATCGACCGCATCCTCGGCCAGACCGGCCGCTCCATCCTGACGCGCCTGCTCGGCGTCATCCTAGCGGCGCTGGCGGTGCAGTTTGTCGCCGACGGGATCAAGGCGCTGATGGCTGCTTGAGCCGTACCCTACTGCCTACCCCTATTTCGCCGCCGTATCGACGACCTCGAAATCGTGGGTGACGGTGGCCGTCTTGGCCATCATGGCGGTGGCGGAGCAATATTTTTCGATCGAGAGGTCGATCGCCCGCTTGACCTTGTCATGCGAGAGCCCGCGGCCCTTGACGATGAAATGCATGTGGATGCGGGTGAAGACCCTGGGCTCCTTCTCGGCCCGGTCGGCGTCGAGCTCGACGACGCAATCCTCGATCGCCTCGCGGCCTTTTTCGAGAATGTGGACGACATCGTAGGCCGAGCAGCCGCCGGTGCCGATCAGCACCAGCTCCATCGGGCTCGGCCCCGGCGTTTTGCCCTCCGGGCCGGACGCTGTTCCCAGGACAACCTTGTGGCCGCTGCCGGACTCACCGACGAAGGTGCGTTCCTCGACCCATTTGACGCGTGCTTTCACGGCATTTTTCCTTGCGAGGCCTTGGCCAGCCTATTGACCGAACATGACCGTGTGCATGATCCGGCCAGGCAGCAGCGTGAAGATGCCTGCGCCGATCAAGGCGAAGACATAGAGCTTGATCATAGCGCCGCGATGCGCGGCGACGCGATGGGTGTGCGCATACCACACCGCCAGCGGCGCGGTGACCAGCACCAGGATCGACAGCAGATGGATCGGACTGAACGGGCCGATCAGGCGGATCTGCTGGATCCAGAAACTCGAGACGGCGATGACCAGCATCAGCGCCGCCCAGGCATAGCCCATCACGCGGTGGCTCGGCGTGCCTTTCGGCAGCGCCAGCTGCGCGCCGCCAATCGCCAGGGCGGCAAGGGCCGCGAATGCATGCCACGGAATGGGAGGGGGCGCGGATAGCAATGGTCCGAGCGACATCTCCCCTCCTCAATGCCGGTTGCGTAGTCCTGGCGCTCAGAACGGGATCTCGTCGTCGAGTTCGCGCGACGCACCGCCGCCGCCACCCCTGGAGCCGCCACCACCGCCGCCGCGGCTGAAGCTGTCGTTCGGGCCGGACTGGCCGAAATCCGAGCCGCGGCTGCTGTTGCCGCCACCGGCATAGCTGCCGACCTGGCCGCCGCCCTCGCCGCGCGCGTCGAGCATCTGCAACTCACCGCGGAATTTCTGCAGCACGACCTCGGTCGTGTAGCGGTCATTGCCGGTCTGGTCCTGCCATTTGCGCGTCTGCAACTGGCCCTCGACATAGACCTTCATGCCCTTCTTCAGATACTGCTCGGCCACCTTGGCGATCTGGTCGTTGAAGATGACGACGTTGTGCCACTCGGTCTTTTCCTTGCGCTCGCCGGAATTCTTGTCGCGCCAGCTTTCCGAGGTGGCGATGCGGATGTTGACGACCGGCTCACCCGAGTTCAGGCGGCGGATTTCCGGGTCCGCCCCGAGATTGCCGACCAGAATGACCTTGTTGATGCTACCCGCCATCGTACTTCTCCGCGCTCATCCGAAACAAATTTTTGACGCTGCACCTTACAGCTTGCGGGCAATCGCCGCCCGTCGTGACTGGCTTTTCCCACAAGGTTTTTGTTCTCTTTTCGTTCTAGGATGTGGGCGACGCGCTGTCAATGGTTGTCAGCAGCATGTAGTGTTCCGGCCCGGAATTTCCACGTGATCGGGAATGGATGGAGTGCCAGGTGAATTCGATCGCACATGGGGACCAGCCGCGCGAACAGTGGCGCGCCGGTGTCGAGACACGCATGCACGTCTCGGCCAGAAATGGCGCCGCGCAGCTTTGCATCTTTGAGCAGTGGGTCGAACCCACGGTCGGCGCCCCGACGCATTGGCATTCGGTCGAGGAAGTGCTCACCGTCATCGCCGGCACGGCCGAGATGTGGATCGACGACGAGCACAGCGTGCTCACCGCAGGACAGTCTCTCATCATCCCTGCGCACAGGAAGCACGGCTTCCGCAATGTCGGCAACGAACCGCTTCACATCCATGCGGTGCTCGCTTCGCCGATCTTCGAAGCGACGTTCGACGGGCCGGCCGGACTGGTGAGACGCTGGCTTGCTGACGGTTCGTAAACAGCGCTTGCCAAATCAATAAGTATCGACTTATGCTTCAGCCATGATCGAGGCAGAGATTTTCCGCGCGCTGGCCGACCCGACGCGCCGCGCCGTCTACGAGCGGCTCGCCGCCAGCGAGATGACCGTGTCGGAGCTGCGCACCGGCATGACGGTATCGCAACCGGCGGTTTCCCAGCACCTGGCGGTGCTGCGCGGCGCCGGCCTGGTGGTCGAACGGCGCGCCGGCCGCAACGCCTATTACCGCGCCGACCCGCAAGGTCTCGAGCCGCTGCTCGGCTGGATCGAACGCTACCGCGCGTTCTGGCCGGAACGCATCGAGAAACTGAAGACAGTTCTGAAGGGAATGGACCAATGACGGAACGTCCTCCTGCCGAAGCGCCGCTCGACTTCGAATGCGAGCTTGCCGATCCGCCGGAGAAGGTCTGGCGCGCGCTGACCGAACCGGAACTGCTGGCGGCCTGGATGATGCCGAACGACATCACGCCTGAAGTGGGCAGCCGTTTCGCCTTTGCCGGACCCGAGGCGCCGATCGAATGCGAAGTCCTTGAAGCCGAGCCTGGACGACTGCTGCGCTATTCGTGGCGCGAGCGGCCCGGTGCCGACGATGCAGACAAGCTTCCAGCATTGGACAGCATCGTCACCTTCACGCTTGCCCGCACGGTTTCCGGCGGCACGCATCTGCGCATCGTCCATGACGGCTTCGCCCGCACACCCGCCGTCGTCATGGCTGGCGCCGGCTGCCGGCTCGCTTTCAACGCGCAAGGCGCAGGACGCGCGATCGCGGCGAATGCGCCGCTGTTGCGGCGCGCGGCCTGAGCAAGGGAGAAACGAGATGAGCGGGCTTGCCAATCTGGTGCCGATGGTGATCGAGCAGTCGAGCCGCGGCGAACGCGCCTTCGACATCTTCTCGCGGCTGCTGCGCGAGCGCATCATCTTCATCAACGGAGAGATCAACGACGGCATGTCGGCGCTGGTCTGCGCGCAGCTCCTGTCGCTGGAGTCCGACAATCCCGACAAGGAGATATCGCTCTACATCAACTCGCCTGGCGGGGTGGTGACCAGCGGCTTCGCCATCTACGACACGATGCGCTACATCTCCTGCCCCGTGTCGACCGTGTGCATGGGCTTTGCCGCCTCGATGGCGTCCTTCCTGCTGATGGCGGGCGAGCCGGGGCGCCGCATCGCGCTGCCCAACTCCAGCATCGTGCTGCATCAGCCGCTGGGCGGCTTCCAGGGCCAGGCTTCCGAAATCCAGCGTCACGCCGAAGGCATCATGCGCACCAAGCGGCGCATGACCGAGCTCTATGCGCATCATTGCGGCCGGACCTACGAGGAGGTCGAGCGCACGCT
This sequence comes from Mesorhizobium sp. M4B.F.Ca.ET.214.01.1.1, assembly GCF_004791545.1. NCBI lineage: Bacteria > Pseudomonadati > Pseudomonadota > Alphaproteobacteria > Hyphomicrobiales > Phyllobacteriaceae > Mesorhizobium > Mesorhizobium sp. M4B.F.Ca.ET.214.01.1.1. Next base: position 106,895 of record NZ_SRUX01000012.1, read on the forward strand.
CGACCGCGACTATTTCATGACTGCCGAGGAGGCGAAGGCCTGGGGCCTCGTCGACCATGTCTACGACACCCGCAAGAAGGCCGCGTGAAGGAATGCCGGCGCGCGGCAATTTGATCGCGTGCGATCTGGCATCGCTGCCGTGCCGACCCTATAGTCCGGCAATGATTGGCAAGCATTCTTCCACACTCCTGGGAATCGTGGCGGTCGCGTGCGTGTTGGCGGGCGCCGCCGTCGCCGATGACAGCGCGACGCAGAAGGGCGCGCTGCCCGGCGTCAGCAGCGACTATCGCATCGCCAAGCCTGCCCCGCAGCCCGAACCCGACGACGCGCTGCCCGCCGGCGGCAACGGCCAGTTCAAGATCGGCGATACCGACGTCAGGATTTCCGGCAGCATAACCATCGACATGGCGACGGGCGGGATCAGGCCGCCGGGCCACTAGCCGGCTACCGTCCGGGCGCTTCGCTGCCTAGACTGCGATTCCAATGTTTCCAATGGCAATGGGGTGTAGCGTGCTTGCACAAACGAACAGCCCCGCCGTTGCTTCCGCAAAACGGACGGGGCTTTTCTGGATTTGAAATCCAAACTTGCCGGGAGTGTTCTGCCGGCGTTTGATTTCGGATGCATCGCGGCATTCAGCCGACGATCCGACTATCGTCTCTAATTGTGAGGATTCGACAGGTCACGGTTTGTCGGGCTGACGCTCACGCCTGCCCTGGCACTTATGCCCGCCGCGGCTCCATCTTGGTGTGGAGCCTCAAGGGACTGTCCGGTGGCGTCATGCTCCGCTCCTGGGTCCGTTGCGACAATTGTCGTCCAGAGCGCAAATCGCAAAACCTGCGGCGTCTCGCAGGCCACCTTTGGGCGGCGAGGCCATCGAAAGACAGCCGGCTCCGTTGGACCTGTGGACACTGCTCCCCTCGCTCGGAGACGTCAACCATCGAATAGCCGGTTACCGAAAAATGTGATCGCCGGGAGGTTACGTCCAGGTCAAGTCGAGACCGGATTTCCACACCGCTTTGTCAGGAGCGTGTTCGGCCTTTGTTCTTTCCGCTTGCTCGCCCGCGCGAAAGACGCTTAAACGCTTTTGTCGAGAATTGTGGCGTCTCTCGACGTGGCGGGAAAATTACCTACATAGGGGATGGCCGGGAGAAACCCGCCGATCCCACGAATTCCAGACCTGAGGCGGCGACCGGCGATGGCCGACCATAAATACCTTTCCATTCGCGGGGCGCGCGAACACAATCTGAAGAACGTCGATCTCGACCTGCCGCGTGACAGCCTTATCGTCATGACCGGCCTGTCAGGGTCCGGCAAGTCGTCGCTCGCCTTCGACACGATCTATGCCGAAGGCCAGCGCCGCTACGTCGAGAGCCTGTCGGCCTATGCGCGCCAGTTCCTGGAAATGATGCAGAAGCCTGATGTCGACCAGATCGACGGGCTGTCTCCCGCCATCTCCATCGAACAGAAGACGACGTCGAAAAATCCGCGCTCGACGGTCGGCACCGTCACCGAGATCTACGACTACATGCGCCTCCTGTTCGCGCGCGTCGGCGTTCCCTATTCGCCGGCCACCGGCCTGCCGATCGAGAGCCAGACGGTCAGCCAAATGGTCGACCGGGTGCTGGCGCTCGAGGAAGGCACGCGCCTGTTCCTGCTGGCGCCGATCGTGCGCGGCCGCAAGGGCGAGTACCGCAAGGAACTCCTGGAGCTGCAGAAGAAGGGTTTCCAGCGCGTCAAGGTCGACGGCGTCTTCTACGAGATCGCCGACGTGCCGGCGCTGGACAAGAAGTACAAGCACGACATCGACGTGGTCGTCGACCGCATTGTCGTGCGCGGCGACCTGGCGACGCGACTTGCCGATTCCATGGAGACGGCGCTTAAGCTCGCCGAGGGCCTGGCCGTCGCCGAATTCGCCGACAGGCCGCTCGACGCCAGCCTGACCGGTGAGGACTCGGTCAACAAGTCGAAGAACGAGACGCATGAGCGCATCCTGTTCTCGGAGAAATTCGCCTGCCCGGTTTCGGGCTTCACCATTCCGGAGATCGAGCCCAGGCTGTTCTCCTTCAACAATCCGTTCGGCGCCTGCCCGACCTGCGACGGTCTCGGCAGCCAGCGCGCCATCGACGCCAATCTGGTGGTGCCCGACGAGAACCTTTCGCTGCGCGACGGCGCCGTCAGCCCGTGGGCGAAGTCGACCTCGCCCTATTACGCGCAGACGCTGGAAGCGCTGGGCAAGGCCTATGGCTTCAAGCTCGGCGACAAGTTCAAGGATCTTTCCGCCGCGGCGCAGGAAGCCATCCTGCACGGCACCGGCGAGCGCGAGATCACCTTCCAGTATGATGACGGTCTGCGCTCCTACAAGACGACCAAGACCTTCGAGGGCGTCATCCCCAATCTCGACCGGCGCTGGAAGGAGACCGAATCCGCCTGGATGCGCGAGGAGATCGAGCGCTTCATGTCGGCGACCCCCTGCCCCTCCTGCGGCGGCTACCGGCTGAAGCCGGAGGCGCTGGCGGTGAAGATCGCGGGAAAACACATCGGCGAAGTGACCGAGCAGTCGATCCGCAATGCCGACCAGTGGTTCACCGATCTGCCGGCGCAGCTGAACGACAAGCAGAACGAGATTGCGGTGCGCGTGCTCAAGGAGATCCGCGAGCGGCTGCGCTTCCTCAACGATGTCGGCCTCGACTATCTGACGCTTTCGCGCAATTCCGGCACGCTGTCGGGCGGCGAGAGCCAGCGCATCCGGCTCGCGTCGCAGATCGGCTCGGGCCTCACCGGCGTGCTCTATGTGCTGGACGAGCCGTCGATCGGCCTGCACCAGCGCGACAATGCACGCCTGCTCGACACGCTGAAGCACCTGCGCGACATCGGCAACACAGTGATCGTGGTCGAGCATGACGAGGACGCGATCCTGCATGCCGATTATGTCGTCGATATCGGTCCGGCCGCAGGCATCCACGGCGGCGAGATCATCGCGCAAGGCACACCGCAGCAGATCATGGCGACCCCCGCCTCGATCACCGGCAAATACCTGTCGGGCGAGCTCGAAGTGGCCACACCTGGCGTGCGCCGCGAGGCGAAGAAGAATCGGCGTATCAAGGTCGTCGGCGCGCGCGGCAACAATCTGAAGAACGTTACCGCCGAGATCCCGCTCGGCACCTTCACTGCCGTGACCGGCGTGTCCGGCGGCGGCAAGTCGACCTTCCTGATCGAGACACTGTTCAAGGCGGCCTCGCGCCGCATCATGGGCTCGCGCGAGCATCCGGCCGAGCATGACCGCATCGAGGGGCTGGAGTTCCTCGACAAGGTCATCGACATCGACCAGTCGCCGATCGGGCGCACGCCGCGTTCCAATCCCGCCACCTATACCGGCGCCTTCACGCCGATCCGCGACTGGTTCGCCGGGCTGCCCGAGGCCAAGGCGCGCGGCTATCAGCCGGGACGCTTCTCGTTCAACGTCAAGGGCGGCCGCTGCGAGGCCTGCCAGGGCGATGGCGTCATCAAGATCGAGATGCACTTCCTGCCCGATGTCTACGTCACCTGCGACGTCTGCCACGGCAAGCGTTACAACCGCGAGACGCTCGACGTGCTGTTCAAGGGCAAGTCGATCGCCGACGTGCTCGACATGACGGTCGAGGAAGGCGTCGACTTCTTCGCTGCCGTGCCCGGCGTGCGCGACAAGCTGGAGACGCTGAAGCAGGTCGGTCTCGGCTACATCCATATCGGCCAGCAGGCGACGACCCTGTCGGGCGGCGAGGCGCAGCGCATCAAGCTGGCCAAGGAACTGTCGCGCAAGGCGACAGGCAAGACGCTCTACATCCTCGACGAGCCGACCACCGGCCTGCATTTCCACGACGTCGCCAAGCTGCTCGAAGTGCTGCACGAACTGGTCGACCAGGGCAACACGGTGGTGGTCATCGAGCACAATCTCGAGGTCATCAAGACCGCCGACTGGGTGCTCGACCTCGGCCCCGAAGGCGGCGACGGCGGCGGCGAACTGGTCGCCTCCGGCACGCCGGAAGCGATCGTGCGCGAGAAGCGCAGCTACACCGGCCAGTTCCTCAAGGAGCTGCTGGAGCGGCGCCCCGGAGGCAAGCGCGAAGCGGCGGAGTGAGTGCGCAATCGTCAGTGCCTGGAGAGCGTTTGAATGACAATCACAAAGGCGCTTGCGGCGGATCTCCCCGCGGTCGTTTCGCTGACCACCGCCGCCTACGCGCCCTACACCGCGCTGCTCGGCGCGCCACCCATGCCGGTGACGGAAGACTATGCGCCGCGCATCGGGCGCGGCGAGGTCTGGCTGCTGGAGAGCGGTGCTGAGCTTGCCGGGCTGATCGTGCTCGAGCGCCATGCCGACCATGTCATGATCTTCAGCGTGGCCGTGTCGCCTGCGTTTCAAGGCAGAGGTCTCGGCATCAAACTGCTCAAGTTCGCCGACGAACAGACACGGTCATGGGGTCTGCCGGAAGTGCGGCTCTACACCAATTCGCGGATGGAGCGAAACATCGCGCTCTATACGGCCTATGGTTTCCGGGAAACGGGTCGCCGGGCACACCCCTACCGGCCAGGATGGATTGTGGTCGACATGGCCAAGCCGGTCGGCCAAGCCGCCTGATAGCTCTTTTGAAACTGGGAGGATGACAATGGCCAGCCAAGGAACGATCCGCTCGGGCATGGGCGGCTGGACGTTCGAGCCGTGGGACACGTCCTTCTATCCGGACAAGCTGTCCAAGGCCAAGCAGCTCCAATACGCCAGCCGGCAGGTGCCGAGCATCGAGGTCAACGGCACCTTCTATTCCAGCTTCAAGGAGCCGACCTTTGTGAAATGGGCAAACGAGGCGCCGGACGGTTTCGTCTATTCGCTGAAAGGCAACCGCTTCGTCACCAACCGGCGCGTGCTGGGCGAGGCCGGCGAGTCGATGATGCGTTTCCTCGGCTCCGGCGTCGCCGCGCTCGGCGACAAGCTCGGCCCGATCCTGTGGCAGTTCGCGCCGACGAAGAAATTCGACGCGGATGATTTCGAAGCCTTCTTGAAGCTGCTCCCCGAGAAGCAGGACGGCGTCGCGCTGCGCCACGCGCTGGAAGTCCGCCACGACAGCTTCATCGTGCCGGAATTCGCGGCGCTTGCGCGCAAGTACAAGGCGGCGATCGTCTATGCCGACCATGCCAAATATCCGGCTATCGCCGACGTCACCGGCGATTTCGTCTATGCGCGCCTGCAGACCGGCAGCGACGACAATCCCGACTGCTACACGCCGAAAGGGTTGGATGAGTGGGCGACGCGGGTAAAGACCTGGGCGGAAGGCAAGCAGCCGGCCGACCTGCCGCGCGTCGATCCCAAAATCGACGCGCCGGTCAAGCCGCGCGACGTGTTCGCCTATTTCATCACCGAGGGCAAGGTGCGCGCACCGTTCGGCGCCATGGCGCTGATGAAGCGCGTGACCGGCTGACGCGGCAAAATCTCGGTATCTTCGCGGATATCGTAACGGTATCGACACTTCCTTGCGGCACTAATAGCCGACGCCAGAGCAGACTCTGGCGCCGCCGCCGGCAAGGACAGGGCATGCTGCTCGACTACAATTCAATGCTGCTGGCGGTCGGCTTTTCCGCCGCCTGCCTCAGCATGACGTTGTTCGGCACATGGCTGACCGCCCGCTCCGACAGGTTTCTTCTGACCTGGGCCATCAGCGTGCTGCTGATCGTCGGCGAGGTGTTTGTCTATGACGCTTATATCGAATCCCCTGGGCCTGTCCTTGGCGTTCTGACGCTGGCACTTCTGCTGCTCGGCTTTTCGGTGATGCTGGGTGCCGCCCACCAGTTCAGGACAGGGCGCTCGCCATTGCCGCGCGTCCTGGTGGGCGCCGGCATTTCGCTCGCTTTGGCGCTGCCGCCCATGGCGCTCGGCTATGACGGGCTTGGCTTCATGCTGGAGAATTTCCTTGCCGGCCTGCTGCTGTTCGCGACGGCGCATGAATACTGGCGCGGGCGGGAGGAAGCGCCTGCGCCGCTGCAGGGTGTCGCCCTGCTCTATTCGCTGACCGCGGCTTCGTTCGTGCTGTGCGCGGCGGTGCTGGCCTGGGACGGCAGGCTGGTGCTCGGCCACGCGCCGAGCAACTGGGCCGAGGATCTCAGCCTCATCATCGTCATCGCCTCGATGACCGGCATCGGCGGGCTGTCGCTGGCGCTGAACCAGGGGCGGCTGGCGCAGCATCACCGGCGCAATGCGCTCACCGATCCGCTGACCGGCCTGCTCAACCGGCGCGCGCTGTTCGACCTGCATGGCGAGGCGCCCGTCGGCGCTTTCATGGCGGTGGTGGTGTTCGACCTCGACGGCTTCAAGGCGATCAACGACGAATTCGGCCATGCCGCCGGCGACGCGGTGCTGAAAGTATTCGCCGAGGAACTCGCCGCCAATCTTCAGCCAACCGATGCCGCCGCGCGCCTTGGCGGCGAGGAATTCGCGCTGGTGCTCAAGCGCACCTTGCCGGAAAAGGTGGAGTTCGCCGCCGAGCGCATCCGCGCATCGTTCGCGGCGCGCCGCATCGAAACCGAGACGCGCCCGCTGTCCTGCACCGTCAGCGCCGGCTACGCCTTCGGCAGCCAGGACGGCACCAGCTTCGACAAGGTGCTGAGCGCCGCCGACAAGGCGCTTTATGCCGCCAAGCGGAGCGGCCGCAACCGCGTGCTTGCCGCGACGCTGCGGCGCGCGAGCTAGCGCCCGGCCTGCCTTCGCTTCAGTGCGCCATCACCTCGTTGTAGGCATCGAGGTCGACGTAGAAAACCTTGGTCATTTCACCAATCAGCTCGTCCGGATCGTAGCCCTGCGACCTCAGGATGTTGATGGCGGTGATGATGTCGACGCGCTCGGTGAGGCGTCGCTTCTGGTAGTCCTCCACAAAACGATCCATCGCCTTTCCCCTGGCAAGAGTCTTTTGGACGCATTGACCGACAATCACTGCGGGGAAGCTAGGCCTGCTTGCTTGCGTGGAACTTGCCGGCTGGGCCCGCGCCTTCCCCCTCATTCGCGACTGGTACGGAAAGCGGCCGACTCACCAAGGCCAAGAAAAGACTAGCATGCGGCATTAAACGCGCCAGAGCTGCCGAACACTTCGTCATCCTTGGGCGCAGCGACGCGAAGCGGAGCGAAGACGCTAGGATCCATGCCGTTACTTGGAAGCGCCACTAACGGCGCAGAATTGGGAATGGTTGGGGCGCTGAGCAATCATTCTATTCTGTACCGCTGCACCATTCGGCAGAGGTAACGGCATGGACCCTGGGGTCTGCGCCGCGTCGCTTCGCTCCTTGCTCCGCCCAAGGATGACGAAAAGGCAGCTACACCGTCAGGAACTTCCGAACATCCGCGCGGTCGAGATCTTCGGCCGGGCCGGTGTGGACGATCTGGCCGCGGTCCATGATGTTGACCTCGTCGGCGAGCTCGCGGCAGAAGTCGAGATATTGCTCGACGAGCAGCACGGCAATGCCGGCCTGGTCGCGCAGGTAACGGATGGCGCGGCCGATGTCCTTGATGATCGAGGGCTGGATGCCTTCGGTCGGCTCGTCGAGCACCAGCAGCTTCGGCCGCATCACCAGCGCCCGGCCGATGGCGAGCTGCTGCTGCTGGCCACCGGAGAGATCGCCGCCGCGCCGGCCGAGCATCTGCTTCAACACCGGAAACAGCTCGAAGACGTGCGCTGGAATGTTGCGGTCGGCGCGTTTCAGCGGCGCGAAGCCGGTCTCCAGATTCTCGCGTACCGTCAGCAGCGGGAAGACCTCCCTGCCCTGCGGCACGAATGCGATGCCCGACCGGGCGCGGTCATACGCCGCGCTCCGGTCGAGCGCCTTCCCCTCGAAGGCAACGCTTCCGCTCGTCAGCCTGTGGTGGCCGACGATCGATCTCATCAAACTGGTCTTGCCGACGCCGTTGCGGCCGAGCACGCAAGTGATCTTGCCGGCGCCGGCCTTCAGCGAAACGCCGCGCAGCGCCTGGGCGGCGCCGTAGTGCAGCGTGGCATTGGAGACTTCGAGCATGGTCAGCGTCTCCTCCAACGCTTGAGGAAGGCAAGGTCGAAACGATGGAAGGGAACCCGCCAGACCATGCTCAGCGCCCCAGATAGACTTCGACGACACGCTCGTCGGCCGAGACGAAATCGAGCGTGCCTTCCGACAGAACCGAGCCCTCGTGCAGGCAGGTGACCTTGACGCCGAGCTCGCGCACGAAATGCATGTCGTGCTCGACGACGATGACCGAATGGTCGCGGGCGATATCCTTGAGCAGGCGCGCCGTCTCCACGGTTTCGGCATCGGTCATGCCGGCGACCGGCTCGTCGACCAGCAGCAGTTTCGGGTCCTGCGCCAGCAGCATGCCGATCTCCAGCCATTGCTTCTGGCCGTGGCTGAGATTGGCGGCGAGCTCGTCGCGCTTGTCGCCCAGACGGATGATGCCGAGGATGTCGTCGATGCGCCGCACGTCCGCCGTCGAGCGGCGATGGAACAGCGCCGGGAAGATCGAACGCGGCCCCTTCAGCGCCAGCATCAGATTCTCTTCGATGGTGTGGCTCTCGAAGACGGTCGGCTTCTGGAATTTTCGGCCGATGCCCATCATGGCGATCTCGGCCTCGTCATGCCGGGTGAGATCGACCTGGCCGTGGAAAAAGACCTCGCCCTCATCCGGCCGCGTCTTGCCGGTGACGATATCCATCATCGTCGTCTTGCCGGCGCCGTTGGGGCCGATGATCGCCCGCATCTCGCCCTTGTCGAGCACCAGCGACAGATTGTTGATGGCGCGGAAGCCGTCGAAGGAGACCGAGACGCCGTCGAGATAGAGGATGGTGTGCGACTTGCTCATGATCGGTCACTCCGCCGGCTGCGGTTCGGGGCCGGAGGCCGACCATGAGCCCGGCGTCCTTGCGGCGCTGCGTACGATCTTCGGCTGCGGCTCCTGCGGATCGCTGCCGGCTTCCGCGGCGAGCGAGGCCGCGCGCAGTGCCCTGGCCTTGCCGCGCCAGCTGTCCCACATGCCGACGATGCCCTTGGGCAGCAGCAGGGTGACGGCGACGAACAGTCCGCCCAGCGCGAACAGCCAGAATTCGGGCAGCACGCCGGTGAACCAGGATTTGCCGGCATTGACGAGCAGGGCGCCGACGATCGGGCCGAGAATGGTGCCGCGACCGCCGACGGCCGCCCAGATCACCACCTCGATCGAGTTGGACGGCTCGAACTCGCCGGGATTGATGATGCCGACCTGCGGCACATACAGCGCGCCGGCGATGCCGGCCATGATCGCTGACACGGTGAAGGCGAACAGCTTGACGTTCTCGGCCCGCCAGCCAAGGAAGCGGGTGCGGCTCTCGGCATCGCGCACCGCCATAAGGAGCTTGCCGTACTTTGAACGCACGATCGCCGAGGTCAGCAGAACGGCGAGCGCAAGCGTCATGGCGCTGGCCGCGAACAGGGCCGAGCGCGTCGCATCGGCCTGCACGTTGAAGCCGAGAATGTCCTTGAAGTCGGTCAGGCCGTTGTTGCCGCCGAAACCCATGTCGTTGCGGAAGAACGCGAGCAGCAGCGCATAGGTCATAGCCTGGGTGATGATCGAGAGGTAGACGCCGGTGACGCGGCTGCGGAAGGCGAACCAGCCGAAGACGAAGGCGAGCAGGCCGGGCACGGCAAGCACCATCAGCGCTGCGAACCAGAAATGGTCGAAGCCGTACCAGAACCAGGGCAGTTCCTTGTAGTTCAGGAACACCATGAAGTCCGGCAGGATGGGGTTGCCGTAGACGCCGCGCGAGCCGATCTGGCGCATCAGGTACATGCCCATCGCATAGCCGCCGAGCGCGAAGAAGGCGCCATGGCCGAGCGAGAGGATGCCGCAATAGCCCCAGACGAGATCGAGCGCCAAGGCAAGCAGCGCGTAGCAGAGATATTTGCCGACCAGCGCGACGATATAGGACGGCACGTAGAAGGCGCTTGCCGGCGAAACGGCGAGGTTGAGCAACGGCACGAGGACCGCCGCCGCGAGCAGGATGAGAACCGTGATGGCGATGCGGCGGTCGCCGCCGAAGAGGCGTTGCGCGATCATGCTTCCACCGCCCGGCCCTTGAGCGCGAACAGGCCGCGCGGGCGCTTCTGGATGAACAGGATGATCAGCACCAGCACGACGATCTTGCCGAGCACGGCGCCGGCATAGGGCTCGAGGAACTTGTTGACGATGCCGAGCGAGAAGGCGCCGACCAGCGTGCCCCACAGATTGCCGACGCCGCCGAAGACGACGACCATGAAGCTGTCGATGATGTAGCCGCGGCCGAGATTGGGCGAGACGTTGTCGATCTGGCTGAGCGCGACGCCGGCGATGCCGGCGATGCCCGAGCCGAGCGCGAAGGTCAGCGCGTCGACCCAGGGCGTCCTGATGCCCATGGAAGCTGCCATGCGGCGGTTGGCGGTGACTGCGCGCATGCGCAGACCCCAGGGCGTGCGCTTCATGACGTAGAGCAGCACGCCGAACACCAGGAGCGCGAAGACCAGGATCCACAGCCGGTTCCAGGTGATGGCCAGCTGGCCGATGTCGAACGAGCCCGACATCCAGGACGGATTGCCGACCTCCTGGTTGGTCGGCCCGAAAATGGTCCGCACCGCCTGCTGCAGGATCAGCGAGACTCCCCAGGTCGCAAGCAGCGTCTCCAGCGGCCGGCCGTAGAGGAAGCGGATGACGCCGCGCTCGATGGCGAGGCCGACGAATGCGGCAACCAGGAAGGCAAGCGGCAGCGCGATGACCAGCGACCAGTCGAACAGGCCGGGGAACGAGGTGCGGATCACCTGCTGGACGACGAAGGTGGTGTAGGCGCCGAGCATCACCATCTCGCCATGCGCCATGTTGATGACGCCCATGACGCCGAAGGTGATGGCAAGGCCGATGGCCGCGAGCAGCAACACCGAACCCAGCGAAATTCCGTACCAGATGTTCTGGCCGGCATCCCACAGCGCCAGCGTCGAATTGATGGTGGCGATCGCGGACGATGCAGCGTCCTTGACCGCGCCCTGGGAGTTCGCCTCGACCGAGGTGAGCAGCGAAACCGCGTCGCGGTCGCCGCGCGCGGCAATCAGGGCGATCGCTGAGAGCTTGTCGGCCTCGGGCCTGTCGGAAACCAGGAGCGACGCCGCGCGGGCCTGTTCGAACAGGGCTTTGACGCTTGCATCCGTTTCAGCAGCGATGGCCGCATCGAGCGGCTCGATGTTCGCCGCGTCGGGCGTCTTGAACATGGTAGCGGCAGCGGCGATGCGCACGGCCGGGTCCGTGGCGCGCAGCGTCAGCGTGCCGAGCGCATCGCGGATGACGCGTCGCAAGCCGTTGTTGACCTTGATCTTGGTGAGGTCGGTCTTGGCCGCCGAGGCTGCTTTCTCGCCGCTCAGCGGATCGAGCAGGTCGATGCCGTCGCCGGCGTCCTTGCCGACGAAGACCTGGGAGTCGGCCTTGCGGATATAGAGATTGCCGTCGGCGAGCGCTGAAAGCGGCGGCTCGACCGCGGGATCGCTGGTGGCTGCAAGCTCGCGCACCACGGCCTCGGTGGCGGAGAAATTCGCGGCGGTAGCGAATTTGGCGATGACGGCGCGAAGATCGGCTTCGGCGGCGCTGGACGGCAACAGGCTTGCCATCACCAGCAGCAGCGTCAGGCCAATCGCGCGGATCAGGATCATCGGTTCAGGTCGCTCCCAGAGGGATTGAGCTTGGTGTCCGGGCGGGCTGGAGGTCGAGCCCGCCCGGCTGCGGTCCTGGTCGCGGAGAGGCCCGCGACCAATCAGACCCGGGAGGTTACGGGCCAAGGTCCGGACCAGGCCATGGGCCTGGCGGCACAGACCTGGCCATGGGCCTGGCGGCCCAGACCTGGATCAGTTGGTTCCCTTGCCGCCGCACTTGCCGGTGGCAACGTTGAAGTTGCCGCAGGCCAGAGGCGCGCGCCAATCTGAGATCAGGTCCTTGGAGTCAGGCAGGTAGTCCGACCATTCGTCGCCCATCACGAGGCCAGGCGTCTGCGAGACGGTCTCGAACTGGCCGTCGGCCTGGATCTCGCCGATCAGCACCGGCTTGGTGATGTGATGGTTCGGCATCATGGTCGAATAGCCGCCGGTCAGGTTCGGCACCGAGACGCCGACCATGGCGTCGATGACCTTGTCCGGATCGGTGGTGCCGGCCTTCTCGACCGCCTTCACCCACATGTTGAAGCCGATATAGTGGGCTTCCATCGGGTCGTTGGTGGTGCGCTTGTCGTTCTTGATGAACTTGTGCCAGTCGTCGATGAACTTCTTGTTCTCGGGCGTGTCGATGCTCTCGAAATAGTTCCACGCGGCGAGATGGCCGACCAGCGGACCGGTGTCGAGACCGGCCAGTTCCTCCTCGCCGACCGAGAAGGCCATGACCGGGATGTCCTCGGCCTTTATGCCCTGGTTGCCGAGTTCCTTGTAGAACGGCACGTTGGCGTCGCCGTTGACGGTCGAGACGACGGCGGTCTTCTTGCCGGCCGAGCCGAATTTCTTGATCGCCGAGACCTCGGTCTGCCAGTCGGAGAAGCCGAATGGCGTGTAGTTGACCATGATGTCCTCGGCCGGTACGCCCTTCGCCTTCAGATAGGCTTCGAGGATCTTGTTGGTGGTGCGCGGATACACGTAGTCGGTGCCTTCCAGCACCCAGCGCTTCACCGAGCCGCCGTCCTCGCTCATCAGGTAGTCGACGGCCGGAATGGCCTGCTGGTTCGGAGCGGCACCGGTGTAGAAGACGTTGCGCTCGCTCTCCTCGCCCTCATACTGGACGGGATAGAACAGGATGTTGTCGAGTTCCGAGAACACCGGCAGCACGGACTTGCGCGAAACAGAGGTCCAGCAGCCGAACACGGCCGCGACCTTGTCCTTGGAGATCAGTTCGCGCGCCTTTTCGGCGAACAGCGGCCAGTTGGAGGCCGGATCGACGACGACGGCCTCGAGCTTCTTGCCGAGCAGGCCGCCCTTGGCGTTCTGCTCCTCGATCAGCATCAGCATGACGTCCTTCAGCGTCGTCTCCGAAATCGCCATGGTCCCCGACAGCGAATGGAGGATGCCGACCTTGATCGTGTCGTCGGCCGCCTTGGCAGGCGCCGTCAGCAGGCCGGCCGCGAGAACGCCGGCCGAAAACATTTTTGTTATTGTCGAGAAATTACCCCTCATATTGCACACTCCCAAGCTGGTTGTTTTGCATCGCAACATAGCTATGCAACCACCATGCCAAACAGCGAAGCGGCACTGGAAATGTCGAAATACCCCAATCTTATCAGCTTGTTACGATATTAGTCGTCAAACATGTAATGGTTTGCCAAAGACCCGAATGCGGCAAAATTGCGCAATGCTGCCTATCTTTTGCCCATATTAGTCTGGTGCTCAAAAATTGGGCCTTGCGACATACGGCAAGTTGCGGCGCGGCGCCAAAATAGGGCAAGGTCCGCTTGAACCGAGCCATGCCATGATTTCCCGTATCTCCAGCATTTTCAGCGTCGTGCTTCTGTTAGCCGTGACGGGGGCAGCCCGCGCCGACTTCACCGAGGGCAAGATGCCCGACGGGATCTACCGTTGCGAGGTCTACCTGCTCGGCGCCTTCCTCAACCTCGGCGACATCACCATCAAGGGCAATGTTTACAGCGGTCCGGTGACCTTCGGCGCCGCACCGCAAGGCTACAACTATCAGATGAATGCCAATGGCGAGATCAGCTGGCTCGGTCCGCTGGGCGGCTATACGAGCGGTGGCAACTCCGTTTCGATGACGCAGGCGACGCTGGAGGGCCCGGATGGTCCGTCCTTCGACATCATCATGAAGCAGCCCGACGGAGCCTTCACGGCCTCGACCTGCACCAGGGGGTGAACCTGCCCTATCCGCCGAAGAGAGCACCGGCAGCCGTTCGCAAGAACGTGAGGCGGCAGGCGTTCAGCTTTCCGCGGCGACTTCGAGCGCCAGCCGCGTCATGTCGGTGAACAGTTCCTGGCGCTCGGAATAGTCGGTCTGCTCGCCATTGGTGACATGATCGACCACGTTTAGCAGCGACAGCGCTCGCGCGCCAAAATGGGCCGAAATGCGGTAGAGGGCGCTGGTCTCCATATCGACGGCGAGCGCTCCCAAGGCCATGGCTTCGGCATAGCGGGCGCGGCCCTTCGGATGATAGAAAATATCGCTGCAGATGGTCAGCCCCGCCCGGTGCTCGATGCCAAGCGTCTCGGCCCGCTGCAATGCCCGGGCAAGCAGCGCCGGATCGGGACCGGCAGCGGCGTAGAGTCCGAAGACCTGGCCGCTGTCGGCATTCTCGGCGCGGACCGATTGCGAGACCACCAGGCCGCGCAGCGGCACCTCGGCGCTCAGGCCGCCACAAGTGCCGGTTCGGATCAGCGTCTTGACGCCGTGGAAGTCGAGAAGCTCATGGGCGTAAATCAGGAAGGACGAGACGCCGATGCCGGTCGACTGGATGCTGACCGGCTTGCCCCGGTACCGGCCGGTGAAGCCCAGCGCGCCCCTGCGGCGATTGACGCAGCGCGGCGCCTCGAGAAAAGTCTCAGCCATCCATTCGGCGCGCTCCGGGTCGCCCGGCAGCAGCACCGTTTCGGCAAAATCACCCTTTTCCGCTTCGTTGTGCGGCGTCACGGCATCTACCCCAATTCCCCGCCGCGTTTGTCACCGCAATCATGGCGATCTCGCGCCGATGCGCAAGCCGCGATTGCAAAGCTCCAGTGGCCGGACTCACTGGTTATGAGCGGACGGATCGCTCTCCGGCGCCGCCACCTGTAAACGGCATGGCGCGGGCGTCTGTGCGCTTGATCACATTCAGTCCGCCGTTTTGATGCGCGTCGTCGTTCAGGATTCCAACACGTCCTTGACGATGGTCGCCAGCTGCTTGAGCGAAAACGGCTTCGGCAGGAAGCCGAAATGGGCCTCAGCCGGCAGATTCCTGGCAAAGGCGTCCTCTGCGTAGCCCGAAACGAAGACGAACTTGATGTCCGGCTGCCGCTTGCGCAGTTCGCCGAGCAGCGTCGGCCCGTCCATCTCCGGCATCACGACGTCGGAGACGACTATGTCGACCTTGCCGCCGAGCGCCTCGAACACTTCCAGCGCCTCGACGCCGGAGGACGCCTCGTGGACGGTATAGCCGCGCGAGGTCAGCGCCCGCACGCCGCCCATGCGCACTGCATCCTCGTCCTCGACGAGTAGCACGGTGGCCGAGCCGGACAGGTCCTTGGCGGCTTCCGCCGGCTTCACCGGCGCCGCCGGCACCTCGCCCGGCTCGCTTGCCGGCCTCGCCTCCGCGATGTGGCGCGGCAGGAAGATGCGGAACACCGAACCCTTGCCGACTTCCGAATCGCAGAAGATGAAGCCGCCCGTCTGCTTGATGATGCCATAGACCATCGACAGGCCGAGCCCGGTGCCCTTGCCGACCTCCTTGGTGGTGAAGAAGGGTTCGAATATCTTTTTCAGCACGTCAGGCGCGATGCCGGTGCCGGTGTCCTCGATCTCGACCACGACGTAATCGGCCGGGGTGAGCTCTCGGTAGGAGAAGCTCTTGCATTCCTCGGCCGTGACGTTGCGGGTGCGCACCGCGAGGTCGCCGCCCGCCGGCATCGCGTCGCGCGCGTTGACGGCGAGGTTCACCACCACCTGCTCGAACTGCCCGATATCGACCTTGACCGGCCAGAGATCGCGGCCGTGGTCGATCTTCAGCTTGATGTCGTTGCCGACCAGGCGGGCGAGCAGCATCCTGAGGTCGGCCAGGACATCGGTGAGGTTCAGCACTTCCGGCCGCAGGGTCTGCTTGCGCGAGAAGGCGAGAAGCTGCCTGACCAGCGAAGCCGCCCGGTTGGCGTTCTGCTTGATGTTCATGATGTCGGGGAAGGACGGATCCGACGGACGGTGGTTGGTCAGCAGCAGGTCCGACGCCATGATGATGGCGGTCAGCACATTGTTGAAGTCGTGCGCAATGCCGCCGGCGAGCTGGCCGACCGCCTGCATCTTCTGGCTCTGCGCCATCTGGCCCTCGAGCGCCTTCTGCTCGGTGGTGTCGACGGCATAGACGATGGCCGATTCCTCGGCGCCCTCGCCGCCGGTGCCCTCGGCGACCGCATTGACGTAAAAGCGGATGTGCCGCTCCTCGTTGCCGGGCAACAGCGTGTCGATCGGCTCGATGTCGGCCTGCCGTTGCCTGGCCTTCTCGAAGGCCTCGGCGAACGCCGCCCGGTCGCGCTCGTGGATGACGGTATCGAGCCGCACGCGGCGGTCGACAGCGTCGCGATCGACGACCGAGGAAAACAGCGACAGGAACGGCGCGTTGGTGCGCAGGATGCGGCCGCTGGCGTCGACGCCGGCGATCGCCATCGGCGTCGAATTGAAGAAGCGGGTGAAGCGGACTTCCGAGGCGCGAAGATCGGCGGAGGCATCCTCGCCCTGGGTGCGGTTGAGCACGATGGTGCGGGTCGGACCGCTGACGCCCTCGCGGCTCGCCGAGACGCGGTGCATGAAGCGTACCGGCAGCGCCTCGCCGGTCATCGTCGTCAGGTCGAGGTCGATAACGGCATTGCGCGTGGTGCCGGGGTCGGCCTTGACCGAGCGGACCAGCGCCATGCCGTCGCCGGCAACGATCTCGGGCAGCGAGACGGCGCCCGGCGTGAAGCTTGCCAGATCGATGCCGAGCCATTCGGCGAGCGTGGCGTTGATGTAGGTGACGCGGCCTTCCTGGTCGGCGGAAAAGAAACCGGCCGGCGCATGGTCGAGATGGTCGATCGCCTTTTGCAGGTCGAGGAAGAAGCGCTCCTGCTCGGCCCGTTCCTGCGAGATGTCGGCAAGCTGCCAGGCAAGCATCGGCAACCGCTGGCCGGGCACATTGAAGGCGCGAGCGCGGGTGCGGTACCAGTGCGCGCCGGGCTCCGCCCCGGGGCGGATGGACTGCGCAAGCCTGAACTCGCCGTCGCCCGCCTGGCCGTCGCGCAGGCCGGACGCCAGTCGGTAGATGGTCATCGAGGCTTCGGGAACGTCCGACAGCAGCCCCTCGACCGTCTTGAGGTCGGCCGCCGACGAAGCGCCCGTCATGTCGGCGTAGGCCCGGTTGGCGTAGACGATGCGGCCCTTGGTGTCTGTGACCAGCAGGCCTTGCGACATCGAATCGACGAAGGCTTTCGAAAGTTCGTCGCTGGTCGAACGCGGCGCGACCTGAACGAAGCCGATGGCAGTAGCAAACAGGAACCCGACGCCGATCATCGCCAGCACGCCGAGCATGCCGAGCAGGAAGGGATCGCCAAGGCGCTCGCGGAAAAGCCCGAAAACGATCGCCGCGCCGGTCAGGACAACGATGAATATGATAAGCCGGGTCACGGCACCCGGACGCGTATTCTGGTCGACGATCGGTACCGGATAGAAATCGCCGCGCGTTTCCTTGGCCATGTGCCCCCTGCTCGTGATTCCGGTGCCCGACACCCCGCGGACGGCCGGTTGAATCACATTCTCCTGTAGCGGAAAAGGCCCCGGTGGCAAATGTCAGATAAAAATGGCGCCAGGCCGTGGATTCGTGTTTCAAACTGTTCACGAAGCGTGATGCCAACTTGCGGCGGCCGGTCCGCACGGTCTAGTGTCGCGTCACCTCAAAAAAGGGCGGTGCACCGATGCTGCAGTGGCTGGATAGCGTGGCGGGTCCTGGTTATGTCGCCGCAATCCTGTGGACGTTTGCCGCGCTCGTCCTGCTCGTGGTCGTTCTCCTCATCATCAAGGTGGTGCGCAGCCTGACCTTCGGGACATTCGTCGCCGGCGGCCGCAACCGCAAGACCAGGCTGGCCGTCATGGATGCAACCGCCGTCGACAGCCACCGCCGGCTGGTGCTGGTGCGCCGCGACGACATCGAACATCTCATCCTGATCGGCGGGCCGACCGACGTCGTCGTCGAGCGCGATATCAGGCTGGCGGCGCCGCGCCGCCCGGCGCTGACCGGAGACGGCGGCCAGCAGCAGGCCCAGGCGCCGCGGCCGCGCCCCGCCCAGCCGGCCCCCGTGCCTGTGAGGCAGGCGCCGCCCGCGCCGCAGCCGGTGAGCGCCACGCCGCCGCCCGCCCGCCCGCGCCAAGCCGCGCCGTCACCGGCGCCGAAGCCAGCCGCTCCGAGCTACCAGGCGAGCAACATCACGCCGCTGCCAGCCTATGGATCGGCGAACACCAATGCCGTCCGGCATGCCCCACCGCCGGCGAAGCCAACCTCCATCGACGATACGCTGATTCAGGAGCTCGAGGTTTCGCTCGATGAATCGCATGCGAGCAAACCGGCAGCCAAGGCGCCGCCGTCGCTCGACGATGAAATGACGAAGCTGCTCGGCGAACTCGCCAGCCAGAAGCGCTAGAAGCGCGTCGTTTCGCGAAGACGCAGAACGCGCCATCTGCTTGTTTCGACACGATTCCGGACGGAAAGCCGTTTCACGCCTGTTCCTGGATTTGCCTGCCCCAGCAAGGCCGAAATCCGGCGACATCGCTTGCGCAACCGAGGATGCAACGCCACGCGGGCACAAAAATGGCCGGTCGCCCGGCCATTTTCTAAACCCCTGGGTGATTATCCCAGCGCGTCAGTCGTCGCGATAGACCTTCTCCCGGCGCTCGTGGCGCTCCTGCGCCTCGATCGACAGTGTCGCGATCGGACGCGCATCGAGCCGCTTCAGAGCAATCGGCTCGCCAGTCTCCTCGCAATAGCCGTAAGTGCCTTCGTCGATGCGCTGGAGCGCGGAATCGATTTTCGAGATGAGCTTGCGCTGACGATCGCGGGCGCGGAGTTCAATGGCTCGGTCGGTTTCCGAGGAGGCGCGGTCGGCGAGGTCGGGATGGTTGGCGTTTTCTTGCTGCAGGACTTCGAGGGTTTCGCGCGCTTCGCGCAAAATGTCGTTCTTCCAGGCGACGAGCTTCATTCGAAAGTAAGATTTCTGCCGTTCGTTCATGAACGGCTCGTCTTCAGAGGGTACGTAATCGGCGGTAACGATGTCGTTCATTCGACTCACCCAACAACCCCAAATTTGGCGCCTATATATTCGCGCAGAGAAGCGTGCACAAGCGCAATCGGCGACCGTTTCACGCAAATGTAATATCGGACCCACAGCTGTCCATGATATCGTTATGCTTGCGAGCGGAAATCGAATTCATCCATGATTCGTTGTGGTTGAAGGCTATTGGCCATTGTGCGCCATGGCTTTCTCGTGGCTAATCCCATTGTGCCAACCAGGCATTTTGGGGGAGCGGTGAGCAAACTCTACCTGTTGAGACATGCCAAGGCCGGATGGGCGCTGCCCGGCGTTCGCGACTTCGACCGTCCGCTCGATGCCTCCGGCATCGCCGATGCCGAGGCGATCGGGGCAGCCATGCGCAGCCGCAACTACGTGCCCGACCTGACCCTTTGCTCCAACGCAAAACGGGCCCGCCAGACCCTGGAGGGACTGGCCGGCCAGACCGATACCGGCCGGGTGCTGTTCTTCGACACCCTCTACAGCGAGGACGCCGCCGGCTATCTCGGCATCATCCGCGACAATGGCGGGGTGGGCTCGCTGCTGGTCATCGGCCACAATCCGATGACGGAGGATCTCGCCATGGCGGTCTCGGGCGACGGCGAGGAGGCCGCGCGTGGCATAATGAACCATGGTTTCCCGACATCTGGCCTCGCAGTCGTCCGCTTCCCCGGCAGTCTTGCCCATGCCGAGCAGGGCAGCGGCTATCTCGAGGCCTTTTTGACACCGGCCGACCTCTGAGACCCAAATTGGCAGCGCCATTCCAAACCGCAGCCTGAGTGCCTATATCGGGAACCGACGGGCCCTCAGAGAGCATGTTTTGGCATCATCGCTGACCACTTTCACCGACGAGGCGAAGATCGCTCTCGACACGCTTTCAGGGCGCGCCGCCGGGCTCTTTGCGCCGTCGCTCAGGTTGGGCGTCACCGGCCTTTCCCGCGCCGGCAAGACGGTGTTCATCTCCGCGCTTGTCCACAACCTGATCCATGGCGGCCGCCTGCCGCTGTTCGAGGCGCAGAAATCGGGGCGCATCGCACGCGCCTTCCTCGAGGAGCAGCCCGACGACGCCGTTCCCCGCTTCCAGTACGAGGATCATGTCGCGGCGCTGGTCAACGACCGTGTCTGGCCGGACTCGACGCGCGCCATCTCCGAGCTGCGGCTGACCATCGAATACGAATCAGCTTCCGGCTGGAACCGTATGTTTTCGGCTGGAAAATTGTCGCTCGACATCGTCGACTACCCGGGCGAATGGCTGCTCGACCTGCCGCTGCTCGGCAAATCCTTCGCCGATTTCTCGCGCGAGGCGATGGAGATGGCGGCGCTGCCGGTGCGCACCGATCTTTCCGAAGGCTGGCGAACGCTCGCTGCCACGATCGATCCCAACGCCGATGCCGACGAGATGACGGCGCGCCGGCTTGCCGAGGCCTTTTCGGCCTATCTCAAGGCGTGCAAGCTCGACGAGCGCGCGCTGTCGACCTTGCCGCCCGGCCGTTTCCTGATGCCCGGCGACCTCGACGGCTCGCCCGCGCTGACCTTCGCGCCGTTGCCGGCACTGGCCGAGCGGCGGCCCCGCCCCGGTTCGCTGCAGGCGATGATGGAGCGGCGCTACGAGGCCTACAAGACGCATGTGGTGAAACCGTTCTTCCGCGAGCACATAACGCGGCTCGACCGCCAGATCGTGCTGATCGACGCCATGCAGGCGCTGAACGCGGGCCCGGCCGCGATGGCCGACCTGGAGCGTGCCGTCACCGAAATCCTCGCCTGTTTCCGCCCCGGTCGCGGCAATTTCCTCACCGACCTGTTTTCACGGCGCATCGACCGCATCCTGGTGGCGGCGACCAAGGCCGATCACCTGCATCATGAAAGCCATGACCGGTTGCAGGCGATCGTGCGCCGGCTTGCCGACCGCGCGGTGGCACGGGCGAACTTCACCGGAGCCGATGTCGACGTGGTCGCCCTGGCGGCCGTGCGCGCCACCCGCGAAGGCACGGTCAAGCAGGGCCGCGAAACCCTGCCCGTTATCATCGGCACGCCGCTGAAGGGCGAGCGGATCAATGGCGATACGTTCGACGGCAAGACCGAAACAGCCATATTTCCCGGCGACTTGCCTGACAAAGTTGACACGGTTTTCGATCCCTCCGTAACGTCGCCGGATGGCGGCGACCCGGCGATCCGCTTCGTGCGGTTCCGCCCGCCAAAGCTCGAACGCACGGCCGAAGGTGTTACGCTGTCGCTGCCGCATATCCGGCTCGACCGGGCGCTGCAGTTCCTGATTGGAGACCACCTGGCATGAGCGCGCCCCGCAAACCCGCTGCATTCCGCATCGAGCCGGAGCCGAGCCGGGAGACGCCGAAGCCGCGGCCCGTCGAGGCTGAGCCGGCGCGCCGGCCACGCGCGGCAAAGGCCGACGTGGCAGTCGTCATTCCATCCGAGATCGACGTCTTCGACGAGCCCGACATCGTTGCCGCCGAGCCGCCGCCGGCCACCGCGCCGCGCAAGCGTTCCCTGCTCGCCCGCCTGTTCTTCGGCGCCGTGGGCGTGCTGGTTTCGCTGGCGGTCGGCCTTTGGACGGACCAGCTCATCCGCGACCTGTTCGAACGCGCCGAATGGCTGGGCTGGCTGGCCGCCGGCATGGCGGCGATCGCGGTGCTGGCGCTGGTAGTCATCCTGGTGCGCGAATTCCTGGCGATTGCCCGCCTGGCCGAGGTCGAAAAACTGCAGCGGCGGGCGCTTGACGCGGTCGCCCGCGACGACCCGAAGGCGGCGCGGTCCGTCGTCGACGAGCTTTCAGCCTTCGTCGCCGCCAAGCCGGAGACCGCGGCCGGCAGGCGCGCGCTCGCCAAACTGCGCGGCGAGATCATCGACGGCGGCAATCTGGTGCGGCTCGCCGAGACCGAGATCCTCGGCCCGCTCGATGTCCGCGCCAGGGCGATGATCCTCGAAGCGGCAAAGCGCGTTTCGCTGGTGACCGCGGTCAGCCCGCGCGCCCTCGTCGATGTCGCCTACGTCGTGTTCGAGGCCGGGCGACTCATCCGCCGCCTGTCGGAGCTCTATGGCGGCCGGCCGGGCACGCTTGGCTTCTTCCGGCTGGCGCGCAACGTCCTTGCGCACCTGGCGGTGACCGGCTCGATCGCCGTCGGCGACAGTTTCGTGCAGCAGATCGTCGGCCACGGGCTTGCCGCGAGGCTTTCGGCGAAACTTGGCGAGGGGGTCGTCAACGGCATGATGACGGCACGAATCGGCATAGCGGCGATGGAAACGGCGCGGCCCCTGCCCTTCATCGCCGCGAGGCGGCCTGGACTGAG
Organism: Mesorhizobium sp. M4B.F.Ca.ET.214.01.1.1; assembly: GCF_004791545.1. NCBI lineage: Bacteria > Pseudomonadati > Pseudomonadota > Alphaproteobacteria > Hyphomicrobiales > Phyllobacteriaceae > Mesorhizobium > Mesorhizobium sp. M4B.F.Ca.ET.214.01.1.1. The sequence goes on from NZ_SRUX01000012.1 coordinate 129,218, forward strand.
CGATTTCCTCTCCGCGCTGACATCGTTCGCGGCCAGGAAAGATGGCGAAACTTCGGCCCCCGGCAAGTAATCGGCGCCGCCAAGTGACGAAGCATTAACCAATCTTGTTCATGGTCTGACACGTCTAGCAAACAGCGTTCTTGCTGCCGGGTGTCGTCTATGAAAAGAGTAAATCTGTACAGCGTCCTGCCTCTTGCGGTCGCGGTTGTGGCACCTTTGGCCCTTGCCGGAAAAGCGCTTGGAGCCGAACCCGACAAGCAGTTCTTCCGGTCGGTCGAGGGCAAGTGGGTCGGCCCGGGCGAAATCGTTGCCGGCAAGTACAAGGGCACGAAATTCACCTGCAATTTCAATGGCACGACGCCCGACGGCAAGACCGGCATGACGCTCGACGGCGATTGCCGCGTCGGCGTGTTCACGCAGAAGATGTCCGCCACCGTCGAACGCAAGGGTCGCGACTACAAGGGCAACTTCATGGGTGGATCGTCCGGCAACGGGCTCGATATCATCGGCGGCAATGTCGTCGACGCCCAGAAGGTCGTCTTCACCATCAACCGCAATCAATTGAACGGCGTCATGCAGGCGCGCATCCCCGACGACAATTCGATGACGGTGACGGTCGCCGTGCGCGTCAACAAACAGCTGGTGCCAGTGATCGGCATGAGCCTGAAGCGGGTAGACACCGTCGAAGTCGGCTCGATCGCGCCGAACTGAGATCCACAACCTGCAACAAAAAAAGGCGGCGGCCTCAAGCCACCGCCTTGTTCATTTTCGGACGCTCAGCCCTTGATGGCGGCCGTCACTTCGTCATAGGCCTTGCAGGCCTCGGCCAAAGTCGAGGCGTCCTTGTACTTGTCCGTGACAGCCTGGACCTTGGCCGACAGGTCGGCTGCCTTGGACGGATCCTTGGTGATCGCTTCCTGCAGCGCGGCAGTCATGTCCTGCGCCTTCTTGGTCGCCATTTCGGCGGTGCACTCAGGCGCCTTCGAACAGGCCGAACCGGCAAGCGCCGCAACACCCACGGCGACGAGCAAAAACTTCTTCATGTCAGTCATCTCCTCAAAAAAGGCAGCGGTGGTCGCTCCTTCCCAATGGCCGAAGCCGAGCGTCCCTTAGCCGTCGATTGTGGCAACACGCAACGCGTGCATCACGTAAACTTGTGTAACGCGGCTGCAACATCGCGGCGGCCCGGAGCCTGGCCGCCGCGATGGTCGACGCAGGGTTCAGCTGCGAGGCTGTAGCAGCGCCAGCAGAGCCGTCGATGCGGCAAGGATGGCAGTAAGCGTCAGGGGCGCCGTAGCGCCGTAATTGTCCACGACATAGCCACCGACAACCGCGCCAATGGTGATGGCGACCTGGAAAGAGACGACCATCAGGCTGCCCGCCGCTTCCAGCGCGTCAGGTGCCGCACGCGACAGATTAGTCGGCAGCACCACCGGCCCCATGCCGAACGCCAAGCCCCAAAGCGTAACGAAGCCGAAGGCAGCGCCGATGTGCACACCCCAAAGCACCAATGCTAGCGCCGCAAACGCCATCAACGCAGCGGTGATCACGAGCGCCGTGCGGATATTGGCATCGGCCAAGCGGCCGCCGGCAATGTTTCCGACCACTGCGGCGATGCCAAATCCAAGCAGCGCGAGCGCTATCGGCCCGGTCGCAAGCAGCGTCACGTGTTCGAGGAAGGGGCGCACATAGACTGAGCCGGCGAAATGCCCGGTCATGAGCAAGACAATGGCAAGCATGCCGAGTTGAATGCCACGCCGCCGTGTCAGCCGAAATACGTCGGCAAGGCTATTGCTTGCACTTGCAGGCAAGGTCGGCAGGCTGAGAAACTGCAGCAGCATGGCAACCAGCGCCAGCCCCGCTGTCATCGCCATGGCGCTGCGCCATCCCAGCCAGTCGCTGATCAGCGCTCCCATCGAGGGTGCGGCAATGGTGGCGAGCGAGACGCCAAGAGTGACGATGGCCATGCCTCGACCTGTCGCGTTGGCGCCAACCAGCCTTGCCACGACGGCAACCGAAAGCGCCCAGAACGCGCTGAGCGCGATGCCGAGCCCGGCTCTGCCAAGCAACAGCAGCCAGAAATTGGGCGCCAGCGCCGCAAGAATATTGGAAGCGACCGCCAGGGCCATGAGGCCAATCAGCACCGTCTTGCGGTTCAATCGGCCGATGAGAACATTGCTCAGCATGGCCGTCACGGCGCCGACCGAAGCGGTGGCGGTGACGACCTGTCCGGCCGTTCCCTCGCTGATGCCGAGATCGCGCGCCATCGGCGTCAATAGACCGGCCGGCAGGAATTCGGCGGACACCAGGGCAAAGCTGGTGGCCGCCAGTGAAATGACCGCGAACCAGGTGGCTGCGCCCCACGCGGTTGGCGCATCGGCATCAAGGCCGATCGCTGCGTCTTCAAGCTGTAATGTTGTGTCAGTCACGGAAGAATCTCCAAAAATTGGAGATCTTAGATAGGCAAGTCCGCCCGGATGATATGTACCTTAGAATCCGAAATTCATATCTATTCGTCCGGGATTTGTGCGACGCACAACGCCCGGCGAAACATTGGTGATGCGTTTGAACGCGCGAGCGAAGGATGCCTCGGAATCGTAGCCCAAACGGGTAGCGACTTCGGCAACCGACAAGCCGTTCTGGCCCAGCAATTCGCGGGCAAGCTGCATACGCATGCGGGCGAGATAGTGTGCGGCGCCTTCCCCCAGGACAGCGCTGAAGCGCTCGGCGAAAATCGAGCGCGATTGGCCTGCCACGCTCGCCAAGCTTCCCAGCGTCCAGTTATGGCCGGGGTCGCGGTGCATGGCTGCCAGAGCGCGGCCGATATGCGGGTCGCGGATGGCTGCGAGCCAACCGGTGGTCGACGCGCCGTTGCAATTGACCCAGCAGCGGATGAGCCGGGCCGTTAGCAAGTCCGCCATACGCGACAGGATCGTGGCGCTGCCCATCTGCGGTTGCGCGGCCTCCACCGTCATGGCCGCCAGCAGAGGACCGACGACAGGGTCATTCCCAGCCACGTCGCAACCCTTGATGACAGGCGGCATCAACGTAATCAATGGGTTGAGCGCACAGGAGCCCAAGGCCATGGAGCCGCAGAAAAGAGTGCTCGTCGCGCCCGTTCCCTGCCGAACCACTTCGCAGACATTGCCGCCCAGCTTGATTACCTGGCAACCTTCGAGCGAGCCGCCTTCAACGTCCGGCGCGCTCGCCAGCCGGTGGGCGATGCCTTGCGGCAGCAGGACCAGATCGCCATTGCGCAACTCCTGCCAGCCCTGCGCTTCGGTGTGAATCCAGCATGGACCCTGGCCGACAAAATGAAACCGCAGCAGCTGTTGTTTCGGAAAGTCTATGCTCCACGGATGCCGGAGCTCGCAACGGCCGTAGTTGACGCCACTCAAGCGAAAGTCCTGCAGAACTTCGCTGAGCGCATCCATCGGAATATGCGTCGGCGAAGACGGGCGGGACGAATGGTCAAGCATTTACCAGATATAGATGCCGATCGTCCGACAGGCAAGCGGAGACCATTGTTCCACCAGAGGAATCGCGTCAACGGCACCTGCCCGTCCTGGTAGGTTTCCCACCCTTGCCTCTGGCTCCAACTGCATGCAAGGAGTGCTGCTGAACACAGGGACAAGAGGCATGGCGGCAGAAGCATCGGGCAGCGATCTTATCCAGGTGGTGGCGCTGCTCGCGGCCGGCGTGGTCGCGGTCCCGATCTTCAAGCGCATGGGGCTCGGTTCCATCCTCGGCTATCTCGCCGCCGGCGTCGTCATCGGCCCGTTTGGCCTCGGAATCTTCTCCGAATCGGAAGCCATCCTCCACGTCGCCGAACTCGGCGTCGTCATGTTCCTGTTCATCATAGGGCTGGAGATGCAGCCGTCGCGACTTTGGGGCCTGCGCCGCGAGATCTTCGGCCTCGGCGCGCTGCAGGTCGGCGTCTGCGCGGCGCTGCTCACCAGCGTCGGGCTCGCCGGCGGCTTTCCGATCGCGCAGTCCTTCGTCGCCGGCGCCGGCTTCGTCCTGACCTCGACGGCGATCGTCATGCAATTGCTGGAGGAGCGCGGCGAGATCGCCACGCCCAAGGGCCAGCGAATCGTCTCGATCCTGCTGCTGGAGGACCTGGCGATCGTGCCGTTGCTGGCGCTGATCGCCTTCCTGGCGCCGGGCGGCGCCGAGACCCGCCTGTCGCAGCGACTGACCGAGGTCGGCATCGGCCTTGCCGCGATCGTTGGCCTGGTGGTGGCCGGGCGCTATCTGCTCAATCCGTTCTTCCGCATCCTGGCCGAGGCCCGCGCCCGCGAGGTGATGACGGCAGCGGCGCTGCTGGTGGTTCTGGGATCGGCGCTCGCCATGCAGCTTTCGGGCCTGTCGATGGCGATGGGCGCTTTCCTCGCCGGCGTGCTGCTTTCCGAATCGACCTTCCGCCATCAGCTCGAGGCCGACATCGAACCCTTCCGCGGCATCCTGCTCGGCCTGTTCTTCCTCGCCGTCGGCATGTCGCTCGACCTGCACGTCGTGGCCGCGAACTGGCGGCTGGTCGCCATCTATGTCGTCGCCTACATGGTGATGAAGGCGCTCGGCATCTACGTCGTCGCCCGCATGCTGAAGACCGGTCATCGCGAGGCGCTGGAACGCGCCGTGTTCATGGCGCAAGGCGGCGAATTCGCTTTCGTGCTCTATTCGGCGGCGGCGGCGGTCGGCATCATCGACGGCCAGGCCAACGCGACGCTGACGGCGATCGTCATCATCTCCATGGTGCTGACGCCGCTCGCCATCATCGCGCTGCGCTATGTGACGCCGCGCGACGAGCAATCGCTCGACGGCGTCGACGTCGCCGAAGGCCTTTCCGGCAGCGTGCTCATTATCGGCTTCGGCCGCTTCGGCCAGATCGCCTCCCAGCCGCTGCTGCTGCGCGGCATCGATGTGTCGATCATCGACAACGAGGTCGAGATGATCCAGGCGGCGGCCGATTTCGGCTTCAAGGTCTATTACGGCGACGGCACGCGGCTGGATATCCTGCACGCAGCCGGCGCCGGGCGGGCGCGCGCAGTCCTGATCTGCGTCGACAAGCCGGAAGCCGCGGTGCGCATCGCGCAGTTGATCAAGGCCGAATTCCCGCTGGTGACGATCCTGGCGCGCGCCTTCGACCGCGGCACTGCCTTGCAGCTCATCCGCGCCGGCGTCGACTACCAGCTGCGCGAGACCTTCGAATCGGCATTGGTCTTCGGCGGCTCGGCGCTCGAAGCGCTGGGCGTCGACCCGGAAGACGTCGCCGAGGTGATCGAGGATGTCCGCCGTCGCGACACCGCCCGCTTCGAGATGCAACTGGCCGAAGGCGTGCGCGCCGGCCAGCGCTTCCTGAAGGGCAATATCGGCACGCCGATCCCGACGCCGCTGACGCCGCCGCGCCGCACCGGCCAGGCGCTCAACGAGGAGACCGCCGGCGTGCTGAGCAAATCCGAGCCTGCGGAGGAATAGATGGCTGAACTGGACAAACGCGCGCTCACCGTCACCGCATTCTGGCGTGAGGCCGGCGAGGACGCCTGGTTCGAGAAGAACGATGCCTTCGACGCGGATTTCCGATCCCGTTTCCTCGACCTGCACCACGCCGCCGCGCGGCGCGAATGCGACGACTGGTGCGAACACGCCGAAGGTTCGCTGGCGCTGATGGTCCTGCTCGATCAGTTTCCGCGCAACTGCTTTCGCGGCACCGGCCATATGTATGCAACCGACCCGCTGGCGCGCCATTTCGCCGGCAAGGCCATCGCCGCCGGCCATGACCTGGCGCTGGAAGAAGATATTCGCTTCTTCCTCTATCTGCCGTTCGAGCATTCGGAGCTGCTTGTCGACCAGGCGCGGTCGGTGGAGCTCACCTCCACCAGCGCCCAGGCCTACCTGAAATATGCGGTCGAGCACCGCGACATCATCCAGCGCTTCGGCCGCTTCCCGCACCGCAACCGGATGCTCGGCCGCGAGACGACGCCGGAGGAACAGGCCTTCCTCGACGGCGGCGGATTTTCCGGCTGATTTCAGCCGGATTGCAGGCGTCGGTCGGCAGTTCCTAAGCCAGCCACCAATCCCGACCCGACGGCAGGCGCTCGATACCGGACGCATCGACCGCGCCGAGGCGTTCCGACACGCTCTTGCCGCCGATGGCAAGCTCCGGCGCGATCTCGGCCAGGGGCGCGAGCACGAAAGCACGCTCCAGCATGCGCGGATGCGGCACTTCCAGACCGGTCTCGTGGATGATGCGGTCGCCGAACACCAAAATGTCGATATCGATCAGCCGCGGCCCCCAGCGCTCCTCGCGCACCCGCTTCAGCCGACGCTCCGCATCGAGGCAAAGATCGAGCAGTTCGCGCGGCGCAAGCCCGGTCGCGATCGTAGCTGCGGCATTGAGGAAATCGGGCTGGTCGAGCTTGCCCCAGGGCGGCGTGCGGTAGAGCGAGGAGACCGCGACGACACTGGTCTTGTCGTCTCCATCCAGAAGGCGCAGCGCGGCCGCCATCGACTTGGCGGGATCGCCGAGATTGCCGCCAAGGCTGAGGTAGACCGTGTTATTCGGGCCAGACAACGGTCACCTCGACATGGTCGAGCACGCCGGGCACCGGCGCGTTGGGCTTGCGCACGGTGATCTCGGCCCTCTTGATCTGCGGAAACCGCGCCGTCAGCGCCTTGGCCACTTCCAGCGCAAGCGCCTCGATCAGGAAACGCCGGTGCCCGGTGACGATCTTCTCGATCACCGTGAAGGCGACGCCATAGTTGACGGTGTCCTCGATCGAATCCTCGACGAGCGCCCGGCCCGGCTCGACGGTCAGCGCCGCGTCGACATAAAAACGCTGGCCGAGCGTCTCCTCCTCGTCCAGCACGCCGTGCCGGGCAAAGAAGGCGCAGTTCTTCATGCGGATGACATACATGGCTCAGCGTCCGGACGGGTCGGTTTCACGCGCCAGCATAGCATCGGCCAGCGCCAGCGCATCCACGTTGATTGCGACATCGTGGACGCGAAATAGATGCGCGCCTTTCAATCTCAAAATGACGCTGGTGGCTGCCGTTCCGGCGCCGCGCTCGGCGGCATCCCGCCCGGTCACGGCGCCGATGAAGCGCTTTCGCGAAGTTCCGGCCATCAATGGGTGGCCGAGCGCCTGAAGCTCGGTAAACCGCGCCATCAGGTCGCGGTTCTCCTCGGCCGTTTCCTTGGCGAAGCCGAAGCCGGGGTCGAGCACGATCTGATCATCGGCGACGCCGCTGGCCCGCGCGATCTCCAGCGACTTGCGGAGAAAGAAAAGCTGGTCGTCGATGACGTCAGGCAGCTTCTGCCTGCCACGACCGGTGTGCATGATGACGAGGCCGGCGCCGGTTTCGGCGGCGACGCGGGCAATGCCCGGCTCGCGCTGCAGGCCCCAGACATCGTTGACGATATGCGCGCCGGCGGCGACGGCCAGGCGCGCGGTGTCCTCGCGATAGGTGTCGACCGAGATCAGCGCCTCGCCGGAACCGGCGAGCGCCTCGATGACCGGCAGGACACGCGCCTGCTCTTCCTCGCCGGTCACGGCGGAGGCGCCTGGCCTGGTCGATTCGCCACCGACATCGATGACGGCTGCGCCCTCCTCAACCATGCGGCGCGCCTGGGCGAGCGCGGTGTCGCGCGCGGCGAACAGCCCGCCATCGGAAAAACTGTCCGGTGTGACGTTGAGGATGCCGACCACGACGGCCTTGCCGCCAAGGTCGAGATGGCGTCCATGCGCCAGCTGCCATCGCCTCGTCGTCATTGTCCGTCAACCATCTTATGATCCGCTGGAAATCAAATCCGTTGCGCCGAGAGCGGCCGTAAAGCAAGGTGGCCGAAGAGGCAACATGATGAAACGTTCGCTTACCTGCGCCCTGGTTCTCGCGCTGACCGCCCTGCCCGCCGGCGCGGCCAATCTGGTCAAGACCTACAGCTACTTCGCAATTGGCGGCCGCACGCTGGACGACATCGAGACCCAGCTTTCCAAGCACGGCCCGCAGGTGAAGAGCACCGGCTCGCGGCACCCGGGCGCGACGCAGATGGCGTTCACCACCCGCGTCAGCTATGCGGAAAGCCCGGGTTCCTGCCGGGTCGCCGACGCCATTGTGACTGTAAAGGTCAAGGTGATTCTTCCGGAATGGCGCAGTTCGCGCAAGGCCGATGCCGACGTGAAGCTGTTCTGGAACACGCTGTCGGCCGACATCAAGCGGCACGAGGAACGCCATGTCGAGATCGCCAAGAACCACGCCAGGCAGCTGGAGGACGCGCTGAAGGCGAGCTATCCGCAAAAGACCTGCGCCGAAGTCAAGGCGAGAGCCGCGCAGATCACCGCGGCCGAGCTCGCCAGGCACGACCAGGACCAGGTGCGGTTCGACCGCGTCGAGAGCGTCAACTTCGAAAGCCGCATCCTGCGGCTGCTGCGCTACCGGCTCGAGCGCATCGAGACCGGCCAGCTGCCGCCCGCCTGATTTCGCCGGCACCAGGGCGCCCATGGCGCAAGCCAAATTCGCCGAAGCGTAGTGCCAGGCGGCAAAAACTTTCGAGCCCCCGTCGAAATCGGCCTATATGGAACGACATATGTCAGGTTCGCAAAGGCGGAACCTGAAAGGCACGACAACCAATCGACGCGGCTGCGTCGTCGCACCGGCCGAGCCGGCCGCCTCCCTCAGAGGCGCGCGCAAGCCCACGAGAGAACGAGACCATGGATCAGGCTGTCGACAAGCCGGCGACAATTGCAGCGACGTCGCCGCTGACGGAGAGCGAGAAGAACGCCATCATCGGCGGCGTGCTGTTGTCGATGCTGCTGGCGGCGCTCGACCAGACCATCGTCTCCCCGGCCATGCCGACGATGGCGCGTCTGCTCGGCCATGCCGAATATCTGCCTTGGATTGTCACCGCCTATCTGCTCACCGCAACGGCGATGGCGCCGCTCTATGGCAAGATCTCCGATGTCTATGGCCGCCGGCCAACCCTCTACGCGGCTATCCTGATCTTTCTCGCCGGATCGCTGGTCAGCGCAATCGCGCCCAACATGCTGGTGCTTATCGTCGGACGCGCTATCCAGGGCGCCGGCGGCGGCGGCTTGTTCGCACTGGCCCAGACGGTGATCGGTGACCTCGTGCCGCCGCGCGAGCGGGCGCGCTATGCGGCCTGGATCGCAGGCACATGGGCCGTTGCCAGCATTACCGGCCCGCTGCTCGGCGGTACGTTCGCCGAGCATCTGCACTGGTCGCTGATCTTCTGGATCAACCTGCCGCTCGGCCTGCTGGCCATGGCGATCATCAACAAGCCGCTGAAGAAGCTGCCGATCGCGGCAAAGCATCATCGCATCGACGCTGTCGGCGCGGCGCTGCTGATCGCGGCCACTGCCCTGCTGCTGCTGGCGCTTAACTGGGGCGGCAGCGCCTATCCCTGGCTGTCGCGCGAAATCCTCGGGCTGCTCGCCAGTTCGGCGGTTATCTGGGGCGCTTTTGCGCTGCGGCTCATGCGCGCCGACGAGCCGCTGATCTCGCTCGAGGTGCTCAGCAACCCGATCGTGCTGGCCGGCACCCTGTCCTTGTTCCTGCTGCAGGCCGCCAATATCGGCCTGGCGGTCTATCTGCCGGTCTACCTGCAGTCGATCGTCGGGCTTTCGGCCAGCGAATCGGGCGTTGCGCTGCTCGGGCTGATGCTCGGCACCGTCGCCGGCGCCACGTTCAGCGGGCGCACGATACCCCGCTTCGTCCATTACAAGCGGATCGCCATGATCGGCGTGAGCTTCGCCATAGTCTGCCTCGGCGCGCTCAGCTTCGTCGCCGGGCATGCCTCCCTGCTCGTCGTTGAAATCCTGACGACCTGTGTCGGCCTCGGCAGCGGAACGACGTTTCCGGTGGCCACCGTCTCGGTCCAGAATGCCGTCGATCAGGCGCATCTCGGCGTCGCCACCGGTGTGCTCACCTTCCTTCGCTCTTTGGGCAGCGCACTGGGCGTGGCGATCCTGGGCGCGGTCGCGCTCGGCTATGGCCTGCCATTGGCCGGCGAAGGCGCGCATTCAGCTGGCGTCGCCGCTTCGGCCGAAGCGTTCACGATGATCTTCCTCGTCGCGGCGGCGATCCTGCTGATGGCGCTTGCCGCGCTCGGACTGATGCCGGAGAAGGCGCTACGCGGCCATCCCGAGACCGCGGCTCCGGTGCTGGCCGAGTAGCACACGCTCAATCGTGGACGCCGAGCTTCTTCTGCAGGCTGGTCGACGAGGTGGTGTACTGGAAGACGATGCGCTCGCCGGGGCTGACGATGCGCTTGGCGGCCTGCGCCATCAACGCAACCTCGTGGAAACCCGACAGGATCAGCTTCAGCTTGCCGGGATACCAGTTGATGTCGCCAACGGCGAAGATGCCGGGAACCGAGGTCTGGAATTTCTCGGTGTCGACCGGGATCACGTTCTCATGCAGGTTGAGCCCCCATTCGGCGATCGGACCGAGCTTCATGGTCAGGCCGAAGAAGGGGAGCATGCGGGTGCATGGCACCTCGATGTCGCCGTCCGGCCCCTTGATGGTCGCGGATGAAAGCCGGCCGTCGGCGCCGCTCAGGCCGCTCACCTGGCCGACCTGGAAATCCAGCTGCTTCATCTCCTGCATGGCATACATCTTGTTGACGCTGTCGGGTGCCGCGCGGAACTCCGGACGGCGATGGACCAGCGTCACGCTCTTTGCCACCGGCTGCAGGTTCAGCGTCCAGTCGAGCGCCGAATCGCCGCCGCCGACGATGACGAGGTCGTGGCCGCGGAAATCCTCCATACGGCGCACCGAATAGAAGACGCTGTTGCCTTCATAGGCTTCGATGCCCGGAATGGGCGGCCGCTTGGGCTGGAACGAGCCGCCGCCGGCGGCGATCACCACCACCTTGGCCTCGAACACCTCGTTCTCGTCGGTGGTGACGCGGAAGCTGCCGTCCTCCAGCTTCTCCAGGCTGGAGACCATGCGGTTGTAGGTGAATTCCGGCTTGAACGGATGGATCTGCTCGAGCAGCTTGTCGACCAGGCCCTGGGCGGTGATCAACGGCCAGCCGGGAATGTCGTAGATCGGCTTTTCCGGATAGAGTTCGGCGCACTGGCCGCCGGGCCGGTCGAGGATGTCGATCAGATGGCACTTCATGTCGAAGAGGCCAAGCTCGAACACGGCGAACAGGCCGACCGGCCCTGCCCCGACGATGAGTACGTCCGTCCTGATCGTGTCGCCCATGCAATGCGCCTCGCTGCCAAACGGCGCGAGACTGCATGAGCAATGGCCCGCTGCCAAGCGGCGGCGACAAAAATAGCCGAAGCGTGAACTCAGCCCTGGCGGGCGGGTACGCGCACGACCAGCCCGTCGAGGGCGTCGCGCACCTTGATCTGGCAGGACAGGCGCGAATTCGGCTGGACGTCGTAGGCGAAGTCCAGCATGTCCTCCTCCATCGCCTCCGGCTCGCCGACCTCGGCCGTCCAGGCCTCGTCGACATAGACATGGCAGGTCGCGCAGGCGCAGGCACCGCCGCATTCGGCCTCTATTCCGGGCACTGCGTTGCGGATGGCGTTCTCCATGACGGTCGAGCCGTTTTCGGCATCCATGTCGAACTGTGTGCCGTCATTGGCAATGAAGGTCAGCTTGGTCATTTGTCACCTGAAGGGGAGTTCCAGCCGAGATAATCACTCCGGCGGACAAGTCAACTGCGGCGCGAAAGCGCCGCGCCGTGACGTTTTTTTGGAACTAGCGGCCGATGGCGGCGATGAACTCGCGCACTTCCTCGATCAGGACGCCGAGCCGGTTCAGGGTCTTGGCGTCTTCGGGCTGGCCTTCGATGGCGGCGGCACAATCGGCGATTGCAAACGCTCCCACCCCGCGCGCCGAGCCTTTGAGCCCATGCGCCAGCAGCAAGCGCTCCTTAACGTCGGCTTCGAGGATCTTGTCGCGCACGCCGAGCGCCTGCTGCACGAACAGCGCCAGCACCTCCTGCTCGAGAGCGCGATCGCCCATCGTCTGGCGCGAAAGATGGGCGAGATCCACAGGACGTGACCTGGCCGTTCCCGAGACGTCGCCGCCGGGCATGGAAAAAGCAATGCCGCTTTCGCCGCGCATGAAATTTGCAGCTCCCTGGTGTTCAGACTTGCCTGGAAAACTAGGCGAATCCCGTAGCAAACGGGTTAATGATTGACCTGAAAAAATGTTGACAGGGAGGCCGCGAAATCACGTCTCCGTTAACCCTATATTTAAAGTTTTACGTATCGCCCAGAATGCAGGTTTTCTTTACCCCTGTGTGTCATTACGATACGAGGGTCCATTTTCAGCCTCCTGCGTGGGATAAGACAAGCCAGAATCACGGCTCAAAATCATAACTCCCCCGGCAGCTAGTACAGGGTAGCGAAGGCATGGCGAAGAAACCAACGACACGAACTCTCGACAGCGACGTGGCCAAGGAGCTCGAAAAGGCACTCGACCTTGATTTGAGCGTAGATGGCGACGGCGGCCTCGATATGGCGGCGTCGATGGAAGATCTGGAAGCGCAGATTTCGGCCGCGGCTGACGAACTGGCGCGCGAAGGGCGTGGCCACAAGGAAGAACCGGTGGTTGTTCAGAGCCAGAATGCCAGGCCAATACAGAACACGCAGCCGGCGGCGAAGCCCGCCGAGTTGCGTCCGGTTGAAACGCGCAACGGCGCGCAGCCGGCCGGCTTCACCCCGGCCAATGACGACCGCCAGAAGGACTACCGCACCCTGCTGCATGGCCTCAACCGCCGCGCGTCGAGCACGATCTACTGGGTTGTGGCGTTCATTTCGCTGGCATGGATCGCCGGCGCCGGCGGCCTGGCCAATCTTCTGTTCGGTTCGGGCATCTGGAAGATCCGCACCTTCGACCAGTTTTTCGCCCGCCCCGAGCTGATCGGCCTGGCAGTCGCGGCAATCATTCCCGTGATCCTGTTCTGGGCCTTCGCGGCCATGGTGCGCCGCGCGCAGGAAATGCGCATTGCCGCGCAGTCGATGACGGAAGTGGCCTTCCGCCTGGCCGAGCCGGAAAACCTCGCCCAGGACCGCGTCATGATGATCGGCCAGGCCGTGCGCCGCGAAGTCGCGGCGATGGGCGAAGGCATCGAGCGCACGCTGGCGCGCGCGGTCGAGCTGGAAACGCTTGTCCACAGCGAAGTCAACCAGATCGAGCGCTCCTATTCGGAGAACGAGGCCCGTATCCGCTCGCTGGTCGATGGCCTCGGCAGCGAGCGCGAAGCGGTCGTCAGCCATGCCGAGCGCGTGCGCGCCTCGATCGCCAGCGCGCATGAGACGCTGCGGGACGAAATCGGCTCCGCCAGCGACATCATCCGCGACTCCATCCTCAATGCGTCGACCAAGCTGTCGATGACAATCAACAATTCCGGCGACACGCTGATCGACCGCATCAACGAAAGCTCGATGTCGATCTTCGATTCGGTCGAGGGCCGGCTCGATTCGATCACCGACCGGCTGTCGACCTCGGGCGAGGCCTTCGCCAGCCTGCTCGACACCCGCATCGCCAAACTGACCGACACCACCGACGGCCTCACCCGCTCGCTGACCGACCTGCTCGACGACCGCACCAGCGGCATGGTTTCGCTGCTAGGCGGCGCCGCGCGCACGCTGAGTTCCGAGTTCGAGAACAGCCTCAGCGGCATCGAACGGACGCTGGCCGAACGCGGCCAGGCGCTGATCAGCGAATTCCAGACCCGCGCCGAGGCGCTCGACACCGGCACGCAGAAGCTCAATGCCGCGCTCGAAGCCCGCGCCCGCCAGATCAATGAGACGCTGGTCGAGCGCGCTCGCGAAATCGCCAATACCTTTGCAGAGAGCAAGGACCAGCTCTCGGCGATGATCGACCAGGGCAAGACGCAGATCGGCGCCGACATGGCCGACATCGTCTCGTCGACCTCCTCCATGCTCGAGGCCCGCGCCAGCGACTTCGCCGGCCGCATGGAAGCCGCTCGCCACGTCGTCTCGCGTTCCTTCGACAGCGACATCCAGCGGCTCGCAGATGCCCGCGTCGGCATCGAGGAGGCGGTGGAAAACCACAGCCGCAAGCTTTCGGAAAGCCGCGATCGCATGGCGGCCGCCATGCAGGCCGACCTGGCGACGTTCGCCGAAAGCCGTGCCGGCATCGACGCCGCCGTGACCGACCAGGTGCAGAAGCTGGCGGAAGGCCGCAACCTCATCGCGCGCGCGTTGGAAGACGACCTGCGCAAGGTCAACGAGTCGCGCGCCGCGATCGACGCGTCGCTGGGCAGCCACCTGGAGCAGCTCGAAGAAGGCCGCAACCGGCTTGCCCAGGCCCTGAATGACGACTCCGGAAAGCTCGTGCAAGCCCGTACGATCATTGACGAAATGGTTGCCGGCCACGTCGGGAAGCTCGCCGAGGGCCGCAACATCCTGTCGCGCGCCCTGGAAGCCGATCTCGGCAAGCTGGCCGACAGCCGCGCCAGCATCGACGGGCTGGTCGCCGGCCAGGTCGAGAAGATCGCCGAGGGCCGCTCCGTGCTCGCCAAGGCGCTGGAGACCGATATTATCGGCATCAGGAGCCTGATCGAGACCCATTCCGCCAAGCTTGCCGAAGACCGCGGCGAACTCAGCCGTTCGCTGGAGAGCGACCTGTCCGGCATCAGGAACCTGGTCGAGGGTCATTCCGTCAGGCTCGCCGACGACCGCAGCCTGCTGGCGCAGACGCTGGAGGCCGACCTCGCCAAGCTGGCGGAGGGCCGCGCCAGCATCGACGGTCTGGTCGCCGGCCAGGTCGAAAAGCTCGCCGAGGGCCGCGACATCCTCAAGCGCGCGCTCGAAGCCGATATCAACACGATCAAGGGCGCCATCGCCGGCCATTCCGAGCGGGTGGCGGAAGAGCGCAGCCAGCTTTCGAAGGCGCTGGAAGCCGATCTTCAGAATGTGAACAGCCTGATCTCCGACCACACGAACCGGCTCGTCCAGGATCGCTCGACGCTGTCGCAAGCGCTCCAGGACGATCTGCAGAATGTGAACGGCATCATGGCCGATCACCAGAACAGGCTGGTCCAGGACCGCTCGACGCTGGCCAAGGCGCTGGAGGTCGATCTCGCCAAGCTGGCGGAGAGCCGCTCCAGCATCGACGGGCTGGTCGCCGGCCAGGTCGAGAAGCTTGCGGAAGGCCGCGATATCCTCAAGCGCGCGCTGGATGCCGATCTCAGCACGATCAGGAACGCCATTGCCGACCAGTCGCAGAAGCTGACCGACAACCGCGCCGAGTTCGCGCGGGTGCTGGAAGGCGACCTGGAGAACGTCAACAGCCTCCTCCAGGGCCATAGCGACAGGCTTGCGCAGGATCGTTCGGCGCTTTCGAAGGCACTTGAGGACGACCTTGCCAAGCTGGCCGAAAGCCGCTCCAGCATCGACGGGCTGGTCGCCGGCCAGGTCGAGAAACTCGCCGAGGGCCGCGATATCCTCAGGCGCGCGCTGGAAGCGGACCTGCAGAAGCTCGTCGCCAGCCGCAGCGAGGTCGACGACATTATCGCCGGCCATGTCGGCAAGCTGGCCGAAGGCCGCGACATGCTGAGCCGCGCGCTGGAAGACGATCTGGCGAAGCTCGTCGACACCCGCAAGGATGTCGACCGCTCCCTGTCCGGCCATATCGACCAACTGGCCGCCAGGAGCAGCGACATTTCGGCAACGATCGCCGCCGACGTCGAGAAGATCGAGCAGGCGTTCAACCGGCAGACCGGCATCATCGAGGAGCGCGCCGGAACCATGGAACGGGCGCTGTCGACCGGCGTCGACAACATCCGCAACGTGCTGGAGAAGAGCGCGGTCTTCGTCGCCGGCGCCTTGCGCGAAAAGGTCATGGAGGTCACCAGCGCCCTGCACGAGCAGGCTGGCCTTGTCTTCAGCGACGCCGACCGCAAGATCGCCGACCGCGCCGAACAGACCTCGGCCGCGCTGCTCGCCAGGGCAGAAGACATCGCCCGCGCCTTCGAGGACGCCGACCGCCGCCTGCATGCGCGCGCCGAGGACACGTCGAATGCGCTGATCGCACGCGCCGAGGACACCGCCGACCAGCTGTCCGCCCGCGCCAGCGAGATCGCCGGTACCTTCGACGCCGCGGACCAGAAGCTGGTTGCCCGCGCGGTCGAAACGGCGCAGTCGCTGGCGGCGCGCGCCGGCGACATCCTGCGCAATTTCGAAGGCGCCGACGAGCGGCTGAGCATGCGCATCGGCGAATCGGCCGAAGCGCTCGCGGCCCGCGCCTCGGACCTCGGCCGCATCTTCGATGCTGCCGACCAACATCTGATCTCGCGCATCGCCGAGGGATCGGAAGCGCTTTCGTCACGCGCGTCCGAGATCGCTCGCATCTTCGACGATGCGGACCAGCGCCTGGTCGCGCGCATCGCCGACAGCACCACGACCATCGGCGGCCATGCCGAGACCATCGTCGGGGCCTTCGCCAGCACCGAGCAGCGGGTCGCCGACCGCGCGCGTCAGACCGGTCAGGAACTGGCCGTCCACGCCCGCGAGATCGAGCAGGCGCTGGCCGGCGCCGACGAGCGCCTGGCGTCGAATGCGGCGGCAGCAGCGGCCCGGATCGAGGAGCAGATCGCCGGCGTCGAGAACCGCCTCGCCTGCACCACGGAAACGATCGGTCAGAAGCTCAACGAGCAGGTCTCGGGCGCGGAGGCGCAACTGATTTCGCGCGCCAACGTCATCGCCGAGACCTTCACCGCGGTCGGCCAGCATATCGGTCAGAGCACCAACGACGCGGCCAAAACCATCGGCGCCAACACCCGCGAGCTCAACACGATGTTGGCGGCGCGCTCGGCCGAAATGTCGAAGATCCTCGACGAAACCGCCAAGCCGCTGGTCGAGCGTTTCGCCCAGGGCGGCTCGGAGCTGCAGCGGAGCATGGAAGAGGTCACCGAGCGGGCGACCGAGAAGCTGCGCAGCGAAAACGCCGCGCTCGTCAACGCGCTCGCCAGCCGTACCGCCGAGACCTTGTCGGCGGTGGACGGCGCGCGCTCGACGCTCGCCGAAAGCGTTGCCGACCTCATCGGCCGCATGAGCACCTCCAGCGCCCAGCTCGGTCAGCTGATCGACCAGGCTGCGGCCAATCTCGGTCATGTCGAGGAACGCCTGTCCGGCAGCACGCAGAGCTTCGCGACAACGACGGAAAAGGCCGCGCAGACCTTCGCCAGCTCGGCGCGACTGGTCGATTCGAACACGACCCGGCTCACCGACCTGTCGTCGGCCACGCTGCGCGAGGTCGCCTCGATCGCCACCAAGTTCGACGAGCACAGCCGCTTGCTCTCCAGCGCCTCGGCTCTGCTCAGCTCGGCGCAGAGCAACCTCGAGCACACGCTGGAGCGGCAGTCGTCGCTGGAAGATCTCGCCGTCGGCCTGGTCAAGAAGTCGGAAGACCTCGAAAAGGTGATGCGTTCGTTCGAAAACCTGGTTGGCCAGACGATGCAGAACGCCGAGGGGCGGACCATGGAATCGGCGGAGAAGATCCGCACCGCCATCGCCGAGGTCGTCGATTCGGCGACGCGCCGCTTTGCCGACGCCACCGAGGAGATGCGACGCACTGCCGGTTCGATCAAGAGCGAGCTCGACCTGACGCGCGCCGAGCTCAAGAAGGGCGTCATCGAGATGCCGGAAGAGGCCAAGGAGTCGACCTCGGCCATCCGCCGCGCCGTCTCCGAGCAGATCAACGCGCTCAAGGAGCTGTCTGACATCGTTGCGAAATCCGGCCGCAGCGGCAGCAGCGAATCCGGCGAGCCGCGCGGTCTACGCCCCGCACCGCAGGCGCCGGCCCGTCCTGCCGAGCCGCTGCGTCGCCCGCCGGCACCGCAGCAGTCACAGCAGCCACAGCCGCAACCCGAGCGCCGGGCACCTCAGGCGCCGCTGGCCGAGACGACCTTGCGCGGCACGCTTGACCTGGATCGCGCTGCCGAGACGGCCCCGCGCCGCGATCCCAATGGCCGCACGGCGCAAGGCGGCTGGGTGCGCGATCTCCTGACCGGCGCATCGCGCGAGGAAGAGCTCCGGCCGGCCGCTCCGGCGGAAGCGCCGCGCCCGGCTCCGGCGCAGCGCTCGCCGCTGCATGTCGTGGAATCGCTCAACTCGCTGTCGGTCGATATCGCCCGCGCCATCGACCACGACGCCTCGATCGAGCTGTGGAACCGCTACCGGCGCGGCGAGCGTGACGTGTTCACGCGGCGCCTCTACACGCTGAAGGGCCAGCAGACCTTCGACGAGATCCGCCGCAAGTACCAGGCCGAGGCCGAGTTCCGCGCCGCCGTCGACCGCTACTGCGACGATTTCGAGAAGCTGCTCAAGGATGTGTCGCGCAACGACCGCGACAACATCATGGGCCAAACCTACCTGACTTCGGACACCGGCAAGGTCTACACCATGCTGGCCCATGCCAGCGGCCGCCTGCAGTAAGCGGCTTCGGTACACACCAAAAAGGCGGGCCATGGCCCGCCTTTTTCATTTGTGCTGGATTGTTTGAGATGGCCAGGAGCGGCGCCTCCCGGGCGAGACCGTCAGATCAGCGAATCCGTCCAGAGCACAATGTCCTTCGCCGCCTGGCCGAAGGCGTTGTCCAGAGCGTTGACGTAGGCGGCGTTGCCGCCTCCCGAAACCGGCGCGCTCGTGGTGAAGCTCTTGGCGGCGCGCACCTCGCCGTTGCGGTCGTTGAGGATGCGCACGAACAGTTCGACCTCGGCATGCTCGCCGCCATTGACCCGGACTTCGAAGGAACGGACCTCGGCGATGATCTGGTAGTCGATCGCCAGCCCCTCGCCCGGCTTGCCGACGCCGGCGAAGCTGCCGGAGCGCTGGAAGGTCTCGGCCAGCCTTGCCTGCACGATGAGCGGCAGCCGGTCGGCCCATTGCGC
Source organism: Mesorhizobium sp. M4B.F.Ca.ET.214.01.1.1 (assembly GCF_004791545.1). Taxonomy (NCBI): domain Bacteria; kingdom Pseudomonadati; phylum Pseudomonadota; class Alphaproteobacteria; order Hyphomicrobiales; family Phyllobacteriaceae; genus Mesorhizobium; species Mesorhizobium sp. M4B.F.Ca.ET.214.01.1.1. The sequence goes on from NZ_SRUX01000012.1 coordinate 148,119, forward strand.
GCCCTTGAGGTACTGGATCGAGCCGTCGCCCGGCTTGATGACAATGTTCTGGCTGTCCAGCGCCTTGAGCGCGGAGGGCTGGGCGATCAGGATCTGGCGACGGCTGCGGCCATGGGCGTCCACCGACGGCGCCGACAACTCGAACGTGTCGAGCGGCGCCGGCTTGGCACCGAGGGCCGCGCAGCCGGCGAGCGAAAGCGCAAGCAGCGCCGCAGCCGATGTCAATCCAACCGACTTCACCCAAACCGACGTCACACGCGATCCCCGTTGTCCCCAGATCGTAAGATCAACCCGCAATTGCGGCTCATGTTCTTGCGGTGGGCGCAGGCCGAAGTCAACGCCGCACCCTGCCGTCATATTGCCGGACCTCGCCCTCGCCGCCCGACAGGATACGCCCCGGGTTGCGGCTGAGATCGGTCACCGCTTCCTCGATGCGGTTGATCGAACGCCTGCTGTCCTGGACCAGCGCCTCGACATTCTGCAGGCCCTGGCCGGAGAAACGGGCGAGATTGTCGGTGATGGTACCGAGCCGCGCATTCAGCGTGTCGGCGACCTGCTTGAACGATTTCAGCGTCTCACGGGCGTCCGCCATGACGCCGTTCGCCTCGCCCGAGCCGAGCAAGTTGTCGACCTTGGCCAGGATGCCGTCGACGCGCACTGACGCATCGTTGAGCCGCTGCGCCAGCTGTTTGGCGTCCTTGATGGTGTCGTCGATATCGTCGGCGCGGTTGGCGAATTTGTTCGTGACCTTGGCAATGTCGGCGGCGGCCTGATTGGCGTTGTCGCTGGCCTTCTGGATGTTGGCCAGCGCCGTGCGCACCTCGGCCGGATCAATGCCGTCGAGCACGCCGTTGACCTTATCCAGCGTGCCTTGCGTCTTCTGGGCGAAGTCGTTGATCGAGCCGACCGCCGTGTTGACGTTGTTGATGACGGTATCGAACTGTTTGGAGCTTTCCTTCAGGTTGCCGGTGACCGTGTCGACATTGGCGACGATGCTCTTGATCTGGTCCTTGTCGACGGCGTTGAGCAGGCCTTCGGCGGCCTTCAGCGTGCCGTCGAGCTTGCCCGAGACACCCTTCAACTCGTCCGACAACGCACTCACGCTGGACAGGAACTTGTCTATGCCGTCGGAATTCTTGGCCAGCGCGTCGGAAAAGGTCTGCACGTTCTTGACCGTATCGGTCAGCGGCCCGCGCACGTCATGGGTGAACCCTTCGAGATCGGAAAGCACCTTGTCGGCGCGGGTAAAGATGGTCTGCGCGGTCTGCAGGAGGTTGGTGACCGCGGATGGATTGGCGACGATCTCGGCGTCCTTGCCCTCCTTCTCGGCCAGGTCGAGAAGGTTTTCCTCATTCAGGTTGGCGCCCTTGAGCTCGATATTGGCCTGGCCACTGAGGCCGGCAATGCCGATATCGGCCTGCGTCGACTTGGTAAGCGGCGTCGTCCGGCCGATTTCGGTGCTGGCGATCGCGGCCGCCGGATCGTTGGGCGCGATAAAGACGCGCTTGACCACGCCGACCTTGACGCCGTTGAACAGCACCAGGCTGCCGGGGCCGAGGCCCGAAGCCGAACCTGGAATGCGCACCAGCAGCACGGCCGTCTCGCCCCTGTCGCCGATGGCGGCGGTCCAATAGACAAAGGCGAAGGCCGCAACAATCGCGGCCAGAGTGAAGATGCCGACAATGACGTAGTTGGCTCTTGTTTCCATTGCCTCACTTATGACTATGCGCGCGCCGCAAGATCAAGTTGCCGGGCACGTTTTCCGCGGAAATAGGATTTGACCCACGGCTCCTCGCTCTTCAGCATGTCGTCGATCGTACCTTCGACCAGCACTTTCTTCTTGCCGAGCACCGCAACGTGATCGCAGGCCGTGAACAGCGTGTCGAGGTCGTGCGTGACCATGTAGACGGTGAGATCCATGGTGTCGCGCAGCTTGACGACGAGTTCGTCGAACTCCGCCGCGCTGATCGGATCAAGCCCCGAGGTCGGCTCGTCGAGAAAGACGATGTCCGGGTCCAGCGCCAGCGCGCGCGCCAGCGCCGCGCGCTTGATCATGCCGCCGGAAAGCTCGGAGGGGAATTTCTGCGCCGCGTCCGGCGGCAGGCCGACCAGCTCGATCTTCAGCAGCGCCAGCTCGTCCATCAGCTTCCTCGGCAGGTCGAGATATTCCCGCATCGGCACCTGCACGTTCTCCTGCACCGTCAAGGCTGAGAACAGCGCGCCGTGCTGGAACAGGACGCCCAGCCGCATGTCGACGCGCAGGCGCTCGATATCGCTTGCCTTGTCGACGTCGACGCCGAACAGCTTGATCGTTCCCGATTGCTTGGGCATCAGCCCGAGGATGGTTCGCAAAAGGACGGACTTGCCGGCCCCCGAAGCGCCGACGAAACCAAGAATCTCACCACGCTTGATGTCGAGCGACAGCTTGTCGAGGATCAGCTTGTCCTCAATGGCGACGGTGACGTCGCGCACCGAAAGCACGATCTCGCTTTCGTCAGCGTCCTCAGCCGTCTTGACCCCGTTGCCGTTCGCGTTCGCCATCTCAAAACTCGATCGCTGCGTAGAACATGGCGAAAAGCCCGTCGAGGATGATGACGACGAAGATCGACTTCACCACCGAGGCGGTCACGTGCTGGCCGAGCGATTCGGCGCTGCCACCGACCTTCATGCCCTCCACCGACGCTATGATGCCGATGATCATGGCCATGAACGGCGCCTTGATCAGTCCGGCAAAGATGGTGCTGAGGTCGATGGCGATGCGCAGCCTGTCGAGGAAGGCGGCCGGCGGAATGTCGGAATAGAGCCAGGCGGCGACGATGCCGCCGCCAAGTGCTGCAAAATTGGCGACGATTGTGAGGCAAGGCAGCGCGATCACCAGCGCGACCAGCCGCGGGAATACCAGCACGCCGATCGGATTGAGGCCGATGACCTTCAGCGCGTCGACCTCCTCGCGCATCTTCATCGAGCCGATCTCGGCGGTGATGGCGCTGCCGGAACGGCCGGCGATCATGATGGCCGTCATCAGCACGCCAAGCTCGCGCAGGATCAGCACGCCGACGAGGTCGACGACGAAGATGTCGGCGCCGAAATAGCTGAGCTGATAGGCGCCCTGCTGGGCAACGATGGCGCCGACGATCGCCGACATCAGCACCACCACCGGGATGGCGCCGACGCCCATGCGGTCGATCTGGTTGAAGATCGCGGCCGGATTGACGGCATGGCCGCGGCCGAGCTTCATCTGGGCGCCGCGGATGGTGGCGCCGAGGATGTTCATCGAGGCCAGGAAATCGTCGCGCATCTCATAAACGCGCCGGCCGACCGCCTCGAGCGCGCGCAGGATGATGTTGGGCGGACCGGCCGGCCCCGATTCGGGCTCGCGCCGGACGGCGTCGCCGACGGCGGAAAGCAGGATGGAGGCGATCTCGCTCTGCCCCTGCATGGTGACTTCGATGCCCTTCTTCTCGAAGGCGCTGACCAGGCGGTCGATCAGCCAGGCGCCGGCGGTATCCATCTTGTCGATATGCGAAAGATCGAGCGCCAAGGACTTGACGCCGCTGCGCTTTTCGATCTTGCGCATCTCGGCGTCGACCAGCGCCACGGTGCGCGTCGTCCAGTTCCCCGAGAAGGCGCAACCGAGAACGCCGCCCTCCTGGCCGACCGCGACGCGCGGCTGGCCGTTCGGCTCCTTGGCGGCGGTGCCGCTTGCGTCGCGTTTGCGGATGGTCAACATGGCGTCCTGTTTAGCCTGCCGGAACCGGGCTGTCATTTGCCGGCGACCCGTTGTCGCACAGCCGGAGAAGAAAAATATGGCGCGTGTCATTTCGGTCGAGTCCGAGCGTTTTCCCATCACCGGAGCCTTCACGATCTCACGCGGATCGAAGACCGAGGCGGAAGTCATCACGGTGACGATCCGTGAAAACGGCCATGCCGGGCGCGGCGAGTGCGTTCCCTACAAGCGCTATGGCGAGACCATGGACGGCGTGCAGGCAGCGATCGAGGCGATGCGCGGGCGGATCGCCGACGGAATCGACCGGGCTGCCCTGATCCACGCCATGCCCGCCGGCGCCGCGCGCAACGCCATCGATTGCGCCTTGTGGGACCTGGAAGCGAAGCTCAGCGGCGCGCCGGTGGCGCATGCAATCCGCGCTGTGCCCTTGAGAGCGCTGGAAACAGCCTTCACGCTGTCGCTTGGCGAGCCCGAAGCGATGGCGGCGCAGGCTCGCGCCAATGCGGCGCGGCCACTGCTCAAGGTCAAGATCGGCGGCGACAACGACAAAGCCCGCATCCGTGCCGTCACCGAGGCGGCGCCCGGCAGCCGCATCATCCTCGATGCCAATGAGGGCTGGACGGAGCACAATATCGTCGAAAACCTCGCCTTCGCCGCCGAACAAGGGATCGCGCTGATCGAACAGCCGCTACCCGCCGGCCGCGACGAAATCCTGCGCGAGATCGCGCATCCGGTGCCGATCTGCGCCGACGAAAGCGTGCACGAGGCGAAGAACCTCGACGCGCTGGTCGGCCTCTACGACGCCGTCAACATCAAGCTCGACAAGACGGGTGGCCTGACCGCAGCGCTGGTGCTGCGCGACCGCGCCCGCGAACTCGGCTTCGACATCATGGTCGGCTGCATGGTCGGCACCTCGCTGGCGATGGCGCCGGCCGTGCTTTTGGCCCAGGACGCCGACTTCGTCGATCTCGACGGTCCGTTGCTGCTCGCCAGGGACCGCGCGCCCGGCCTTGTGTACCAGGGGTCGCTGGTGTCACCCCCCGACCGAACGCTGTGGGGCTGAGCGCGCGGCGAGCGCAATCAGCGCCAGCCCGATGAGCGCGATCGGGATCATCGCCAGAAAGCCGTCGACGCCGAAGCGATCGTAGAGCGGGCCCGACGCCAGCGTCACCACGGCCATGAAGAAGCCGTTGAAGAAGTAGGCAATGCCTTGCGCGGCGCCGGTGCGCTCCTCCGAGACGGTTTCACCGATCATTTTCTGCAGGCCGATCAATACCATAGCGACCGATACGGCGTGCAGCGTCTGGACGCCGAAGAAGCCGGCAATGCCGAGGCCGAGCGGCCAGATCAGCGGAAAGGCGATCCAGCGCACGATCGCGCCGATGGCGGCGATCAGCATCACCGTGGCAACGGAAACGGACCCGAAGATGCGCGTGAACATCACAAACATGCACACCTCGGCGACCACGTCCCAGGCCCACAGCAGCCCGACGACGGTGTCGCTGATGCCGATCGACTTCCAGTAGATCGAGACGAAGCCGTAGAGAAAGGCATGGCTGGCGGTGATGATGCCGACGCCGAGGGTGAAATAGAGGAAATAGGCGTTGAGGAGCGTCGGCGCCGAATGCTGGATGTCAGCCGCCGAAAGCGGCGAGGCGCGCCGCGGACGGCCAAGCCTTGGCGCAAGCAGGCCGGCGGCCAGGGCCGCGGCCAGCGCGACGAAGATGATCACCGGCACCGCCTCGGCGCCCGTGCGCGCCAGGATGAAGCCGCCGACGACATTGGCGCAGAGGTAGGAGATCGAGCCCCATTTGCGCATGCTGGTGTAATTGGAGCCGAAGCGGCGCACGCCCGATAGCGCCAGCGAATCGGCGATCGGCGAATGCGGTGTCCAGACGACGGTCAGCGCCAGCGAGACAACGAGCACGATGGCGTAGGTGGGTGGCAGGAAATAGCCGGCGGCGAGCAGCATCGATGCGGCCACCAGCGCGATATAAACATTGGCGCGGTCCCGCGCCCGGTCGGCAAGCGCCGTCAGCAGCGGCGTCGTCACCACGCGCAGGAACATGGGCGCCGCGAGGATGACGGCGATCTGCTCGGCATGGAAACCCTTGGCCTGCAGCCATAGCGGGAAGTAGGGCAGATGCGTGCCGAGTGACACGAAGAGCGTGGCGAAGATCAGGCTCATGCGCAGCTCGAAATGGCGCGGCTTGACGAGCTGTTCAGGCGTGAGCGGCGGCAAGGACATGAATCGATCCAATTACGCCGCGTTCTACCGGCCGCAACGTATGGCGATCCCTAACATGGAGAAGAACCCGGCGAAACCGGCTGGACTAATCGATTAACGCGGGTTTGCGCCCGCAGGGGCCTCGCGTCAGGCCGCCTGCGTTGCCCTGCCCCTGATGTTGACGGGAACGAGCACGTCCTTGCCGGCCGGAGCCTCGGGCAGGACGTGAGCCCAGGTCAGGATTTCCATGCGGCCGTCGAAATGCTCCACCACCGCCGTGCAGCTTTCCACCCAGTCGCCCGTGTTGATGTATTGCACATCGCCGTAGTTCTCGATCGCGGCGTGATGGATGTGGCCGCAGATGACGCCATCGACATGCGAGCGGCGCGCCTCGTCGCTCAGCACGGTCTGGAACGAGCCGATGAAGTTGACCGCCTTCTTGACCTTGACCTTGGCCCAGGATGAGAACGACCAGTAAGGCAGGCCGAGCAATTGACGCAGCCGCGTGATGATCCGGTTGACCTGCATCGCCGCGTCATAGGCGTAGTCGCCGAGATAGGCGAGCCAGCGCTGGTTGTGCACCACCGTATCGAACTGGTCGCCATGGATGACCAGCAGGCGCCGGCCGTCGGCGGTCTCGTGGATGGCGCGGTCGGCGACGACAATGCCGCCGAAATGCACGCCCTGGAACTGGCGGGCGAACTCGTCGTGGTTGCCGGCGATATAGGTGATCGAGGCGCCCTTGCGCGCCTTGCGCAGCAATTTCTGCACGACGTCGTTATGGCTTTGCGGCCAGTGCCAGCTGCGCCTGAGCCTCCAGCCGTCGACGATGTCGCCGACCAGATAGATGATATCGGCGTCGTGATGCCTGAGGAAATCGATCAGGAAGTCGGCCTTGGCCGCCTTCGACCCCAAATGGATGTCGGAGATGAACATCGATCGGAAAGTGCGGGGCTCTGGGCCGGACATCGCTTGTCACCGTTGCTTTCGCAGAGCCTATGCCCCGATTCATGCAACAACCGTATGACGGTTGCGATTGGTCCAGCCCAAGCGCTAGCTTGCCGCGCTCAATCAAGGGAGAAGACCGTCATGGATCTCGGCATTCGCGGAAAGAAGGCCATTGTCTGCGCCTCCAGCAAGGGGCTCGGGCGCGGTTGCGCCATCGCGCTGGCCGAGGCCGGCTGCGATATCGTCGTCAACGGCCGCAACGCGGAGCTTCTGGCGAAGACCGCCGCCGAAATCCGCGAAAAATTCGGCGTCAAGGTGATCGAGATCGCGGGCGACGTGTCGAAGCCCGAGGTGCAGAAGGCGCTGCTTGCCGCCTGCCCGGACCCGGACATCCTCGTCAACAACAATGGCGGGCCGCCGCTGCGCGATTTCCGCACGCTCGACCGCGAGAAGATCATCGAGGGCGTCACGCAGAACATGGTGACGCCGATCGAGCTGATCCAGGCGGTGATCGACGGCATGGCGAAGCGCGGCTTCGGCCGTATCGTCAATATCACCTCGCTGTCGGTCTATGTGCCGATCCCCGGCCTCGATCTCTCGTCCGGCGCGCGTGCCGGCCTGACCTCGTTTCTGGCCGGCGTGGCGCGCACGGTGGTCGACCGCAACGTCACCATCAACAGCCTGCTGCCGGGCAAGCTCGATACCGACCGGCTGCGTGGTCCGCATGAGGCCGGCACGACCGAGGATCCCGCCGCCGCGGCCGAGCGAAAAGCCCGCATCAGCGCCGACGTGCCGGCCAAGCGCCTCGGCACACCCGAAGAATTCGGCCAGATCTGCGCCTTCCTGTGCTCGGTGCATGCCGGCTATCTCACCGGCCAGAACATTCCGGTCGATGGCGGCCTCTACGTCAGCGCGTTCTGACCGGCTGCCGGCGCCGGCCGCCCGCCGTATCGCAGAGTCTCGGCGCAAGAGGCTGAAATAACTTGGTTATTCCCGCTTCGCCGATCTGAATGCCAATTGCGTCATTTGCCGTCGCGAAAAGCTCGCGCCGCATGCTAAAAGGCTGCAAAGCAGGAGCGCAAGGAGGCCGGTATGGACAGCGAGAACAAGAAACCGGCCCGGTCGGACCTCGACGAGGCCGCGCTCTACTTCCACAAGCATCCCATTCCCGGAAAGCTGGAAATCCAGGCGACCAAGCCGCTCGGCAACCAGCGCGACCTGGCGCTCGCCTATTCGCCGGGCGTCGCCGCCCCTTGCCTCGAGATCCGCGACGATCCGGCGACCGCCGCCGATTATACGGCGCGCGCCAACCTGGTCGGCGTCGTCTCCAACGGTTCGGCGGTGCTCGGCCTCGGCAATATCGGGCCGCTCGCCTCGAAGCCGGTCATGGAAGGCAAGGCGGTGCTGTTCAAGAAGTTCGCCGGCATCGACGTCTTCGATATCGAGATCGACGCGCCGGAGATCGAGCGCATGGTCGAGACGGTCGCGGCGCTGGAGCCGACCTTCGGCGGCATCAACCTCGAGGACATCAAGGCGCCGGAATGCTTCGAGGTCGAGGAGCAGTTGAAGGCCCGGATGGGCATTCCGGTGTTCCACGACGACCAGCATGGCACGGCGATCATCGTCGCGGCCGCGGTGCTCAACGGGCTGGAGTTCGCCGGCAAGACGATTTCCGACATCAAGATCGTCACCTCGGGCGCGGGCGCGGCCGCGCTTGCCTGCCTCAATTTGCTGGTCTCGCTCGGCGCCAAGGTCGAGCACATCTGGGTCACCGACAGGTTCGGCGTCGCCTACAAGGGCCGCACGGACGAGATGGACCGCTGGAAAGACCCCTATGTGAAGGACACCGACGCGCGCACCCTGGCCGACGTCATTCCCGGCGCCGACGTCTTCCTCGGCCTGTCCGCCGCCGGCGTCCTGAAGCCGGAACTGCTGCAGCACATGGCGCCGAAGCCGCTGATCCTGGCGCTGGCCAATCCCAATCCAGAGATCATGCCGGAGGCCGCGCGGGCCGCGAGACCGGATGCGATGATCTGCACCGGCCGTTCCGATTTCCCCAATCAGGTCAACAACGTACTGTGCTTTCCTTACATCTTCCGTGGCGCGCTTGACTGCGGCGCCAGCGCCATCAATGAGGAGATGAAGATGGCGGCGGTCAGGGCGATCGCCGCCCTTGCCCGCGAAGAGCCATCGGATGTCGCGGCGCGCGCCTATTCCGGCGAGACGCCGATCTTCGGGCCCGATTTCCTGATCCCCTCGCCCTTCGACCCGCGCCTCATCCTGCGCATCGCGCCGGCCGTCGCCAAGGCCGCCTGCGACACCGGCGTGGCCACCAGGCCGATCGCCGACTTCGCCGCCTATATCGACAAGCTGAACCGCTTCGTGTTCCGCTCCGGCCTGGTGATGAAGCCGGTGTTCTCGACGGCCAAGGCGTCGAGTGCCAAGCGCGTCATCTATGCCGACGGCGAGGACGAGCGTGTGCTGCGCGCCGCGCAGGTGGTGCTGGAGGAAGGCATCGCCGAACCGATCCTGATCGGCCGCCCGCATGTCATCGAGGTCAGGCTGAAGCGCTATGGGCTGCGCATCAAGCCGGGCGTCGATTTCGGCCTGATCAACCCGGAGGAGGATCCGCGCTACCGCCACTATGTCGACCTGCTGATCGAGCTTGCCGGGCGGCGCGGCGTGACGACGGAAGCGGCGCGCACCATGGTGCGCACCGACAACACGGTGATCGCCGCATTGGCACTGAAGCGTGGCGATGCCGACGCCATGGTCTGCGGCCTCGAGGGCCGTTTCGAGCGGCATTTGCGCAACGTCACGCTGATCATCGGCCCACGTGCCGGCATCAAGGACCGCGATCTCTCGACCCTCTCCATGCTGATCTCGCAGCGCGGCATCATCTTCCTCACCGACACCCATGTCTCGGTCGATCCGACGGCCGAGGAGATCGCCGAGATGACGGTGCTGGCGGCGGAGGAGATCCAGCGTTTCGGTATCGAGCCGAAGGCAGCGCTGCTGTCGCATTCCGACTTCGGCTCGCGCGATTCCCCGAGCGCGCTGAAGATGCGCCAGGCGGCGGCGATCCTGGCGCGCATCGCGCCCGAATTGCAGTGCGACGGCGAAATGCATGCCGACTCGGCGCTGTCGGAGCACCTGCGCCAGCGCGTCTATCCGCATTCGCGGCTGAAGGGCGAAGCCAACCTCTTGGTGTTCCCGAACCTCGATTCGGCCAACATAACGCTGACGGCGCTGCGCGCCATGATGGACGCGCTGCATGTCGGCCCGATCCTGCTCGGCACCGACAAGCCTGCGCATATATTGACGCCCTCGGTGACGTCGCGCGGCGTCGTCAACATGACGGCACTGGCGGTGGTCGAGGCGGCGCACAAGGCGCAGGCGGTCGTCAATCTGGGCTGAGGCCGGATTTGGCGGTAGACTGCGGCTCGCAGACTCAAGTGCTTTCGGCTGCAAAGTAAAGACAGGTTTAACCGCGGACACGCTAGTCTATGCGACAGGCTGGCAATCGGGGTTTCAGGCGAATGAAGGGCGCGGGGTTGAAGCTGACCCACCTTGCGGCGCTGCTCGCGGCGCTGGCGACGTCGGCTGTCGCCGTGACCGAGCCGCAGGCCGCCTCGCGCATGTGCCGCCAGCTCGAGGCGGAGCTGGATGCCAGTCGCGGCGGCGGTGGCGGACCGGCGATAATCCGCAAATATGACGACGCCATCGCGCGCCAGCGCGAGCAGATGACGAAGGCGCGCAACCGGGCGAGCGATGCCGGCTGCGGCTTCTCGCTGTTTTCGCGCAACGTCAACAAATGCGCCGCGATCAACGCGAACATCGATCGCATGAACGCCAATCTCGACGCCTTGCTGGCGAAGCGCGAGCGTCTTTCAGGCGGCGGCACCCGCCGCGATCGAGGCCGTATCCTGGCGGCGCTCGATGCCAATGGCTGCCGCGACGACGAGATCGCGCCGAGGCGCGCTCCGATCGAGGAGGCCGCGCGCGACAATGGCGGCGGCGGCAATCTGTTCGAGCAGCTCTTTGGCGGCGGCAACCGCGAGCTCGAAGCGCTCGACACGCCCGATGCGCCTGACGTGCCGCCGGACGATCCGAGCGAGCGCAACATCCGCCGCGTCATCAACCAGCCAGACGGCATGGACCTGCCGCGGCTGAACGGTGAATTCCGCACCGTATGCGTGCGCACCTGCGACGGCTATTTCTTCCCGATGTCGAACGCCGCTTCCTATGGCGATTTCGAGCGCGATCAGAAGAATTGCGAATCGAGCTGCCCGGGCACCGAGATGCAGGTGTTCTACACGCGTGGCATGGACGACGATGCTGGCGCGATGACCTCGTCGGTGACTGGCAAGCCGTACAGCGAACTACCGAGCGCCTATCTCTACAAGCAGAGCAACATGGCGCGGCCGTCGGCCTGCGGCTGCAACGCGCAGGCGCAGAATTTCGAGATCATCGCCGGCAATCCGCCGAACCCCGGGCAGCCCGACCCCGAGGCAGCCACGGCGCCCTTCGTTCCCATGCCCGGTACCAAGCCGGATCCGGGCGCCGATCCGGAGACGCTGGCCAATGCCGAAGGCGGGCTCGACCGCGACGCCATCAAACGCCTGGCCGAGAAGCCGGCGACATCGCCGGTGTCGGCGCTGCCCCCGGAGCAGCGCAAGGTCAGGGTCGTCGGGCCATCGTTCCTTCCCGACCCAGCAGGGGCAATAGATCTGCAAGCTCCGGCCCGGAAGGCTGTCCAGTAAGCGCCAGCCTGAGCGGCATGAACAGCGCCTTGCCCTTGCGCCCGGTTGCTTCGCGGATCTTGCCGGTCCAATCCTTCCAGACGGTGCCGTTCCACGGCTCATCCGGCAACAGGTCGAACGCCTGGTGCAGGAAGTCCCGATCCTCGCCGGAAAACTCCGCCGGCTCCTGCGGTCCCTGATCGACGATACGCCACCAGGCAACCGCGTCGGCCAGCCTGTCGAGGTTGCCGCGCACGGCCATCCAGAACGGCTCCGCCTTGTCGCCTGAAACACCCAGCACGATCAGCCGGTCGCGCGCCTCGGCAAACGGCATGTGGTGCATCAGCGTGCGGTTGAGCACGAACAGCTCGTCCGGATCGAACTTGGCCGCCGATTTCGAGGTCGCGGCCGGATCGAAATGGCCGGCGAGGTCGGCAAGATCGTGCGCCGCCGCGACATTCTCCGACGTGCCGACGAGCACCGCCAGCGAGGCGACCGCCATCGGCTCGATACCGTTCTCGCGCAGGCTTTCGATCGACAGCGCGCCGGTGCGCTTCGACAGGCCCTCGCCCGAGACCGTGGTCAAGAGATTATGGTGGCCGAAGACCGGCGGCTCGGCGCCGAGCGCCTGGAACAGCGCGATCTGCACGCCGGTGTTGGTGACATGGTCGTCGCCGCGGATGACATGGCTGACGCCCATCTCGATGTCGTCGACCACCGACGGCAGCGTGTAGAGATAGGTGCCGTCCTCGCGCACCAGCACGGGATCGGACAGCGAGGCGAGATCGACGGTCTCCTCGCCGCGCACCAGGTCGTTCCAGTGGATCTCGGTGCGCTCGGGCTGCAGCGGATCGCTGGTGAAGTTCGGCAGCAGGAAGCGCCAATGCGGGCGGCGGCCGTCCGACTGGTATTCGGCCACCTGCTCCGGCGTCAGCGTCAGCGCCTCGCGGCCATAGACCGGCGGCAGGCCGCGCGTGCGGCGCACCTTGCGGCGCAGATCGAGCTCTTCCGGCGTCTCGTAACAGGCGTAGAGGACGCGCGCCTCCTTCAGACGCTCGACGGCGGCGTCATAGATCTCGACGCGCCGCGACTGGTATTCGGTGGCGTCCGGGAAGATGCCAAGCCAGTGCAGGTCGTAGAGGATGGAATCGGCGAATTCCTGCTTGGAACGGGCGATATCGGTGTCGTCGAAACGCTGGATGAAGCGGCCCTTGTTGTTCGCGGCGAACAGCCAGTTGAACAGAGCGGTGCGCGCATTGCCGATATGGATGCGGCCGGTCGGCGACGGGGCGAAACGGACGGTAACTGTCATGAGCGGGGCGTAGCGGATGCTTTTCCGGTTGACAAGACGCGCCCCCGCGCGAAGGGCAAGACATAGTGCAAGCCAGCTAAAATGAAAAGCCGCTCGGCCGGCATGGTCCCCGCCGGCTTCGAGTCGTTGCCGACGGCCGGCAGAACCGGGAGTTGCGCAGGCCCTTTCTGTCCCCGTTATCCACATCTGTGACACACAAGATATTGGGGTCACAAAAGCTACGTAAACGAATCCTTGACGGCGCAAAACGAGTCGCCTTTTATAGGCCATGCGTTCCTGTTGAGAGCGCGACCGGAGAGTTCAGAGGCCGGTCTTTTTTCCCGGATTTTGTGCGTTTTGCCCACATTTCCGCCCGTTCACGAGGCCGGCGGAAGCGTTGGGATTGGGTGGGGCTTGGGTGGCGAAAAGGGAGAATTGTCGGACTGGAAAAAATGATCTGTTAACACTATATTTAGTGTTTGCAGGCAGGTTCGACCCTAGATAGTGTGAAACCCTCGATCGGGGGAATCGCGAAAAAGTTTCAAAGTTTTGAGGGACCCGCAGGGGGTTCGTCGGCGAGTTGGAGAGGCCCTTCGCAAGAAGTTGGCCAGCGCGCCGCGCCACGACTGCGAAGGAGATGCCGGCGTCGTCAAGATGCCGGCAAACGGCGGACCGCGCGTTTCGCTTTCGGGGCATGAATCCCTGGGGAAAAGCGCTATATATAGACACAAAGGACCGGACCAATGCGCATCGAGCGTCGTTTCACCAAGCCAGGACAATCCGCCTACGCGGAGATCGAATTCCGCAAGGCGCTTTCCGAGATCAAGAATCCGGATGGCTCGGTGGTGTTCCGCCTGGACAATATCGACGTGCCGGCGCAGTTCAGCCAAGTCGCCGCCGACATCCTGGCGCAGAAGTATTTCCGCAAGGCCGGCGTTCCCGCGCGCCTGAAGAAGGTCGAGGAGAACGACGTCCCCTCCTTCCTGTGGCGCTCGGTCCCCGACGAGGCCGAACTCGCCAAGCTCCCCGAGGCCGAGCGCTATGGCTCCGAGATCGATGCTCGCCAGGTCTTCGACCGCCTCGCCGGCACCTGGACCTACTGGGGCTGGAAGGGCGGCTACTTCAAGTCCGAGGAAGACGCGCGCGCCTTCCGCGACGAGCTTGCCTATATGCTGGCCACGCAGCGCGTCGCGCCGAACTCGCCGCAATGGTTCAACACCGGCCTGCACTGGGCCTATGGCATCGACGGCCCGAGCCAGGGTCACTTCTATGTCGACCCCTTCACCGGCAAGCTGACCAAGTCGAAGTCCTCCTACGAGCATCCGCAGCCGCATGCCTGCTTCATCCAGGGCGTGCAGGACGACCTCGTCAACGAGGGCGGCATCATGGACCTGTGGGTGCGCGAGGCGCGCCTGTTCAAATATGGCTCCGGCACCGGCTCCAACTTCTCGCTGCTGCGCGGCGAAGGCGAGAAGCTGTCCGGCGGCGGTCGCTCCTCCGGCCTGATGAGCTTCCTCAAGATCGGCGATCGCGCGGCGGGCGCCATCAAGTCGGGCGGCACGACGCGCCGCGCCGCCAAGATGGTCATCGTCGACGTCGACCATCCCGATATCGAGGAGTTCATCGACTGGAAGGTCAATGAAGAGCAGAAGGTCGCCTCGCTGGTGACCGGCTCGAAGATCGTCAAGAAGCACCTCGAAGCGATCATGAAGGCCTGCGTCAATTGCGAAGGCCATGACGACGACTGCTTCGACCCGGCGATCAACACGGCGCTGAAGCGCGAGATCAAAGCGGCCAAGAAGGACGCGGTGCCGGAGAACTATATCTACCGGGTCATCCAGTTCGCCCGCCAGGGCTACACCTCGATGTCGTTCAAGACCTACGACACCGACTGGGATTCAGATGCCTACCTGACCGTCTCCGGCCAGAACTCCAACAATTCGGTGTCGCTGAAGGACAATTTCCTGCGCGCTGTCGAGGCCGATGGCGACTGGCAGCTGACCGCCCGCAAGGACGGCAAGGCGCTGAAGACGCTGAAGGCGCGCGACCTGTGGGAAAAGATCGGCTACGCCGCCTGGGCGTCGGCCGATCCCGGCCTGCACTTCAACACGACGATGAACGACTGGCACACCTGCGCCTCGGCCGGCGCGATCCGGGCTTCCAACCCGTGCTCGGAATACATGTTCCTCGACGACACGGCCTGCAACCTCGCCTCGATCAACCTGCTGCCCTACCGCAATGCCGACGGCACGATCGACATCGCCACTTACGAGCACACGGTGCGGCTGTGGACCATCGTGCTCGAGATCTCGGTGATGATGGCGCAGTTCCCGTCGAAGGAGATCGCCAAGCTCTCCTACGAATACCGCACGCTCGGCCTCGGCTACGCCAATATCGGCGGCCTGCTGATGACCTCGGGCATTCCGTACGATTCCGACGAGGGCCGCGCCATCTGCGCCGCGCTCACCGCGATCATGACCGGCACGGCTTACGCCACCTCGGCCGAGATGGCGGCCGAGCTCGGCGCCTTCCCGGACTATGACCGCAACGCCCAGAACATGCTACGCGTCATGCGCAACCACCGCCGCGCCGCCTATGGCGACAAGGACGGCTACGAGAAGCTCGCCGTCAATCCGGTGCCGCTGGTCGCGTCCGATCTGAAGCAGCAGGCGCTCGCTGAGCACGCCAAGGCGGCCTGGGACCGCGCCATCGAGCTCGGCGAGGAGCACGGCTACCGCAATGCGCAGGCAACCGTGATCGCGCCGACCGGCACGATCGGCCTGGTCATGGATTGCGACACCACCGGCATCGAGCCCGACTTCGCGCTGGTCAAGTTCAAGAAGCTCGCCGGCGGCGGCTACTTCAAGATCATCAACCGCGCCGTGCCGGAAGCGCTGCGCACGCTCGGCTATTCCGAGAGCCAGATCGCCGAGATCGAGGCCTATGCGGTCGGCCACGGCAACCTCAACCAGGCGCCCGGTATCAATCCCGGCTCGCTGAAGGCCAAGGGCTTTTCCGACGACAAGATCGCGGCGCTGAACGCGGCGCTGAAGTCGGCCTTCGACATCAAGTTCGTCTTCAACCAGTGGACGCTGGGCGCCGACTGGGTGAAGGAGACGCTCGGCTTCACCGACGAGCAGCTCGGCGATTTCTCGTTCGAGATGCTGCCGGCGCTTGGCTTCTCGAAGAAGGACATCGAGGCCGCCAACATCCATGTCTGCGGTGCGATGACGCTGGAAGGCGCGCCGTTCCTGAAGGCCGAGCACCTCGCGGTGTTCGACTGTGCCAGCCCGTGCGGCAAGATCGGCAAGCGCTCGCTGTCGATCAACAGCCACATCCTGATGATGGCGGCGGCGCAGCCCTTCATCTCCGGCGCCATCTCCAAGACCATCAACATGCCGAACGAAGCGACGGTGGAGGACGCAAAGAACGCCTACATGCTGTCGTGGAAGCTGGCGCTGAAGGCGAACGCCCTCTATCGCGACGGCTCGAAGCTGTCGCAGCCGCTCAATGCCTCGCTGCTCGCCGATGGCGAGGAGGATGAGGATGAGCTGGTCGAGCAGCTGATCGCGGCACCCGCCGCGCAGCGCGCCGTGCAGGTGACGGAAAAGATCGTCGAGCGCGTGGTGGAGCGGCTCTACCGCGACCGCGAGAAGCTGCCGAACCGCCGCAAGGGCTACACGCAGAAGGCAGTGGTCGGCGGCCACAAGGTGTATCTCCGCACCGGCGAGTTCGACGACGGTCGCCTGGGCGAAATCTTCATCGACATGCACAAGGAAGGTGCCGCGTTCCGCGCGATGATGAACAACTTCGCCATCGCCATCTCGCTCGGCCTGCAGTACGGCGTGCCGCTCGACGAATATGTCGAGGCCTTCACCTTCACCAAGTTCGAGCCGGCCGGCATGGTGCAGGGCAACGACGCCATCAAGAACGCGACGTCGATCCTCGACTACGTGTTCCGCGAGCTCGCCGTCTCCTACCTCGCCCGCCACGACCTCGCCCATGTCGACCAGTCGGACTTCGACAAGACGGCGCTCGGCCGCGGCATCACCGAAGGCAAGGCGACGCCGTTCTCGAAGGGCCTGACTCGCGGCGTTTCGCCGGTCAAGCTGGTTTCGGGCGCCGGCGGCGATCCCAAGGGCTTTGGCGGCTCTGCGCCGACGACGGCCCCTGCCCGCGCGGCACCGACCGCCTTCTCCGGCTCCAACGTCTTGACGCTGAAGCCGGCGAGCGACGAGGCCATCGCCTACAAGCGCGACTATGAGGAGCGCGCCAGGGAACTGGCCGAGGACATCGTCGAAGAAGAAGCCGAGGCTTCCAGCACAGAGGCACTGTTCACCGACGCCGCCGCGCAGGAAGCCGCCGACGCCAAGAAGCTCGCCGCGACACGGCGCCAGCAGTCGCTGCTGCAGGGCTACACCGGCAACGAATGCTCGGAGTGCCACAACTTCACCATGGTGCGGAACGGCACCTGCGAGAAGTGCGATACGTGTGGAAGCACGAGCGGGTGCAGCTGAGGAATCTGAGCATCTGAAACGGATCGGCCCGGTCGCAAGATCGGGCCGATTTTCTTTTAGACAATCCGTGAGGCTGGCGGTGCGATCAGATCACCATCAAGGTTTGGCGTAGGTTCGCGTCAGCTGGAGCACCCCTCATCCGGCCGCTTCGCGGCCACCTTCTCCCACAAGGGGAGAAGGGAAAAGCGTCGCGTCATGCCGGCCTGACAGCCAGGAACGTGTTCCATTCCTCGCGATTGCGGCCCTCGTTGAAATCGTCCCTGATCAGGACCAGCCCGGCGCTCTCGATACGGGCCACGAAGTCGTCCCGGCGCCACAGGACGGTGTGATAGTTGCCGTCCGTCTCGTCGTCGCCATTGCGCATCGACACCAGGAAGGCGCCGCCTGGCCGCAGCGATCCGGCTATCCTGGCGAGCACCTGATCGATCTGGTCGCGGGGCACATGGATCAGGACGGCGAGCGCCAGCACTGCATCGTAGGGGCCGCCGAGATCGTCGGTGAGGAGATCGAGAAGCTCGCCGTGCTTGCCGCGCGCAGCCTGCAGGTCGAGAAACCGCTTTGTCGCGTCGGTGCGGCGAACCTTGACGCCCAGGCCCTCCAGAAAGTCGGCGTCGTATCCCGCTCCCGACCCGACTTCGAGAATCTGGCCGGCGGTGCCAGCGATCGCCACAAGGCGCTTCAGCGATGCCTGTTCTCTGTCGTTGGGGACATGCCGCACGATTTGATCGTAGCGTTCCGCATAGTCCTCATAGGCGCTGATCGTTTGACGGCTCTTCGCCAGAGCCTGCGATAATGCATCCATCTTTCCCTCCCTCGCGTCGGTCAAGGCGCCGGACTTGCCTCAGCGAAGGGTGCCGGGAGGCACGCGTCCGTCGAGCATGCCGATGTCGCGCAGGAAATGGTCCGACAGCGAACGGCGGTCAAGCAGGCCGCGCGTGCGTGGCCTGAACGGCGCGATGAAGAGGTCGAGAACCGGACGACGAAGCGTGCTGTAAAGGGTGGTGGTCATTGCCGTGTCCTTTCGGGTTCGAGTTCGATGACCAGAGCATGCCGTTTTCCGGCCTTGGATTCCAATCGAACCTCGCGTAGCATGCATCAGGAGGATTGATGCGTCATGAGTTGGGAGCTGCCGCCGCTAGGCGCCATCCGCGTGTTTGAGGCCGCGGCGCGGCTGGGCAGTTTCACCAAGGCGGCCGAAGAACTCGGCATGACCCAGTCGGCGGCCAGCTATCAGATCAAGGTGCTGGAAGAACGCGCGGGAACGCCGCTTTTCATAAGAAAAACAAGACAGATCGCCCTGACCGAGGCCGGACAGCAGTTGGCGCCGCACGCATCAGGCGCATTCTCGGCCCTGGCCGATGCGTGGGTCGCGACCAAGGGCGGCGCGACCGGCGTGCTGTCGGTGACGACCATGGAGACCTTCGCAACGAACTGGCTGGCCGTATGGCTTGGAACATTCCAGTTGATGCATCCCGATCTCGCCGTGAAGGTGAACACATCGCCCCGCCTGGTCGATTTCACGCGCGAGGACATGGATGTCGGGATCCGCACCGGCACCGGAAAATGGCCCGGCCTGACGGCGCACTATCTCTTCAAGGCTGACTATACGCCGATGCTCAGCCCGCGACTGGCCGAGAGCGTGGGCGGCATCCACCGTCCCGAGGATCTCTACAAGGTGGCGCTATGCTGCGCCGACGATCCCTGGTGGAAAATCTGGTTCGAGGCGGCCGGCGTGCCGTTCGAGCCCGATCGCGTCATCGCGGGTCCGACGCTGGGGTCGCAGGCCTACGATGCAATGGCAGCGCTGACCGACCAGGGCGCCGCGATCCTCACCCGCAACATCTATAGCGCCCTGCTGGCCAAGGGACAGCTGATCCAGCCTTTTGAAGTGCTTGGATCCGATGGCGACGGCTATTGGCTGGTGCATCTGGAAAGCCGCCGCAATGCACCCAAGATCAAGGTGTTCCGCGACTGGGTGCTGGCCCAGACGGCCGAGATACGCGAGCGCGAAAGACGCGAGGCAAGGTAAGGCTAGGGTCAAGCTCGAGGATGACGACCGCGCGGGGTGCGACTCTCCTCCTCTCGGGGGAGTCGGATCAATCCTTGAAGGTGATGCCGTATTTCGCGGCCTGTTCCTTCGGCATGTCCGCAAACGCCTGGCGCACGGTATAGCCGCCGTAAACCTCGCCGCCGTTCTTGACCATCCAGTCCTCGACGTCGGCTTCCGCCACCGTCATGCGGTCGCCCATCTTGTATTTGGTGCCGTTGACCGGCTCGTCGGCGAGCAGGCCGATGAAGGTGCCGTCGCCCAGGCCGGTGAGCTGCATCCAGATGTGCTCGGTGGCGCCGTTCTGGGTCAGCGGGAACTTCACCGTGTAGGTGCCGGGCGTGCCGGCGGCCATCAGCTCGTGGAAGCGCGGCAGCGTCGAGTGGCCCTTGTTCTTGGCGGCCTGCATCGCCTTGTCTTCGGTGGAATAGGCGACGACGTTCTCCGTCATCGCGCGAGGCGCCGTCTGCGAGGCGCCCGGCGCCGCGGCCGGAATGGCCATCGGCTTGTCGCTCCGCCCGTGCCCGAGCGCATTGAAAAATCCGTAGCCGACAGCGGCCACGAAGACGATTGCCAGAACCGGATTGCGCATCGACCCCTCCATGCCCATTCATGCCGGGCCGCGCGGCGTTGCGCGCGGCATGCATGATCACGCGGATGTTACCAGCCGGGCATTGCAGGACCACTAAGGAAAAAGGTGAGTGGATCCTTAGCAAATCGCTGAAAATGCCGCCGGGGGATGGGGACGACGGCGGCCTGCCGGTAGTCGCGCCAGCCGGAACGCTCAGTCCGCGTCGGCGACGGTCGTCTGTCCGCCGGCCCATGCTCGCCAGGCGCGCTCGTCGCCATGGAAGACGTTGAGGTCGATGCGGCCCCTCACCCCGTGCGAAAGGCCGGAGCCGGAATACTGCCAGAACACCCATTTGCGGCCGGGATAGACCTTTGACGGATGGCGCGCCACGGCGCGCAGCCAGAACGGATAGTCGGGGAAGGCGCCGCGCAGATTGTCGCGATAGAAGTCGGGGCTGGTGTAGATGATCGGACGCTGGCCGTAATAGCGTTCAAGCTTGTCCATGAACACCTGCATCTTCTCCAGCACCGTGTCGCGCGACGGCCGCCGCTTGCAGGACGACTCGCCGTTCCATTCGACGTCGATCACCGGCGGCAGCGCGCCCTCGACCCGCGGCACATTGCGGATGAACCAGTCAGCCTGCTCGCCGGCGGTGCGGCACCAGTAGAAGAAATGATAGGCGCCGCGCTTCAGCCCGGCAGAGTCGGCGTTGCGCCAGTTGGTCCTGAACATCGGGTCGAGATGATCGCCGCCGTCGGTCGCCTTGATGTAGGCGAAGTTGGCGCCCTGGGCGCGCAGCTTTTCCCAGTTGACGTTGCCTTGCCAGCGCGAAACGTCGACGCCGTGCACGGCAAGGTGCCGGGGCGAGGCGCGGCCGAAATTGATCGGCTTGGCATCGCGGAAGCCATAGCGGGTGACGGGACCGGCCAGCATCGCGGGCGCCGCCCGCGACAGACGCTTCGGCGGCGCCATAAGGGCTGCCGGCTGGACCGGCGGCTCGACGCTGTCGGGCAGGTTCGGCGCGGGGAACGCGACCGTCTCTTCCTCGGCAAGACTGAACGGAGGCGCATTGTCGTCGGCCACCGGCTCCGGTGGCCGCATGCGCGCGTCGCCTGCCATCGATGTGGTCTCGAACGTCGTTTCCGTTTCGGCCGTGGCCTCGGCCGCCGCGACGGGCGCGCGCGGCCTGACGACGGAACTGGTGGTTTCGTTGGACGGCACCTGCAAGGCGTCCATGCCCGATGTGGACGAGCAGCCGGCAAGGCACAGCGATGCAAGCACAAAACTGACGACGCCTGAGAACCGCATCTGGACCTGTACACAAAACAAAACAGGCCGAGGGCGGATTGCCACCGGCAGATCCGATTCCTAACGAGAAATTACCAATAAAGTTTGAATCAACTTGTTAGGGATAAATGGCGGCTCGCCGGCGGCATCATCGGAATGTCCTCGGGGCAACGGTGTTTCCCACATCCTGCTTGACAAGCCTCGCCATGATATTATCCTCCACTAATCTTACATCGTAAGGTTAGGCTTTCGGGAGGAGAAGCCATGTCGTCCGCCCTGTCGGAACTGGAACCCGTCATAGTGCCGGTGCCGCATCCGCCGGCCATCGCGATCGAGGATGTGTCAGGCGATTTCAGCCGCGCCATCGAGCGCGCCGAGGTCAGTGCCTGGCTCGACCTCTACGCCGCGGCGCCGGCCGATTTCGCCGCGCAGCAAGGGCTTTCGATGGCGGCAGACGGCGACCTCGCCTGGACGACCTGCACGACGATCCCGTTCATCCATTTCAACTGCGTGAAGAATCTCGGCGTCGACAGCCCGGCTACCGAAAGCCAGCTCGACACGCTGCTGGCGCATTACCGCGCTGCCGGCATTTCGCGGCCCTGGTTCTACGTCAATCCGCACACCGAACCTTCCCGGCTCAGATGCTGGCTCGAAGCGCGCGGCCTGCAGCGCCAGGGCGGCTGGGAGCGTATCTATCGCGAAGCGGAGCCACTGCCATCCGAGCCGCTCTTCGCGGCCGACGGGGTTGCTGTCGAGCGCGTTACGAAATCAACGGCGGCGGAATGGGCCGGCTTCATCGACCGTCAGTATCGGCTGGCGACCTCACCCTGGCTGCTGGCGCTGGTCGGCCGCAAGGGCTGGCATCATTACATGCTGAAGCGGGACGGCGCGGTGGTGGCGGTGCGCTCGCTGTTCATCGGCGCCGACGGCGCGGCCTGGAGCGGCATCGACGCACCGGTGCCCGGCATCATGGCGCCGAGCTTCGATCTCGACGCGGTGCTTGGCGAAGCGCTGGTCCGCGACGGCCTGGCGGCCGGCGCGAAACTGTTCGTCGCCGACATCGAAGCGCCGCATGAGGAGCGCGACGGCCCTGCCTATCGCAACTATGCGCGCCTTGGCTTCAGGATCGCCTATTTCCGCAGCCATTACAGCTATTTGCCGGCTACTTCCAACTAAAGGATTCAGCTTGTTCTTGGAATTGCTTTAGACCCGCAGCCATTGCCGGAAACAGTTCTTGGCGACCATGTGGGCCGGCGGCACCATCGGCTGGCCGGCGCGCATGTCGTCAGCCGCGCCGCCGCGAGCCCTCTCGAGCAGGGTGCGAAGCTCCGCCGGCTGCACGCGGTCGCGCTCCATCACGAGCCGGACCATCGGGTCGTTCAAAAGCTCGTCCAGGGTGTTGATGCTCTCGCTCATCCGTCGCCTCCTCGAATGCCGGCCCGCGCACGATAGATAGGCAGCCAATGATGGCCCGCCAATGACGCTTTGCCGGCTATGTCGTGAATCGAAGATGAAATTTTTGTGCAGGACTGCGTCGAAATGAGTCAGGCCGGTGGCAGGCCCTCATATTGCGGCAGGCCGTCGTCCAACCGTACCCAGGGCTGCTTCGAGGCCGTCCAGAAATGCATGTCGGGCTTGAACAGGGAAGGATCGTCGAGCGAGCCCGAGGTGATGCCAAGAATGCCCCTGGAATCGCGCCTGGAAAACAGCGTCGCACCGCAGGCCGCGCAAAAGCCGCGCTTGAGGTCCGGCGAGGAGTTGACGGTCGCCACTTCGCCCTCGACGGTCACGTCGTCGATGCGAAACAGCAGCCGCGCGTTGAACGCCGCGCCGATCGCCTTCTGGCAGATCCGGCAGTGGCAGACGCGTTCGTTGATCGGCGCCACCTCGGCGCGGTAGCGCACCGCTCCGCACAGGCAGCCGCCCTGATATTTCGTCATCGCCGGTATCCGTTCGCTCGGGAAGAATGCCGGAACCGTAGCCGGGCGGGTCGCTGCGTCAATTCAAAAGCTTTTATGGAATGCCATCGTTTGCGATGATGCGACCGGCGCAGATGGCAGCGCGTCCAAAAGCACGCGGCCGCCTCCAGGGAGACGGCCGCATGAGATTGCCGACCCGCTATTCGGTTGCGCCGAGCATCTCGTCCCAGCTCTTCACCTTAGTCACACCGTCGAGGAAGGGCAGTGCGGTGGCGGGCAGTTCCGGCGCGAAAAAGATGTCGTAGTGGGTGCGGTTGGGGATGATCGCCAGCCGGTTCTGCGACAGGTTCTCGCGCATCCAGCCGGCATCCTTCTGGCCGCCGCCGAGCATCTGGAAGAACTTGATCTCGTGCTCGGGCTTGTACATGTCGCTGTCGCCGTAGACGAGCATGACCGGCATGTTCAGCTTCGGCACATCGGCCGAGAAGTCGCGCTCGTTGCGCATGAAGTTGCCGAGCGTGTCGAGCAGTCTCGGGAAATCGTCCGGATGCGGCGCCACGGCGACGTAGGATTTGTACATCGGCGTATCCTTCATGAACGGGGCCGCCGCCGCGCTCACCTGCGCCTGCTGCGGGCGCATCTCGTCGTAGAAGCCGTTGGTGGCATAGCCCGTCGACACCATCACCAGCCGGCGCACCGCCTCCGGGTGCTGGACAGCCATGCGGAAGGCGACGCCGCCGCCCAGCGAATAGCCCATGACGTCGACCTGGTCGTAGCCAAGCGCCTTGACGATCGCCGCCATGTCGTCGCCCATCGCTTCGACACTGAACGGCCGCTCGCCAAGCGCGGTGCGGCCATGGCCCTGCAGATCCACGGCGATCACGGTGCGATGCGCGGCGAATTGCGGCAGGACCGGCGCGAACATGTCGGTGGAACCGAGGCCGCCATGCAGCAGCAGCAGCGGCTCGCCCTTGCCGTAGATGGCGTAGTAGTAATTCAGGCCGTCGATCGGCAGCAGGCCGGATCTCTCCGGCTTCACAGCGGCTTTGGTGGCAGCGGTCATGGCAGGCTTTGTCTCCTCGGATTGTGCATCTGGCGCGGTAATCAGGGCCACGGCCGAAGCGAGCATGGCGAAAAACAGGTTCTTGGGCATTCGGTCTCCTCCAGTTGTGCCCCAAGGACGCGACGGCAGAGCGCAAGCCGACATGGCCGCGAGAAAATTTGCAGCAGATGTGAAATTGGCTAGTGGCGCTTGGCCTGCACCAGATAGGCGTCGATCTCGGTCTCGCCGAGCCATTTGGCGGCTTCCAGCCGGTGCAGGCCTTCAACCAGAATGTGGCGCTTGCCGTCATGGCGGACCTGGATCGGCATTTTCATACCGTTTTCGAGAATGTCCTCGGCCAGATGGCGGACGGTTTCCGGGTGGAGCGTCTTGCGGCGCGCGGCGGGCACATAGATGTCGTCGACCTTGACCTTTTGCACGCGCAGCATCTTGGCTCCCGGCGCTGAAAATTCGCCCTGACATGAGATAGTCTGTTTGCCGGATATGGCCAAGGGCAAGCGGATGCTGGCCCGATCGTTTCCAATTGACGCTTGGCCGGCCAATGGTCTCAATGGCGGCCTGTTGGTTTCAGGTGTTCATTGACGCGACTGCCGACCGAATTCCCCGATTTCGGGCTGACGCCCGAGCAGCGCCGCGAGGCGGTGCGTGGCCATTACTACGAATGGCCCGGCATGGACGGCGCGCGCGGCGAGATCTGGTGCTACAGCGACCGTTTTTCGTACCGCCCCGGCGAAACGGTGGCGTTACATGTCAGCGCGACGGCGCCGCAATTCGGCATCACGATTGTTCGCGACGGCGGCGCCGAAACAAGGGTGTTCGAAAAAACCGGCATCGCGGCGCGCTGGCAGGAGACGCCCGACCAATGTTCGGTCGAAGGCTGCGGCTGGGACACTTCCTTCGAGTTCCGCATCGGCGATGCCTGGCCGTCCGGCGCCTACCGCGTCACGCTCACGGCCGAGGGCCGCGACGGCACGCCGATCCAGAGCCATCACCTCTTCATCGTCACGCCCCTGCCCGGCAAGAAACCCGGCCGCTTGCTGCAGGTCGCGGCGACGGGAACCTGGCTCGCCTACAACACGTGGGGCGGCTCCAACCACTATCAGGGCATCACCGGCCCGAACCGGGACCAATACGCCACGATGGTGTCGACGCAGCGTCCCTGGTGCCGCGGCTTCGTCGTGCTGCCGAAGGAGGCCCCGCGCGTACCGCTGGAGATCGCGGTGCCGCCGAAGACCGTGCCGCGATATCCGCACATGGAATGGGCCTTCGCCACCGGCCATTCGAAGAAATACGCCTCGTCCGGCTGGGCGAGCTATGACAGCCATTTCTTCCGCTTCACCGAGCGCGCCGGCTACGCGATCGATCTCGCCAGCCAGCACGACTTGCACTTTGCGCCCGATATCCTCGACGGCTATGACTGCGTCGTCTTCGTCGGCCATGACGAATACTGGACCTGGGAGATGCGCGACGCGGTCGACGCCTATGTGGAGCGTGGCGGCCACGCGGCACGCTTTGCCGGCAATTTCATGTGGCAGACCAGGTTGGAAGACGAGGGGCGGCGGCAGGTCTGCTACAAATACCGGGCGCGTGCCGAGGACCCGGCCTATCGCGGCGGCGACGTGACCCGCGCAACCAACTCCTGGGAAGCGCCCGAGATCGGCCGGCCGGGTTCGGCAACCTTCGGCCTCAATGCCACCAGGGGCGTCTATGCCGGCTGGGGCGGCTGCGCGCCGCGCGGCGTGCGCGGCTTCCCGGTCTATCGCCCCGAACACTGGGCCTT
Organism: Mesorhizobium sp. M4B.F.Ca.ET.214.01.1.1; assembly: GCF_004791545.1. Lineage (NCBI taxonomy): Bacteria > Pseudomonadati > Pseudomonadota > Alphaproteobacteria > Hyphomicrobiales > Phyllobacteriaceae > Mesorhizobium > Mesorhizobium sp. M4B.F.Ca.ET.214.01.1.1. The sequence continues at coordinate 174,238 of NZ_SRUX01000012.1, forward strand.
CGCCGGCACCGGCATCTATTACGGCGACCTGCTCGGCGCCGACAGCCATGTCTACGGCTATGAGGTCGACGGGCTGGATTTCGAGATCCGCGGCGGCCTGCCCTACCCGACCGAGCAGAGCGGCGCGCCGGACGGCCTGCAGGTGCTGGCGGTCGGCATGGCGAGCCAGGTCGAGGAAAGCGCGGACATCCCGATCGAGGACCAGTTCCTCACCGACGAGGATGGTCGCTTCACCGCCGAGACGCTGTTCGGCGAAGCCAGCGACGCCAATCTCGACAAGGTCAAGCGCGGCAACGGCATGATCGTCAATTTCCCGCGCGGCAAGGGCGAAGTGTTCCATGCCGGAAGCTGCGAATGGGTCGCCGGCCTGCTAAGGCAGGACGCGATGGTCGAGCGCGTGACCAAAAATGTCCTCGACCACTATCTCGGAAAGTCCTGACATGCCGAAACCGCAAGTCCAGAATGCAACTGACGCCGAAGCGCGGCCGCCGTCGCATCTGTTCTATCTGTCCAGCCTGCGCCGGCCGCTCGTCGAGCGTGCCGAGGGCATCTATTTCTGGACCAAGGACGGCCGCCGCTTCATCGACGGATCGAGCGGACCGATGGTCGCCAATATCGGCCATTCCAACCGCAATGTGCTCGACGCCATGAAGCGGCAGATGGACAAGACCACCTTCGCCTATCGGCTGCATTTCGAGAACGAGCCCGCGGAAGAGCTGGCGCGGGAGCTGGCCGGCAAGCTGCCCGCCGGCATGGACCGCATCTTCTTCGTCTCCGGCGGCTCCGAGGCAACGGAATCCTGCATCAAGCTTGCCCGGCAATGGGCGGTTGCCACCGGCCAGCCCAAGCGCTGGAAGGTGATCGCCCGCTTCCCTTCCTATCATGGCGGCACGCTGGGCTCGCTCGCGGTCACCGGCGACGATGCGCTGGCCGAGACTTTCCTTCCGATGATGCGGGCGATGCCGACGGTGCCGGCGCCGACGGCTTGGCGCGACCGCGACAACCTCTCGCTGGAACAGCGTGGCATCCGGTATGCCGACATGCTCGAAGAAAAGATCCAGGCCGAAGGGCCGGAGAGCGTGGTCGCCTTCATCATGGAACCGGTCGGCGGGGCGGCAACGGCCGCTCTTGTCGCGCCCGACAGCTACTATCCGCGCATCCGCGAAATCTGCGACCGCTACGGCATCCTTCTGATCCATGACGAGGTGATGAGCGGCGCCGGCCGAACCGGCAAATTCCTCGGCGGCGACCACTGGAACTGCAAGCCGGACCTGGTCGCGCTGTCGAAGGGGCTGGGCTCGGGCTACGCGCCGCTCGGCGCGCTGGCCGCACCGAAGCGGCTGGTCGAGCCGCTGCTTGCCGCCGGCGGCTTCCAGCATGGCCACACCTATGCCGGCAATCCGCTCGCCTGCGCCGCCGGGCTCGCAGTGCTCGGCGAGATGGATCGTCTCGACCTTATCGCGAACGCCGCCGCCATGGGCGACGTGCTGATCGGCGAACTGAGGGCGTTGCAAAAGCGCTTTCCCTTCATCGCCGACGTGCGCGGCAAGGGCCTGCTGCTCGGCGCTGAGATGGTTGCCGATCCGGAGACGCTGACGCCGATCGCGCCGGGCAAGAAGGCGACGCAGCGCCTGCTCGACCTCGCTTATGAACGCGGCCTCATCATCTACGGCCGCAAGGTCAAGGGCGGCGTCGACGGCGACAATTTCATGGTCGCGCCACCAATGATCATCACGCGCGAGCAGATCGGCGAGATGATCGCCATCATCGGCGACTCGCTGGCAGCGCTCGCCGCCGAACTCGACCTGCCGGTCGAAAGCTGAAGGGGTAGAACAAGATGGCGACGAGAAAAGTCATCATAACCTGCGCCGTCACCGGCTCGGTGCATACGCCGTCCATGTCGCCCTATCTGCCGGTCACGCCAGACCAGATCGCCACGGACGCCATTTCCGCCGCCGAAGCCGGCGCCTCGATCCTGCATCTGCACGCCCGCGATCCGAAGGACGGACGGCCGACCGCCGACCCGGAAGTGTTCATGCAATTCCTGCCGCGCATCAAGCAGGCGACCGATGCGGTGATCAACATCACCACCGGCGGCTCCTCATTGATGACGCTCGACCAGCGGCTCGCCGCACCGCTCCGGGCCGAGCCGGAAATGTGCTCGCTCAACATGGGCTCGATGAATTTCGCCATGTTCCCGATGCTCGACAAGCCGCGGGAGTGGCAGCACGAATGGGAGCCGAAACTGCTCGAGGCTACCCGCGACACGATCTTCAAGAACACGTTCGCCGACATGGAGACGGTGCTGGAAAAGCTCGGTAAAGGCTGCGGCACGCGCTTCGAGTTCGAATGCTACGACGTCGGCCACCTCTATTCGCTGGCGCATTTGCGCGATCGCGGCCTGGCGTCTGGGCCGCTGTTCCTCCAATTCGTGCTCGGCATTCTGGGCGGCATTGGCGCCGATCCCGACAATCTCATCCACATGAAGCGCATCGCCGACAAACTGTTCGGCGACAGCTACCAATTCTCGGTTCTCGCCGCCGGCCGCCACCAGATGCCGCTGATCTCGATCGCCGCCGCCATGGGCGGCAATGTCCGCGTCGGGCTGGAGGACAGCCTCTACGACGGGCGGCAACTGGCGAAGTCGAATGCCGACCAGGTGCGGCGCATACGCTCGGTGCTGGATGGCCTGTCGCTGGAGGTCGCGACGCCCGCGGAAGCGCGCGCAATGCTGGCGCTGAAGGGCGGCGACCGGGTGGCGTTTTGAAGTGCGGGGGGTGAGATGATAGCGCCCAGCCCTACCCCCCTCTGGCCTGCCGGCCATCTCCCCCTCAAGGGGGGAGATTGGCAGCTTCGACGTGTCTGCCTCTTCTCCAGCTTTGGCGATTGGCGAAAGCCTCGGCGACATCCGATCTCCCCCCTTGAGGGGGAGATGTCCGGCAGGACAGAGGGGGGTGCCTTGGCGCCCCGTCTATCGTGAGCAAGGCAATCACCCTTCGCCCGGGCACAATCGACGACGTCGACACCATTTACGCCGCGCTTCTCAAACTCGGCACCCATATCGGCGCGCATCAGGAGATCACCTCGACAGCGGATGACCTCCGCCGCTACGGCTTCGGCGAAAAACCCGCCTTCTCCACCTTGATCGCCGAGGTCGACAGCGAATTCGCCGGCCTCTGCCTGCACTTCCCGATATTCTCGACCTGGATGGGGCGTCCCGGCGTCTATGTGCAGGACCTCTATGTCGAGGACCCCTTTCGCGGCCGCCGGATCGGCGAAAAACTGTTGCGGCGCGTGGCGAAGGAATGCCGTGCTGCAGGCGGCGTCTATCTCAGGCTCTCCGTCGACACGGACAACGAAACCGCCAAGGCCTTCTATGAAAGGCTGGGCATTGGCTGGTCGAGCTACGAACAGACCCAGAAGATCGTCGGCGACGCCTTCTTCGCCTTTGCGGATGCACCAGAGGACAGCGCATGAAAACCTATTATGCCGAGGAACAGAAGCGCCACGATCCCAAGGCTTTTCTCTCCAGCGGCGCCCAGCAGCCCAATCCGGAAAAACCCGAGCGCATCGAGAGATTGCTGGCCGGCGCGAAAGCCGCCGGTTCGGCGATCGAACGGCCGCGGAACCATGGGCTGGGTCCGGTCGCGGCGGTGCACACGCCCGAATATCTCGACTTCCTCGAGCATATTTTCGAGCGCTGGCAGCGTATCGAAGGCGCCTCGGCGGAAGTGATCCCGAACATCCATCCGATCGCCCGTGGCGGTTCTTATCCTGCGTCCGCCGTTGGCCAGGCCGGCTACCACATGGCGGACACAGCGTGCCCGATCTCGGCCGAAACCTGGAACAGCTCGCTGTGGAGCGCCTGGAGCGCCGTGGAGGCGGCCGAAGCGGTGATGGCGGGCGCGTCTTCGGCCTACGCGCTCTGCCGTCCGCCCGGCCATCATGCCTTCGTCGACGTCGCCGGGGGATTTTGCTTCATCAACAATTCGGCGGTCGCGGCGCAGGTGCTGCGAAGGAGCGCGGCACGGGTGGCGATCCTCGATGTCGACCTGCATCACGGCAACGGCACGCAAGGTATCTTCTATGCAAGGCCGGACGTGCTCACGGTGTCGCTGCATGCCGATCCGGTGCGCTTCTATCCGTTCTTCTGGGGGTATGCGGACGAGCGCGGCGAAGGCGCCGGCCTCGGCTACAATCTCAACCTGCCGCTGCCGCGCAAATCCGGCGACGCTGCGTTTCTCGAAGCGCTCGCGACCGCCTTCCGGCGCATCCGCGCCTTTGCGCCGGAGGCGCTTGTCGTGGCGCTCGGGCTCGATGCTTTCGAGGGCGACCCGTTTGGTGGCCTTTCCGTCACGACGCCCGGCTTCTCGCGCATCGGCGAGGCCATCGCCGGGCTCGGCCTGCCGACGGTGATCGTCCAGGAGGGCGGCTATCTGTGCGACGCGCTCAGTGACAACCTCACTGCTTTCCTGACCGGCTTTGGCGGCAAGCAGCGATGAGCAATTCCAGGAAAAGTGCGTAGCGGTTTTCCGTCCGGAATTGCGTGAAGGCAACGTGGCTCAGGCTCGCTGCTGCCTCAGCATGGCCACGACTCGGCGCACGCCTTCCAGCGTCTCGTCGATCTCGCCCGCCGTGTTGTAGTGCGCGATGCCGATGCGCACGACGCCCTCGCCGGCCGGAATGCCGAGCTGGTGAACGATCTCCCAGGCATAGTTGTGGCCTGACCAGAGGAAGATATTTTCGGCGTTCATCTGCCGCACGATCGTCTCCGGCGCGATGACCTCGACGGTAAAGGACACGGTCGGCACGCGCTCGCCGATCCGCGCCGGATCGGTGATGCCGTGGATGGTCAGGCCGGCAATGCCAGACAGGCCGTCGATTAGCTTTTGCGCCAGCGTGTTCTCGTAGGCGATCGACACTTCGAACGCCCTGGCGATCCGCTGCCGCCGCGAGCCGCCCTCGCCCGCCGCCGCGCCGAGATCGGCGAAATAATCGACCGCCGCGCCGAGACCGGCCATCAGTTCGATCTGCGGCGTGCCGAGCTCGAAGCGTTCCGGCAGGCCGTTGGACGAGCAGCGGCATTTGTAGGGTTTCAGCGCATCAATGAGGTCGCGGCGCCCCCACAGGATGCCCATATGCGGGCCGAAGAATTTGTAGGCCGAGCAGACGAGGAAATCGCAGCCGAGCGCCTGCACGTCGACCAGGCCATGCGGCGCGAACTGCACGGCATCGACATAGACCAGCGCGCCTGCCTGCTTGGCTACGGCCGTCAGCGCCTTCACCCGATTGATCGAGCCGGTGAGGTTCGAGGCATAGTTCAGCGCCACGAGCCGCGTCTTTTCCGAGAGCAGCGCACTCAACGCCGCTTCCTCGACCTGCCAGCTTTTCTCGTCAAACGGCAGGAAGCGCACGACGAGGCCAAGGTCCTCGGCAAGCTGCAGCCAGGGCGAGACATTGCCCTCATGATCCATGCGGGTGACGATGATCTCGTCGCCTGGCTTCATCGCGCGGCCGAGCGTGCGCGACATGTGGTAGGTCAGCGTCGTCATGTTGGCGCCGATGATGATCTCCTCGGCGCTCGCGGCACCGAGGAAATCGGCCATTGCCGCATGCGCGCCGTCGACCACTTCCTGCGCCGCCAGCGTCGTTTCGAAGAAGCCGCCGAGATTGGCGTTGGTGGTAAGCAGGCAGCGCGACACGGCGTCGGCCACCGCCTGCGGCACCTGCGTGCCGGCCGGGTTGTCGAGATAGATGCGGCGGCGGTCCTTGTCGGTCAGCGACAGCGCCGGAAATCTTCCCCGCACGGTTTCGATTGGAAAGTTCATTGCCGTCCCCTCCCTTTTGTTATCGTTGGACAATTCTGGTCAAGGGCACGGATTGCCGACGCGCTGATGAACCCCATCGATCGCCTTCTGCATCTCCTCGGTCCATCTGACCTCGGCCGAGGACAACGCCGTTTCCAGCTGCCAGATCGCCGTCGCGCCGATGATGTTCGAGGTGACGAAGGGTCTGCTCGAGACATAGGCATTGGCAAACAGCGCCGGCTCCATGCCGAAGGAGCGCGCCAGCTCGTTGTATTCGAGCAGGACTTGCGCCGCATTCGGCGTCTCGTAGCGCTGGCCACGGTTGAAAAGCTGCGAGCGCGAGCCTTGCGGGCGCGCGCCATGGTCGTATTTGCCGGTCAGATAGCCCTGCGCCAGCGGCGAATAGGGCAGGAAGGCGATCTGCTCGCGCTCGCAGACCTCGGCGAGGTTCACCTCGAAGGTGCGATTGACGAGGCTGTAGGCGTTCTGCAGCGAGACGGGCCGCGGCCCGACGCCCTTGTCGGCCTCGCCAAGGAAGCGCATGACGCCCCAGGAGCTTTCGTTCGACAGGCCGAAATGGCGGATCTTCCCGGCCTTCACCAGTTCGTCGAAGACGCCAAGCGTCTCGGCGATCGGCGTCTCGCCTGCCGGCGCGCCTTCGGTGTCGGCGCGTCGCGCCACCGCGCCGACGCGCGTCGGGTTGGCGCCCCAGGGAATGTCCCGTTCCGGCCAATGGATCTGGTAGAGATCGATGTAGTCGGTGCCGAGCTTGGTCAGCGACTTCTCGACGGCGTCGAAAATGTCGGCGCGCGCCAGCTTCGACGGGCGGTCGCCGCGAAACCAAATGTTGCCGGTGCGACCGACCACCTTCGAGGCGATGATCACCTTGTCGCGATTGCCGTTGGCCTTCATCCAGCTGCCGATGATCTTCTCGGTCCGCCCCTGCGTCTCCGCCTTGGGCGGGATCGGGTACAGCTCGGCCGTGTCGATGAAATTGACGCCGCGCTCAAAGGCCAGGTCCATCTGCGCATGGCCTTCGGCCTCGGTGTTCTGCTGGCCCCAGGTCATCGAGCCCAGGCAGATTTGAGACACAAGAAGATCGGTCCGACCGAGACGGCGTTTATGCATGGGAATTTCTCCGGCGGGGAACTTTTTTGCGCGAAGCGCAGGAGGAAATCCGACCATAAAGCAAAGGGCGGGTGTTCTCCAAGCCCGGCCCGGACGACTTTTGCGTGAACTTGTAGAGGGCTAGCGCCGGGCTCCGGCCACGGCGCGCCGCTTGGCTTCATCGATCAGCATGTTGGCCACCTGCATGCGGATCATGGCGCGCTGGCGCAGATGCGGGGCAACGCGGTCCGGGTGGTTGGCGAAAGCGAAGCTGCGCCGCATGCGGCCGAGGTCGGCGCTCTTCACCGGATGATCGAGGCCAAGCTCGGCGGCGATCGCGTCGGGGTCGATCGGCGGCAGTTTTTCCTCCGGCCTTGCCTGCTCGCCGGCCAACGCCAGCTTGGCCTGATCGAGCAGCGCGGCGAATTCGGCGGCGAGATCGGCGCCTGCCTCCCGGTATTCGGCCGCGAACGTCTCGCCGGCAACCTTGATGCGGCCGGAATGAAGCTCGTCCGCCACCGAGAGATAGTCGAACGGAATTGTCGGCCGCGCCGCCGCCTCATCGCCTGCCTCGGCCTTGTCGGAGGCAACGAAGAGATCGTCGAGCAAGGACGCGAAATCCCGCTTGGCTCCGGTGCCGATGTCAGCCTCCCGTCTCGTCAAGCACATATGTGAGACGGTCGCACCATAGAGCTTGCTCGTTAAAAATGAATGCCTTCGACGTTAACCAGTTTAGCCGTTCGCCAGCGCCATAGCAAAAAAGCCGGACTGCATTTCATGCAGCCCGGCAAGGTCGCCAGGAGTGGCGAGGAAAAAGCCGGCCATGGGCCGGCACCACGCCTACGTTCGACAGACCGTAAAAGTTTCAAAAAAAATCGATTGTGACGAAAAAAATCGTCCGGGCATGGCTGCCATGCAATTGCTGCACTGCACAATTTTAATATTCGCCCTATATGTTTGAGTCGGGAGGACCAACTAGGGGCCATGGATCATGGGGTTCTTCACCGAAATGTTCGCGCGGCCGCGGCCGCAGGACCATCAGCGCTACCGCGCAGCCTTGGCGCTGCTGCATTCAATGAGCAATGCCGACCGCGCCGACATCGGCATCAAGCCAGCCGATTTCCCGCGTATCGCGCGCGAAATGTCCACGCGCTGAGTCTGTCCAGCAAGAGGTTTCCCGGCAGCACCGGGAAACCTCAAGACTTTCAACGTCCCAGAAAAACCGCCTTGCCGAGTGGCACGCCGTTGTGCCGCAGGATGTCGTAGGCGGTGGTCACGTGGAAATAGAAGTTGGGCATGGCGGCGTGGAGCAGGTATAGCAAGCCCGGCATCGAGACTTCCCGCCCGCCGAGCCGGAGTTCGATCGTGCGCTCTTCCGAGTTATTCAGGTCGGCTGCCGAAAACGTCGCCAGATGATCGACCGTCTTGGCGATGCGAGCCTGCAGGTCGGCGAAACTCGCTTCATTGTCCTCGTATTTCGGCACCTCGCGGCCGGCGAGCCGCGACGGCGCGCCCTTGGCGTGATCGGTGGCGATCTGCACCTGCCTGGTCAGCGCGAACATGTCGGGGGCCAGCCGCGCGGTCAGAAAGACCTGCGGGTCGATCTTGCGATCGGCCGCGTTCTGTTCGGCCAGCGACAGCACATTGGAGAGTGACTTCAGCCTGGCCGAAAACACGGGCACCGAGGCGTCATACATCGAAATCGTCATCTTGCTTTCTCCCAGTCGAGCGACGGGAGCTAGCGCTTCCACAAGCGATTCTTCAAGCGTCACCGCGCCGCCGCAATCACCATGCTAGGTGTTTCCATCTGGAGTGGAGGATCCCGATGAGATGCGCCTTTCTTGCAGCGACCGCCTTCTTCGCCATCGCCGTAACGGGCCAGCAGGCGCTCGCCGCCGACCCACCCTATATCGACGATCGCTCGGACGCTGCCGCTGTCATCCGCTCGCTCTACAGCGCCATCAACCGGCATGAATTCGCCCGCGCCTGGGGCTATTACGGCGATACCAAGCCGGCAAAGGATTTCGACGCGTTCGTCAAAGGCTATGACGGCACCGATACGGTCGAGGTGAAGACGGGCGCGGTATCCGACGAGGGTGCAGCCGGCAGCATCTACCACAATGTCCCGGTCGCCATCCAGGCGACCGACAAGAAGGGCGAGGCCAAGGTCTTTGCCGGCTGCTATACGCTGCGCCAGGTCAACCGCCAGATCCAGGAACCGCCGTTCCAGCCGATCGTCATCGACAAGGGCGCACTGAAGCCATCGACCGCCGATTTCGAAGAGGCCGTGCCGGCAAGCTGCGGCGACGGCCCGCCGCCGCCGAAGAAGGACGAGGCGCTGGAGCAGGCGAAGCAGGCGTTCGCTGCCACCTATGCCGGCCAGTGCGACAAGGAGCTGTTCGAGCAGGAGCCCGAGCTGTTTTCGATCAAATACAAGGACAAGAGCGCGGCCGAAGGCGACCCCGAGCGGGAAACGCGGCTCTTCCATTTCGCCTGCTCGGCCGCCGCCTACAATGAAAGCTCCATCTACTACATCTACGACGACGTCTCGGGCGTCAGGCAGTTGCAGTTCGCCGAGCCCGAAATGGACATCCGCTACGCGAACAACGACAGCGACGGCAAGGTGGAGAGCATGCACGTCGTCGGCTTCCAGGCGACAGGCTGGGCCGTCAATTCCGCTTACGACGACGCCACCAAGACGATCACCACGTTCAACAAGTGGCGCGGCGTCGGCGATGCCTCGTCGTCGGGAACCTACCTGTTCCGCAACGGTGATTTTTCCCTCGTCCAGTACGACGTCGATGCATCATACGATGGCGAGCAGAACCCGCAGGCCGTCGTCGACTACAACACCGCGCCCTGAGGCAATCCCGGTTTCACGTCACGGCGCCTTGGAGAGCATCCAGTTGAGCGTGCCGCGCCAGTCGGTCATGCGGATCGGCGTGCCGTGCGTGCCGGTCTCGAAGCGGACGAAGCGGGTCGGATAGGGATAGGCTTTTGACTTTGCAATGATGGAGCGGAAGAAGGCTTCCTGCTTTTCCACGGGAAATACCGGGTCCTTGCTGCCCTGACCGAAGAAGACGGGCACATGGCGCCTGAAGGCGGGACTGGCGAGAAAGCTTTCGTCCCACAGCGAACCGAGCAGCAGCAGCCCGTCGATGCGTCGTCCGGTGTCGTTGCGCGCGGCAAGCTTCCAGCACAGCGATCCGCCCATCGAGCCGCAGGCGACGAAAATCTTCGCGCCCGGGGACTTCTCGGCGTAGTGATCGATCAGCGCCGCAACCTGGGCGGCGCCCTTGTCGCCGAAATCGGGGAAGTCCGGCGACAGATAGAGGCCGCCATTGGCGGCCATCAGATTCTTGAGGCGGTTGAAATTGCCACCGAAGGTAAAGTCGTCGACACCTTGCTTTCGGCTGCCACCCTGCCCGTGCAGGTAGAGCACGATGATGCCGGCGCCCTCGGTCTTGCCGACGGCAACATGCCTGACATCGCCCGCGTCCGTCTTCAGCATCAGGTCCTGCTGCAGCTTGCGCACGCCGGTGTCGGTATATTCGCCATGGACGCGCTTTTCCGGCACCTCGTCGCGCTGGTTGATGTCGCGCATCTCGCGATAGTCGATGACGGTGTAGGCGCCATTGTCGCCGGACGACAGCGTCGCCGGATAGGCGAACAGATCGTCCTTGTAGGGTTTTAGCTCGAGCGCGCCGGCATCAACAGCGGACAGCGAAAGAGCGATCGAGGTTAACAGCATGCGGGAGACTTGAAAGCGATTGGCCATGCCGCAGGCATGCGTGCTTCGGCTTCGCTTTGTCAATCCTGCAGCACGCCGCCGGCGCCTTCCAGCGCCTCGCGCGTATCGACGTCGACCGAGGCGGCGTTGCCGATCTCGACATCGACGACATCAAGGCCCCCGGCCTCGACCAGGTGGCGCGCGCCGGTGTCGCCTTCGAGATGGGCGATGGCCCCGAACAGCGAACGAGGCAGCAGCACCGGATTGCCGCGCCGGCCATCGTGCGCCGCGCGCACCACCGAGCGGCCGCCGGATCTGCGGAAGGCTTCGATAAGCCGGTCGAGATCGGCGGAGGACACGCCGGGCATGTCGCCGAGGACGATCATGGCGCCGGCGGCATCGGCCGAAACCTTGGCGATGCCCGCCTTCAATGACGAGGACAGGCCGTCGGCGAAATCGGGATTGTCGGCCAGGATGACATCGAGACCGCTTAAAGTGGCGAGCACCCGCTCGCGCTGATGGCCAGTGACGACAATGGTGCTGGATGCCCTGGAGCCCAGTGCTCTCTCGGCGGCGCGGCGGACCAACGGCTTGCCGTCGAACAGTGCCAGCAGCTTGTTCGGCCCCCCCATGCGGCTGGAGCGGCCGGCTGCCAGAAGCACGATCTCGACCTTCGGCCCGGCTCCCTCGCGCTTTGGCGACGGTTCGCGCGGCTGCGGCCGGGTCGGTATCTCCATCAACAGCCCGCCGACGCCCATGCCGGCGATGTCGCCGGCCGTCACGTCGAGGCCGGCGATCAGCCGGTCGAGCACCCAGTCGAAGCCGTTCTCCTTGGGGCTGCGAGCGCAGCCCGGCGCGCCGATGATGCGCTTGCCGGCAAGCGTGCCGAGCACCAGCAGATTGCCGGGATCGACCGGCATGCCGGCGCGGACCACGCTGCCCCCCGCGTGTTCGATCGCTGCAGGGACGACGTCGGCGAAATCGCTCATCGCGGAGGCGCCGAAGATCACCACCATATCGTTGTCACGGACGAGCGCAGCAGCCGCTTCCGCGACGGGCGCGACCTCGTGCGGCGTGCGGCGCTCGGCGGTTAGATGGCTGCCCGAGCGCGTCAGGCGCGCTTCGGTGATGCGCAGCGTCTTGTCGAGCACGCTCGGTTTGACGCCGGGCAGCATTGTCTGGATGACGCCGATCCGCATCGGCCGATAGGCGTTGACGGCAAAGATCTCGCCATCGGCGCAGATCCTTGCCACCCGATCGACCAGGCTGCCGGCGACGGCGAAGGGAATGATCTTCACCGTCGCAACCATCTGGCCTTTCTCGACCGGCGCATGCTGCGCCAGCGTGGCGATGGTGATGGTCGGATCGACGGCATTGATGGCGTCGATCATCGCGCGGTCGACGGTGAAGACGCCGGCCGCCTCGGCGTGCAGATTGACCCGGCCGGTCGCGGCGGGCCTGGCCTCCACGTTGCGATGGCTCATGCCGGCGGCGATCCGTTCCGCCGCCGCGTCCTCGCCGAGATCGTCGGGCGCCAACACGGCCGCGACCACCTCTGAAATGCCGGCCGCTTTCAGCGCCGACAGATCATCGGCGCTCAGCCTGTGCGCCTTGCGGAAGCGCCGCTCTCCGGCCTCTGTGGCGTGCGCCAGCACCGCGCCTTCCGCCTCATCGATCGGAACCGGACCGAATTTCACGCCACGGCGCCTTTTGCTTCGAGGCCGCGCGAGCGGAAGGCGTGGATGGTCTGGGCGAGCACCGCGACGGCGATCTCGGCCGGACTTGCCGCGCCGATATCGAGGCCGATCGGCGCATGGATGCGGGCGATCTGGTCGGCGCTGGCGCCGAGCGCCAGCAGGCGTTCCACGCGCTTGGCATGCGTCTTCCTGCTGCCGAGCGCGCCGACATAGAAGCACCTGGCGTCGAGCGCTGCCTTCAATGCAAAATCGTCGATCTTGGGGTCGTGGGTGACGGCGGCGAGCGCCGTGTAGCTGTCGAGGGGCTGGCGCGCCAGCACATCCTGCGGCCATTCGGCATGCAGCACGACATCGGGAAAACGCTCCGGCGTGGCGAAAGCGGTGCGCGGGTCAATAATCTCGACGGGGTAGCCGGCGATCCTGGCCATCGGCGCCAGCGCCTGGCTGATATGGACGGCGCCGATCACCACGAGGCGGGGCTGCGGCAGATGCGCGTTGAGGAAGAAGGTGCGCCCTTCCGCCTCGACAGAGCCGGAATTACCGGTGCGAAACGCCCTGGCGATCGCCGCTCCCAATTCGCCGGCGACTGGATCGCCCTCGCGCACGATGCGGTCGCGACCGTCGCCGAGGTCGGTGACCAGGATCGCCGCGCGGCGGGCGCGGCGTTCGGCATTCAATGTTTTCAGCACATACGGGTCCATGGCACCCTAACCAAGCCGCTCGACATAGACCTTGATGCGGCCGCCACAGGAGAGACCCACCTGCCAGGCGGTCTCGTCGGCGACGCCGAACTCCAGCATTCTGGCCTTACCCGAGCCGATGACATCGATCGCCTCGGTCACCACCGCGCCCTCGACGCAGCCGCCCGAGACAGAACCGTGGAAATTGCCGTCGGCGTCGATGACCAGATGGCTGCCGACCGGGCGCGGCGCCGAACCCCAGGTCTCGACCACGGTCGCGATGGCGACATCCTTGCCGTCCTTCATCCAGCCCTCCGCGATGATCAGGGGATCGCGGGCCTCATCGAGATAGATGCTGTTTTCCATGACTGCTTCTCTTGGAGTCTGTTTATGATCTGGGCAGTTCGCGCAAATGCATGCTCAATCAATCACTGCGAACGCGTCAACCTCGATCAGATAGTCGGGGGACAGGCTCGCCACGCCAAGCACCACGTCGGCTGGTTTGTGATCTCCGAACAGCTCTACCCGAGCCTTTTCGATGATCGGCAGACATTCGTCGCGATTGTAGTTGACGACATAGATCGTGATCCTGCTGACCTGCGAAGGCGCCGCACCGGCGGCGGCGAGTGCTCGGCCGAGATTGGCAAACACCTGGCGCGCCTGCGTCGCAAGATCGCCACGGCCAACAAGCTTGCCATCCAGGTCTTCTGGCTCCTGGCCCGAGATGAATACCAACTTGCTGCCTGTCGCAACGACAACCTGGCTATACGTCTGCGGAACTGGCAGGTCCTTCGGGTTGATGCATTGCAGCGGCATTCATCGGGTCTCCTGTATGGTGGTCTCAATTTTCTGGGAGTCTGTTCTTCCGATGGATAAACATATGGCTATGCGGCGTGCCTGTCGCCAGCCCGCAGCCACCGACGCGGATCGACCGAAGCGGCCGGCCGCTGGTCGAGCGAGGCGCAGAGATCAGCCAACGCCTCGAGATTGTGCACCGGGCGGAACTCGTCGACATGCGGCAGCATCGCCTTGACCCCGCGGGCGCGCGCCTCGAAGCCGTCGAAGCGCAGCAGCGGGTTCAGCCAGATCAGCCGCCGGCAGGATTTGTGCAGCCGCTCCATTTCCTCCGACAGGCCGGCGATCTCGTCGCGCTCCAGCCCGTCGGTGATCAGCAGCACCACGGCCCCCTGCCCCAGAACGCGTCGCGACCACAGGCGATTGAACTCGGCCAGCGTGTCGCCGATGCGGGTGCCGCCGGACCAGTCCTTCACCGTCGCCGAGCTCTCGGCGAGCGCGGCGTCGGGATCGCGATGGCGCATCTGCCGCGTCAAATTGGTCAGGCGGGTGCCGAAGACAAAGGCATGCACGCGCCGGCGCTTTTCCGTCAGCGCGTGCAGGAAATGCAGGAAGATGCGCGTGTACTGGCTCATCGAGCCGGAAATGTCGGCAAGCACCACCAGCGGCGGGTGGACCTCGCGGGCAGAGCGGAATTTCGGCAGGATCAGCGCGCCGCCGGTGCGGGCGGCCGAACGCATCATGGCACGCGGATCGATGCGCCTGCCCTGCGCGTCCGCCCTGAAGCGGCGCGTGCGGACCATGTCGAAGGGCAGTCGCAAGGCGGCGATCGCCTGCTTGGCCTCGGCCAGCTCGGCGGCGTTCATCTGGGCAAAGTCCTTGCCGCGCAACACCTCGTTGCCGGAAAAGGTGAAGCGGGCATCGACCTCGATCTCCGGGATTTCCTTGGCCGGCTGGTTTTTCTGATGGCCCTCGAACATCGCCTGGCTGACGCGGGTCTCGGCCGCGCGCGGTTTCTGCTTCTCGCTGGTATCGAGGGCGACAGGCGAGAACATCGCCAGCATCTTTTCGATCAGCTCGCGCGATTTCCAGAACAGCCGGAAAGCTTCGTCGAAGACCGGATGGTCCTCATGCCGGGAGACCAGCACTGCATGCAGCGTCCAGTAGAAATCGTCGCGCGATCCGATGCCGGCGGCAAGCACCGCCTCGATCGCATCCTTGACCGAAGCCGGTCCGACCCGCATGCCGGCCTTGCGCAAGGTACGGGCGAAATAGACGATGTTGTCGGCGAGGCGCCCGTCCTGCGTGGCCTCAGCGGGATCGGGGCGCGGCGACTTCATCGGCCTATTCCGCAGCAGCGAGCTCGGCCTTGACCTCGTCGAGGATGCGCCGGCCCTCGCCCGCGCCGATGCGGGCGATGTCGTCCTGGTACTTCAAAAGCACGCCGATCGTGTCGGAGACCGTTTCCGGATCGAGCGCGACCTTGTCGAGCTCGGTCAGCGCACCAGCCCAGTCGATGGTTTCGGCGACGCCCGGCGCCTTGAACAGCTCGACCTGGCGCAGCTTCTGGATGAACGACACAACCTCGGCCGAAAGCCGGCTGTTGGCCCGCGGCACCTTGCGGCGGACGATCTCCAACTCGCGCTCGGCATTGGGATAGTCGACCCAGTGGTAGAGGCAGCGCCGCTTCAGCGCGTCATGGATCTCGCGCGTGCGATTGGTGGTGATGATGACGATCGGCGGCTCCTCCGCCTTGATCGTGCCGAGCTCCGGCACCGTCACCTGGAAGTCCGAGAGGATTTCGAGCAGGAAGGCCTCGAAGGCCTCGTCGGTGCGGTCGAGCTCGTCGATCAGGAATATCGGAGCAGCGCCCGCCTTGCCGGTCAGCGCATCGAGCACCGGGCGGCGGATCAGGTATTTTTCGGAGAAGACGTTGCGCTCCATGTCGGAGCGCACGACCTTGCCGGCTGCCTCCTCCATGCGGATCTCGATCATCTGCGCGGCGTAGTTCCACTCGTAGACGGCGGAGGAGACGTCGAGCCCCTCATAGCATTGAAGGCGAATCAGCCGGCGGCCGAGCGCATCGGCCAGCACCTTGGCGATCTCGGTCTTGCCGACGCCGGCCTCGCCCTCGAGGAAGAGCGGCCGCTTCATGCGCAATGACAGGAAAAGAACGGTCGCCAGCGAGCGGTCCGCCACATAGTCCGCGCCGGTCAGGAGATCGAGCGTCTCGTCGATCGTCCCCGGCGCCGGGCGCGGTTTCAAGCCGGTCATTCCATCTCCGTGGAGTCAGCCATCAAGGCACCTACAAGGCGCGATAGCCGCGATCATGATAGATCAGCGGGCGCAAATTATCGCCGATGCGCAGGCCTGTCACCTTGCCAAAAAGCACACGGTGGGTGGCGAGATCCTTGGTGTCGATCAGCTCGCAATCGAACACGGCAAGCGCGCCTTTCAGGGTCGGCGCACCGGTCGAGATCACGTCCCATTCGCCAAGCGCAAACCGTTCCTCGACCGGCAGGCCGGTCATGCCGGAAAAGCCGACCGAGAGCGGCTCCTGATGCGAGGCCAGCGTGTTCAGCGCGAACCTGCCATTCGCAACGAAAGGCTCGTTCTTGGGATTTTCCCGGTTGAGGCAGACGAGCACGGTCGGCGGCGTGTCGGACACCGAGCAAGCGGCGATAACGGTCGCGCCTCGCCTGCCGGCCGGACCGTCGGTGGTCACCACATGGACCTGGCCGGCAAAATGGGCCATCGCGTCGCGATAGGCCTGCGGCCCGATGTCGTTCTTCTTCAGCACAGATGATTTTCCTCAGAACCCATCGTTATATATGGCGGCATATTGCATGCCACAAGCGAAGTGCTTGACCCATATCCGGAAATTCGCGTTGCACCGGGGCCGGCCAGCCTTTAGGTCTTGGCGAAGCGGATGCCGGCAACCCTACCGCCGGCACGGGAGGAATGCTTCGCTCACATGCGACCCCTGATGACGACATTGGCGGTGCTGGCCTCGATTGCTTTCGCCGGCAATGCGGGCGCCGAAGACCTCGTCGTCGGCGTCGCGGCGCCGCTCTCCGGCCCGTCAGCGATCCTCGGCAAGCAGGTCGAAGCCGGCGCCGTGCTGGCGGCCGACACGAACGGCGCGACGATCAAGACGGTCGACGATGCCTGCACCGCCGACGGAGGAGCCGCCGCGGCGCGCGACTTCGCCGCCACCAAAGTCAATGTGGTGGTCGGTTTCCTCTGCACCGAGGCGATCGAGGCGGCGCTGCCGATCCTGAAGGAGGCCGGCATTCCCGTCATCACCGTCGGCGTGCGCACCGAAAGCCTGACCGACCGGCGCGCCAAGACCGGCTGGCCAGTCTACCGGCTGGGCCCGCGCGGCGACGACGAGCGCTACGCCGTCGCCAGGATACTCACGCGTCTGTGGCAGAAAGAGCTGTTCGCCATCATCGACGACGGTACGATCTATGGCCGTGAAATCGCGGAGACTTTGCGAGCCGCGGCCGAGCAGGCGGCGCTGAAGCCGGCGTTCGTCGACACGTTCCGGCCGCAGCTCGACAACCAAATCGGACTGATCGGCCGGCTGAAGAAGGCCGGCGCGACCAAAGTATTCGCCGGCGGCGACGGCGACGACATCGCCATCATGGGGCGCGATGCCGCCCAGCTCGACGCCGGCATCACCTTTGCCGGCGGTGAAAATCTGCGCACGCCGGCCGGTGACGTGCGCTATGCCATGGGCACGTTGATGATCGCGCCACCCGAATGGGCCGCGGTCGCCGATCCCAAGGTGGTGCAGACCTTCACGGACAAGAACATCGTGCCGGAAGGCTACACGCTGCCTGCCTATGCCGCGGTCGAGATCGCCAGGGCCGCAACGGCGGAGGCGGCAAGCTCGGGCAAGCCCCTTGCCGAAGCGCTCACCGGGCATGAGTTCACGACGGCGATCGGGCCCGTCCGGTTCGACAACAAGGGCGATCTCAGCCAGTCTCCGTTGCGTGCCTTCCGCTTCGACGGAACACGCTTCGTGCCGCTGGAGGCCAACTGATGTTTCACAGCGGCCCGCGCAACCTGATCACCGATGTCGCCGGCCTCAAAGTCGGCAACGCCGCCGACGCCAGGCTGAAGTCGGGCGTGACGGCATTGCTTTGCGACGATCCGTCGGTGGCAGCCGTGCAGGTGCTGGGCGGCGCGCCAGGCACGCGCGAGACCGACCTGCTGGAGCCGCAGAATTCGGTTCACGAGATCCATGCCGTGGTGCTGTCGGGCGGCTCGGCCTTCGGCCTCGACGCCGCTTCGGGGGTGCAGGCGGCGTTGCGCGAAAGGAATATCGGTGTCGAAGTCGGCGGCTTCCGCGTGCCGATCGTGCCGGCTGCGATCCTGTTCGACCTGCGCAATGGCGGCGACAAAGGTTGGGGCCGCTACCCGCCCTATCGCGAGCTCGGCTACCAGGCGGCACAAGCGGCGGAGGCCGACTTTGCATTGGGCACGGCAGGCGCCGGCATGGGTGCGCTGACGTCGGGCCTCAAGGGTGGACTGGGTTCGGCCTCTACCGTGCTTGAAACGGGCGTCACCATCGGCGCGCTCGCCGCCGTCAACCCGACCGGCTCGGTGACGGTCGGCAGGACCCGCCACTTCTGGGCGGCGCCTTTCGAGATCGGCGACGAGTTCGGCGGCCTCGGCTACCCTTCGCCGATGCCCGCTGAGGCCAGGCGGATCCTGCTGAAATACCGCGACAAGCAGTTCGGCGGGCAAGCGGAAGCCGGCGGCAACACCACCATTGCCGTCATTGCCACCGACGCCGTTCTGACCAAGGCCGCCGCCAAACGGCTGGCGATTTCGGCACATGACGGCTTTGCGCGCGCCATCTGGCCGGCGCACACGCCGGCAGACGGCGATCTGGTTTTCGCGCTGGCGACCGGCAAGAGCGGCGTCGAGCTTAGCGCCGACGCGGCCATCGATCTCTACGCCGCCGCCGGCGCCACCATGGCGCGCGCGATCAGCCGCGGCGTGCATGCCGCAACAGCGGCCGAGGGCGATCTGTTTCCGGTGTGGTCGTCGCGCTGAGCCGGCGGATCAGGTGGGATCGGACTTTTCTTCCTCGAAGCTCACCGCGACATCCGAATTGGCAGACAGCCAGACCTTCTTGCCGTCGACCTCGGCGACGAGGCTCAGGGGAATGTAGTGGTGGTGACCCTTGTGCGAGCCCATGCCGCTGTCGGCCTTGGTCAGCTTGATCCGCTGGCCGTCGACCTTGTCGACAGTGCCGATGTGAACGCCGTCGGCGCCGATCACTTCCATATGCTCGCGAATCTTGCTGGTGTCGATCATTGTGGTTCTCCATTGAAGCTGCCGACAACAACAATCGACGGCCGGATTGGATGCATTGCCGCCGGAGGGCACGTCCTGTTCACCATGACGTGATAGGCATGATCCAATCCTGCCGGCTGGAGCGACAAGTCCATGCGAATTCCCGTTCTGATTTGCACATGGCTGCTCGCGCAGCTCGCCACCGTCGCCACGGCCGACGCCGGCGACGTCGCGGAGCTGGAAATCCTCGGCTTCAGCCAGGATGGCGGCGTCTTCGCCTTTGAGGAATTTGGCGTGCAGGATGGATCGGGCTTTCCCTATGCCAACCGCTACTACATCGACACCAGCGGCGACAGCTTTCTCAAGGACACGCCTATCAGGGTGCGCCTCGACGACGAGGCCGCGACGCTCGACCAGGCACGCCTGCAGGCGCGGCAGAAAGGTGAAGCCATTGTCGGCCAGGCGGAACTCGCGGCCAATCGCGGCATCACCGCTGGCTTCAACGCCATAACCGAGCTTTCCGCCGATCCCTACCGCATGGCGGTCAATCCGCGCCCGATATTCTCTCCGGTCGACGAGCCGCTCGAGTTCCGGCTGGACGAAATCCCCTGGAACGACACCGAGGGCTGCCAGAGCCAGGGCGAGATCAACGGCTTTCGCCTGCTGCGCATCGAGGCAAAGGATGGCGGCAAAACGGAACTGGTGCACGAGGACAAGTCCATCCCGAAAAGCCGCGGTTGCCCGAACGGCTACCGCATTGGCGCTGTGCAGACGTTCTCGATGCAGGGCTTGAGCGCCTATGCCGTGCTGATCGCAGTTCGGCAATACGGCTTCGAAGGTCCCGACTTTCGCTGGATCGCGGTGACAGGCCGGCTGTGACACCGCTCTCCCAACCCACGGCGCGCAGTCGCATCGGCGACCATTTCCGGGCCGCCCTGCCCTCGGCCCGCACCGCGTTTGCCGGCGCGCTGGTCTGGGGCCTGACGATGGGCGCCAGCGCGCTCGTCAATCTCCTGCTCTACGACTGGGAGACGCCGGCAAAGATCCGCTTCGTCACGCTCATTTATGCCGCCGGCGGCGCGCTCGCCTTCCCGGTCGGCCTGTTCCTGGCGCGGCTCGTCTCACGCGGCCGGCACTGGGAGGTTGCCTTCGCCGCCGCTTTCGTCGCGCTGCTGGTCGCTACGCTCGCCTTCACCGGTGGATTGTTCGCGCTGCAATACCGCTCCTACTATGCCGAATGGCACGCGCCGGCCTTCACCATCCGGTGGGCGTTCGAGTTGGTGTTCACCATGCTGACGGCGCTCTACCAGTTCGTCGTGCTCGGGATCCGGCTCTATTTTCCGCTGGGATTCATTGCGCTGGTGGCCGCCGGCATCTGGTTTGCGCGGCAGCGGCGTTGAGCATTTCGTCGGCCTCTGTTAGGAGGCGGGCGACAAGCCCCCAAGTCAGGACCGATTGATGATCCCTCGCTATTCCCGGCCGGAAATGGTCGCCATCTGGTCGCCAGAGACCCGTTTCCGCATCTGGTTCGAGATCGAGGCGCATGCCTGCGACGCGCTGGCCGAGCTCGGCGTCATCCCGAAGGAGGCGGCCAGGACGATCTGGGAAAGGGGCGGCGCGGCGAAATTCGACGTCGACAAGATCGACGAGATCGAGCGCGTCACCAAGCATGACGTGATCGCCTTCCTCACTCACCTCGGCGAGTTCGTCGGGCCGGATGCCCGGTTCATCCATCAGGGCATGACCTCATCGGACGTGCTCGACACCTGCCTTGCGGTGCAGCTCACCCGCGCCAGCGACATCCTGCTTGCCGACATCGATGCACTGCTGGCGGCTTTGAAGCGCCGCGCCTTCGAGCACAAGGACACCGTCACCATCGGCCGCAGCCACGGCATCCATGCCGAGCCGACCACGTTCGGCGTCAAGCTGGCGCAGGCCTATGCCGAATTCTCGCGCTGCCGCGAGCGGCTGGTGCATGCGCGGGAGGACATTGCGACCTGCGCCATCTCCGGCGCGGTCGGCACCTTCGCCAACATCGAACCTTATGTCGAAGAGCATGTGGCGCAGAAGCTCGGGCTGAAGCCGGAGCCGGTGTCGACGCAGGTGATCCCGCGCGATCGCCACGCCATGTTCTTCGCCACGCTCGGCGTCATCGCCTCGTCGGTGGAGCGGCTGGCGATCGAGATCCGCCACCTGCAGCGCACCGAGGTGCTGGAAGCGGAGGAGTATTTCTCTCCGGGGCAGAAGGGCTCGTCGGCAATGCCGCACAAGCGCAATCCGGTGCTGACCGAAAACCTCACCGGCCTTGCCCGCATGGTGCGTTCCTTCGCCATGCCGGCAATGGAGAATGTGGCGCTCTGGCACGAACGCGATATCTCGCACTCCTCGGTCGAGCGCATGATCGGACCGGACGCCACCGTGACGCTCGATTTCGCGCTGTCGCGGCTCACCAGCGTCGTCGACAAGCTGCTCGTCTATCCCGACAACATGCTGAAGAACATGAACAAGTTCCGCGGCCTGGTGCACTCGCAGCGCGTGCTGCTGGCGCTCACCCAGGCCGGCGTGTCACGCGAGGACGCTTACCGCCTGGTGCAGCGCAACGCCATGAAAGTGTGGGAACATGGTGCTGATTTCCTTGAGGAATTGCTGGCGGATAGGGAAGTGACCGCAGCGCTCCCCGAAGCCGATATCCGCGAGAAATTCGACCTCGGCTATCATACCAAGCATGTCGACACGATCTTCAAGCGGGTGTTTGGCGAGGCGTGAGGCAAGCGTCCTTCTCCCCGTCACCATACGGGGAGAAGGTGCCGGCAGGCGGATGAGGGGCGGCGCCGACTTCGGCGATGATCGCACCCATAGGCGCTGCGGCTGAACGGACAATCTCGCAAACTTGGCGCTGCCCCTCATTGCCCTGCCGGGCATTTCTCCCCGTATAGTGACGGGGAGAAAGGGGCTGTCGCTAACGCCTCATCACGCCTTGCCGGGAATGGTCCTGATCACCGTGCCCCACGGATCCTCCCTGGACGTCTCGCCGGCCACGTTGTCCGAGCGCATCTCGACCCAGGCGAGACCCGAACGGGCCGGATCGCGGCGGCCGGAGCCGGCGCTGCGCCAGGCATTGGCGCCGATGTGGTGGTGGTAGCCGCCCGACGACAGGAAGACGGCCTGGCCGCCGTATTTCGCCACCGTGTCGAAGCCGAACTCGTCATGCCAGTAGGCTTCGGCATCTTCCGGTCGGCCGACGCGCAGATGCACATGGCCGACGATGGTGTTTTCCGGAGCGCCCTGCCAGCCGGCATCGCCTGCCGGCACGCTGGCAACGACGGCGGGAAGGTTCAGACGCTCGGTCGCCATGGCGATCTTGTCGCCGTCCCATTTCCAGTCCTGCGGGCTACGGTCGGCGTAGATCTCGATGCCGTTACCCTCGGGGTCGGTCATATAGAGCGCTTCACTGACCAGATGGTCCGACGCGCCCTCGATGGCGATCCGGTTGGCCGCGGCGTGGTTGATCCAGCGGCCGAGATCCGCACGACTGGGCAGCAGGAAGGCGGTGTGGAACAGGCCGGCGCTGCGCGGATCGTCGGGCTTTGCCGCGGCATCGGGCTCGAGCACCAGCAGCGGCCGGTTGGCGGCGCCGAGCGTGATCACGCCATCGGCGCGGCTCAATTCCTGCAGGCCGACAACGGCGCGGTAATAGGCGGCGAGCCCTTCGGCATCGCGCGCCTTCAGGCCGACGCGCGACACGCTGACCGGCGTGGTCCCGGCAAAAGGCAATTCACTCATCATCGTCTCCGTTCGGGCGCCCGCCGAAACTCCCAAAGCCAGGAG
Source organism: Mesorhizobium sp. M4B.F.Ca.ET.214.01.1.1 (assembly GCF_004791545.1). NCBI lineage: Bacteria > Pseudomonadati > Pseudomonadota > Alphaproteobacteria > Hyphomicrobiales > Phyllobacteriaceae > Mesorhizobium > Mesorhizobium sp. M4B.F.Ca.ET.214.01.1.1. Next base: position 197,192 of record NZ_SRUX01000012.1, read on the forward strand.
CCCCACGCCGCCGATCATCCTACGTCGTGTCAGCCCCGAAATCCGGTCCTTCACGGCCATCTTGTCCTTGCCACAAATCGTCGATCTCGATCGTTCACACAAGAGAGCAAGGAGCGAACATGGTGTTCACTAAATTGATCGTGACCGTCGTTCGGCACGGTTGCGCGAAAGGGCGGCGCTCGCTACATGCGCGCCATGAAAGTCAAGGACGCAGATATCCTCATCGTGCCGGGCTACACCAATTCCGGCCCCGAACACTGGCAGACCCGCTGGCAGTCGAAACTGTCGACGGCGCGCCGGGTCGAGCAGGCGGAGTGGTCGAAGCCGGTACGCGAGGACTGGACCGCGAATGTGGCCAGGGCGGTCAACGAGGCCGAGCGGCCCGTGGTGCTCGTGGCGCATTCGCTTGGCGTGGCGGCGGCGGTACAGGCCATCCCGCAGTTCCAAAGGCCGGTGGCCGGCGCCTTCTTCGTTGCGCCGCCCGACGTCGCCAATCCGGAGATCAGGCCGCGGCACCTGATGACCTTCGGCCCCTATTCGCGCGAGCCGCTGCCCTTTCCGTCGATCGTGATCGCCAGCCGCAACGACCCGTTCTGCGCCTTCGACGTCGCCGAGGATATTGCCGGCGCCTGGGGCTCGCTGTTCATCGATGCCGGGGATGCCGGCCACCTCAACGCGGATTCCGGCTTCGGCCCCTGGCCTGAAGGCTCGATGACCTTCGCCAAGTTCCTGACGGAATTAAGGGAACCCTGAGCTGTAGCCGCTCGGTGGCGCTCAGGATCCGATGGAATCGCGCATGCTCTTCAGCAGGGTCTTGGCGCCCAACGAAATCAGCGTGTGGTCCGAGCCCATGGCGAGCAGCCGGTAGCCCATCGCCACGACGCGACCGGCAACCGCCGGCTCGATGACGTAGATGGCGGCGTGCTTGCCGGCCTTGCGCGTGCGCTCGGCGATCGAGGCTACCGTCTCCATCATGCTTTCCAGCGTCGAATTGACGGTGGTGCCGTTCGACCAGGCGATCGAGAAATCCGACGGGCCGACGAAAATGCCGTCGATGCCGGGTGTCTCAATGATGCCGTCCAGCGCCTCGAACGCCGCCCGCGTCTCAACCATCGCAAACGCCATGGTGCGCTGGTTGGTGTCGCGCAGCCATTCGGCATGATCGCCCCTGCCGTGGCGCGGAAAGGCATAGGTCGGCCCCCAGGACCGCTCGCCGACCGGTGGATATTTCATCGCGGCGGCGAATAGCCTGGCGTCGGCCACGGAGTTCACCATCGGCGCGATCACCGCCTCGGCGCCGAAATCGAGCGCCCGGCTCGCCATGTCGAAGCGGCCGACCGGAATGCGAACCAGCGCCGGCTTGTTGGCGGCCAGCACCGGCACCAGGCCGCGCAGCACGCTGTCCTCGTGATGGCCGCCATGCTGCATGTCGAGCGTGACGGCGTCGAAGCCCTGCTTGGCGATGATCTCCACCGTGAGCGCATCCGGCACTCCGGACCATGCGGTGAACAGCGTTTCATCCGCCGCCAGGCGTGACTTCAGGGACATCGGCTCTTCCTCGTTACCTCGTTAACAATCGCAGTTTCAGCCGGAAACGACGACAAAGGCAAAGAAAAACCGCCCGGCTGTGACGGGCGGTCGATTGGTCCAGTCAGAGCATGACGCCGAAAAGCGTGAAGCGCGTTTCGGGCAACACCATGCTTATAGGATCAGGTGTTCTTGATCTGCTCGATCGCCTCGGCCATCAGTTCGTCCATGGTGCGGCGGATCTGATGGTCGGACTGGGCAACGCCGGCGTCGTCGAAATCCTTGCGGATCTTGCGGAAAACGTCGTGGTCGCCGGCTTCCTCGATGTCGGCGACGACCACCTGCTTGGCATAGGCCTCGGCATCGTCGCCGGATTTGCCGAGCTTCTCGGCGGCCCACAGGCCGAGCGCCTTGTTGCGGCGGGCAGAGGCCTTGAAGCGAAGCTCCTCGTCGAAGACGAATTTGCGCTCGAAGCCCTCTTCGCGGTCTTTCATGCTGCTCATGGCATCCCTCCGGTCAAATCCGATTCGCTTAGGCGTAAATCATGTGTGTTCCCGAAGCACAAACCAAAAGGCCGCGGGCCGGTCAATATGCTACATCACTTGCTGCGCTGCGGCATTTCATTCCCGAAAGCGGTTGATTCGAAGGATTTGCCGATTGAGCAAACAATGCGATTGGGATAGACACCGGCATTGAACACCGCCGTTGCCATACTAATTTAGGCAGACGGACAGGAACTGGTCGTTTGCCGCCTGCCCGGAAATCCAGAGAAAAAATCAGATGAAAAATCGCCGCCGCATTTATGAAGGCAAGGCCAAGATCCTCTATGAGGGACCTGAGCCGGGGACGCTGATCCAGTTTTTCAAGGACGATGCGACCGCCTTCAACAAGAAGAAGCATGAAGTGGTCGATGGCAAGGGCGTGCTCAACAACCGCATTTCCGAGCACATCTTCAACCATTTGAATCGCATGGGCATTCCGACCCATTTCATCCGCCGGCTCAACATGCGCGAGCAGCTGATCAAGGAAGTCGAGATCATTCCGCTCGAAGTGGTGGTGCGCAACGTCGCCGCCGGCTCGCTCTCGAAACGCCTCGGCATCGAGGAAGGCACGGTGCTGCCGCGCTCGATCATCGAATTCTACTACAAGGCCGACGCGCTCGACGACCCGATGGTGTCGGAAGAGCACATCACCGCCTTCGGCTGGGCGAGCCCGCAGGAGATCGACGACGTGATGGCGCTGGCCATCCGCGTCAACGACTTCCTCTCCGGCCTGTTCATGGGCGTCGGCATCCAGCTCGTCGACTTCAAGATCGAGTGCGGCCGCCTGTTCGAGGGCGACATGATGCGCATCGTCGTCGCCGACGAGATCTCGCCCGACTCCTGCCGGCTGTGGGACGTGGCCACCCAGGACAAGCTCGACAAGGACCGTTTCCGCCGCGACATGGGCGGCCTGGTCGAGGCCTATCAGGAAGTCGCCCGCCGCCTCGGCATCATGAACGAGAACGAGCCGCCGCGTCCCACGGGTCCGGTGCTCGTCGCGTCGTCCGAGCCGCCCAAGGGCATGAAGCACTAACTGCCAAACCGGGCTTGCCGGTAACGGCGAGCCCGGCGCCAGCCTTACTGATTTCTCAGGAGTATCGATGAAAGCCCGTATCACCGTCACCCTCAAGAACGGCGTGCTCGACCCGCAGGGCAAGGCGATCGAGCATGCGCTGTCCGGGTTGGGTTTCGATGGGGTCGGATCGGTGCGCCAGGGCAAGGTGTTCGACGTCGAACTGGCCGGGACCGACAAGGCCAAGGCCGAAGCCGATCTCAAGGCCATGTGCGACAAGCTTCTGGCGAACACGGTGATTGAGAACTACGCGGTGGAGATCGCCTGACAATGAAATCAGCCGTCGTCCTTCTGCCTGGCCTCAACCGCGACCGCGACATGATCGCGGCGCTGACCAAGATTTCCGGACAGGCGCCGGCAACCGTTTGGCAGACCGACACCGAAATCCCCGACGTCGACCTGATCGCCATTCCCGGCGGCTTCTCCTTCGGCGACTATCTGCGCTGCGGGGCGATCGCGGCGCGCATGCCGGTGATGCGGGCGGTGGCAGAAAAAGCGGCCAAGGGCGTGATGGTAATCGGCGTCTGCAACGGCTTCCAGATCCTGGTCGAGGCCGGCCTGCTGCCCGGTGCGCTGATGCGCAATGCCTCGCTGAAATTCGTCTGCCGGCAGGTGAAGCTCGAGATCGCCAACGCCAACACCATGTTCACCCGCCGCTATCAGCCGGGGCAGATCATCCGCTCGCCGGTGGCACATCACGACGGCAACTATTTCGCCGACGCCGAGACGCTCGCCCGCCTCGAGGGCGAGGGACAGGTGGTGTTCCGCTATGCCGAAGGCACTAATCCCAACGGCTCGATCAACGACATTGCCGGCATCATCAGCGAGAAGGGCAATGTGCTCGGCCTGATGCCGCACCCGGAAAACCTGATCGAGGCGGCGCATGGCGGCAGCGACGGCCGCGCGCTTTTCGAAGGCGCCCTCGGCATCGCCGCTTGATTATCTTCTAGGACATTCCTTTCGGAACGCGGGGGCGGCCTGACCATGAGACTGACGATTGTTCGCCTTGCTCTCCTGGCTGCCGCCGGGCTTGCGCTCGCCTCCTGCCAGTCGAGCCCGAAGAACACGCCGGCGCCCTCGGGCAAGAGCGCCTCGCTGCTCGCCATGGAGCAGGTGGCGATATCGGCGCACAAATGCTGGATCGCCAGCAAGGATCCGGCCTTCAAGCCCTACCAGATGGCCAATGAGCTGAATTCGTTCAGCGGCACGCCGCGCTTCCTGCTGGTGCCGGCCAAGCATTATGGCGGCAAGCCGCTGCTGGTTGTGCAGGCGCAAGGCAATTCCAGCCGCGTCGATGTGTTCGGCCCGCTGATGGCTGACCCGCTCGGCGCGCGCATCGGCTCCGATATCGCCCGCTGGCAGGCGGGCAACCCGTCCTGCGCCGCCGCCGCCTGAGGCGATGGGCCGATTCCTGCAGAAGGCGGGACTGGCCGTCGGCCTGATCGGGCTCCGTCCTGCAGGCTAGCATCACCATCCCGGCGTCGATGCAAGCCGGCCGCAGCTTCCTCGGCTCGGTCGTCTTCCTGTTCAGCTTCTTCACCATCCTGACCAATATCGGGGCGGTGCTGGTGCACACGTCGCTGCTGTCGCCGTCAGGCTATGCGTGGTTCCCGGCCTTTGCCGGATCGCGGCTGCGGGCGGGCGTGGCGGTGGCGATCAGCCTCGTCTTCATCGTCTATGCGACGGTGCTGGCGCGGCTGTGGCAGCCGCAAGGACTGTTCCTGCTCTGCGATATGCTGCTGCACTATGTGACGCCGGCGCTGTTCGTGCTGTGGTGGCTCATCGCCGGCGCCGACGGCACCACGCGCTGGCGCGACATCTCCTGGTGGATGGTCTACCCGCTCGCCTATCTGGCCTGTGTGCTGCTGCGGGCGCCGATCGCCGGCGAAGTCCCCTACCCGTTTCTCAGCGTGGAGAAGAACGGCGCGGCCAGCGTCGCCGTTTCGGCGCTGGCCACAACCGGACTGTTTCTGCTCTTGTGCGTCATCGCCGTCGTCGCCGATCATTGGGTTGCCCGGCTGCGGAAATAGTGTTCGGCGCCATCCGAATCCTTCGAGGGCGTGAACTCAATCCCAGAACGGCCGGAGGCCTTCGCGATGCGCATCGCAGCGCGATACGCCGATATCCTTGAGCTGCTCGTCCGTCATCTCCAACAAGGCCAGGCGGCCGCGGCGGCGATCCAGCATCCGGTCAATCTGCCTCATGACGGAGCCGAGCACAAATACGAGGCGATCCACGAAGCCATTGCGAGCCCGTGACTTCGTGCGCCCATCCAATCCGGTGCCGATGTAATGAATTGTGTCGGTTGTATCCATCTTCGTTCTACCTTGCCTCGATTGTATCCTATCAATCGCAGACTTCATATGGATTGACTCATCGTGCGGCACAATATAGAAAATTGTCACCATGACAAATTGGCTTCCAGACCTCTCTTCCGGCTCAGGCCCGCTGTATCAGCGTCTTGCTGACAGCATTGAATCAGATATCGACAAGGGCATCATTGATGTCGGTGCAAAACTGCCACCGCAGCGTGACCTCGCTTATGACATCGGCGCCACCGTCGGTACGGTCGGCCGCGCCTACCAGTTGCTGCGCGAACGCGGCCTGGTCAGCGGCGAGGTCGGACGCGGAACCTATGTGCTTGCGCAGCGCGCCGAGAACCCGAAGGTCGAGCTGGAACCTGCCGCGCAAGGAACGCGCCCCTTCGATGCACCGAGCGGCAAGCTGCGCTTCGACAGCACCGCAGCGCCCGATGTCGGCCAAGGCGCAATCATTGCCGAAATTCTGGCCCGCACGGCTGAGGACCATCCCCACGACATTTCGAGCTACACGAGGGATTTTCCCGGGCGCTGGTACGAGGCGGGAAGCCGCTGGCTGTCGCGCAATTCCTTCCGCCCTTCGCCCGATTCAATCGTGCCGACGCTTGGCACTCATGCGGCGGTGATGGCGGCGATCGCGGCGCTCACCATGCCTGGCGACTACGTCGTCTTTGAGCATCTCACCTATTCGCAGATTTCGCGCAGCGCCGGCCTGATCGGGCGTCGAACGGCACTGGTTGCGACCGACAATGAAGGCGTCGACCCCGAGGACTTCGAACGCGTTTGCGCGCAGAAGCATCCCAAGGTGATGTTCCTGATGCCCACCGCGAAGAACCCGACCTTGGTGACGATGCCAGCGGAGCGGCGGCAGGCGATCGCGCAGATCGCGCGCGAATACAATGTGGCGCTAATCGAGGACGACCTTTACGGCGACCTGACCGACGATCCAACGCCGTTGCTGGCCGAATATGCCCCCGAGCGCACAATTGTCGCCGGAGGCCTGTCGAAATCGGTTGCCGCCGGCGTGCGCGGCGGCTGGCTTTCCTGCCCGCCAGCCTATCGCCATCGCATCCGCGTCGCGCACAAGATGATGACCGGCGGCCTGCCCTTCCTGCTGGCCGAGGTCGGCACCAGGCTGGTGATGTCCGGCCAGGCCGGCGATATCCGCAAGCGCTGCATCGCCGAGATCCAGGCGCGCATCGCCATCGTGCGCGAGACGCTTGAAGGCTTCGACTTCGAGGCGAGAGACAATGTCCCCTTCGTCTGGCTGACCTTGCCGGACCCGTGGCTCTCCGGCACGTTCAAGAATGCCTGCCTGGCGCAGGGCGTGCTCATCGACGATGAGGACGAATTCAAGGCAGGCCGCTCCGAACAGGTCTTCCATGGCGTGCGCTTCGGCGTCTCACAACCGCGGCAGGACAAGGATGTCGCCGGTGGCGTCGCGGTGATCCGGCGCCTGCTCGATGAAGGCCGCGCCGGCTACGACAGTTTTTCCTGAGCTCGGCCACGCCTGATCCCGCAGCCTCCGCCACCTTGTGGCTTTCCGCCGTTTTTCGTCAATCTATGGGGTGTATCGGCCTCAAGCTTGCGATAAGAGGGGACTCGAATTCCCCTCTCCCACGGATAAAAATCGCCGCCCATGACCATCTCCAATTCCGTGCCGATCACCCCGGAACTCATTGCCGCGCACGGGCTGAAGCCCGACGAATATCAGCGCATCCTCGATCTGGTCGGGCGCGAGCCGAGCTTCACCGAACTCGGCATCTTCTCGGCGATGTGGAACGAGCATTGCTCGTATAAATCCTCGAAGAAGTGGCTGCGTACCCTGCCGACGACCGGACCGCAGGTGATCCAGGGACCGGGCGAAAATGCCGGCGTGGTCGACATCGGCGACGGCGACTGCGTCGTCTTCAAGATGGAGAGCCACAACCATCCTTCCTATATCGAGCCGTATCAGGGCGCTGCGACCGGCGTCGGCGGCATATTGCGCGACGTCTTCACCATGGGCGCAAGGCCGGTGGCGGCGATGAACGCGCTGCGCTTCGGCGCGCCGGACCATCCCAAGACCCGGCACCTGGTGGCCGGCGTCGTTTCCGGCGTGGGCGGCTATGGCAATTCGTTCGGCGTGCCGACGGTCGGCGGCGAAGTCAATTTCGATCCTCGCTACAACGGCAACATCCTGGTCAATGCCTTCGCAGCCGGGCTTGCCAAGACGGATGCCATCTTCCTGTCCGAGGCCAAGGGCGTCGGCCTGCCGGTCGTCTATCTCGGCGCCAAGACCGGGCGCGACGGCGTCGGCGGCGCCACCATGGCCTCGGCCGAATTCGACGACAAGATCGAGGAGAAACGGCCGACCGTGCAGGTCGGCGACCCCTTCACCGAAAAATGCCTGCTGGAAGCCTGCCTGGAGTTGATGGCGTCCGGCGCGGTCATCGCCATCCAGGACATGGGTGCCGCCGGCCTGACCTGCTCGGCCGTCGAGATGGGCGCCAAGGGCGATCTCGGCATCGAGCTCGATCTCGACAGGGTGCCGGTGCGCGAGGAGCGCATGAGCGCCTATGAGATGATGCTGTCGGAAAGCCAGGAGCGCATGCTGATGGTGCTGCGCCCCGAGAAAGAGAAAGAGGCCGAGGCGATCTTCCACAAATGGGGTCTCGACTTCGCCATCGTCGGCAAGACCACGGACGATCTGCGCTTTCGCGTCATCCACCAGGGCGACGAGGTCGCCAATCTGCCGATCAAGGATCTCGGCGACCAGGCGCCGGAATATGACCGGCCCTGGGTCGAAGCGAAGAAGCCGGCGCCGCTCGCCGCAAACGATGCGCCCAAGGCGGATGTCGCCGACGCCTTGCTCAAGCTGCTGGGCGGGCCGGACCTCTCCTCGCGCCGCTGGGTGTGGGAGCAATACGACACGCTGATCCAGGGCAATTCGCTGCAGCTTCCCGGCGGCGACGCCGGCGTGGTGCGCGTCGAGGGCCACGCAACCAAGGCGCTCGCCTTCTCATCGGACGTGACGCCGCGCTATTGCGAGGCCGATCCCTATGAGGGCGGCAAGCAGGCGGTGGCCGAATGCTGGCGCAATCTGACGGCTACCGGCGCCTTGCCGCTCGCGGCCACCGACAACCTCAATTTCGGCAATCCGGAACGGCCGGAGATCATGGGCCAGCTGGTCGGGGCGGTGAAAGGCATTGGCGATGCCTGCCGCGCGCTCGGCTTCCCGATCGTTTCCGGCAATGTCTCGCTCTACAACGAAACCAATGGCCGCGGCATCCTGCCGACGCCGACCATCGGTGGCGTCGGGCTGATCACCGACTGGTCGAAGATGGCGCGCATCGGCTTTGCCGGAGAAGGCCAGATGATCGTGCTGGTCGGCGCGCCGGCGACCTGGGGCAGCCATCTCGGCCAGTCCGTCTATATGCGCGACATCCACGGCCGCAGCGACGGCCCGCCGCCGCCTGTCGACCTCGAGCATGAAAAGCGCGTCGGCGACCATGTCCGCGCGCTGATCGCCTCCGGCGTCGTCACCGCCGCGCACGACCTTTCCGATGGCGGCCTTGCCGTGGCGCTGGCCGAAATGGCGATGGCGTCGGGCATCGGCGCCACCATCCCGGGCCTCGTCGGCACCGATCCGATCCCGGTGTTCTTCGGCGAGGACCAGGGCCGCTATCTTCTGACGCTGTCGATCGATCCGCAAAGCAAGGAATGGGACGCCATTCGCGAGGGACAGAGTAAGCTCGGCATCTTCGCGCCCTGGATCGGCTCGACCGGCGGCCGCGATCTGAAACTCGGCGAGGCCCGGGCGATCCCCGTGAGCGAATTGACCGCCGCCCACGAATCCTGGTTTCCTCGCTTCATGGCAAACGAGGTCGTGGACCCATAATATTATGCTCGGGATGGCGTTCTGGTCGCCTTTGGAGTGGTGCATCCGCCGTCCCGGCCATATCTATGAGCTCAGTACCTGATAGGGAAAACCCGCATGGCAATGGACGCGCACGACATCGAACGGCTGATCAAGGAAGGCATTCCGGACGCCAAGGTGACGATCCGCGACCTGGCCGGCGACGGCGATCACTACGCCGCTGAAGTGGTGGCCGAGAGTTTTCGCGGCAAAAGCCGCGTCCAGCAGCACCAGATGGTCTATGACGCGCTGAAGGGCAATATGGGCGGCGTGCTGCACGCGCTCGCCCTGCAGACCAGCGTTCCGGACTGAGTCCCCTCAGATCTTCACCAGCATCGCCGTCACGTACATGAAGCCGATGCCGGCGGCCAGTCCGGCCATTGCGCCCGGCGCAAGCAGTGCGCGTGTGCCGTCGGCGCGCTGGCGAAGCTGCATCGACACGAGCTCGACGATCACCTGCAGGATCGCTCCGGCGCCGACCGCCAGCGCCAACGCCGACCATTGCGGCGCATAGGCGAGGCTGCCGATCCACAGGCCGATGACAGCGGGGCCGCCGGCCAGCAGCGTCAGCGCGGCAAAGGTCCTGAGCGGCGGGCGCTGCTTCAGGATCGGGGCGGCGATGCCGATACCCTCGGTGATGTTGTGCAGGGTGAAGCCCAGCACCAGGAAGGTGCCAAGCCCCGCCGCGCCCGACGCGAAGGCAGCGCCGATCGCCAGCCCTTCACCGAGATTGTGCAGGCCGATGCCGAGCGCGATGAAGGTGGCGAGCGCCAGACCGGTCGGCGCCCCGCTTCGCCGGCCCGCCGCCATCAACAGCAGGAAGCTGACGGCGGCGGCAAGCACGATCATGGTCGGCCCCTGGAACAGGGCAGCGGCTTCGCCGGCAAGTTCGAACGCGTCCTCCAGAGCATCGACAAACAGGAACGCGAGCAGGCCGACGGTCAGCGACAGGAGGAAATCCATGCCGCTGCGTCCGACGCCGCGCAGCGCGGGGTAGAACATCAAGCCGATCGCCACGGGCAGGATGCCGACAAAAGCGCCGAGCACCGCCTGCGCGACAAGGCTGAGCGAATCGCGCGTTGGGGTCGGGACGGCCACAGCGATCTCGTGTGTGAATGTGGTGCCGGTGCTGGTCACGACGTTGACCGCATGCGCCTCCCCCAGCACCCAGGGATATGGCAGGGCGATCCATGCCGTCGAGCCGCGCGCGATTGGGCCCGGCGGATCCTGCGTGAACTGCCAATAGGCATCGTCGACCTGGACCTGAGCGATCCTCATCGGTTCCGACCCGCCGGCGCGGACGAGGATTCGAATGCCATCGTTTCCAAGGATTGTCCGCTCGAAGGTGATGTTCTCGACTGGCGGCGCGCCGTTGCGGAAGCTCGACAGCGGATCCGAAGAGACCAGCCATGCGATGGCCAGCCCGAGCACGGCGAGCGGCAGCGCGATCCAGAGCAGATAGGCCCAGGCTGGTCGCGCTGCACGCGTATCGGCGGAAGGCTGGCTCGTATCGGTCACGACAGAGCCTCCACGACGTCGAACATGCCTGACCAGCCGAGCTCGGTGAATTCCGACTGGTGGGGGTGGAACATATAGAGGCCCGGCTCGTGCTCGCGGAAGTGGAACTCGAGGATGCCGCGCTCGGCCTGGCACTGGGTGATCAGATCGACGGTCTTCAGCGTCGGGGTGAGCGTCGTGCCCTGATTGTAGTAGTCGAAGAAATTGGCGTGCAGGTGGAAGGAGTTGATCGGGTCGAACTCGACGACATTGATGAGATAGATGCGGACAGGCTTATCCTTCAGCACCCCGATCGGCTTCTTCGCGTAGGCGTGGGCGACCGTGTTGACGGCGTAGACCTCGTTCTCGTTGTCGAAATTGGTGTCGAAGGCGTTCATGACCATCACGAACTCCTGCCAGCCGGCATTCTCAGGCGTGCCGAGCAGGCGCGAGCGGGCGACCGCGTCGTGTTCCGGATGACGGGCCGGGTCGGGATCGATGACGAAAGCGCCGTACATGCCCTTCTGGATATGCCGCTTCAACGGCAGCGCGTGGCAGTGATAGAGGTGACAGCCGAACGGCCTGGCATCGAACTCGTAGACGAACTCCTCACCCGGTCCGATCAGGCCGGCGCCCGGGACACCGTCCATGCGCGCGGCATGGATGCCGTGGAAATGCATCGAATGCGGATGCGAGCCCTGGTTGCGGAAGACGATCCGCAGCCGCTCGCCTTCGGTCGCGCGCAGCGAAGGTCCCGGCACCCGGCCATTATAGGTCCAGGCTGGAAACATGATGCCCGGCGCGATCTCGATCTCCTTGTCTTCCGCCGTGACTTCGAACGTGCGAAGCGTGCGCCCGTCCGGCAGCGTCGATACCGTCCCGGTCTCCCAATCGTTGACCAGCTTCACCGGGTCGAAGCCGTTTCGGGCGTCGTCGACCTCGCCGACCGTGATCATCGCTCCATGAGCGGACAGATGCGCCGGCTGGCCTTCGGCAGCAGCTGCCGCCGGCATCTCGTGACCGGCATGGCTTGTCTGCCCGCGCGCCGCGCTCGCCACCACCGCCGTGCCGCCTGCAGCCGCGAGGCCACCGGCCAGAAGCAACCTTCGATCGAACTTGCGCTCCAGCAGGGATTTCGTCTCGCTCATGCCAGCATCCTCCATATCGCGGGGAGCATAGCGGATGCTTCAAGATTTAGCTATAGCTATATTGTTGTGGCCGCTGCTTTGGCGGAGGAGACAAGCTCACGGCTTCTTGGGGGTTACTGCGCCGTCTTCCTGGCCGACACCGCGATGATCGGGCCAGCAGGGTATTTTCCGCCGACGATCATCCTGTCGCCGTCCGACAGCGCCGAGACCACGCCGTCGAGGAACAGCGCGTTGCGACAGGAAAGCCCGTCGCGGAACAGCCGCGCGAAGCTGCCGAGGCTGACTTCCGAGCGCGAGATCGCCAGCACGACGGTACCGCCATCGCGCACGCCAACCCCGTTGCGGACATAGCGCGAGGTGCCGTTCTGGTCGAAGCGAGGATGCAGCGCGCCGTCGATCACCAGCATCGGGCCCGACTGCGTGGCAAAGACGGAATCGGGTTTGGCGCCGGCATAGGCGCTGCTTTCCATCACCGCGGCCTTGCCGTCCCTGCCGATCAGAAACACGCCGTTCGGCTTCAGGAAGAAATTGCCCTTGGCGTCGGCAAGGTTGAGCGGCGCTCTTTCGCTGCCATCCTCGACAAGCAGCCCAACCGGCGTCAGGTCCTCGTGGTACATGCCGCCATTCATGGCAAGCAGGACTGGCCGCCCCAGCCCCTTCATCGCCTTGTCGAACATCTCCAGCGAGCCGTAGGGTTTGCCTTCAGCGCCGGCGTGGAAGAGGCCGACGTCATAGGAGTTGAGATCGATCTCGCAGACGACATAGGGGACCGCCTCGAAGCTCAAATCCCGGCACGGAGCGGGCAGTCCGCCGATGACGAGCGGCGGGCGTTCCCGCGGCCTCAGCCAAAGGGCCGCGGCCAGGGCGACGAGCAGGACGCCGATCAGGATCGTCGCGAGATGGCGCTTTTTCATTACGCTCCGGGAGGATTGGCAGCTAGGGACTTGGTGCAGCGTCAGGCCATCTTTTGCGCCATTTCGGCGCCAGCAAGGCAAATACCTTGTTTCGGTCAACCTATGGGTTTATTTGATGGTTATGTTTCGAGCCTGACTCCCACAGGCGTGAAAGGATTATCCATGAGCGGTATCAACGACTACATCGACAGCGAAGTGAAGAGCAACGACGTGGTGCTCTTCATGAAGGGCACGCCCGGCTTCCCGCAGTGCGGCTTCTCCGGCCAGGTGGTTCAGATCCTCGACTATATCGGGGCCGACTACAAAGGCGTGAACGTGCTGACGTCGGCCGAACTGCGCCAGGGCATCAAGGAATATTCCAACTGGCCGACCATCCCGCAGCTCTACGTCAAGGGCGAGTTCGTCGGCGGTTGCGATATCGTGCGCGAGATGTTCCAGGCGGGCGAACTGCAGACGTTCCTCGTCGAAAAGGGCGTCAGCGTCAAAGGCGCTGCCTGACTGAACGCGCCTGCCGGCGCCTGAGCGCCGGCGCTGGCTTCCGGGGCCGCCCCCACCTCGGCACTTTGGTTCTCGATACCGGGAACGAGACGGATCGATGCGCCGGTCAACCGGCGCAGGTTCGTTTGGAAGATCGGATCTTGCGGTGGACAAGCAGGCAGTAGCGCAGCAATCGGCAACCAGTTTGCCCATTCCGCGCTGGGAATTCATCGCGCTCTGCGCGGCGCTGATGGCGCTCAATTCTTTGGCGATCGACATCATGCTGCCGGCGCTGCAGCAGATCGGCGCCTCGCTCGGTGTCGAAAATGAAAACCACCGGCAATATGTCATCACCGCCTACATTCTGGGTTTTGGCGGTGGCCAGCTCCTGTTCGGCCCGGTCTCCGACCGCTTCGGACGGCGCGCGCCGCTGGTTGTCGGGCTGGTGATCTATGTCCTGGCGGCGGGTGCCGCAGCCATCGCCCCGTCCTTCGCTACGCTGCTCGCCTGCCGGGTGGTGCAAGGCATCGGTGCGGCTGCCACGCGCGTCATCGCCGTCTCGATCGTGCGCGACACCTTCGAGGGCCGGCGCATGGCAGAGGTGATGTCGCTGATCTTCATGGTGTTCATGGCCATTCCCGTGGTGGCGCCCGGCATCGGCCAGTTCATCATGCTGTTCGCGACCTGGCACGTCATCTTCATCACCATGGCGGCGGGCGCGCTGATCGTATCGGCCTGGGCGCTGCTGCGTCTGCCCGAAACCCTGCATCCGGAATACCGCCGGCCGCTGACGGTGCACGCCATCGTCGGCGGGTTCCGCATCGTGCTCACCAACCGCATCGCGCTCTGCTATGCCTTTGCCAGCACCTTCATCTTCGGCGCCATGTTCGGCTTCATCAATTCGGCGCAGCAGATCTATCTCGACGTCTTCCACGTCGGCGAACTGTTCCCGCTGATCTTCGCCGGCGTCGCCGGCGTGCTCGCCTTCTCGAACTATCTCAACTCGCGTCTGGTCGGCCGCGTCGGCATGCGCCGGCTGTCGCAGGGCGCGCTGCTGCTCTTCCTGACCATCAGCCTGGCCTGGCTCGTCGTCTCGCTCGAAATGCAAATGCCGCTCTGGCTGTTCGTCGGCTTCTTCGCCCTCGCAATGCTTCCGTTTGGCGGGCTCGGCGCGAACTTCAACGCACTCGCCATGGAGCCGCTCGGGCAACTGGCCGGCACAGCCTCGTCGATACTCGGCTTCATGCAGACCTTCCTCGGCGGCATTCTCGGGACGCTGATCGGGCAGGCCTACAACGGCACGGTGACACCGCTCGCCGCCGGCTTCTGCAGCGTCTCGGTGGCGGCACTGCTGATGATCCTGCTGGCAGAGCGCGGCAGGTTGTTCCAGCCGCACAATCCGCCGGTCTGATGCGTGTTACCGACGCTTCCGAATTGCGCCCGCCCCTAGACTAGCTTGCACCTTCGACAGTTGCGGTGAAACGAGGGGCAAGCATCCGCCCCGCGACGGCTCCGCCCATGCTGTCTGAAAACGGCAGCGGCAGAGCCTCGTCGAGCGCCTTGAGGATGGACGTCACGAAAGCACGGTTCAGCGCTTGGTCGGTTCCCAGATCGGAATAGGTGGCGCGTGGCTTGCCGATGAGCGTGCCGTTCCGGCGAAGCGAGAACCGCAGTGTCAGGGACATGCCGGCAGTTCCAGCCGGTGGCTTCCAGCAGGCATAGATGGCGTCCGACATCTCCACCAGGGTGTCGATGGGATCGGAACTGTGACAAGGGCGGCGCTGCTGCGCCCCGGCTTCGCAGGGGGCCGCAACCACGGCGATGACCAGGGCTGCTGCGAGGATTGCCGACCAAGGTCTCATCAGCGGTTCTCCGGACTACGCGAAGCCTCCGGCACCCGCCGGCTTGGATCGGGCCGCGGCTCCTGCCCCTACTCCGCCCAAAGCTCGCGGCGCAGTTCCTGCCAGCTGTCCTTGTCGGGGGCGACCAGGATGCCGCCGTCGATATGCGAGGGCAGATAGGCGCTGCCGTCGATCCGCGCCGCGTAGCCACCCGCTTCCTGGTGGATCAGCACGCCGGCCAGGTGATCCCACGGCATCAGCTTGTTGTAGACGACGAAATGGGCGTGGCCGCTGGCGAGCAGCCGGTATTCGTGCGCCGCGCAACGATAGCCGAATTGCGACAGCGCCTTGGTCTGGTTGCGGGCGAGCCGAGAGCGCTCGGGTTCCGGCAGGTATTGCCAGGAGACGGCGCCCGTCATTTGCGAGATCGGCACGGCCGCCGCGACGCGCACCTTCTCCAGCGCGCCATGAGCGTGGCGGATGTGGCTGCCTGCGCCTTTGGCGCCGATCAGCCAGTCCTTGCCGACGGGGTCATGGATGATGCCGGCGACGGTCTCGCCCTTGACGACAACGCCCAGCATGACGCCGAACAGCGGCACGCCGGAGGCGAAGTTGAAGGTGCCGTCGACCGGATCGATGACAAAGGCGAGCTCGGCATCGCCGAGACCGCCGAGCAGCGCCGGATTGTCGGAGCAGGCTTCCTCGCCGACGATCATGGCCGAGGGATAGCGCTCGCGCAGCCTTGCCGTGATCACCCGCTCGGCATTGACGTCGGCCTCGGTCACCAGATCGGCGGCCGATGTCTTCTGGCGGACGTCGCCTTCGCCCAGCCGGCGAAAGCGCGGCATGATCTCGGCAATGGCCGCGTCGGAGAGGAGACCGGCAAGCCAGTCGATGGCGCTATCGTCAAATGTCATGGGGATCGTCTTACCTGTCGTTGAGGGCGGCGAAGTCGAACAGCTTCCTGTCGAGCAGATGCGAGGGCCGCACATTCGTCATGGCGCGGATCATCGTGTCCTTGCGGCCGGGCATGCGCTTTTCGATGTCGTCCAGCATCGCCTTCATGGCATTGCGCTGCAGGCCTTCCTGGCTGCCGCAGAGATCGCAGGGGATGATCGGGAACTTCATCGCGTCGGCGAATTTCTCGAGATCGGCCTCAGCGTTATAGGCGAGCGGCCGCAGCACCATGACGTCGCCCTCATCGTTGAGGAGTTTCGGCGGCATGGCGGCAAGGCGACCGCCATGGAACAGGTTCATGAAGAAGGTTTCGAGGATGTCCTCGCGGTGGTGACCCAGCACGAGAGCGGCGCAGCCCTCCTCGCGCGCGATGCGGTAGAGATGGCCGCGCCGGAGCCGCGAGCAAAGCGAACAATAGGTGCTGCCTTCGGGCAGCTTGTCGGTGACCACCGAATAGGTGTCCTGATATTCGATGCGATGCGCAATGCCGTTGGCGTTGAGGTAGTCCGGCAGGATGTGTTTCGGGAAGTTCGGCTGGCCCTGGTCGAGATTGCAGGCGAGCAACTCGACCGGCAGCAGGCCGCGCCATTTGAGGTCGAGTAGCAGAGCGAGCAGACCGTAGGAATCCTTGCCGCCTGACAGCGCCACCAGCCAGCGCTCGCCGGGCTTCACCATGGCGAAGTCCTCGATCGCCTGGCGCGTCAATCTGAGGAGCCGCTTGCGCAGCTTGTTGAACTCGACGGAGGACGGCACGTCGGCGAACAGGGGATGGAAGCCGCCCTCAGTGTCGTCGCCGACCGGCTCGAGGGATTTGACGTCTGGCAGCATATTCATGGCGCATCGGCCCCAGGGACAAGTGTCGGCGCCCGGATTAGCGCATCGGCTCGGAAATCGAAATCGATTTCTGCGGCGCCGGCATGGCGGCTCGGCAAACAAAAAGGCCGCCCAATGGGCGGCCTTTCGATGGATTGCTGAAGCAACCGATCAGCGCGAATAGAATTCGACGACCAGGTTCGGTTCCATCTGCACGGCGAACGGAACATCCGACAGGCCGGGGATGCGCGCGAAGGTGGCGGTCATCTTGTTGTGGTCGGCTTCGATATAGTCAGGCACATCGCGCTCGGCGAGAGCGACCGATTCCAGCACGATGACGAGCTGCTTCGACTTCTCGCGCACCTCGACGACGTCGCCCGGCTTGCAGCGATACGAGCCGATGTTGACGCGCTTGCCGTTGACGTTGACGTGGCCGTGGTTGACGAACTGGCGGGCGGCGAAAATGGTCGGCACGAACTTGGCGCGGTAGACGACCGCGTCGAGACGCGACTCGAGCAGGCCGATCAGGTTCTCCGAGGTGTCGCCCTTGCGGCGGTCGGCCTCTTCATAGACCTTGCGGAACTGCTTTTCCGAAACGTCGCCATAGTGGCCCTTCAGCTTCTGCTTGGCGCGCAGCTGCAGGCCGAAGTCGGAAAGCTTGCCCTTGCGGCGCTGGCCGTGCTGGCCGGGGCCGTATTCACGCTTGTTGACCGGGGACTTCGGGCGGCCCCAGATGTTCTCGCCGAGACGGCGGTCGATCTTGTATTTCGCGGATTCGCGCTTGCTCATCGCATTCCCTTTCAAAACAATACACCCGGAACCTCATGCTCCGAGTGAAGGAAACGCGCCCTCCTCTGGCCTCCGTTTTCGAGACCTGACAGGGTTCTCCACGCAACGCGACGGAAAACCCACGGGACACGTCAGTTAACAAGGCCTAGGAAGAAACAATCGAACTTCCGTCTGCCTCGCCCATAAAGAAAACCACCGGGCATTGCGGCCCGGTGTTGGCGCGCTGATTAAACGGAGATTTAGGCGGTGTCAAGCTTGTGCGTGGCTCTGCGGGCCAATCACCGAGAGCCCGCGGCCCCGCAGGCGGGTTTTTGCTTTTCTTCCCAAGCGCAGCGAGATCAGCTCTTCGATTTCTTCTCGGGCAAGCCCTTGCGCCTGGTCTCCGCGAATTCCTCGAGCTGCTTTTCGCTCATCGATTCGTACATTCCCTTCGAGGCGCCCTTGAGCTCGCTCTTCTTGGTGTCACCGCGCTTTGCCGACAGCGCAGCGCCGGCGGCCTTTTGCTGAGCTTTCGATGTGGCAGGCATGGTCGTTTCTCCCAATTGACTATGGGAGGGAACGCAGCCGCCCAGCCGATGTTCCTGCCGTCACGGGATCGTCAGACCAAAACCCTGCATCAGCCGGCTGACCGCGAAATCCGCCTTGCCGGAGGTGAAGACGGCAATGTCGGGCTCGCCTTGCGAGGATCCGTTGACCGGCGGGAGCAACGACATGGCGCGGCGGGCTATCGCTTCGGCCGGATCGATCCAGTCCACCGGCCAGGGCGCGGTCTTGCGCATGCGGTTGACCAGGAATGGATAGTGGGTGCAGGCAAGCACGACGATGTCGGTATGCTGCCCATCGCGTTCGATGAAGCAGGGCGCGATCTCGGCGCGCACGGCGTCCTCGTCGACAAAGCCCTCGCGCATGTAGACCTCGGCCAGTCCGGCCAGATTGTCGCTGCCGACCAGGCGGACATGGCATTTCTGCGCCCATTTGCTGATCAGGTCGCGCGTGTACTGCCGCTTCACCGTGCCCGGCGTCGCCAGCACCGAGACCAGGCCGGAGCGGGTGCGTTCCGCCGCCGGCTTGACCGCCGGCACCGTGCCGACGAAGGGATGGCCGGGAAATCTTTCGCGAAGCGCATCGATCACCAGCGTCGAGGCGGTGTTGCAGGCGATGACGGAGATCGCCGGCGAAAACCGGTCGAGCAGCCTGGCGAAGAGATCGAGTATGTGCGTGCGCAGCGCCGGCTCCTCCCAGGCGCCGAAGGGAAAGGCCGCGTCGTCGGCGACATAGACGAAGCGCCGGTCGGGCATCAGCACGCGCGCCTCGCGCAGCACGGTCAGGCCGCCGACGCCGGAATCGAACATCAGGATCGGCCGGTCAGTCATTGTCTGTGCCCTTGCCGCCCAGCGGCGCGTCATTATCGTCGCCATTGGCGTTGGGCGCCTGGCCCGCTTCCGCCTTGCGGGCGCGCGCGGCAGCGGCGGGCAGCCGTCTCGGATCGTCGCCGGGGGAGCCATCGCCGCGCGGCATCGCCGGCGAAAATCTGTCCAGCGACGAGATGATGCCCCTTAGCACCTTCAGTTCCGGCTCGGCGAAACCGGCGCGCGTCAGCACGGCACGCAGATTGTCGACCATCTTCGGCTTCTTCCCTTCCGGGCGGAAATAGCCGCGCGCCTCCAGCGCGCCTTCGAGATAGGTGAACAGGCTGTGCAACTGCTCCTTGGTCGCCGGCACGAGTTCCGGTCCGGAGAAGTTGGTCTGGGTTTCGTCCTCCAGTCCCGACTTCATCCATTCATAGGACATCAGAAGCACGGCCTGGGCGATGTTGAGCGACGAGAAGCCAGGATCGACCGGGAAGGTAACGATCTCGTCGGCGAGCCCGACTTCCTCATTGTAGAGGCCGAAGCGCTCGCGGCCGAACAGGATGCCGGTTCGCAGCCCGGCACGCTGCCGCGTCCTCAGCGCCCTGCCCGCCTCGACCGGTCCGCGCACGGCCTTGAAGCCGTCGCGCTCGCGCGCCGTGGTGGCGAAGACGAAATTGAGATCGGCGACCGCCGTGGCGAGATCGTCGAAAACCCGCACCGCATCGATGACATGGTCGGCGCGGCTTGCCGCGGCGCGCGCCTTCTCGCTCGGCCAGCCATCGCGCGGATTGACCAGCCTGAGCTCGGCAAGGCCGAAATTGGCCATGGCGCGCGCGACCATGCCGATGTTCTCGCCAAGCTGCGGCTCGACCAGTATGATCGCCGGGCCGGCTGCGATGGGGGTGTCTCGGGATTGTTCGTCGGCTGGCATGGACGTCAATGAACTGCTGTTTGCGGCATTTCGGCGACCCCTGCCATATTCGGCGGCGAAAATGAAGCTTTCGCAAAGAATGGCATCAAGCGGCACCGCCGATCGCCGTTTGCGCGCTCAAAAAGCCTTTGATATACGCTCGGCATCCCCGGCCGAACGCCATGCGGGCAAGGCCGTTCCGATCCCCAGCAACGAGGCATTCTTTCCATGGCGAAGATCAAGGTGGCGAACCCGGTCGTCGAGCTCGACGGCGACGAGATGACCCGCATCATCTGGCAGTTCATCAAGGACAAGCTGATCCACCCCTATCTCGACATCAAGCTCGACTACTACGATCTCGGCATCGAGCACCGCGACGCCACCAACGACCAGGTGACGATCGACTCGGCCAACGCCATCAAGAAATACGGCGTCGGCGTGAAATGCGCGACGATCACCCCCGACGAGCAGCGCGTCGAGGAATTCAAGCTGAAGAAGATGTGGAAGTCGCCGAACGGCACGATCCGCAATATCCTGGGCGGCACCATCTTCCGCGAGCCGATCATCATGAAGAACGTGCCGCGCCTGGTGCCCGGCTGGACCAAGCCGATCATCGTCGGCCGCCACGCCTTCGGCGACCAGTACCGCGCCACCGACTTCCGCTATCCCGGCAAGGGCAAGCTGACGATCAAGTTCGTCGGCGAGGACGGCACCGTGATCGAGCACGACGTGTTCGACGCGCCGGCCGCCGGCGTCGCCATGGCCATGTACAATCTCGACGAATCGATCCGCGAGTTTGCCCGCGCCTCGCTGAACTACGGCCTGCTGCGCAACTATCCGGTCTACCTCTCGACCAAGAACACCATCCTCAAGGCCTATGACGGCCGCTTCAAGGACATCTTCCAGGAAGTCTACGAGAAGGAATTCGAGGCCGAGTTCAAGGCGAAGAAACTCTGGTACGAGCACCGGCTGATCGACGACATGGTGGCCTCCAGCCTGAAATGGTCGGGCGGCTATGTCTGGGCCTGCAAGAACTATGACGGCGACGTGCAGTCGGACACGGTGGCGCAAGGCTTCGGCTCGCTCGGCCTGATGACCTCGGTGCTGATGACGCCAGACGGCAAGACCGTGGAAGCGGAAGCCGCGCACGGCACCGTCACCCGCCACTATCGCCAGCACCAGAAGGGCGAGGAAACCTCGACCAACTCGATCGCCTCGATCTTCGCCTGGACGCGCGGTCTCGCCCACCGCGCCAAGCTCGACGACAATGCCGAGTTGAAGCGCTTCGCCGAGACCTTGGAAAAGGTCTGCATCCAGACGGTGGAGTCCGGCTTCATGACCAAGGACCTGTCGCTGCTGATCGGTCCCGACCAGCCCTGGCTGTCGACCACCGGTTTCCTCGACAAGATCGACGAGAACCTGCAGAAGGCCATGGGGTAAGAACCCAAATTTCGACATGCCGAAGGCTCCGAAAGGAGCCTTCGCTTTTTGGGCAGCAACGCGAGCGGAAGCAAGGGGCTGACGATGAGCAAGCCAATCCTCTACGGTGCCGACTATAGCGTCTATGTCCGCATCGCACGGCTGGCGCTGGAAGAGAAAGGCATCGGCTACGACCTCGTGCCGGTCGACGTCTTTGCCCCGGAAGGCGTTCCGGCCTGGTATCTCGAACATCATCCGTTCGGCCGCATTCCGGCTTTCGAGCATGACGGCTTTCGCCTGTTCGAGGCGAGCGCGATCGCCCGCTATGCCGACGAGGCCTTCGCAGCCGAAAGAGGCGCGCAGCCGGGCAAGGATGAACCAGATCATCGGCCTGCTCGACGCCTATGGCTACCGCGCCATGGTCTGGGATGTCGCCGTCGAGCGGCTGGAGCAAAACCCGCCCGACGAGGCCCTGATCAGCAAGGGCCTGTCGCAAGCGGAGGCTGTGCTGCGGACACTGTCGGCGCTGAAGGCCGACGGGCCGTGGCTGCTGGGGTCGCAACTGACCCTTGCCGACCTGCATGCAGCCCCAATCATCGGCTATTTCGTCAAGGTCGCAGAAGGGCGTGAATTGCTTGCCCGATTTGCCGACATCAGCGACCGGTATGCGCGCTTCGCTGATCGCGCGAGCTTCGCCAGGACCGAACAGGCGGGCTGATGCGCGCCGTCCATGTCAGCTATGCGACGCCGAACCTGTCGCAGGCCGGCAAGCTGCTGCTGAAGAGCGCGCGCCGCTTCGGCCTCGACAGTCATCTCTATACGCCGGACCACCCGGTGCTGGTCGACCTGGCGCGAAAATACCCATCGATCATGGCCGCGCCGCGCGGCGCCGGCTACTGGCTGTGGAAGCCCTTCATCACGCTGGACATGATGAACCGCGTGCCCGACGGCACGCCGGTCCTCTACAGCGACGCCGCACTGACCTTCATCGCCGACCCCGCGCCTCTGATCGCGCTTTCCAGCCAGCACCCGGTATGCCTGTTCAAGATGGGCGGGCGGATGCTGCAGGGCGCCTGGACCAAGCGCGACTGCTTTGTCGAAATGGATGCCGACCGGGAGGAGTTCTGGTCGCTGCCGCAGCTATGGGCCGGCATGCAGCTCTACCGCGCCGGGCCGGAAGCGAGGGCTTTCCTCAAGCTGCTCACGACAGCCATGGCGAGCGAGGTTCGGCTGACCGACATGCCGAACATCCACGGCCTTCCCAACCTGCCCGGTTTTGTTGAGCATCGGCATGATCAATCGGTGCTGACGACCCTTGCCAGGCAGCAGCGCGCCGCCATTTTTCGCAGCCCGTCGCAGGAGTGGCACGATCCATCGGCGCCAGCGAGCGAGACGCCGTTCGGCCAAACGGTGTTTGTGCACCGCAGGCGAAACCTCCCCTATTTCAGGTGGGTTTACAGGCGCCTGCGCCAGAAATACACGGGCGGCCAAGGCTTCCTTTGATCATGCCGGTCTCTCGCGAGGGCCCGGCGGCTCTCAAGCTTCTGCACCATGAGCCGAGTGCCGTTCAGTCAGGCAGATAGATTTCGGCTTTCATGAAGGTCTTCGCGCGGCCCGTGATCCGCACGCGGTCTCCGGCCAGCTCGCACAGCAGGTGGCCGCCGCGCTGCGAGCACTGGAAGGCCGACAGCTCCGTCTTGCCGAGCTTTTCGGACCAATAAGGTATCAGCGTCGCGTGGATGGAGCCGGTCACCGGATCTTCGGGAATGCCCGCGCCTGGCGCGAAGTAGCGGGACACGAAATCATGGATCTCGCCGCGCGCGGTGACGACCACGCCGAGCGGGTGGAACGTCGCAATCCCGGATAGGTCCGGGACAAAGCAGCGCACGGCGGTCTCGTCGGCCAGTTCGACGAACAGGTTCTCGAAGTTGCGGAAGCTCGCAACCGGGCGCGCCGAAACGACGTCCTGAAGCGCGGATGCCAGCTCGGCGTCCACGGGCTGCGGCGGAAAGCACGGCAGATCGAGCTGGTAGGCGCCGCCGCGCCTGGAAACCCCGAGCTCGCCCACCCGTGTGGCGAAGGCCATGTCGCCGGCGACATCGTGTTCCTGGGCCAGCACATGGGCGGTGGCCAGCGTGGCGTGGCCGCAGAAGTCGGCTTCATGGACCGGGGTGAACCAGCGCAAATCCCAGCCCTTGCCGTTCGGCCGCGCGAACGCGGTCTCGGCAAGGTTGTTTTCGTTGGCGATGGCCTGCATGACATGTTCCGGTAGCCAGTCCTCGAGGATGAGGACGGCGGCCGGATTGCCGTGGAAGGCCCGGTCGGCGAAGGCGTCGACCTGGTACATGGTCAGTGTCGTCACTTCGCGCTCCCGGGATGGCTAGCTTGACTGCGTGGCGACCTCAAGCGAGGTCACGCCGCTTCCAGCGCCGCCTTCACCGCCGCGATCGCGTCCTCGGCCTTCGAGGCGTCGGGACCGCCGGCCTGGGCCATGTCGGGCCGGCCGCCACCACCCTGCCCGCCAAGCGCGGCGGACGCCACGCGCACCAGGTCGACGGCGCTGAAGCGGGTGGTCAGGTCGTCGGTGACGCCGACGACGACACTTGCCTTGTTGTCCTCGCCGGCGCCGACGAAGACGACGACGCCGGAGCCGAGCGTCTTCTTGCCGGCATCG
Organism: Mesorhizobium sp. M4B.F.Ca.ET.214.01.1.1; assembly: GCF_004791545.1. NCBI lineage: Bacteria > Pseudomonadati > Pseudomonadota > Alphaproteobacteria > Hyphomicrobiales > Phyllobacteriaceae > Mesorhizobium > Mesorhizobium sp. M4B.F.Ca.ET.214.01.1.1. Next base: position 221,340 of record NZ_SRUX01000012.1, read on the forward strand.
GCAAGCGGCTTCAGATCCTTCGGCGACACGCCGGAAACCGCCTTGCCGAGGAAGCCGACGCCGGCGATGGTCTCGTTCTCGGCCGGCACGCCGGCCGGCGAACGGTCGCCCAGCGCCAGCTTCTTGCGCGCTTCGCTAAGCTCCTTTTCGAGCTTCTTGCGCTCTTCGAGCAGTGTTTCGACACGCGCCGCCACATCGGCCGGCGCGATCTTCAGCGTCGAAGCGATCGCCTTCAGCCGCTTGTCCTGCTCGTCGAGATGCTTGCGCGCCGCCTCGCCGGTCAGCGCCTCGATGCGGCGCACGCCGGCGGCGACCGCGCTGTCCGACACGATGCGCACCAGGCCGATATCGCCGGTCGCCCGGACATGGGTGCCGCCGCAGAGCTCGACCGAATAGGGGCGGTTCGCCTTGGCGCCATGCAGGCCGGTGCCCATCGACACGACGCGCACCTCGTCGCCATATTTCTCGCCGAACAGCGCCATGGCGCCCTCGGCAATGGCGTCATCGACCGACATCAGGCGTGTCGACACCGGGCTGTTCTGCACGACGATCTCGTTCGCCATGCGCTCGACCTCCTCGAGCTCATCGGCCGAGATCGGCTTGTTGTGCGAGATGTCGAAGCGCAGGCGCTCGGGCGCGACCAGCGAGCCCTTCTGCGCGACATGGGTGCCCAGCACCTCGCGCAGCGCCTCGTGGATGAGGTGCGTCGCCGAATGGTTGGCGCGCAACCTGGAGCGGCGCGCATGGTCGACCTTGAGCTCGACCGCGGCGCTGGTCTTGACCGTGCCGCTCGCCACCCGGCCGAGATGCACGAACAGCCCGTCGGCCTTCTTTTGCGTGTCGGTGATCTCGATCGAGAAGCCCTCGCCCGAGATCACGCCGGTGTCGCCCATCTGGCCGCCGGACTCGCCATAGAAGGGCGTCTGGTTGACGACCACGGCAACCGTGTCACCCTGCGCGGCGCTGTCGACGGTCTTGCCGTCCTTGACCAGCGCCAGGACCAGACCTTCCGCCTGCTCGGTCTCGTAGCCGAGGAAATCGGTGGCGCCGGTGTTCTCGCGCACCGAGAACCACACCGTCTCGGTGGCCGCGTCGCCGGACCCAGCCCAGCTCTTGCGCGCCTCGGCCCGCTGCCGCTCCATCGCATCGGTGAACCCGGCCAGATCGACCGAGATGCTGCGCTGGCGCAGCGCATCCTGCGTCAGGTCGAGCGGGAAGCCGTATGTGTCGTAGAGCTTGAAGGCCGTCTCGCCATCCAGCATGTCGCCGGCGCCGAGCTTCTCGGTTGCCTCCGAGAGCAGCCCGAGGCCGCGTGCCAGCGTCTTGCGGAAGCGGGTCTCTTCCAGCTTCAGCGTTTCGGTGATCAGCGCCTCGCCGCGCCCCAGCTCCGGATAGGCCTGGGCCATCTCGCGCACCAGCGCCGGCACCAATTTCCACATCAGCGGCTCGCTGGCGCCGAGCAGCTGCGCATGGCGCATGGCGCGGCGCATGATACGGCGCAGCACATAGCCGCGGCCCTCATTCGACGGCAGCACGCCGTCGGCCACCAGGAAGCAGGACGACCGCAGATGGTCGGCGATGACGCGGAACGATGCGACGGTGTCCGCATCCGGACCGCGCCCGAGCGCCGATGACGCGGCATCGATCAGATGGCGGAACAGGTCGGTCTCGAAGACGCTCTCCACCCCTTGCAGGATGGACGCCATGCGCTCGAGGCCCATGCCGGTGTCGATCGACGGGCGCGGCAGGTCGATGCGCTCTTCCTTGGTCACCTGTTCATATTGCATGAACACCAGGTTCCAGAATTCCAGGAACCGGTCGCCGTCCTCTTCCGGGCTGCCGGGAGGGCCGCCCCAGATGTGTTCGCCGCGGTCGATGAAGATTTCCGAGCACGGCCCGCAGGGTCCGGTGTCGCCCATCGCCCAGAAATTGTCGGAGGTCGGGATGCGGATGATGCGGTCGTCGGTGAAGCCGGCGATCTTCTTCCAGTAGCCGGCCGCCTCGTCGTCGGTGTGATAGACGGTGACCAGCAGCTTGTCCTTCTTCAGCCCGAACTCCCTGGTGATCAGGTTCCAGGCAAGCTCGATGGCGCGCTCCTTGAAGTAGTCGCCGAAGGAGAAATTGCCGAGCATCTCGAAGAAGGTCAGGTGACGCGCGGTGTAGCCGACATTGTCGAGGTCGTTGTGCTTGCCGCCAGCGCGCACGCTCTTCTGGGCGGTGGTGGCGCGCGAATAGGACCGCTTCTCCAGGCCGGTGAAGACGTTCTTGAACTGCACCATGCCGGCGTTGGTGAACATCAGCGTCGGATCGTTGCGCGGCACCAGCGGGCTCGACGCGACGACCTCGTGACCCTCCTTGCGGAAATAGTCGAGGAATGTCGACCGGATCTCGTTCACGCCACTCATGGATGCTTGCCTTTTCGAGAGAACCGCCGGGGGTGCCGACGGCAAAATGGACATGGCCTTTTAGCGATCACGCCGCAGCCTGTCCAGAAACACGGAACTGGAGGAAAGTCCGGTTGTTGCCGGCTCTGGCTGGGCATCGCCCGAAACGCAAACCGCCGGCACAAGGCCGGCGGTTCGGGACGCAGTACTAAAGAACTCAATTACATAAGCAGATATTAATAAACCGAGATTGTGTCACCTACATGGCGCCGGCTTCGTCCTCGAAACCGTCGTCACCGCCGCCCTCGGAGCCGCCATTCTCGAGGAACTTCTCAGCGATCAGCCCGGCATTCTGCCTGAGCGCCATTTCGATCTCGCGCGCTGTGTCGGGATTGTCGCGCAGGAACAGTTTTGCGTTCTCGCGGCCTTGGCCGAGACGCTGCGAATTGTAGGAGAACCAGGCGCCGGATTTCTCGACCACGCCGGCCTTGACGCCGAGGTCGACCAGCTCGCCGGTCTTCGACACGCCCTCGCCGTACATGATGTCGAACTCGACCACCTTGAAGGGCGGCGCCAGCTTGTTCTTGACGACCTTGACGCGGGTCTGGTTGCCGACGACCTCGTCGCGGTCCTTGACCGAGCCGATGCGGCGGATGTCGAGGCGGACCGAGGCGTAGAACTTCAGCGCGTTGCCGCCGGTCGTCGTCTCGGGCGAGCCGAACATGACGCCGATCTTCATGCGGATCTGGTTGATGAAGATGACCATGGTGTTGGAGCGCGAGATCGAGGCGGTCAGCTTGCGCAGCGCCTGGCTCATCAGGCGGGCCTGTAGGCCGGGCAGCGCATCGCCCATCTCACCTTCGATTTCGGCGCGCGGCGTCAGCGCGGCGACCGAATCGACCACCAGCACATCGATGGCGCCGGAGCGCACCAGCGTGTCGCAGATTTCCAGCGCCTGCTCGCCGGTGTCGGGCTGCGAGATCAGCAGGTTTTCGAGGTCGACACCGAGCTTGCGGGCATAGACCGGATCGAGCGCGTGCTCGGCATCGACGAAGGCGCAGATGCCGCCCTTCTTCTGGGCTTCCGCCACGGTGTGCAGCGCCAGCGTCGTCTTGCCCGAGCTTTCCGGCCCGTAGATCTCGATGATGCGGCCGCGCGGCAGGCCGCCGACGCCGAGCGCGATGTCGAGGCCGAGCGATCCGGTCGGCACGGTTTCGATCTCGACCACCTGCTCGTTGGCGCCGAGGCGCATGATCGAGCCCTTGCCGAAGGCGCGCTCGATTTGCGACAGCGCCGCGTCCAGAGCCTTTGATTTGTCCACTGCCTTATCCTCTACAAGCCGCAAAGTATTCTGAGCCATGATACATCACCCCTTGGTCGTCAATGAAGGCCGGACAATCCGTGATCCCTGTCATTTTGTACCTTTTTTGTTCTCGTTTGGCAAGAGGCATCAAGTTGCTGAAAAACAATCAATATCTTGATCTGTTCTATTTATGTCCCACAACACACAGCGGGGGCGTCTTCCAATCGGCCATGCGGGATTCCATTGTCCGGCCGGCCCGAATCGCGGCGTTGATTGCGGGGCGGCGCGGAGAAACCTAGTGTGCGCGGCCGGACAATCAACAAAGGTATCGACGCCACGATGGTGAAGTCCCCCAACATCCTTGCCGTGGGCGGCGCCCATATCGACCGGCGGGGCCAGGTGTCAGGCCCTTACGTGCCGGCTGCCTCGAACCCCGGCACCATGCGCGAGGATGTCGGCGGCGGCGTCTTCAACGCGTTGCGCAGTTTGGTCAGGCGCGGTGTCTCGGCCTCGCTGCTGTCGATGCGCGGCGGCGACGCCGCGGCCGAGACTGTGTCGACGGCGATCGCGAGCGCCGGCATCGCCGACCTGTCGGCGGTGTTCCTCGACCGCACGACGCCGAGCTACACGGCGCTGATCGACCGCGACGGCGAGCTGATAGTCGGCTTTGCCGACATGGCGCTCTACGACCTCGCCTTCCCCAAGCAGATCCGCCGCGCCAAGGTGCGCGAGGCGATCGCTTCCGCCGATGCCCTCCTATGCGACGCGAACCTGCCGTCCGCGGCGCTGGAACGGCTGGTGGCGCAAGCCGCCGGCAAGCCGGTCTTCGCCATCGCCATCTCGCCGGCCAAGGTGGTGCGGCTGATGCCGGTGCTGGGCAGCCTGGCCGTGCTGTTCATGAACCGGCGCGAGGCCGGCGCCCTCGCCGGCCTGGGCGACGATGCGAATGGCCACGATCTGGTCGGCGGGCTGCGGCGCGCCGGGCTCGGGAGCGGCGTGGTGACGGCGGGCGGCGCGCCGGTGCTCGGCTTCGACGGCGAGGGCCTGTTCTCCATCGCCCCGCCCGCCCCGCGTAGGATCGCCGACGTCACCGGCGCCGGCGATGCGCTGACCGGCGCGACGGTCGCCGCTCTGCTCAATGGCCTGCCGCTGCGCGCGGCCCTGCGCGAAGGCATTGCCGCCTCCATCCTGGCCATCGAAAGCACCGAGGCGGTGCCCGCCTTCAGCGCCGCCAACTTCGCGCAAATGCTGGCCCTTGTGCCGGGGGCGCTGGAAGTGGCATGAGGGCGGCCGGAGCGCCGCGCGCCCCGGATTGGAGACCATCATGACGCCCGAAACCGCCCGCCCCTTCATCGACATCCATCCGCCGGTGGCGGAGGCGCTCGCCGCCGGACGGCCGGTGGTGGCGCTGGAAAGCACCATCATCACCCATGGCATGCCCTATCCGGACAACGGCGCCATGGCCGCCAATGTCGAGAAGATCATCCTGGACAATGGCGCGGTACCGGCAACGATCGCGGTGGTCGCCGGCCGCATCAAAATCGGCCTGTCCGACGGCGAGCGCGAATCGCTGGCGATGACCGGCGACGCCATGAAACTGTCGCGCGCCGATCTCGGCTTTGCCGTCGCGCAGGCGCGCACCGGCGGCACCACCGTCGCCGCGACGATGATCGCCGCGCATATGGCGGGGATAAAGGTGTTCGCCACCGGCGGCATCGGCGGCGTGCACAAGGGCGCTGAAAAGAGCTTTGACATCTCGGCCGACCTCGACGAGCTGGCGCGCACGCCGGTCATCGTGGTGTCGGCCGGCGCCAAGGCAATCCTCGACATCGAAAAGACGCTGGAAGTGCTGGAGACGCGCGGCGTGCCGGTCGTCGGCCATGGCTGCGAGACGATGCCTGCGTTCTGGTCCAGGCATTCGCCGTTCCGCGCCCCGCTCACCTTGCATGTGCCGGAGGACATTGCGCATTTCTACCGGACACGGCAGGCGCTGGGCCTCGGCGGCGGCATACTGATCGCCAACCCGGTGCCGGAGAACGCGGAGATCCCGGCCAAGGAGATGGACGGCTACATCCAGGCGGCGCAGAAGGCGGCGGAGGCGCTCAGCGTCACCGGCAAGGCGGTGACGCCGTTCCTGCTGTCGAAAATCCTCGAACTGACCGGCGGCCGCAGCCTCAAGACCAACATCGCTCTGGTCGAGAACAATGCGCGGCTGGCGGCCAGGATCGCCAAGGCGCTGTAGCGTCTACTTGCCCGCCCGCAGCCCCGCCTCATAGGCGCGGCGCGCCCAGACCGCCATCTCGTCGGGGTCGTCGAAGGCGCTGTCGGGAACACTCCAATAGGGCATCGCAACCAGCTTGCCATGCCTGGAGCCGGTGTAGGTCCACTGCTGGCAGCCGGCGGCCTCGAAATCGGCCACGCTTTGCTCGTCGGCCTTCAGCTTCAGCTCGCCGCGCAGCACGATGGCGACGATGACGCCGTCGCAATAGATGCCCTTGCCGCCGAACAGTTTTCTGATGCTGATCGGGCCGAGGCTCTCGAACAACTCCTCTATGCGTTCATTGTCCATGCTGCGATCATGGCATCGCGGCCTGATCCTGTCATCGCCGCAACCAAAACCATGCTGACAAGTTGAGGACCAGCCACGGGAGTTTGCCATGCCGCTGCTGCTGAAAGGATCCTGCCGGTGCAATGCCGTCCGCTTCGAAGTGGAAAGCCACACGCCGGTACCGTTCATGCTCTGCTACTGCTCGATCTGCCGCAAGCAGCAGGGCGGCGGCGGTTTCGCCATCAATCTCGGCGCCGACTACGAGACGCTGAACATCAGGGGCAAGCGCAGCCTCGGCGTCTACCAGGCCGAGATCGAGGATGACGAGCATCCGCATTGCGAGATTTCTACCGGCGAGCGCAATTTCTGCCGCAAATGCGGTTCGGCGCTCTGGCTCTACGACCCGACCTGGCCGGATCTGGTGCATCCCTTCGCCTCGGCGATCGACAGCGAGCTGCCGATGCCGCCGGAAAAGGTGCATCTGATGCTGAAATACAAGGCGAGCTGGGTCGAGCCGGTGGTCGGCAGGAAAGACAAGGTGTTCGACGTCTATCCCGAAGAATCGATAGCCGATTGGCACAAGCGCACGGGCATGTGGGTGGATTAGGAAGAGGCATTGCCTATCCGACAGGAGGCAACAATGAACCTGACTACGCACAAGAAATTCAAAGGCGACCGGCTGATGCCGTGGGGCAAGGGCACCGTCGTCACCGACGCCAAAGGCTATGTGTTTCTGTGCGGCAACACGGCCACGGTCGACGACTACGATCCGTCGAAACACCAGGGAGGCGCCATTGGCGACCCTGCCGCGCAGTGGCGCGCAATCCTCGCCAACATCAAGTCCGATCTGGAGGAACTGGGCAGTTCGCTCGACCACCTGGTCAAGGTGACGTTTTACGTCAAGGGGCCGTTTCCGACCGGCGGCGTCCTCAGCTCACCCAATTTCCGCATGGACGTGATGGACGAATTTTTCGCCGAACATTGCCCTAAGCACTGCAGCTACAACAACCCGCCGCCATCGGAGGTGATCGGCGTTGTCGCGCTGGCACAACCTGACCTGGTCATCGAGCTTGTTGTCGTCGCCGCGCTGCCGGACTGAGCACGGCAGGCCGATCAGGCCGAAGAGCGCGCTTCGGCCAGCGCTTTCAGATCGGCAGGCTTCAGCTCGACGGATTCGCCGCAGCCGCAGGCCGAGCTCTGGTTCGGGTTCTTGAAGGTGAAGCCGGTGCGCAGCGTCGTCTGCTCGAAATCCATCTCGGTGCCGAACAGGAAGAGCGCTGCTTCCGGCGCGACATAGACATGGGCGCCGTCGCGCTCGATATGATCGTCCTTGGTGTTGGGCTCGGTCACCAGGTCGACCGTGTATTCCATGCCGGCGCAGCCGCCCTTCTTGATGCCGAGGCGGATGCCGTGCGCGTTGTCACGCGTGGCGACGATCTCGCGCACCCGGTCGGCGGCCTTTTCGGTCATCGTGATGACGGCGAAGCGTCCCATGTCATTCTCCACGTTCGCGCGGGTTCAAGGCCCGCGGAATGAGTCTGCCCTTAAGATGGTGAACTTTCGCCTTCGCTGCAAGTCATCCAATCTTTTCAAGCCGATGCCAGAGCAATTCCAGGAAAAGTGCGTAGCGGTTTTCCGTCCGGAATTGCGTCAACACATCTAGTACCAGCCGACCGCGACCTGCGCCTCTTCCGACATGCGGTCGGGCGTCCATGGCGGATCGAAGACCATGCTTACCTCGACGCCGGAGACACCTTCCACAGCGCCGACGGCGTTCTCGACCCAGCCCGGCATCTCGCCTGCCACCGGGCAGCCCGGCGCGGTCAGGGTCATGTCGATCTTGACCGAGCGGTCGTCCTCGATGTCGATCTTGTAGACGAGGCCGAGCTCGTAGATGTCGGCGGGGATTTCCGGGTCGTAGACTGTCTTCAGCGCCGAGACGATATCGTCGGTCAGCCGCGCCAGCTCATCGGCGGGAATCGTCGAAGCCGAAACCACGCCGTTCGCGGCCGTATCCGGAGCTGTCTCTGCGGTGGTGCTGGCATCTTCCATGGTCGTCACCCGAAGAACTTTCGCGCCTTTTCCAGCGCCTCGGCCAAAGCGTCGACTTCGGCCCTGGTATTATACATGCCGAACGATGCCCTGCATGTGGAGGTCACGCCGAAGCGTTTCAACAGCGGCTGGGCGCAATGGGTGCCGGCACGGACCGCGACGCCCTGCCGGTCGATCACCATCGACACGTCATGGGCATGTATGCCCTGCAATTCGAACGAGATGATGGCGCCCTTGCCCGGCGCGTCGCCGAAGATGCGCAGCGAATTGATGGCGCGCAGCCGTTCGTGCGCGTAATCCTTGAGGTCCGCCTCATGCGCGGCGATGCGATCGCGGCCGACCTTTTCCATATATTCAAGCGCGGCCCCGAGGCCAATGGCCTGCACGATCGGCGGCGTGCCGGCCTCGAAACGATGCGGCGGCTCGTTGTAGGTGACGATGTCCTCGGTCACTTCCTCGATCATCTCGCCGCCGCCCATGAACGGGCGCATGCCGGCGAGAATGTCCTTCTTGCCGTAAAGCACGCCGATGCCGGACGGGCCGTAGACCTTGTGGCCGGTGAAGACGAAGAAATCGCAGTCGAGGTCCTGCACGTCGATCGGCATATGGACCGCGCTCTGGCTGCCGTCCACGAGCACGGGAATGCCACGCGCATGCGCGATGCGCACGATCTCCTTGATCGGAGTCACCGTGCCCAGCGCATTCGACATCTGCGTGATGGCGACGAGTTTTGTGCGCGCAGTCAGCCGCTTTTCGAATTCCTCGATGTGGAACGCGCCGAGATCGTCGACCGGCACCCAGACCAGCTTGGCACCCTGCCTCTCGCGGATGAAATGCCACGGCACGATGTTGGAGTGGTGCTCCATGATCGACAGCACGATCTCGTCGCCCTCGCCGATGTTGGGCATGCCATAGCCATACGCGACCGTGTTGATCGCCGCGGTGGTGTTGGAGGTGAAGACGATGTTGTCGGTGCTCGGCGCGTTCAGAAACCTCTGCACTGACTTCCGCGCGCTCTCATAGGCGTCGGTCGCGGCATTCGACAGGAAATGCAGGCCGCGATGGACGTTGGCGTATTCCTGGCTATAGGCGTGCTGGATGGCGTCGAGCACGGCTTTAGGCTTCTGCGCCGAGGCGCCATTGTCGAGATAGACCAGCGGCTTGCCGTAGACTTCGCGCGACAGGATCGGGAAATCGCGGCGGATGGCCTCGACGTCGTAGGGGGTGGATTCGACTTTCTGGTCCATCACAAGTTCAAAGCCTCATTCCTTCACCCACCCCTCATCCGTCTCGGCGCTTCGCGCCGATCCACCTTCTCCCACAGGGGGAGAAGGTCTGGCACTCTTCCTTCTCCCCTTGTGGGAGAAGGTGGCCGCGAAGCGGCCGGATGAGGGGTAGTGGTCGAGGCCCCGCCTCGACCACTTCACCCGTGCGTCAAAAACCACTCGTCGAGCCGCGCTTCCAGCGCTTCGACGAGCGCCTCGTCTTCCAGTTCCTCGATCACTTCGGCGACGAAGGCCTTGACCAGCAGACCGCGCGCGCTCTTCTCGTCGATGCCGCGCGCCATCAGGTAGAACAGATGGTCGTGGTCGATCTCGGTGACGGTCGCCCCATGGCCGCAAACGACGTCGTCGGCGAAGATCTCGAGCTCGGGCTTGGTCGAGAACTCTCCGTCATCCGACAGCAGCAGCGTGTTGCAGGCCATCTTGGCGTTGGTCTTCTGCGCATATTGATGCACGTTGATGCGGCCCTGGAAGACGCCGCGCGCCTTGCCGGTCACCACGTTGCGGATCACTTCCGTCGAGGTGGTGTGCGGCACGGCATGGTCGAGCACCATGGTGGTGTCGGTATGGGTGTCGCCGGCCAGAAGGTTGATGCCGCGCAATTTGAAATCGGCGCCCTCGCCGGTCGTGCGCACCACGACCTCCTGGCGCACCAGCCTGCCGCCGGCATTCATAACGAACAGCGTCAGTTTCGCGTCCTTGCCGATATGCGCCTTGAACTGGGCAAGATGCGTGGCGGCATCGGATTGCTCCTGCACGATCAGCCAGGTCACCTCGGCGCCGTCGCCGAGCACGAGCTGGCTGACGGAGCTGGCGAGGCCAGCGCCCTCGCCAGACTGGCGTTCGACGATGGTCGCCCTGGCGCCGGCGCCGACGCGCGTCAGAAGCCGTACATGCGCTTGGCCGCCGGATTGCAGGTTCTGCAGCTCGATCGGCTTTGCCAGTTCGGCGCCGTCGGCGATGTCGACGAAATAGCCATCGGCGACAAAGGCGGTGTTCAGCGCGCCGATCGCGTCATCGGTGCCATAGGGGTCGAGCCCGGGCGCCACGCTGCCATCGGTCAGCTTCTCCAACAGGCGCTGTACCGTGACGCCATCGATCTCGGGAAGTTTCCCATTCGAGACGCCGTTCAGCACCGGCAGCACGGCCGAACCCTCGAAGACCGGCTCAAGCGCCTTCACCGCACCTTCGGCCTCGAAGGCCGGCACTGAAGTCAGCAGCCGGCGCAGGTCGGTATAGTGCCAGGATTCGACGCGCCGCGTCGGCAGGCCATGCTTGATCGCCTCGATCGCGTCGTCGCGCTTGGTCATCACCGCGCCGTCGCCCGGCAGCAGCGAAAGCCGCTCGCCGAAGGCATCGATCAGCGCCGTTTCGGCCAGGGTCCGCTGGGGCTGTGCGTGCATGTTCATCGCTCTCGCCTCGCCTGCTCGCATCTCACGCGGCTTCGCCGATCACGCCGGCATAGCCATTGGCCTCGAGGTCGAGCGCCAGCGACTTGTCGCCAGACTTGATCACCTGGCCCTTGTAGAGCACGTGCACCGAGTCCGGCACGATGTGCTCCAGCAGGCGCTGGTAGTGGGTGATGACGACGATGGCGCGCTCCGGCGAACGCAGCGCGTTGACGCCATCGGAGACAATCTTCAGCGCGTCGATGTCGAGGCCGGAATCGGTCTCGTCGAGCACGCAGAGCTTTGGCTCGAGCAGCTTCATCTGCAGGATCTCGGCCCGCTTCTTCTCGCCGCCGGAGAAGCCGACATTGAGCGGCCGCTTCAGCATCGCCATGTCCATGTTGAGCGAGGCGGCGGCGTCCTTCACGCGCTTCAAGAATTCCGGGATCTTCAGCGGCTCCTCGCCGCGCGCCTTGCGCTGCTCGTTCATCGCCACTTTCAGAAATTCCATGGTCGCGACGCCCGGTATCTCCATCGGATACTGGAAAGCGAGGAAGATGCCGGCGGTGGCGCGCTCGGCCGGGTCCATTTCGAGGATCGACTGGCCGTTGTAGAGGATGTCACCCTCGGTGACCTCATAGTCCTCGCGCCCGGCGAGGATATAGGACAATGTCGACTTGCCGGACCCGTTCGGGCCCATGATGGCGGCGACCTCGCCGGCTTGCACCGTCAGGTTCAGCCCGCGGATGATCTCGGTGCCGTCATCGACGATGCGGGCATGGAGGTTTCTGATTTCAAGCATTCTTGTCTACTTTCGCGTTCTTGTTGTTCTCGTCGCCCGGTCCTTGCCGGGATCTCCCTAGAAGTGCGCCCGCAAGATCGCCGGTAACGAACATCCAGCCAAAAAACCCAACTGCTCCAAGGAAGGCAATCGAACCACCAACATGCTTCACCGAACTCAAACCAAATATTGCGCCTATCAGGGCCACCACGGCACCGCCAATAGCCAGCGTCAACAAGAGCATCAGAACGACGACTATTAAGCCCTTGATCCGCTCGACGAACTTCCCGATCAACCCACGCTGCCTTCCAGCGAGATGCCAATCAGCTTCTGCGCCTCGACGGCGAATTCCATCGGCAGCTGCTGGATGACGTCCTTGACGAAGCCGTTGACGATCAACGCGATCGCCTCTTCCTCGGGGATGCCACGCTGCATGACGTAGAACTTCTGGTCCTCGGAGATCTTCGACGTCGTCGCCTCGTGCTCGAACTGGGCCGTCGAGTTCTTGGCTTCCATGTACGGCACAGTGTGTGCGCCGCACTGGTCGCCGATCAGAAGCGAGTCGCAGTTGGTGAAGTTGCGGGCGTTGGTCGCCTTGCGGTGCGCCGAGACCTGGCCGCGATAGGTGTTCTGCGAGAAGCCGGCGGCGATGCCCTTGGAGATGATGCGGCTCGACGTGTTCTTGCCGAGATGGATCATCTTGGTGCCGCTATCGACCTGCTGGTAGCCGTTCGAGACCGCGATCGAATAGAACTCGCCGCTGGAATCGTCGCCGCGCAGGATGCAGCTCGGATATTTCCAGGTGATGGCCGAACCGGTCTCGACCTGCGTCCACGAGATCTTCGAGCGGTCGCCGCGGCAGTCGCCGCGCTTGGTGACGAAATTGTAGATGCCGCCCTTGCCCTCGGCGTCGCCGGGGTACCAGTTCTGCACCGTCGAATATTTGATCTCGGCATCGTCGAGCGCGACCAGCTCGACGACCGCTGCGTGCAGTTGGTTCTCGTCGCGCTGCGGCGCCGTGCAGCCTTCGAGGTAGGAGACATAAGCCCCCTCCTCGGCGATGATCAGCGTGCGCTCGAACTGGCCGGTGTTCTTCTCGTTGATGCGGAAATAGGTCGAGAGCTCCATTGGGCAGCGCACGCCCTTGGGCACGAAGACGAAGGACCCGTCGGTGAACACGGCCGAGTTCAACGTGGCGTAGAAATTATCCGAGGTCGGCACGACCGAGCCGAGATACTTCTTCACCAGTTCCGGATGCTCCCGGATCGCTTCCGAGATCGAGCAGAAGATGACGCCGGCCTCGGCTAGTTCCTTCTTGAAGGTGGTGACGACGGAGACGGAATCGAACACGGCGTCGACTGCCACGCGGCCCGACTTGTAGACATTGTCGTTGGCTTCCTCGAGCTCCGAGGCATCCGTCTTCTGCACGCCGGCGAGAATCTCCTGCTCCTTCAGCGGGATGCCGAGCTTCTCGTAAACCTTGAGGATCTCGGGATCGACTTCGCTGAGCGAGGTCGGACCAGGGGTGCTCTTCGGCGCCGCGTAGTAATAAATGTCCTGGAAGTCGATCTTGGGATAGTCGACGCGCGCCCAGGTCGGCTCTTCCAAGGTCAGCCAGCGGCGATAGGCCTCCAGACGCCATTCCAGCATCCAGTCCGGCTCGCCCTTCTTTTCAGAGATGAAGCGAATGATGTCTTCGCTCAGGCCCTTGGGGGCCTTGTCCATCGCGATCTCTGTCTGGAATCCGTATTTATACTGGTCGACGTCGATCTTTCGAACCCGATCGATCGTCTCCTGCACAGCAGGCATAAGCGTTCTCCATCCACGCCGGGGTCAAGGCCCGACAGTTTTCAAACTATGGCACCACCAGTTGGCCACGCATGGGCGGGCCGGGGCGGCGTAAGTTCCATATAGTGCGTCCCGACCGGGAATTCACCCGGCCAATTGAAACGCACGGCTCTACCAGGCCCGGAGGCCCGAATTCCCTTTCGTCGCGCTCAGGCGGCCTTTTCGCCGCCGGCACGACGCCCGGCAATGCCGGCGAGTGCTGCGCGGAACAGCTCGATATCCTCGACCGCCGTCGCGTGGCCGATGGACACGCGCAAGGCACCCAGGCTGTCGCCAAATCCCATGGCCTTGAGCACATGGCTCGGCCCGACCTTGCCCGACGAACAGGCCGACCCTGCCGACAGCGCCACGCCGGCGAGATCGAAGGCAATCTGCGCCGTCTCGGCTTTGACGCCGGGAATAGCGAAGAATGTCGTGTTGGCAAGCCTTTGCGCGCCATTTCCGAAGATTTCCGCGTCCGGCGCCAGGGTTTTTACCAGGACCTCGATCTCGTCGCGGCGCCGCGCCACCAAATCGATGTCGCGCAGACCGGCCAGCGCCTGACGCGCCGCCGCGCCGAAACCAGCGACGGCGGGGAGGTTTTCGGTGCCGGCGCGATGGCCCTTTTCCTGGCCGCCGCCGTTGATCAATGGCTTCGGCATCATCAGATCGGCCGCGGCGACGATGGCGCCGACGCCCTTGGGGCCGCCGATCTTGTGCGACGACAGGATAAGATAATCGGCGTAACCGGCTGACATATCGATCAGAATCCGCCCGGCCGCCTGCACGGCGTCGATCACCAGCACGCCACCCGCCGCCCTGACGATTTCGGCGATGCGCTCGACAGGCTGGATAACGCCGGTCTCATTGTTGGCGGCATGGATCGCGACCAGCGGCAGGCCGTCGCTCTTGTCGTGCGCGGCGAGAACCGCAGCCAGTTCATCGAGATCGGCGATTCCATTTCGATCGACGCCGATGCGGGTCATCTGCGCCGCTGGGAAGCGTCCACCATTAAGAACGCAAGGGTGGTCTGCCTCCGAGACATAGAGTCGGCTCATGCGGACGGTGCCGCGTCCCATCTGCCAGTCCGGCGTCAGCAGGGTCGCAGCGGCTTCGGTCGCGCCCGACGTGAACACGACATGCGCGGCCTTGGCATTCACCAATGCAGCGACGTCGCGCCTTGCGTCCTCGATGAGGCGGCGCGCGGCGCGGCCCTCCGTGTGGACCGAGGACGGATTGGCGGCACCCAGCGCGGCAATCATCGCCGAGCGCGCCTCTTCAAGCAGCGGCGCGCTGGCGTTGTAGTCGAGATAGGCGCGAGTTGCGGCCATTTTCCTTCAATTGGTCCCGTCGAAAGCCATTCGCCAAGGGTAGCGCGTTATTTCCTTGAAATCGCAAGGCAAGCCGTCCTATTTACGCGGCTTGCGGAAAGGGGCGGTCGAGCCAGCGGGTTTCGGCCACCCAGTTTTGAACAATTCTAAACTAGCTTCTAAGAAGACGCTTGCCCGGCGTCAAGGCCACAGAAGCTGGGGCCAGCGGAAGAGTTGTTCCGGGCTGAGCGCGTTCGTTTGCCACGTGGAGTATTTTATGCCTGAGGTCATTTTTGCCGGTCCGGCCGGTCGCCTGGAAGGTCGCTACCAGCCTTCCAAGGAAAAGAGCGCGCCGATCGCCATCGTGCTGCACCCGCACCCGCAGTTCGGCGGCACGATGAACAACAAGATCGTCTACGACCTCTTCTACATGTTCCAGAAGCGCGATTTCACCACGCTTCGCTTCAATTTCCGCGGCATCGGCCGCAGTCAGGGCGAGTTCGACCACGGCACCGGCGAATTGTCGGACGCGGCGGCGGCGCTGGACTGGGTGCAGTCGCTGCATCCGGATTCCAAGAGCTGCTGGGTCGCCGGCTATTCGTTCGGTTCGTGGATCGGCATGCAGTTGCTGATGCGCCGGCCGGAGATCGAGGGCTTCATCTCGATCGCGCCGCAGCCCAACACCTACGACTTCTCGTTCCTGGCGCCGTGCCCGTCGTCGGGCCTCATCATCCACGGCGACGCCGACAAGGTGGCGCCGCCCAAGGACGTGCAGGCGCTGGTCGACAAGCTGCATACCCAAAAGGGCATCACCATCACGCAGAAGACCTTGCCGGGCGCCAACCATTTCTTCGCCAATGACGCCGACCTTCTGCTGCAGGAATGCGCCGACTATCTCGACCGCAGGCTGGCGGGCGAGCTGGCCGATCCGAGGCCGAAGCGGCTGAGATAAAGCGTCTTATGGGTGGTCGGCGCTGAGCCGTCCGCTCTGCTTCGCTATCAATTCGCGGCGCCGGGCTGCGTTGGGCCATCCCAGCCGGAATGTCCTCTTGCGCTCCGGCCGTTGCGACGACGGCCGGCGGAAGATGAAACCCAGCCGGGCGAAGACCAGCCCCGTGGCGATCGCGAAAGCCAGCCCCAGTCCAAAGCCGGCAACCGTGTCGCTCGGATAATGGGCGCCGACGAATACGCGTGTCGAGGCAATGCTGGCCGTGACCGCCAGCGCTAGGTACCAGCGCCTCGGGAAAAGCAGCAACAGAACGCCGAACACCGCGCCCATCGTCGTGGCATGGCCGGAGGGAAAGCCGGCGAAGCGCGCATCCATGGCGAACGGGTGCAGCGACAGCACCCCGAAATCGGTGAAATAAAGCGGCCGCGCCCTGCCGATGCCGTATTTCAGCAGATTGACCGCCAGGCCGGACAGGCCGACGGCGCAAAGCACCAGGAAGGCGAAGCAGGTCCAGTTGTAGACGAAAAGCCGCGTTCGCCTGGACAGGCTTCGCCAATCCGTCAGATTGGCGGCGACGAGGCAAAGCGCTGCCGGAATGAGGTACCAGCCGCCAAGGCCGAAATCGGTGAAGAAGTCGGTGAAATGGACGAAGCCCGGCGTCCACATCCCGCGCATCCTGCCGGCGGCGCTGTCCAGGCTTAAGAAGACCACCATCGCGAGCAGCAGCCAGGCAAACAGCCAGACCAGCCATGGAATCTCGGGATAGCGTGCCGCACGCACAGCAAAGCGCCTCTTCACGATGCTGATCGTGTCGAGGAAGTTGCCGAGCGAGCGACGGTAAAGCTTGGGCGGGCTAGAGAGCATGGCTGGGCGCGAGCTTATAGGGGCATTCGCGGGCCGACGCCATTCCTCACTTGGCCACCCGGTAGAGGCCGAGCGCCAGCTTGTCCCCCGACGAATAGTTGAGGCCGTCAATCTCGGCAAGACGGCTTGCCGATTTGCCCTGGACCGCCAGCAATTCGTTCAGCTTCTGCTCGTCCTTGACCGATGCCAGTCCAATCGCGCAGGCGGGATCGGCCAGCAGGTGCTTCGCGACGCCGTCGACATCGGTGAGCACGGTCCTGGTTCCGACCAGGAAGACGAGGCTCGGCTCATGGTACTGGGCGGAGGCGAGCACGGTGGTGTCGCATGGCCGGTTGGCGTCGACCGCGACCTTGATCGCCGGGCTTAGCCAGATCGGCTTCAGCGATGGCGCGATGACGCCGAACAGCAGCGAAAAGGTGATGCCGGCGCAGATGGCGATGGCACCGATGCGGCCGAGCGGCACCTGCAGCTTGCGCGGGAAGGCCAGGTAACCGGCTGCCAGCGCGGCGAGCGCGGAGGGAATGCTCCACCACGAAAACGTCCTGGCGAGATAGATCGGCGCGCCGATGCAGACGACGGCAAGGCCTATGCTGACCACAGCAAGGCCGAAAGCGGTCGCCCACCACAGCCAGCTTTGCCAGCGCTTCAACGGTGCGTCGGCCTCCTCAGGCTTCAATGTCAGCAGCCAGCCGATCAGCAGCGCCATGCCGGGATAGGCCGGCATGACATAGTGCGGCAGCTTGGTCGGGATCGCCTCGAAGACCAGCCAGAACGGGATGTACCAGGCGAGGCAGAAGCGCAGGCGCGGGTCATCCCAGAAGCGGTTGATCGCCTGCAGCCCGGCGCCGACCGCGATCAGGCCGAACGGCCACATGAACAGCGAATAGGTCAGCATGTAGAAGCCGGGCGGCAGACCATGCGATTCCTCGCCCTGCGCTACCTTGGTCAGCATGTCCTTGCCGACCGCCTCCTGGAAAAAGGCGCCGCCGCTTTTCCAGCTGATCAGAAGTATCCAGGGCAGCACGATAGCGAGCACGATGGCGACGCCGCGAAGGATCTTCAGCTTGAGGAGCCAGCGCCAGTCGCGATCGAAGGCGAACAGCGCGGCGGCCGTCAGCAGCGACAACAGCGGCGCCACCGGGCCCTTGATGAGGATGCCAAGTCCCTGCGCGATCCAGAAGATCCACGGCAGATGGCCGGCGACCGGCTCGTTGCGGCGCGCGGCGAGATAGACCTGCGCCAGCGCGCCCTGCGCCGCCACGCAGCAGGCAAGCAGCATGGCGTCGGTCTTGGCGTCGCGACCCTCGAAGGCGGTGGCGAAGATCGCCGCCATCATCAGGCCGGCGGCGAGACCGGCATTGGCACCGAACAGTTTCGTGCCCG
This sequence comes from Mesorhizobium sp. M4B.F.Ca.ET.214.01.1.1, assembly GCF_004791545.1. Taxonomy (NCBI): domain Bacteria; kingdom Pseudomonadati; phylum Pseudomonadota; class Alphaproteobacteria; order Hyphomicrobiales; family Phyllobacteriaceae; genus Mesorhizobium; species Mesorhizobium sp. M4B.F.Ca.ET.214.01.1.1. The sequence continues at coordinate 239,412 of NZ_SRUX01000012.1, forward strand.
TCCAGCCGATGCCGACGACGGCAAGCGCGATACCCAGCATGGAGACCAGGCGATAGACCCAGATCGGCGCGGCTGCCCCCTCGCCGCTCAGCGCGACCGCCGCCGACTGCAGCCAGTAGATGCCGATCGGCTTCTTGTAGCGCGTGACGTCCTGCAGACGGATATCGACATAGTCGCCGGTCTCGACCATCTGCTTGGTCGCCTGGACGAAACGGGACTCGTCGCGGTCGATCGGCGGAAGGCTGGCGAGGCCGCTGACGGTCATCACCAGGCTGAACAGAAAGAGGATGATGTAGTTCCTGTTCATCGCGGGAGCTTCCGGATCTCGATTTGCGGGATGGTGCCCCGTCGCGGCGCCTGGGCGCGGCGCCTCATTACGCCAGCCACTGGCACGAGGCAAGAAGTGGCCCTCTCTCCAGGGCAATAGCTTCAATCCAGTTGATGGTTTCCGACTTTGTGGCTGAGAACACCAACTGTCGAAGTCGGCGCCGCCCCTCATGGCCCTGCCGGGCACTTCTCCCCGTATAGTGACGGGGAGAAGGGGCTGGCCGCAATGTTGGCGCCCTTCTCCCACCGCTGGCGAGTCGCGAAACCAGTGATGACAGCCCCCTCTCACCGTCACTATACGGGGAGAGCGACTGTCTTGGCTGTCAAGCTGTTTGCCATGGTTTTTGGTCGCGGATGATGGCGTTGAGAATGGTCAGCAGCTTTCGCATGACGGCCACGACGGCGACGATCTTCGGCTTGCCGAC
>NZ_SRUX01000129.1:0-360 GCF_004791545.1 Mesorhizobium sp. M4B.F.Ca.ET.214.01.1.1
GCCGGCTGCTGGGCTACGGTACCATTGCGATCCTCATCGGGGCTGTCGCGCTGATACTGTTCGGTATCGAGAATTGGGCGGGATCGGTGACCGCCATTCTTGCATACTGTGTGCTGGTTTCATTTGCGCTGCTTTCCACCTGGAGGCGTTTGAAGCAAATCGAGGACCGCCTCGCACTAGTCCTGTCGGCAATAGAAGGCCTGGAAGTCGCCGAGGAAAGGCGGCAGACTTACAGCGCCAAGCGTTCGCGCCGGAAGCCGGCAGCCGGAGCAATCGAGCAAACCGTTTCGGCCGCTGCGACGGACAACGCAGGAAAAGAGACCCGATATATTCCCGGACCGCCTTGGCAAGAGCTGCAAC
>NZ_SRUX01000130.1:0-359 GCF_004791545.1 Mesorhizobium sp. M4B.F.Ca.ET.214.01.1.1
AAAGGTGCCTATACAATAGAACGTTTAGCTGGTGAAAAAGTGATGTTTATAGAACCAATGACAATGATGAATTTGTCTGGTGATGCTGTAGGGCCACTGATGAAGTACTATGACATTGATATAGACGATTTGCTTGTACTATATGATGATTTGGATTTACCACAGGGGGAAATTCGTTTACGACAAAAGGGTAGTGCCGGAGGTCATAATGGTATGAAGTCGATTATTCAAGCTTTAGGTACAGACCAATTCAAACGCATTCGTATTGGTGTTGATCGTCCATCCAATGGCATGTCGATTCTTGATTATGTATTACAAAAATTTTCGAAACAAGAAATGGATACAATGAATAAAGTAAT
>NZ_SRUX01000131.1:0-359 GCF_004791545.1 Mesorhizobium sp. M4B.F.Ca.ET.214.01.1.1
CGTCGGGCCTGAGCTGCAGGTCGTAGAGCGCGCGGTAGCGTCCGCCGAGCGCCAGCAGCTCCTCATGCGTGCCGCGCTCGACGATCCGGCCGCCTTCCACGAACAGGATCTGGTCGGCATGCATCAGCGAGCTCAGCCGATGCGAGATGATGAGCGTCACGCGATCCTTGGCGAAGCGCTTCATCGCCGCGCGGATGCGCTGCTCGGTGCCGGCATCGATGGCCGCGGTCGAATCGTCGAAGACCAGCACCGAAGGCCGCAGCATCAGGCTGCGGGCGATGGTCAGGCGCTGCCGCTGGCCGCCGGAGAGCGACGCGCCGCGTTCGCCGACGATCGTGGTGTAGCCGGCCGGAAGCCCG
>NZ_SRUX01000132.1:0-359 GCF_004791545.1 Mesorhizobium sp. M4B.F.Ca.ET.214.01.1.1
GCCATTCATCGCGAATGGATCGTGGCGATGGGCCGCCGTTCCAAGACCTCGCACCTGGCCCATCTCATGTGCGAATTGTTCGTGCGCCTGCAGGCGGTGAAACGCACCAACGGCATGAGCTTCCATCTACCGCTGTCACAGGCCGAAATGGCCGACGTGCTTGGGTTGTCGGTCGTGCACATGAACCGGGTGATCGGTGGCTTGAAAAAGATCAAGGTGATCACCTGGACGAACCATGTGGTCACCATTCTGGACTGGGACCAACTTGCCAGGCTTGCCGAGTTCGATCCCACCTATCTGAGCATCAACAACGAACCGAGATAAACAGGCTTGGCTCAATTTGCGGTGCTGCTGTTCTC
>NZ_SRUX01000133.1:0-358 GCF_004791545.1 Mesorhizobium sp. M4B.F.Ca.ET.214.01.1.1
CGATCCTCAAGTGAAATTTCTGGTGGAAACCGGGCTGCTCGTCGCCTTTTCCGCCCTGCTCTATCGCTGGCTTTTTGTCGGAGCGGAACGCAGCCTGCATCTTCTCGTCTTGGTCGGTATCGTCTTCGGCGTGTTTTTCCGCAGCCTTTCGGGCTTCATGCAGCGGGTCCTCGATCCGAACGAATACACGGTGCTGCAGGATGTGCTTTTCGCCAGTTTCAATTCCATCGAACCGACGCTGCTCACTGTTTCCGCCATCATCATCGGCGTGGTGACCATTATCGGGCTGCGCCTGATGCACACGCTCGACGTGCTCTCGCTCGGCCGCGCGACGGCCATCAGCCTCGGGGTCGAATAC
>NZ_SRUX01000134.1:0-357 GCF_004791545.1 Mesorhizobium sp. M4B.F.Ca.ET.214.01.1.1
TCTTCCGATCTCTGGCCAAGGCGACCGCCCAGGTAACGATGGCGGCGATCGCATTCAACATGCGCCGATGGACCGCCATCACGGGATAGGTGCGCCTACAATCCGGCCGCAAGAGGCCGCACCGCCGCCAACCCCCACCCAAGGCGACAGAGCTCAAGAATACGAGCGAAACCCCCTGCAATCCGATCCCTTCAAACATCCCTCCGCTACTGCGCAACAGGCCCCTATTTAGGCAGAAAATCGGAACGAAAGGGCCTCGCAGCCTGCGCCTTTGGGCACAACGAGGAAACCTATGCTCACGCCAGGCGCTTCGAGATCGAATGTAAGGTGTGGTGCTCCGGTCATTGATCTATCTCC
>NZ_SRUX01000135.1:0-357 GCF_004791545.1 Mesorhizobium sp. M4B.F.Ca.ET.214.01.1.1
GCGTCAGGCTTGAACGGACGGCATAGGCATAGATGCGGTCCATCGGCTCGCCACTGAGCGCCTTCGCGCGCGCGACCTTGCCTTGCTGCGTCGACACCAGGCCCGCGCTGGTCAGCTGGCGCAGCGCCTCGCGTGCAATCGGCTTGGAGACGCCGAACTCCCGGGCGATCTCGCCTTCCGGCGGCAACGCCTCGCCAGGGGCGATGCGTCCGTCGAACAGCGCCGCTGCGATTGCATCGGAGACCCCATCCGCAAGGCGTGATGGGCTCGCGGGCTTCACGGCGAAAATCGATTTGCGTGCTGCTTCTGTGGCCATTCGGGATCCTCTTTTGGCTGCCTAGCACGATTGTCCCAAAC
>NZ_SRUX01000136.1:0-357 GCF_004791545.1 Mesorhizobium sp. M4B.F.Ca.ET.214.01.1.1
GACTTTTGGTACGCGGTTTCTCGTCCGACTGCTCGATATTCAACTGGTTCAACGCGGCGTTAGCACTAGGGGAAATCCCATCGGCGGAACGCTGGACGCTACAGCGTTGAACGATAGCACAGTGGCCGAGTTCTCGGTAGAGAAGGTTTATTTTGCCGGTCACAAACCCAAGGACGACCTGGCCCACGTCGTTCAGCGGCACCCCTCGGCGACTGAGATTTATTTGGTTTCGTCTCAGGTTGCCCCAACTGGCGCCATCGACGCCTTTGTCGAAGAGCACAGGGATGAAACGCGGAATATACATATTCTTGATGCGAGGCGAATCGCCGAGAAAATTGTCGATGAGCTGATGGTGAG
>NZ_SRUX01000137.1:0-357 GCF_004791545.1 Mesorhizobium sp. M4B.F.Ca.ET.214.01.1.1
ATCATCGCCTTGAGGGATGCCCTCGGGATTCAGAAGGCGGTCGTCGCGGGCTACGACTGGGGAGGGCGGACCGCCAATATCGTTGCCGCGCTCTGGCCGGAGCGCTGCAAGGCCATGGTGTCCGTCAGTGGATATCTGATCGGCAGTCAGGCCGCCAACGTGGCGCCGCTACCGCCGCAGGTTGAGCTCCAATGGTGGTATCAGTTCTATTTTGCCACCGAGCGCGGCCGTGCAGGCTATGCGAAAAACACGGACGACTTCGCCAGGCTGATCTGGCGGCTCGCGTCCCCGCAATGGAAGTTCGACGACGCCACTTTCGCGCGCAGCGCGGCAGCCTTCGCCAATCCGGACCATGTC
>NZ_SRUX01000138.1:0-356 GCF_004791545.1 Mesorhizobium sp. M4B.F.Ca.ET.214.01.1.1
ATGAAATTTCAAGTCTCAATTTCAAGTCTCATAGAAGATTTTATAATGTTTAGAGATTTATTTCAACCAATAATGAGAAACAAAAAGTCACATTTTACTACAGTATTTTTCTGTAATTTTTAAATCGGCTCAGTAAGCATTATAACATAATTTAGCTTTTATAGATGTTACATTTTATATCCTTTTATGGAAAATATTAACTATCTGTGTCAATATAACTATTAAATCCTTCTTGTAATGATTTCGTTATTGGACCGACTTCTCCGTCTCCTACTTGTTCACCATCTAATTTAACGACTGGCATCACTTCAATAGAAGTACTAGACACAATAATTTCGTCTGCGTTTCTTAAAAAG
>NZ_SRUX01000013.1:0-224944 GCF_004791545.1 Mesorhizobium sp. M4B.F.Ca.ET.214.01.1.1
CAAGATGGTGATCGGCACCGTCAAGGGCGACATCCACGACATCGGCAAGAATCTGGTCGGCATGATGATGGAGGGCGCGGGCTTCGACGTCATCGACCTCGGCATCAACAATGCGGTCGAGAAGTATTTGGAGGCGATCGAGCAGCACCAGCCCGACATCATCGGCATGTCGGCGCTGCTCACCACCACCATGCCCTACATGAAGGTCGTCATCGACACGATGAAGGAAAAGGGCATCCGCGACGACTACGTCGTGCTGGTCGGCGGCGCGCCGCTCAACGAGGAGTTCGGCAAGGCCGTCGGCGCCGACGCCTACTGCCGCGACGCGGCGGTGGCGGTCGAGACCGCCAAAGACTTCATGAAGCGCAAGCACAATGTGCGCGCCTGAGCACGGCGGCGCGATCCGGGTTTGTGAACGTCAGGCGTGAGGTCGGCTGGGTGGCCAAAATCGCTTGGCTCGAAGGGGGCAGATCTCCGTATGCGTATCGCGTCGATCAAGGTCTATCAGATGCTTTTGCCGGTCAAAGGCGGCGCCTACCGGATGGCCAGCGATACCGTGGAGAATCTGGACAGCACGCTCGTTGAAGTCACCACCGAGGATGGACTGTCAGGCTGGGGTGAGACGTGCCCGGTCGGCCCTGTCTACCAGCCCCAACACGCGCTGGGTGCGCGAGCGGCAATTGCCGAAATGGCGCCCGGGCTCATCGGCGAGGACACCGCGTCCATGCGCCGCCTCGCGAAAAGAATGGACGAGCGGCTGAACGGCCACAACTATGCCAAGGCGGCCTTGGACATAGCCTTCCTCGACCTCACCGGCCAGCGGCTGGGCGTGCCGGTTTCAACACTCCTGGGCGGCGCGCTCACCGATCGTGTGCCTTCCTACTACTCGACTATCGTCGGTGCGCCCGACGAGACGGCGCGTATTGCCGCGGACAAGGTCAAGGCCGGATACAAACGGCTTCAGATCAAGATAGGCGGAGGGGATATCGAACAGGACGTCGCCACCGTGCACAAGGTATGGGAGGCGGTGGGCTTCAAGGCCCGCATCGCGGTCGACGCCAATCGTGGCCTCACCACCGCGGCGGCGCTGCACATCGACCGGCTCTGCCAGGCAATCCCGTTCGTCTTCGAACAGCCCTGCAACACCATGGAGGAAGTCGCGAGCCTCAAGGGACGCGTGACCCATCCGGTCTACCTCGACGAGAATACCGAGGATTTGAATGCCGTCCTGCAGGCAATTTCTTCAGGCATCGCGGACGGATTCGGACTGAAGGTCACCCGCCTTGGCGGCCTCACCAAGATGGTCACCGTCCGCGACCTGTGCGCGATACGATCGCTGCCGCACAGCTGCGACGATGCCTGGGGTGGGGATATCATCGCCGCGGCATGCGTGCACCTCGCCGCTACCGTCGAGCCGAGACGTTTTGAGGGGGCCTGGATCGCGCAGGAATACATCGAAGGGCACATGGACCCCGCAAACCCGATCATTATCGAAAACGGGCATATACGCGTCCCCCAGATGCCAGGGCTCGGCGTTAAGCCTGAGCGCTCCCAACTCAAAGCGCCTGTCGCGACGTTCGGAGGCTGAGAATACAGTGACGGTCGCGGCGATTGCATATGGCCAGCATCGTCGGCGATTGCGACCCTCCGCGACATCCGGCGGGCCGCCCGAGGCCGGCGATCCGGGACTTCATGAGCCGCAAAAAAGCCGATATGCAAGGGGCGTCTTGCCATTTTTGCCGATGCCCGGAGATCCTCGATGAGACCGATAGTGCTGGCCGCCGTCCTTTCCGTTGCCATGCCCGCCGCCGCTCTGGCGGGCCCGGCCTCCAACGCCGTGAAGTTCTTCTATGTTCCGCAGGTCAGGTTCGAGGGCGACGAGCAATATCGCGACCGTTTCACCGAGCCGGTGACCAAGCTGTTTGCCCTCAACGATCAGGCCGCCAAGAACAATCCGGACGAGGTCGCCTGCCTCGACTTCGATCCGGGCCTCGACGCGCAGGACTTCGATCAGAAAACCCTGGCGAAAACGCTGAAGCTTGCCGAAGCCGTCAACGGCGATAGCGCCGAGGTCACGGCGACTTTCAGCCTGTTCCCGGAAGGCGATGATTCCAAACGCGAAATGGTCTGGTCACTAAAGAAGGTCGACGGCAAGTGGAAGATTGCCGACATCGCCTCCAAGACCAGCGGCTGGACGCTGAGCGCGCTGGAATGCATGCCCGACAAGGCGCCGGAGTAATGCCATGGTGCGTGGCATTGTCCTGGCGTTTGCGACCATCTCGATGCTGGCGGCGGGTGTGAGCGGCGCCTGCGCCCAGGGCCTGTTCGGCGCGCCACCGGCAAATGCCCCGGCCGACAACGCGCCTTCCGACGACACGGCAACCCCGCCGGCCGCATCGCCGCAAGCGGAAAGTGCGCCGGCAGCACCGGTCCTGCCGGGCTCGCCGACGGCGCTGGTGAAGCCGTTCTACGAGCATCTCGGGCTTGAGCTTGATCCGGCTGAGCGCAAGAACTTCATCGACCCAGCGAAAACCGTGCTCGACAAAAGCGATGCGCTGCGCAACTCCGGGCAGGGCGAATGCCTCGATCCCAATATGGCGCTCGACAATGCCGACTACGACAAGGCGGCGATCGACGGCAGCCTGAAGACCATCGAGGCGGTCAGGGGCGACGAGGCCAAGGTGGTCGTCGCCTTCGTCGTCGCAAACAACGCGCACCGGCTGGAATGGAAGCTGAAGAAGGTCGGCGGTGACTGGAAGATCTCCGACCTTCTGTCGGTCACCGGCGAATGGGCGCTCAGCCAGTACCAGTGCGAATGAGGGCGATCACGCCATCCCGCTCAGCCGCGCCCGCGATAGGGTGCCACGCCGGTGTCGGGCAGCCAGGCGCCTTCGGGCGGCGCGCCGGTCTGCCAGAACACGTCGATCGGGATGCCGCCGCGCGGGAACCAGTAGCCGCCGATGCGCAGCCAGAGCGGCTTGGTCGCTTCAATGATGCGGCGGCCGATCATCACGGTGCAGTCTTCATGGAAGGCGCCGTGGTTGCGGAACGAGGTCATGAACAGCTTCAGCGACTTCGATTCCACCAGCAGAGCATCGGGCGCATAGTCGATGACGATATGGGCGAAATCCGGCTGGCCGGTGACCGGGCAGAGCGAGGTGAATTCCGGGCAGGTGAAGCGCACGATCGCCGGCGGCCCGTCGCCGCGCGTAAACGGCACGGTCTCCAGGACCGCCTGTTCGGGGCTCTGTGGCGTCTCGACGTGCGCCCCGAGCTGGGTGAGGTTTTTGGTGTCGATCATGGGTCCGAGTTCCTTGAGTTTTGCCGCTCATTAGCACCGGACCGAAAGGCGCGCAGCGGTTTTCGGACCGATCCGATGCGAGAAATGGACGCTGGGCGGCGCGCGCTGCTCAACCACAATCTTGAACCAGCAGGAAGACGATGACCAGCAACGACCCGCTTCTCCAGCCCTACCAGCTCAAGCACCTGACGCTGAAGAACCGGGTGATGTCGACGAGCCACGAGCCGGCTTATTCCGAGGACGGAATGCCGAAAGAGCGCTACCGGCTCTATCATGCCGAGAAGGCCAAGGGCGGCATGGCGCTGACCATGACCGCTGGGTCGGCCATCGTCTCGCGCGACAGCCCGGCCGCCTTCGGCAATCTGCATGTCTATGACGACCGCATCGTGTCGTGGCTCGCCGAACTCGCGGATGCCTGCCACGAGCACGACTGCAAGGTGATGATCCAGATCACCCATCTCGGCCGCCGCACCGGCTGGAACAAGGCCGACTGGCTGCCGGTGCTGTCGGCTTCGCCGGTGCGCGAGCCGGCGCATCGCGCCTTTCCGAAGACCATCGAGGACTGGGATATCGAGCGCATCGTCGCCGACTATGCGTCCGCCGCGCAGCGCTGCCAGGCGGCCGGCCTCGACGGCATCGAGTTCGAATCCTACGGCCACCTGATGGACGGCTTCTGGTCGCCGGCCACCAACCATCGTGACGACGAATATGGCGGCTCGCTCGACAACCGCCTGCGCTTCACCAACCTGGTGCTCGACGCCGTGCGCGCCGCGGTCGGCGAAAAGTTCGTCGTTGGCATCCGCATGGTCGCCGACGAGGATTTTGAGAAGGGCCTGTCGAAGGAGGAGGGCGTCGAGATCGCCAGGCGGCTCGCCTCCTCGGGCAAGGTCGATTTCCTCAACATCATCCGCGGCTCGATCGAGACCGATGCAGCACTGACCAAGGTCATCCCGGTGACCGGAATGCGCTCCTCGCCGCATCTCGATTTCGCCGGCGAGGTGAGGGCGGCGACGAAGTTCCCGACCTTCCATGCGGCACGCATTTCCGACGTAGCGACCGCGCGCCACGCGATTGCGACGGGAAAACTCGACATGGTCGGCATGACCCGCGCCCATATCGCCGATCCGCACATCATGCGCAAAGTGATGGAGGGCCGAGAGCATGAGATCCGGCCTTGCGTCGGCGCCACCTATTGCCTCGACCGCATCTACGAGGGCGGCGAGGCGCTGTGTATCCACAACGCCGCGACCGGCCGCGAGGCCGAGATACCGCACATCATCAAGAAGAGCGGCGGGCCCAGGCGCAAGGTGGTCGTGGTCGGCGCCGGCGCCGGCGGCCTGGAGGCGGCGCGCGTCGCGGCAGAGCGCGGCCATCAGGTGACGGTGCTCGAAGCCTCCAGCCAGGCCGGCGGCCAGGTGCGGCTGGCGACGCAGAACCCGCGCCGCAAGGAACTGATCGGCATCATCGACTGGCGGCTGGCGGAGCTGGACCGTCTGGGCGTCGAGATCCGCTACGATACCTGGGCCGAGAAGGATGATGTGCTGGCACTGTCGCCGGATGTGGTGATCGTCGCCACCGGCGGCTTGCCGCAGAATCCGCCGCTGACGGCCGGCGATAACCTCGTCACTTCGAGCTGGGACATCATGGCGGGCGCCGTCAAACCGGCCGAGAGCGTGCTGCTCTATGATGACAATGGCGGCCATCAGGGCATGGGCGCTGCCGAGCTCATCGCCAATGGCGGCTCGAGGCTGGAGCTGGTCTCGCCGGAGCGCTTCTTCGCGCCGGAGATGGGCGGCCTGAACCATGTGCCCTATATGCGCGCTTTCCAGGAGAAGGGCGTCACCATCACCATCAACACCAGGCTGCGTTCGGTGCAGCGCGAGGGCAACCAGCTCGTCGCCGAGCTCGCCTCGGACTTCGCCGACGGCTGGCGCGTCGAGCGGCGGGTCGACCAGGTGGTGGTCGAGCATGGCACCGCGCCGCTCGACGACCTCTATCTTTCGCTGAAGCCGCTGTCGAACAATGGCGGCGCGGTCGACTATGTGCGGCTGGTGAGCGGCGGCGATATTTTCCCCAAGCGCAATCCGGAGGGCGGCTTCATCGTGTTCCGGATTGGCGACGCGGTCGCCTCGCGCAACATCCATGCCGCCATCTACGACGGCATCCGATTCGGCCTGAGAATCTAGGCCGCGGTGGCTGATGGCCGGACTGGACTTGGCCTGTCATATTTGCAATTTTCTGTCGCCGATCCGGGGCTGGCACAGGCTGTGCTGAAGGGTCCGCACAGCCGGGGGCTTACTTGACCGCACAAGACCTGTTCGTTCCGCGCCAGACCAATACGGCGCTTTACATCCAGTTGCACGACGCCGGGCACCCGGTGGAAGATATCCTGCGCGTCCAGAGGGCCTACGGCGTGGCCTGCGCCATGTTCAATGGCCGCTACCGCAAGACCGGGCGACCCTTTATTTGCCATGCCGTCGGCGCCGCGTCATCGGTCGCGCATTTCGACAAGGATCTCGATCTTGTCGTCGCCGCGATGTTCCACGCCGCCTATGACAGCGCCCAATATCCGGACGGCAAATCCAGCCGGCGCAGCGAGACCCACCGCAAGTGGCTGGAGCAGAAGCTCGGACCCCGGGTGGAAGGTCTTGTCGCCAGGGTCGGCGCGATGAAGTTCGACACCGGGGATCCCGAGCGCCTTGTGGCGCAAGGCGTGCCGGCCGGCGACGAGGACATCCTTTTCCTCGTCCTTGCGCATGATGTCGACGATATGGCGGATGGCGGGCTGGCATTCGCGCCCAAATATGGCCGGTCGATTGAATCGCGGGTGGCTGCCTGCGCCATTCTGGCCCGGCGCATCGGCCGCGAGAGCCTTGCTGCCACTATCGAAGCCTATGGCAGCCGCTATGCGGCGCTGGGGTGGGCGGCTGCGCTCGAGGATAGCAGGTTGGAAGGTTTTCGCATTGCGCCGAATGTGCGCAACTACCTCAAATTGCGCCGCGACAGGCTGCGTGGAGCCCGGGTGGAGGTGCTTTGACGGCCGTGCCGCCGCCAGCGCAATTCTAGCGAGGCACGCGCACCGGACCTTCGCAAGGAGAGCCACCTGCCGCTCCGGTCCGGTGCGCGCCGCGCCCGACACCGGCTTGGCGCCGGCGCCCGGCGGTTCTTTCCGGGCTAGAACATCCTTGCGGTTGCCATGCACAGCACGGTGAGCACCAGCAGCCAGGCGGCGATGCGTTCGCCGACGGCCATCTTTGCGCGCAGCATAGGTACGGTGGCTGCATCGGCACCGGCCAACTGGCTGCTCGGCCGGCGCACCATGGCGCCGAGGACGCCGGCGGCCGCGATGGCCGCCACGATGCCGATTGCCAGCACGATCTCCATCGAGCCGAAGCTGCCCTCGTGGAAGAAATACCAAAGCAGCGCGCCGGTCAGGAACACCATGCCCGATGCGCCGAGTTGCGGCCGGATGAAGCGCTCAGCCTTGATCTCGGGATCGCGGGCGAGCGTGATTGTCGTGCCGGCCCAGAACACGCCAGCCATGACGTGAAGGCCGATGACGATGATGTAGACATATTGCATGACCGCATTCCTTCCTTTCCCCCCGCCGACCAAATAATTAGATATCGAATGATTTGATGTCAATGTATAATGGCGCGTTCCAACGCCCCATGCCTTGTTCTACTGTCGGATCATGACACCCTTTGACCGCCCGCCCGTCGGAATGAACCTTGCCCGCACCGCCAAGGCGGTGGCGCAGGCCTTTGACGCCGCCCTGGTCGAGGCCGGCGGCACGCTGCCGGTGTGGCTGACGCTGCTCTCGGTCAAGTCGAAGGAACTCGCCAACCAGCGCGAACTCGCCGGCATGATCGGCATCCAGGGTGCGACGCTCACGCATCATCTCAACGCCATGGAGGCGCAGGGGTTGCTGACGCGGCGACGCGATCCGCAAAACCGCCGGGTCCATCAGGTGGCATTGACCGAGGCCGGCGAAGCGATGTTCGAGAAATTGCGATTGGCCGCTGTCGCCTTCGACAAGCGGCTGCGGGCGGGATTGCCGGACGAGCGGCTGGCAGAGTTCGCGGAGGTATTGGCGGCGCTGCGGGCGAATGTCGGCGGCTGATCAGTCGGATTGTTTCCGCCGGTCAGAAGTGCTATATGACTACAATAGTCATAAGCGGAGTTCGCCCATGCGAGAGATTCAATTGAAGGATGCCAAGGCGACGCTCTCGGCGGTGGTCGATCAGGCGGTCGCCGGAAAGCCTGCCGTCATCACGCGGCATGGTCGCAAACAGGCTGTCATTCTGTCATTCAAGGACTATGAACGGCTGTCGCGGGTGCCCAGCTTTGGGCGATTGCTGGCGGCTTTTCCCGGCGCAGAAGCTGACATTCCGCCTCGCTCCCGAAAACCAGCTCGCACGGTTGACCTCTAACGCGGGCTTTGCGTTTGATGTTCCTGCTGGACACCAACATCATTTCGGCGCTGGCGTCTTCCAAGACGGTCGAGCAAGCGGCCTTGGCGGATTGGCTTGATCGGGCCAGCGACTACCTGTTCCTGTCTGTGGTTACGGCATCCGAAATTACCTCGGGAATAGCGAAGGCCGAGCGCGAAGGCGCTAAGAAAAAGACGGCTCTGCTTCGCCAGTGGTGGCAGGCGGTCGAATATCTCTACAACGAAAGAATACTCCCCTTCGATCTGCGTGCCGCTCATGCGGCGGGATCTATCTTGGATCGGGCCAGGGCCCATCAGCCAGGGTTCGAGGACATTGCGATCGCCGCGACGGCCGAAGTTCATGCCTTGACGATATTGACCGTCAACGAGCGTCATTTCGCCCCTCTCGGGGTGCCGATGCTCAATCCGCTAAAGGCTTTGCCGCCTCTGCCGGCAACATAAATGCCGACCATGAACAGCGTCGCCGGAAGCTGCTCGGCCTGCAGCACGTCGAGGATGTTGCTGGTGCCGTTCAGCGGCCGTCGTCGAAGGTGAGATAGATGGTGCGGTCCGCTGCCAGTGCCGCCACGGGATGAGCAGCAGGAACGACAGAACGAGACGAGGGGGCATCCGCGAGATCCGTTTGCGATCTCCGCAGGCCGCCATGGCCGGACCGGCCTTGTCAAGTTTGTCGACGAACGAGCTAAGCCAGGCTGCCCTGCAGCACCTTGAGCTTCGCCTTCTTCGGGCTGCGCGCCAGCAGCCAGTCGCGCGCCTTGTCCTGCGGCATCGGGAAGGCGATCGAATAGCCCTGCACCTGGTCGCAGCCGATCGCCATCAGCGAATCGAGCTCGGCTTCGGTCTCGGCACCTTCCGCCACGATCGAGATGCCCAGCCCGCGCGCAAGCTCGGTGATGGCGCGCACGATCTTGGAGTTGTCGCCGTTCTCGTTGATGTTCTGGACGAAGCGGCGGTCGATCTTCAGCCGGTCGATCTCGTTCGGGTTGACATGGCTGAGCGAGGCATAGCCGGTGCCGAAATCGTCGAGTTCGAGATGCACGCCGGCGGCGCGGATGTGCCTGAGCTTGGCCGCGATGCCGGTCTTCTCGTCGTCGAGGATCACGGACTCGACGATTTCCAGCGACAGTTTCTGCGGCGCCAGCCCGGCCTTCTCCAGCGTTCCGAACAGGAATTTGTCGAAGTCCGGCTCGCGCAGCTCGGTGCCGGAGACATTGACGGCGAGCCGCCCGAAATCGATGCCGGCCTGGTCCCACTCCGCCGCCTCGTTGATCGCCTTGGTGATGACGATGCGGCCGATCTCCGGCATGAAGCCGCATTTCTCGGCGACCGGGATGAACTCGCCCGGCGAGATCATGCCGCGCGAGGCGTGCTTCCAGCGCACCAGCGCCTCGATGCCGCTGATCTTGCCGCTGGTCAGCGACACCTGCGGCTGGAAATAGACCTCGAACGTCTTGTCGGCGATGGCGGCGCGGATGTCGTGCTCGAGCTGCTTGCGGTAGTCGAGCTCGCGCCGCAACTCCTCGGAGAAGAACGAGAAATTGCCGCCGCCTAGCTTCTTGGCCGAGTAGAGCGCAAGGTCGGCGTGGACAAGCAGGTCCTCCGCATTGTCGGCGTCGACCGGATAGACCGCGATGCCGGCGCTGGCGCCAGGCAGGATGGTCGTGCCCTGGAAGGTGATCGGCTCGTTGATCTGCTCCAGGATGCGCCTGGCCAGCATGTTGATGTCCTCGGTGCCGCCGGCGCCGTTGAGGATCATCACGAATTCGTCGCCGCCAAGCCGGGCGCACAGATCCGAGGCGCGGCAGGAGTCGCGCATGCGCTGCGCGGTGACGACCAGCACGTAGTCGCCGGCCGCGTGGCCTAGCGTGTCGTTGATCTGCTTGAACCGGTCGAGGTCGAGCTGGATCACCGCCAGCCGCTCGCGCCGGCGATGCGCGCCCTTGATCAGTGTGTCGAAATGATCGGTCAGGAAGGTGCGGTTGTGCAGTCCGGTCAGCCCGTCATGCACGGCGATGAAGGCCATCGAGTTGCGCGCGTCGACCAGCTCATGCGTCTTGCGCAGGATGGCCTTCGACATCGGCCTGAAGATGAACAGCGCCACCAGCACGATGACGCCGATGGTGGCGAAGAACAGGGTGCGGTGGAGATCGAGCAGCTTTCCCGAGCGCTCGTCGGCGAAGGCACTGATGCGCTGGCCGAGCGCGGCATAGCCCGACAGCGTCGCATTGGCCACGGAAGCGTCGAGATCGACCCGGTCGGCGCCGCCCTTGTAGCCGTCGACGCCCGTCGTCAGCTTGGTCTCGAACGAGGAGATAAGGCGTTTGCCATTGGCGATCAGGCCGACCGAGAAGTAGTCGAGATGGAACGGCTTGGCGAACAGCACGTTCTCGATCGACTTCGGATCGAAGCGCGCCGGCGACATCGGATCGGCTCCCGTCTTGTCCAGGAGCAGGTCGTAATTGGTTTCGAATTCGACGGTCGCCTGCTTGAGCGCGGCAACGAGGGCTGGCTGCTTGTCGCGCGAGGCCGCACCGGTCGCGCCGGCCAGGAAAACGATGCGCTGCGACAGCGCCTTCTGCATGCTGACGATGTTGATCAGCGTGTCGTTGTTCTGCTGCGCCGCCATCATCTGCTGCAAGAGCACGAACGAGCCCATCACCATGGCGGCGATGATCAGCAGCGCCAGCCAGTAGCCGCTCTTGATCAGCAAGATCAGCTTGCGCGAAACGCTCTGCACCGGCTGCTGCGACATTTCAGGGCGACCCCTCCCGCCGACGGAATCCCGCCTTGGTTTCGTTCTGCGAACACCATTGACTTGAAAGGGTTAACAGGCAGGCAAGCAGCCCGGCCGGTTGCGCGGGCAGAGAGGGAAAGCTGCGGAGATGGTTATCATGTTCTTTCACCGCGTCGATGCATTTGAACGCATCAACGCTCGCGCCGCCGAAATTGGGAGCCATGCGGCTTTCGCCGCGCCACCGAAGCCGTCGCTTTTGCGGTGGATTTTTCGGTCGCGCGGGGCGACAGTCCGGCTCGAACCGAACAGGGCTGGATCATGAGCACAGCATTCCTTTCCCACATCGACAATGAACTTGCCGGGCTGAAATCGGCCGGCCTCTACAAATCCGAGCGGGTGATCACCTCGACGCAGTCGGCTGAGATCGAGGTTGGCGGCGACAAGGTGCTGAATTTCTGCGCCAACAACTATCTCGGCCTCGCCGACAGCGCCGAACTGCGCGAGGCGGCGAAGCAGGCGCTCGACCGTTACGGCTACGGCATGGCCTCGGTGCGCTTCATCTGCGGCACGCAGGAGGAGCACAAGCAGCTGGAGGCGACGATCTCGTCCTTCCTCGGCATGGACGACACCATCCTCTACGGCTCCTGCTTCGACGCCAATGGCGGCCTGTTCGAGACGCTGCTCGGCGAGGAGG
This sequence comes from Mesorhizobium sp. M4B.F.Ca.ET.214.01.1.1, assembly GCF_004791545.1. NCBI lineage: Bacteria > Pseudomonadati > Pseudomonadota > Alphaproteobacteria > Hyphomicrobiales > Phyllobacteriaceae > Mesorhizobium > Mesorhizobium sp. M4B.F.Ca.ET.214.01.1.1. The sequence goes on from NZ_SRUX01000013.1 coordinate 11,183, forward strand.
ACGCCATTATCTCCGACGCGCTGAACCATGCCTCGATCATCGACGGTGTCAGATTGTCCAAGGCCAAGCGCTTTCGCTACGCCAACAACGACATGGCAGATCTCGAAGCGCGGCTGAAGGAGGCGAAGGATTGCCGCTTCCGGCTGATCGCCACCGACGGCGTGTTTTCTATGGACGGCATCATTGCCAACCTCAAGGGCGTCTGCGATCTCGCCGAGAAATACGACGCCATGGTCATGGTCGACGACAGCCACGCCGTCGGCTTCGTCGGCAAGAACGGCCGCGGCTCGGCCGAGCATTGTGGCGTCGAGGGCAGGGTGGACATCATCACCGGCACGCTCGGCAAGGCGCTGGGCGGTGCTTCCGGCGGCTACACTTCCGGTAAAGCCCAGGTGGTCGACTGGCTGCGCCAGCGCTCGCGGCCCTACCTGTTCTCCAACACGCTGATGCCGGCGATCGCCGGCGCCTCGATCAAGGTGTTCGACATGATCCGCAATGGCGGCGCCTTGCGCGAGCGCCTCTATGCCAATGCGGAACGCTTCCGGTCTCAGATGGGCAAGCTTGGCTTCACGCTGGCTGGTGCCGATCATCCGATCATCCCGGTGATGCTGGGCGATGCGGCTCTGGCACAGGAGATGGCGGCACGCATGCTGAAGCGCGGCATCTATGTCATCGGCTTTTCCTTCCCGGTGGTGCCGAAGGGCCAAGCCCGTATCCGCACCCAGATGTCGGCGGCGCATTCCAGCGCCGATATCGACAGGGCAGTTGAGGCATTTGGCGCCGTGGGACGCGAGCTCGGCGTGATTTCCTGAGCGCCGAAAACGATTCCAGATCAAAGAAATCAAGGAACAAAAGAATGTCCAACATGATGAAGGCGCTGGTGAAGGCCAAGGCCGAACCCGGCATCTGGATGGAAGAGGTGCCGGTGCCGGAGATTGGCCCCAACGACGTGCTGATCAAGGTCAGGAAAAGCGCGATCTGCGGCACCGACGTGCACATCTACAATTGGGACCAGTGGGCGCAAAAGACCGTACCGGTGCCGATGGTGACCGGCCATGAATTCGTCGGCACCGTCGCCGACTTCGGCGCCGCGGTCACCGAATACAAGCTCGGCCAGCGCGTGTCCGGCGAGGGCCACATCGTCTGCGGCCATTGCCGCAACTGCCGCGCGGGCAGGGGGCATCTCTGCCGCAACACGCTCGGCGTCGGCGTCAATCGCCCCGGCGCCTTCGGCGAGTACGTGGCGATCCCGCAGCACAATGTCGTGCCGATCCCCGACGACGTGCCGGACGAGATCGCGGCGATCTTCGATCCGCTGGGCAATGCGGTTCACACCGCATTGTCCTTCGATCTGGTCGGCGAGGACGTGCTGGTCACCGGCGCCGGGCCGATCGGCATCATGGGCGCGCTGGTGGCGCAATGCGTCGGCGCGCGAAAGGTCGTCATCACCGACATCAATCCGGTCCGGCTGGACCTGGCACGCAAGCTCGGCGTCCAGCACGTCGTCGACGCCTCGAAGGAAAAGCTGCGCGACGTCATGCCGAAGCTCGGCATGACCGAGGGCTTTGACGTCGGCCTGGAGATGTCGGGCGCGGCCCCCGCCTTCCGCGACATGATCGATACCATGAACAATGGCGGCAAGATCGCCATCCTCGGCATCGCGCCGACCGGCTTCGAGATCGACTGGAACAAGGTCATCTTCAAGATGCTGCACCTTAAGGGCATCTACGGCCGCGAGATGTTCGAGACCTGGTACAAGATGATCGCCCTGGTGCAGGGGCCGCTCGATGTGTCGGGGCTGATCACGCATCGCATCGGGATCGACGACTTTCAGGTTGGGTTCGATGCGATGCGGAGCGGCAATTCGGGTAAGGTTGTGATGGATTGGTAGCGGCCTTTAAAGAAGCGTCTCGTTCCTTCGCCCCCCTCTCTGTCCTGCCGGACATCTCCCCCTCAAGGGGGGAGATTGGCTGCTTCGGCGCCGGCTCTCATCCTGTAACGTTGGCGATTGGCGAAAGCCGGCGTGACATCTAATCTCCCCCCAAGAGGGGGAGATGTCCGGCAGGACAGAGAGGGGGGCCTCGCGCCAGCCTATCAGCTTTTTTCTTCCAAAGCTTCCTCCAGCGCCGCCACCCCACTAGCAATCGCCGCCCGTTCCTCCGCGCTCAGCCTCTCCAGCAACTCCCTCTCAAACGCCTTCGCCAGCGGCACCATTTCGCGATAGGCGGCAAGCCCCGCCTTGGTCAGCGCCAGGCGCTCCACCCGCCGGTCGTGCTCGTCCGCCGTCCGCGTCAGCCAGCGCCGCCGCTCCAGTTCGGCCACCGCTCGCGAAACCTTGGTCTTGTGCATGGCCGACTGCTCGCCGAGCGCCGTCGCTGTCATCGTGCCATGCTGGCCGAGCCCCGAAAGTGTGCGCCATTCCGGCCGGGTCAGGCCGTGGCGATCCCGGTAGATTTTCGAGAATTCGCGGCTGACGACATCGGCCAGCCGGTAAAGCCGGTAGGGCAGGAAGCTTTCGAGTTCGAGGATTTCCGATTCCATGATGCACCGTGGATGCGACGTTCGCCGTTGATAGTTACATTTTCGATGGTTACAAATGAAACCAAGTTGGTCAACATCGCCGGCAGGCCGCGCCTAGCGAGGCTGAGAACCGGGATCAGGGAGGATCGGATGGGCTTTTCCTACATGCCGGGCTTCGGCAACGACTTCGAGACCGAGACGCTGCCGGGTTCGCTGCCGCAGGGGCGCAACTCGCCGCAGCGGCCGGCCTACGGGCTCTATGCCGAGCAGCTTTCGGGCTCGCCCTTCACCGCGCCGCGCGGCACCAACGAGCGCTCCTGGCTCTACCGGATCCGGCCGAGCGTCCGCCACACCGGGCGCTTCAAGTCCACCCTCTATCCGCTCTGGAAGACCGCACCCAATCTCGGCGACCACGAACTGGCGCTCGGCCAGTATCGCTGGAACCCGGTGCCGATGCCGAAGGAGCCGACCGACTTCATCGAGGGCATGCGCACCATCACCACCGCCGGCGACGTGCTCGGGCAGTCCGGCATGGCGGCGCATATCTATGTCGCCAACCGCTCGATGACCGACGACCACTTCTTCAACGCCGACGCCGAGATGCTTGTCGTGCCGCAGGTCGGCGCCTTGCGCTTCGTCACCGAGATGGGGGTCATCGAGCTCAGACCCGGCGAGATCGCCGTGCTGCCGCGCGGCCTCGTCTTCAAGGTCGAGCTCGCCGATGCCGAGGTGCGCGGCTATGTCTGCGAGAACTACGGCGCCAAGCTGACCATGCCCGATCGCGGGCCGATCGGCGCCAATTGCCTCGCCAATCCGCGCGACTTCAAGACGCCCTGCGCCTGGTTCGAGGACAGGGAGACACCGTGCCGGCTGATCGTCAAATGGTGCGGCTCCTTCCATGTCACCGAGATCGGCCATTCGCCGCTCGACGTCGTCGCCTGGCACGGCAACTACGCGCCCTACAAATATGATCTGGCGACGTTTTCGCCCGTCGGCGCCATCCTGTTCGACCATCCGGATCCGTCGATCTTCACCGTGCTGACGGCGCCGAGCGGCGAGGAAGGCACCGCCAACATCGACTTCGTCATCTTCCCGCCGCGCTGGCTGGTGGCCGAGGATACGTTCCGTCCGCCCTGGTACCATCGCAACATCATGAGCGAGTTCATGGGTCTGATCCACGGCCAGTACGACGCCAAGGAGGAAGGCTTCGTCCCCGGCGGCATCAGCCTGCACAATCTGATGCTGGCCCACGGGCCTGACGCGACTGGCTTCGAAAAGGCCTCGCGCACGGAGCTGAAACCGGTCAAGCTCGACAACACCATGGCCTTTATGTTCGAGACCCGATTCCCGCAGATGCTGACCCGCTACGCCGCCGAGGTCGAAACCAGGCAGGACAACTACATCGACTGCTGGGCCGGGCTGAAGAAACGCTTCAACGGCACGCCCGAGGGCGACTGGTCTTGAGTCTGGACCGCCTCGTTCTGCTCGGGTCCAAGGGCGGCCCGGCGATCCGGCCGGGTGGGCCGTGGCCAAGTTCCTCGCTGCTCGAGATCGGCGGCCGCGCTATCGTCGTCGATTGCGGGCTGGGCGTCACCCGCGCGCTGACCGATGCCGGGCTCGGCCTGAAGACGCTTGACCTGGTCTTCATCACCCATCTCCATTCCGACCATCTGCTGGAGCTCGGACCGCTGATCCACACCGCCTGGACGGCGGGCCTCGCCACGCCGGTGACCATCTTCGGTCCGCCCGGCACCGGCCACTACTGGCAGCGCTTCTGCCAGGCGATGGATTTCGACATCGAAATCCGCATCGTCGACGAAGGCCGGCCGGATATCAGGGATCTGGTCTCGGTCGAGGAGTTCGGCGAGGGACTGGTTGTGGAGGAGGGCGGGCTGAAGGTGACGGCGTTGCGCGTCGACCATCCGCCGGTGACCGACTGCTTTGCGCTGCGCGTCGAGCATGGCGGCAGGAGCATCGTGTTCTCCGCCGACACGGCCTTCTTCCCGCCGCTGGCCGACTTCGCCAAAGGCGCCGATATCCTCGTCCACGAAGCGATGCTGGAAGAGGGGATCGAGCGCCTGGTGGCGAAGACCGGCAATGGCGCGCGGCTGCGCGAACATTTGCTCGCCAGCCACAGTTTCGCCGAGGAGGCAGGGCGCATCGCCAGCGATGCCGGGGTCGGGCGGCTGGTGTTGAACCACCTCATCCCGGCCGACGATGCCGCGATCGGCGAGGCCGACTGGATCGCCGCCGTCAGGAAAACTTGGGCCGGCGACTTGACGATCGCCCGCGACGGCCTTGTTGTGGGGTTAGAGCATGACCCCGAAAAGTGGGACCCGGTTTTCGGAAAAGATCAGGCGACAGACAAAGACCAAAGCGGCGAACAAGCCGCGCAAGGAGAGGAAACCGCATGAAGCTTGCAACATTGAAGAACGGGACCCGCGATGGAAAGCTGGTCGTCGTCTCGCGCGATTTGACGCGGTTCTCCGACGCCTCCTTCCTGGTGCCGACGCTGCAAGCCGCGCTCGACGACTGGCGGCGGATTTGGCCGCATCTGGCGACAATAGCGGAATCGCTGGAGAACAATGCCGTGCCCTCGGCGCGCTTCCACGAGCATGACGCCCACTCGCCACTGCCGCGCGCCTATCAGTGGGCTGACGGCTCGGCCTATGTGAACCATGTCGAACTGGTGCGCAAAGCGCGCGGCGCAGAAATGCCGGCAAGCTTCTGGACCGATCCGCTGATCTACCAGGGCGGCTCGGACAGCTTCATTCCGCCGCGCGATCCGATCCGCATGGCCGACGAGGCCTTCGGCATCGACATGGAGGCGGAGGTCGCCGTCATCATTGACGACGTGCCGATGGGCGCCGGCCCCGACCACGCGCGGGACGCGATCCGGCTGGTCATGCTGGTCAACGACGTGACACTGCGCGCCATCACCGGCCCCGAGCTTGCCAAGGGTTTTGGCTTCTTCCAGTCGAAACCGTCCTCGGCCTTCTCGCCGGTTGCGGTCACGCCGGATGAGTTGGGCGACGCCTGGGACGGCGGCAAGGTCAGCCTGCCGCTGCTCGCCGATCTCAACGGCAAGCCGTTCGGCCGTGCGAACGCAGGGGTCGACATGACCTTCGATTTCCCGGCGCTGATCGTGCATGCCGCGAAAACGCGGCCGCTCGCCGCCGGCAGCATCGTCGGTTCGGGCACCGTCTCCAACAAGCTGGACGGCGGGCCGGGCAAGCCTGTCTCGGCCGGCGGCGCCGGCTATTCCTGCATCGCCGAACTGCGCATGATCGAAACCATCGAGAGCGGCGAGCCCAAGACGCCGTTCCTGCATTTCGGCGACACGGTGCGCATCGAGATGAAGGACAAGGCCGGCCATTCGATCTTCGGCGCCATCGAGCAGAAGGTCGAGAAATACGCGGGGTGAGGGGATGCCAGGCGAAGCGGTCTATTTGCTGTTTGGCGTGTGGGCGCTGGCCATTCTGGCGGTCTTCATCCAGGCGATCCGCCTGAGCTACCGCATCGAGGCGCGCTCGCCTGATCTCACCAACCGCACCGGTGTGCCGCGCAACGCGATGATGTTCCACACCATCACCAATCTCAGCGTCGCGCGGGATGAAGAAACGCAAGGCCTGCGGCGGAAAATGATCCGGCTGCTGCTGATCGTTGTCGGCGGCTTCGTCGTTCTGGCGGTCGGCATCGGCCTTGTCGACAGGACCCCATGACGCTGCTTGATCATCTGCGCCGCATGGCGCGCAACAATCACTGGTCGAACGACCGCCTGTACCGCGCCGTGCTGTCCCTTGAGCCTGGGGAATTTGAGGCCGCGCGCACCAGCTTCTTTCCGTCAATCAAGGACACGCTGAACCACATCCTCGCTGTCGACCATCTCTATCTCGATTTTCTGACGGAGGGTGGTGTCGGGGCTGCCGCCTATGATGATTTCGTGCCGTTCGATAATGTCGCCGATTTGGTAGTGGCGCAGATCACCTTCGACCGCAAACTTATCGCCTTCTGTGATGCCCTGTCCGAGGCCGATCTCGACCGTCGTGTCATCACCGATAGACGCGAGGACGGCATGATCCCTGAAAAGATCGCCGACATCCTCGCCCATGTTTTCCTGCACGACATCCATCACCGCGGCCAGGTGCACGCCATGCTCGCCGGCACTTCCGCTCCGCCGCCGCAACTGGATGAGTTTCTGCTCGACTATGATCTGAAGCTCAGGAAGGACGAGGTCGAGCGGCTCGGTCTTTGAACCGCTCGCCCTCATGGGCCTTACGCCGCCTTGCCGTCCAGCTTGATCACGCCGCGCTTGATCTGGTCCTGCTCGATCGACTCGAACAGCGCGCGGAAATTGCCTTCGCCAAAACCTTCGTCGCCCTTGCGCTGGATGAACTCGAAGAAGATCGGGCCGATCACTGTTTTCGAGAAAATCTGCAGCAGGATCTTGGTCATGCCGCCGTCGACGACGCCTTCGCCGTCGATCAGGATGCCGTGCTTCTTCATCCGCTCGACCGGCTCGTCGTGATCGTGCACGCGCTCGTGCGACATCTCGTAATAGGTGTCGGGCGGGCCGGGCATGAACTTCAGGCCGTTGGCAGCAAGCCTGTCGGTGGCCTCGTAGATCGCGTCGGTGCCCACCGCGATGTGCTGGATGCCCTCGCCATTGTACTTCTTCAGATATTCGGCGATCTGGCTGGTCTCGTCCTTGGACTCGTTCAGCGGAATGCGGATCTTGCCGCAGGGCGAGGTGATCGCACGGCTGACCAGACCGGTGATCTTGCCGTCGATGTCGAAGAAGTGGATCTGCTTGAAGCCGAACAGGTCGCGATAGAAGTCCCACCACTTGTCCATGTTGCCGCGATAGACATTGTGGGTGAGATGGTCGAGGAAGTAGAAGCCGACGCCCTCGGGCTTCGGATCGCGCTCGCCCAGCCATGCGAACTCGGCGTCATAGGCCGAGCCTTTCTCGCCATAGGCCTCGATGAAATAGAGCAGGGAGCCGCCAATGCCGACGATGGCCGGCACGTCGAGCGCCTTGTCGGTGCCCTCATAGGGCGTCGCACCCTTCGACACGGCATGCTCGAAGGCGTGTTTCGCGTCGACCACGCGCCACGCCATAGAGGCTGCGCAGGGTCCGTGCTTATCGACGAACTTCATCGCATGCGAGCCGGGCTCTGCATTGACGACGTAGTTGATGTCGCCCTGCCGCCAGACCGTGATGTCCTTGGTGCGGTGCTTGGCCACCGCGACATAACCCATGCGGGTGAAGAGTTCGGCGAGCTTTTCCGGCTCGGGATGCGCGAACTCGACGAATTCGAAACCGTCTGTGCCGGCGGGGTTCGCCTTGCTGATCCTGGCGGGCGGGGCGTCGTGCGGGAAGGGGCCCATGGCGGTTCTCCGAAGCTGTTGCGGCCGTTCCTGGCCATCTTTGCGCATGATAGCGCCTCAGGGCCGCACGGTGCTTGCATTCGAACGCCTGAAATGCTCATGTCATGCGTGGAATGTGCATGAATGGAGGAAAATCCGTGGATGATGCGCGGCTTGACCAATTTGATCGCAAGTTACTGGCGCTTCTGCAAGGCGACGCGCGGCTCACCAACAACGACCTTTCGGAGCGGGTGAACCTGTCGGCGTCGCAATGCTCGCGCCGCCGCCAGCGGCTGGAAGAGGACGGCTACATCAAGGGCTACCGCGCCGTGCTCGACCGCGATCGGCTGGGCTTTTCGCTGGTCAATGTCATCTCGGTGACCTTGGCCACCCACAATCGCGACAATGCCCGCCGCTTCGGCGAGTTGGTGGCGCGGCTGCCCGAAGTGCAGGAGGCGCACGCGCTGACCGGCGAGATGGACTACATATTGAAGGTGGTGACGCCCGACCTCAAATCATTGTCGGAGTTCGTCAACGGCGTGCTCCTGCCGCATGAATCCGTCCAGCACGTGAAGACGGCTATCGTGCTGGAGACGCTGAAGGAGACCGGCGCGCTGCCGATTTAGCCCCTCGACTGTTGAATCAGCCCATAGAGATTGGTGCAGCGCGCGCCGGAGCGGCAGTAGGCGAACACCGGGCCTTCGAGCGCGTCGAGCGCCGCGGCCTGGTCCTGGACATTCTCGAAGGTGATCTGGCCGCTGATGACCGGGATGAAGCGGAAGGCGAGGCCCGCCGCCTCGGCCGCCGCCTGGACGCTTTCGGCCGAGGGCTGGCCGGGCTGCTCGTCGTCCGGCCGGTTGCAGATCACGCTCTTGAAGCCGGCCTCCTTGATGGCGGTGATATCGCTGGGCTGGATCTGGCCCGAGACGGAATAGTCGTCGCTGATCTCTCGGTATTCCATGGTCGTCCTCGCAATCTGCTTCGGCGGCAGTCTTGCCATCCCCTGACGCGGCCGGCAACTGCTCCCGCCGATCGCGTATCGTCGCACGCCGTCGGCGTCGTCTTTGCAGATAGACATTCGCGGCGGAAAATCCAGCCGGATCGTCGCGATCCGGCTGGATGAGCCGACTTCAGCTGCCGAGGATCGCGCCTTTGATCTGGGCGATGTTGTTGTGCATCATGTCGATATAGGTCGAGGCCGGGCCGTCGGGCTGCGACAGCGCATCCGAATAGAGCGTGCCGCCGACCTTGATGCCGGTCTCGCTGGCGATCTGCTCGATCAGCCGCGGATTGGTGATGTTCTCGATGAACATCGCCGCCGCCTTGTCCTGCTTGACCTGGTTGACCAGCTTGGCGACATCGGCGGCCGACGGCTCGGAGTCCGTCGAAATGCCCTGCGGCGCCAGGAAGGTCAGGCCGTATTCGTGCTCGAAATAGCCGAACGCGTCGTGCGAGGTGATGACGACGCGCTTCTCCTCGGGGATCGACTGGATCGCGGCCTTCACTTCGCCTTCCAGTGCATCGAGCTTCTTGGTGTAAGCCGCGGCATTGGTCTGGTAGCCGACGCAGCCCTCGCTGTCGGCGGCGCAGAAGGCCTCGGCGATGTTCTTCACATAGATCCTGGCGTTGGCGATCGACTGGAAGGCGTGCGGGTCGGTAACGGTCTTGCCGGCGCCTTCGGCAGCATCCGCGTCAGCAAATTCCGGCTTGAAGTCGATCGGGGTGACGTCCTTGGTCAAGGTCACGATCGCGGCCTTGGTGGCGCTGGCGTCGACCAGGCGCTGCAAAAAGCCTTCGAAATGCAGGCCGTTGACCAGCACCACGTCCGCGTCGGCCATTGCGACAGCGTCGGCCGGGCTCGGTTCGTAGACATGCGCGTCGCCATCCGGCCCAACGATGGTGGTGATGCTGACCCGGTCACCGCCGACATTCTTGGCGAAATCTGCAATCACCGTGAAGCTCGCAACCACCTTGAGCGGCGCGGCGAGGGCCGACGATGTTCCGAGAGCGGTTAATGTTATAACGCTCAGGGTCAGCGCGGCACGGAAGGATTTCAGCATTGGGCGGGTCTCCTTGCTTGGGGATCAGGCGGTGCGGTGGCGGTGGTGGACGATGCGGGCGCGCAACGCGCCGCGCGAGCCGAACACGATCGAGAAGAAGTAGACGACACCGGCCGACAGGATGATGGCCGGGCCGGACGGCAGCGAGGCGTGGTAGGACAAGAGCAGCCCGGCGATGCAGGAGGCAAAGCCGATCAGCACCGCCAGCACGCACATCGGCTCGACCCGCACCGTCCAGAAGCGGGCAGCGGCGGCCGGCAGCATCATCAGCCCGACCGACAAAAGCGTGCCCAGCGCCTGGAACCCGCCAACGAGGTTGAGCACGACGAGGCCGAGGAAGATGAAATGCACCGGGCTGCCCATGCGGCTCACCGAGCGCAGGAACAGCGGGTCGAGGCATTCTGCGACCAGCGCCCGCCAGAAGATGGTAAGGCTGACTAAAGTTACCAGCACGATGCCGCCGATCAGCGTCAGCGCCTCGTTGTTGAGCGCAAGCACGGTGCCGAACAGCACATGCATGAGATCGACGCTGGAGCCCCGAATTGACACCATCAGCACACCGACGGCGAGCGAGATCAGATAGAAGGCCGCCATCGAGGCGTCCTCGCGCTGGATGGTGAAGCGCGAGACCGCGCCCGCGCCGAGCGCGACGATGATGCCGGCGATCAGCCCGCCAATGGTCATCGGCAGGATTTCCAGGCCGTAGAGCAGGAAGCCGGCGGCGGCACCTGGCAGGATGGCATGCGCCATGGCGTCGCCCGACAGGCTCATGCGCCGTAGCATCAGGAAGACGCCGACCGGACAGGCGCCGAGCGACAGCAGCAGCGAGCCGAACAGCGCCCGCTGCATGAAGGCGAAATCGGCGAAAGGCGCGATGAACAGGTTGTAGAGGAAATCCATCAGGCGGCCCTCGGTCCGGAGCCGTGCTGGTGGTCGTGATCATGCGCATGGCCGTGGGCATGGTCGTGATGATCGTGCCCATGATGGTCATGGTCGTCCGGCTCGCACCAGGGCGCGTTCTCTTCCCAGGCCTCGTGGAAGCGCCGTGCCTTGAGAAGGTTTTCCGGCCGCAGTGTCTCTTTTGTCTCGCCCCAGGCAACAGGCTGGCGGGCAAGCAGCAAGGTCTCGGGGAAATTCTGTCGCACGAGATCGAGATCGTGGACGACGACCATGATCGTGCGCTCCTCGCCATGCCAGCGCTTGATGAGCTGGATCAGGTCGCCGACGGTCTTGGCGTCGACGGCGTTGAACGGCTCGTCGAGCAGGATGAGGTCGGCATCCTGCAACAGCACGCGAGCAAACAGCGTGCGCTGCAACTGGCCGCCCGACAGCGTGTCGATCGGGCGCTTCTCGAAGCCGCCGAGGCCGACCGCCATCAGCGCCTGGCTGACGGATTCGCGGTCCTCCTTAGTGTAGCGGCCGAGCAGGCCGCGCTTTGGCCACAGGCCGAGCGAAACCAGGTCGACCACCCGGGCCGGGAAGGAGCGGTCGAGCTCCGACTGCTGCGGCAGATAGGCGGTGCGCACGCCGGACGCGCGGGTGACCGCGCCTTCCATCGGCTTCAGCACGCCGACAATGCCCTTCATCAGCGTCGACTTGCCCGAGCCGTTGGCGCCGACCACGGCCGTCAGCGATCCCTTGCGGATCGTGCCGTTGAGATGGTGGATCGCCGGGTGGCTGCCATAGCCGAGCGTCAGGTCGCGGAAGGTCAGGCAGGCATTGGTCATCGGCGGTCCGTAAGGGCGGCGGCCCGTCGTGCGGGCGGCTCAAGTCGATATGTGATGTTATTACATTAGTCAACAAGATGGCCCGACGCAATTTGGTCACGGCCGGTCAACTCGCCGTGTACGCAGCGGGCAGGGGTCACACAATTGGCTCAATTGGTTTCGTCCCTGCCGGCCTTGCCCGAAACCGGCGCGGACTCTAAAGAGGCGCGACCGACAATAGGAAGGAACGCCCCATGAGCATTCGTCGCATCGATGTTGGCCCGCGCATGAGCCAGATCGTCATCCACGGCAACATCGTCTACCTGGCAGGCCAGGTCGGCGAGCCCGGCGGCAATGTCGCCTCGCAGACCCGCGACATCCTGAAGACCATCGACGAATTGCTGGCCAAGGCCGGAACCGACAAGACCAAGATCCTGCAGACCATCATCTGGCTGGCCGACATGAGCACCTTCGCCGAGATGAACGCGGAATGGGACAAGTGGGTGCCGCAGGGCCACACGCCCGCCCGCGCCACCGGCGAGGCCAAGCTGGCCGGCCCGGAATATCTGGTCGAGATTATTATTACGGCGGCGATCTAGCGCCTGCCTTCTACCTCCCCCTTGTGGGGAGGTCGGACCGAAGGTCCGGGTGGGGGCTGCGCCGACCCCCGACCCGCTGCTGCGCAGCGACCCTCCCCGCATGGGGGAGGGTAGAGAGGCACTACCCCTGCGACGGCGTGAACCTTGCCACCAGCGTGTGGCTCTCAGCCGGATAGATAAAGCGCACATGCGTCACCGGGTGCTCCGCGCTCCAGGTGCGGCGCTCGACCACCAGGCAGGGCGCGCCGGTTTCGATGTCGAGCGCGTCGGCGACATGGTCGGCCGCGGCCGTGGCGCGGATGCGGTGCTCGGCTTGGCTCCACGGCACGCGGCCGATCAGCCAGGGGCCGGGCGCTATGCCCAGGAATTCCTCCTCGCCGGCTTCCGCGACGGCGGCGAGATTGATCAGCCGCTGCTCGTGCGCGAAGGGCCGCTGGCCGGCGAAATGCAGGCATTCCAGCGAAAGCACCAAGCCTGGGGCGGAAAGCCCGAGCAGCGCCCGGTCGTCGGCGCTGCTGCGCCGCTTCAGCCGCGCCAGCCTTTCGTAGCGGTAGGGCAGGCCGAGCGCCTCGACCTCGATCCGGATGTCGTGCAGTTCCAGCACCGCCGCCTGCGACTGCGGCTGGCGGACAAAACTGCCGGACCGGCGACGGCGTTCGATCAGCCCGGCCTTCGCCAGCTGCGACAGCGCCTTGTTCACCGTCATGCGCGAGCAATTGTACTCGGTCGTCAGCTCGTGCTCGAACGGGATCCTGTGACCGGGCGCCCAGGCGCCGGACAGGATCTTCTCGCTGATGTCGGACAGGATGCGCTGGTGCAGCGAGACAGCCTCGCCTCCTTCCGCCTCCATTGTCTCGATCATGCTCATGTCGCGGTTCGGCTGTTGAACGAGCTAGGCTGCCGACAGCGCGGTCATGACGGCACGGAACCGCTCGGCGATCGCCTCGCGCCCGATATGCCTGCCGCCGCTGACTTGCTTCTTGCCGTGCACCCAGACGCAATCGACGCTGGTGCCGTTGGCGAAGATCCAGGCATCGAGGATGGCGTCGCCCGTCTTGCCGGCGAGCGAAGGATGGTTTTGGTCGAGCGAGACAAAATCGGCCGAGGCACCGACAGCGATCCGCGCCGGGCCGGTGCCAAGCGCTGTGCTGCCGCCATCGAGCGTGGCATCGAACAAGGCGCGGCCGGTCGAGCCGCCCGCCACTGCCAGCACGTTGCGGGCGCGGTGCGCCAGGCGCTGCGAATATTCAAGTTGCCTGAGCTCGTCCGGCAGACCGATGAGCACATTGGAGTCTGAGCCGACGCCGAAGCGTCCGCCATGTTCGACGAACAGCGGCGCGGCGAAGGTGCCGTCGCCGAGATTGGCCTCGGTGATCGGACAGAGGCCGGCGATGGCGCCGCTCTCGCCCATGCGGACCGTCTCTGTCTCGGTCATGTGCGTGGCGTGAATCAGGCACCAGCGCCGGTCCACCTCGGCATGGCCAAGCAGGAATTCGACCGGCCGCGCACCCGACCAGGCGATGCAGTCTTCCACTTCCTTTGTTTGCTCTGCGATATGAATGTGGATCGGGCCGTCCGGCGCCATTGCGGTCACCGCATTGAGTTCGTCCAGCGTCGCGGCGCGCAGGCTGTGTGGGGCGACGCCGACAACGGCCTGATCGAGCGAGCGAACGCTCTCGCGGCTTTTCTCAAGCAAGCGTCCGAACCGCTCGACATCGTTGATGAATCGCCGCTGGCCCTCATTGGGCGCCGCGCCGCCGAAAGAGGAATGAGCATAGAACACGGGCAACAGCGTCAGCGCGATGCCGGTTGCGCCGGCCGCTGCGGCAATCCGCTCCGCCATCTCGGCGATGTTGCCATAGGGTTTTCCGTCGCGATCGTGGTGGAGATAGTGAAACTCGCCGACTCGCGAAAAGCCGGCCTCCAGCATCTCTATATAGAGCTGCGCCGCCACCGCCTCGACTTGGTCCGGCGTCATCGACAGCGCGAACCGGTACATCACCTCGCGCCAGCTCCAGAAACTGTCGGCCGAGGGGCCGCGCAGTTCGGCGAGCCCCGCCATGCCGCGCTGGAAGGCGTGGCTGTGCAGATTGGGCATGCCGGGGACAAGGACGGCATGGCGCTCGTCGCCGGGCAGCAATGAGGCGCCCGGTTCGACCGCCGCGACGCGGCCGCCCGCCAGCCTGATCCTGACATTGTTGTTCCAGCCGTCCGGCAGAAGTGCCTGTTCCGCGAAGATCGCCGTCACGATTTTCTCCGAATCCCGCTTTCCGATGACAATAGGACTTGCAGTGCGTCTCAATATGTATATACATAATTGCCATCTAATCAAACGGAAAAGATGATGGCGGCAGAAATCAAAAGCCGGGCAGGGGGCCTTCACCTTTGGCGCAATGCGCGCCTGGCGACCATGGCCGAAGGCGCGCCGGGATTGGGCATCGTCGAGAACGGCGCGATCGTCGCGCGCGACGGCCTGATCGCCTATGCCGGATCCGAAGCCGCCATGCCTGCGGCGCTCGTCCAGGGCGCTGACATCACCGACTGCGAGGGTCGCTGGATCACGCCCGGCCTGATCGACTGCCACACCCATCTCGTCTACGCCGGCAACCGCGCCAACGAGTTCGAGATGCGGCTGTCCGGCGCCACCTATGAAGAGGTCGCCAGGGCCGGCGGCGGCATCGTCTCCTCGGTGAAGTCTCTTCGCGCGGCGAGCGAGGACGAACTGGTCGCCCAGACGCTGCCGCGCCTCGATGCGCTGCTGGCTGAAGGCGTGACCACCATCGAGGTGAAGTCGGGCTATGGCCTTGATGTCGACAATGAGAAGAAGTCGCTGCGCGCCGCGCGCCGCCTGGGCGATCAGCGCAGCGTGACGGTCCGGACCACATGCCTGGCCGCCCATGCGCTGCCGCCGGAGGCCAGGGGCGACAAGGACGCCTTCATCGATCTCGTCGCTACGGACATACTGCCGGCGGTCGCGGCGGAAAATCTTGCCGATGCGATCGACGGTTTCTGCGAGGGGATCGCCTTCTCGCCGGAGCAGATGGCGCGCGTCTTCGACAAGGCCAGAGCGCTTGGCCTGCCGGTAAAACTCCATGCCGACCAGTTGTCAAACCTGCATGGCGCGGCGCTTGCCGCGCGCTATGGCGCGCTGTCGGCCGACCACCTCGAATACACAGACGACGAGGGCGCGGCGGCGATGGCCGGCGCCGGAACCGTGGCGACGATCCTGCCCGGCGCCTATTACTTCATCCGCGAGACCAAGAAGCCGCCGGTCGAGCTGTTCCGCCGGCATGGCGTGAAGATGGCGGTCGCCACGGACAGCAATCCAGGTACCTCGCCGCTTACCTCTCTGCTGCTCACCATGAACATGGCCGCGACGCTGTTCGGCCTGACTGTCGAGGAATGCCTGTCCGGCGTCACCCGCGAGGCGGCGCGCGCGCTTGGCCTGCAGGAAAAGACCGGCACGCTCGAGGCGGGAAAGTCCGCCGACCTCGCCATCTGGAACATCGAGCGCCCGGCCGAACTCGTTTACCGCATGGGCTTCAACCCGCTGCATGCCCGCATCTGGAGAGGACAATGACCGAACTCGTTCTGAAGCCCGGCAACGCAACGCTGGCCGACTGGCGCGCCATCTATCGCGGCGCGGTGCCGAAGCTGGACGCCGCCTGCAAGCCCAGGATCAAGGCCAGCGCCGAGGCGGTTGAGCGGATCGTCGCCAAGGGCGAGCCGGTCTATGGCATCAACACCGGCTTCGGCAAGCTGGCCAGCGTGCGCATCCCCGCCGCCGATCTCGAAACGCTGCAGCGCAACATCGTGCTGTCGCATGCCGCCGGCGTCGGCGAGCCGATGCCGGTTGCCGTCACCAGGCTGATGATGGCGCTGAAGCTCGCAAGCCTCGCGCAGGGCGCCTCCGGCGTGCGGCCGCAGACCATCGCGCTGCTGGAAGCGATGCTTGCCAACGACGTCATTCCGGTGGTGCCGGCGCAAGGTTCGGTCGGAGCCTCCGGCGATCTCGCGCCGCTGTCGCACATGACGGCGGTCATGATCGGCGTCGGCGAATGCTTCACCCCGCATGGTCGCTTCCCGGCCAAGGTCGCCTTCGTTTCGCACGGACTGGAACCGGTGACGTTGGGCGCCAAGGAAGGCCTGGCGCTGCT
The DNA here is from genome assembly GCF_004791545.1 of Mesorhizobium sp. M4B.F.Ca.ET.214.01.1.1. NCBI lineage: Bacteria > Pseudomonadati > Pseudomonadota > Alphaproteobacteria > Hyphomicrobiales > Phyllobacteriaceae > Mesorhizobium > Mesorhizobium sp. M4B.F.Ca.ET.214.01.1.1. Next base: position 27,595 of record NZ_SRUX01000013.1, read on the forward strand.
CAACGGCACGCAGTTCTCGACGGCTTTCGCGCTCGCCGGCCTGTTCGAGGCCGAGACGCTCTATCAGTCGGCGCTGGTCGCCGGCGCGCTGTCGACGGACGCCGCCAAGGGCTCGGACGCGCCCTTCGACCCGCGCATCCATCTGCTCAGGAAGCATCGCGGCCAGATCGAGACGGCGGGCGCGCTGCGCGATTTGATGGCGGGCAGCGCCATCCGTGAATCGCACCGCGTCGGCGACGAGCGCGTGCAGGACCCGTATTGCCTGCGCTGCCAGCCGCAGGTGATGGGCGCCGCGCTCGATGTGCTGCGCAAGGCGGCCGACACGCTTGAGACCGAGGCCAATGGTGTCACCGACAACCCGCTGATCTTCGCCGAGGACGACACCGCGCTCTCCGGCGGCAATTTCCACGCCGAGCCGGTGGCCTTTGCCGCCGACATGATCGCGCTTGCCGTCTGCGAGATCGGCTCGCTGTCGGAGCGCCGCATCGCCATGCTGGTCGATCCGGCGCTGTCCGGCATGCCGGCCTTCCTGACGCCCAAGCCCGGACTGAATTCCGGCTTCATGATCCCGCAGGTGACGGCGGCGGCGCTGGTTTCCGAAAACAAGCAGAAGGCCTATCCGGCAAGCGTCGATTCGATCCCGACCTCGGCCAACCAGGAAGACCACGTCTCGATGGCCGCGCACGGCGCCCGCCGGCTGCTCGGCATGATCGAGAATGCGACCGCGGTCATCGGCATCGAACTCCTGGCGGCCGCTCAAGGCTGCGATTTCCATGCGCCGCTGGCGTCTAGCGAAGCGCTTGAAGCGGTGCGCAAGCTGGTCCGGGCCGAAGTGCCGCATCTCGACAATGACCGCCATTTCCATCCCGACATGGAAAAGGCCATCGCCATGGTGCGCAGCGGCGCCGCGGTGAGTGCGGCGAGCGCCGTGGCGTTGCCGGCGATCGCGGGAGCGGCGTGATGGCCACGCCCTCCTGGCTCAGCGTAACCCGAGGCACCGCACCCTTGCTGGTCTCGATCCCGCACACCGGCATCGACCTTGCCGGTCTCGACAGCCGGCTGGTCTCGCCCTGGCTCGGCCGCCGCGACTGCGACTGGTGGATCGACAAGCTCTACGATTTTGCGGCCGACCTCGGCGCGACGGTGGTGCACACCGCGATCTCACGCACAGTCATCGACGTCAATCGCGACCCGTCCGGCGTCTCGCTCTATCCCGGCCAGGCGACGACTGGCCTTTGCCCGACCGAGACCTTCGACGGCGATCCCCTCTACCATATGGGCGAGGAGCCGACGCCTTCGGAAATCGACGAGCGCCGCGAGACCTACTTCAAGCCTTACCATGCCGCCCTGCAGGCCGAGATCGACCGGCTGCACGGCATGCACGGAAGAATCGTCCTCTACGACTGCCACTCGATCCGCTCGGTGCTGCCGCGCCTGTTCGGGGGCACGCTGCCGGTGTTCAACCTTGGCACCAATGACGGCAAAAGCACCGATCCCGCGCTGCAGGCCAAGGTTGCCGAGATCATGGCTGGTACCGGTCAGACCTGGGTAGTCAACGGCCGCTTCAAGGGCGGCTGGATCACGCGCAATTTCGGCCACCCGCAAAACGGCGTCCATGCGCTGCAGATGGAGCTTTCCAACCGCGGCTACATGCATGAGCCCGAAGGCAGAGGCGCGCCGGACAACTGGCCGGTGCCCTACGACCCCGAATACGCGGCGCCGATCCGCGGCACGCTGAAGACCATTCTCGAAACCGCCATTGACTGGGCCGGGCGCTGACGCGCCGCCTTACTCGAAAGGGACAATGATGACCAATCCTCGTCACAATATCCGCGAAATCCGCAGCCCGCGCGGCGCCGAGCTCAATGCCCGCAGCTGGCTGACCGAGGCGCCGCTGCGCATGCTGATGAACAATCTCGATCCCGACGTCGCTGAAAACCCCAACGAGCTGGTCGTCTATGGCGGCATCGGCCGTGCCGCGCGCACCTGGAACGATTTCGACCGCATCGCCGCCTCGCTGAAGACGCTCGGCGACGACGAGACGCTGCTGGTGCAGTCCGGCAAGCCGGTCGGCGTGTTCCGCACGCATGCCGATGCGCCGCGCGTGCTGATCGCCAACTCCAACATCGTGCCGCACTGGGCGAACTGGGAGAAGTTCAACGAGCTCGATAAGAAGGGCCTGATGATGTACGGCCAGATGACGGCCGGCTCCTGGATCTATATCGGCACGCAAGGCATCGTCCAGGGCACCTACGAGACCTTCGTTGAGGCCGGCCGCCAGCACTATGGCGGCAACCTCAAGGGCAAGTGGATCCTGACAGCCGGCCTCGGCGGCATGGGCGGCGCCCAGCCGCTGGCCGCCGTCATGGCCGGCGCCTGCTGCCTCGCCATCGAATGCAACCCGGACTCGATCGATTTCCGTTTGCGCACCCGCTATGTCGACGAGAAGGCCGAGACGCTGGACGAGGCGCTGGAGAAGATCGAGCGCTGGACGAAGGCCGGCGAGGCGAAGTCGGTCGGCCTGCTCGGCAATGCGGCGGAGATCGTGCCGGAAATGTACAGGCGCGGCATCCGCCCCGACATGGTCACAGACCAGACCTCGGCGCACGATCCGGTGAACGGTTATCTGCCGAAGGGCTGGACAATGGCCGAGTGGCGCGAGAAGCGCGTCTCGGATCCGAAGGCGGTCGAGAAGGCGGCGCGCGCGTCGATGCGCGAGCATGTCGAGGCGATGGTCGCGTTCTGGAACGCCGGCGTGCCGACGCTGGACTACGGCAACAACATCCGCCAGGTTGCCAAGGAAGAGGGCTTCGAGAACGCCTTTGCCTTCCCCGGCTTCGTGCCGGCCTATATCCGCCCGCTGTTCTGCCGCGGCATCGGCCCGTTCCGCTGGGCGGCGCTGTCGGGCGATCCGGAGGATATCTACAAGACCGACGCCAAGGTGCGCGAACTGACCCCCGGCAACACCCATCTGCACAACTGGCTGGACATGGCGCGCGAGCGCATTGCCTTCCAGGGCCTGCCGGCGCGCATCTGCTGGGTCGGCCTTGGCGATCGCCATCGACTGGGTCTCGCCTTCAACGAGATGGTGGCCAAGGGCGAGCTCAAGGCGCCGGTCGTCATCGGCCGCGATCACCTCGATTCCGGCTCGGTCGCGTCGCCCAACCGCGAGACCGAGGCGATGAAGGACGGCTCCGACGCCGTTTCCGACTGGCCGCTGCTCAACGCGCTGCTCAACACCGCCTCGGGCGCCACCTGGGTGTCGCTGCACCATGGCGGCGGCGTCGGCATGGGCTTTTCGCAGCATTCCGGCATGGTCATCGTCGCCGACGGCACGCCGGCCGCCGCCAAGCGCCTGGAGCGGGTTTTGTGGAACGATCCGGCGACCGGCGTCATGCGCCATGCCGATGCCGGCTACGACATCGCCATCGAGTGCGCCAAAGAGCACCAGCTCAACCTGCCGGGCATACTGGGCTGAGCATGCGCATCCTTCGTGCCGCCGGCTACCGCGTCATGCCGTGGAAGAACGGCGGCGGCACAACGACCGAAATCACTGTTTCGCCCGACGGCGCCGGCCTTGACGATTTCGACTGGCGCGTCTCCATGGCGCGCGTCGAGACGGGCGGGCCGTTCTCGAGCTTTGCCGGCATCGACCGCACGCTTTGCGTGCTGGAAGGGCAGGGGATCGTGCTCGATATTGCCGGCGAGCCACCGGCTGAACTGACCGGGCCCTCCGCCCCGTTTTCCTTTGCAGCCGATGTGCCGACCGCAGCCGCGCTGATCTCCGGCCCGATCACCGACCTCAATGTCATGACCCGGCGCGGCCGCATGACGCACACCGTCGAGCGCCTGACGCCCGCGACGCCTCTGGAAATCGAGGCCAGGGCGGACACGACCCTTGTGCTGCCCCTCGATGGCGAGATCGTGCTCGCCGGCACTACGCCCGAGAGTCTCGGCCCGCTCGATGCGCTGGTGCTGGATCGGGGTACCCCGAGACAGCGCCTGGAGCCGGCCGCCAGCACGATCCTGTTCGTGATCCGCATCGATCGGGCTGGCAGTAACCATTAACGCCTGTTGCCAAACATGATCGCGACGCCGGCGAAAATTGGCGTAAGCTCTTGCCCGCATCACGAAAAAGCCGGATTCCTTGCCTCGATCAGATACGGGACGGGGAGCGTGGGGCGCTCGTCCACCGCGTTGCTGAGAGATGACGCCCTGGGTGGTGCGGAAAACGAACTTTCGGCCTAAGTTGACATGCAACCAATTGCATTTGAGCAGGTTTTAGGGCCATTGCCGTGGCGGGGACGCCGCACCGTGCCCGCCATACGGAATTATAAATGAACATACAGACGAATCCCGCCAAAATCGAACTCACGAGCGCCAGCTTTCCGGTCATCACCGAAGCGCCGATACGCTCCAATTTCATGCCGGAAGACCGGCTGCGTGAGCTTGGCGCGGGTCTCGCCAAGGGAGACGTCAAGGATCTGTTCGGCCTGGCGCCGTTCGAATTCCAGGGCCGCATCCGCGACAGCGCCAAGCGAATCCTCGAGGTCTACCGCTCGACCAATGCCGCGCAGGCCAAGGGCGAAACCATCACGCCGGCGGCGCAATGGCTGCTCGACAACAATTATCTGGTCGAGGAGACGATCTTTCAGGTCAAGCGCGACCTGCCGCGCCGCTTCTACCGCCAGCTGCCGACGCTGAAACTGGCGGACGGAACCAGTGTGCCGCGCGCCCTGGCGCTGGCCTGGACCTATGTCGCGCATTCCGACAGCTCCGTCTCGGCGACGATGTTCAAGGCGATCGTCGAGGGCTTCCAGTCGGTCGAGCCGCTGAAGATCGGCGAGCTCTGGGCGCTGCCGTCGCTGCTGCGCTTCGTGCTGATCGAGAATCTTCGCCGCATAGCCGTGCGCGTCAACCGCACCAGGCAGATGCGCCAGATCGCCAACGAGGTCGCCGACCGCGTGCTGGCGACCGACGACAATGCCGACCGGCAGAAGATCCTGTCGCACTACGGCACCCATGCGCAGGACACCACCTTCGCCACCCAGTTGCTCTACCGTCTGCGCGACGGTTCCCAGAATGCCGGCCGGGCGCTGGAATGGCTGGAAAGCGAGCTGGAGAAGAGCGGCTCCGATGCCGAGGAGATCATCATCTCCGAGCATCACACGCTGTCCAGCGGCAATGTCACCACCGGCAACATCATCCGCGGCCTGCGCCTCATCAACGACGTCGACTGGACTGTCTGGTTCGAGGGCGTCAGCCGCATCGATACGCTGCTGCGCGAGAAGACCGACTTCGCCGCGCTCGACTTCTTCTCGCGCGACCAGTATCGCACGGCCATCGAAGAGCTGGCGCGCCGCTCGGAGCTCTCCGAATTCCGCGTTGCCGAAAAGGCCATCGAACTTGCCGGCCATGTCGTCATCGCCGACGCCTCCGGCGCCGAGGTCCCCCAGGCCGAAGCGACCGACGTCGACGGCACGGTGCATACCGATGTCGGCTTCTTCCTTGTCGGCCCGCGTCGGCTGGAGCTGGAAAAGGCGATCGGCTACCGGCCGACCATCAGTGTCAGGGCCAAGCGCGCCTTCACCAGCACTGGCTGGCTGGGCGTCGTCGTGCCGGTCTTCGCGCTGACGGTGCTGCTGCTGGCGCTCGCCGGCAACGCCCTCGACCATCTCGGCCTGTCGCTGCCGTCCATCGTCCTGATGCTGGCCCTGTTCGCCGTGCCGGCCTCGGAAGGCGCGCTCGCCTTCTTCAACACCGTCGCGTCGCTGTTCCTGAAGCCGACGCGGCTGGTCGGCTATGACTACAAGCATGGCGTGCCAGCCGAGGCGCGCACGCTGGTCGTGGTGCCCTCGCTGATCGGCTCGCGCGACGATGTCGAGGAAAACATCCGCAACATCGAGGTGCATCACCTCGCCAATTCGGCGGGCGAAATCCATTTCGCGCTGCTTTCGGACTGGCCGGATTCGAACACCGAGATCGACGCCGCCGACATCGAGATTCTGCAATATGCGCGTGACGAGATCGCCAGGCTCAACGCTCGCTATCCCACCGACGGCGCGCCGCTCTTCTACGTCCTGCACCGGCGCCGGCTCTACAACGCCGCGCAAGGCTGCTGGATGGGCTGGGAGCGCAAGCGTGGCAAGCTGCACGAGCTGAACCTTCTGCTGCGCGGCGATAGCGACACCACCTATTTGCCGCTCGACGTGCCGCTGCCGGAAAACGTCGTCCATGTGATGACGCTGGACGCCGACACGCGCACCACCCGCGATGCCGTGGCCAGTCTGGCCGGCAAGCTCTGCCATCCGCTCAACCGCCCACATTTCGACGCCGCCAAGCGCGTCGTCACCGCCGGCTACACCATTCTGCAGCCGCGCATCACTGCTTCGCTGACCAGCGGCGACGACGCCTCCTTCTTCCAGCGCGTCTTCTCCGCCAACCGTGGCCTCGACCCCTATGTGTTCGCCGTTTCCGACGTCTACCAGGACGTCTTCGGCGATGGCTCCTTCACCGGCAAGGGCCTCTACCATGTCGATGCCTTCGAGGCGGCGCTGAAGGACCGCATCGAGGAAAACACCGTCCTCAGCCACGATCTGCTCGAAGGCGCGCTGGCGCGCTCGGCCCTGGTCACCGACGTCGAACTGGTCGAGGACTATCCGACCCGCTATTCGGTCGACGCGTCGCGCCACCATCGCTGGGCGCGGGGCGACTGGCAGCTTCTCGGCTTCATCCTCGACCCGCGCTCCGGCGTGCCGGCGCTGTCGCGCTGGAAGATGGTCGACAATCTGCGCCGCTCGCTCACCCCGATCTTCTGGGTGATGGCGGCGATCGCCGGTTGGACGCTGCTGCCCTTCACGCAGGCCGCGCAATGGCAGGCGCTCTTGATCCTCAGCCTGTTCATGGCGCCGACCTTCGACATCGTCAACGGCATCCTGCCCAAGAGCGGCGACCAGACGCCGCGCGGCCATTTCTCGGCGCTGGCGCGCGACACCATCTTCGGCACCGCCCTGGTGGCGTTGAAGGTGCTTTTGATGGCGCATCTCGCCTGGATGATGGGCGATGCCATCGTGCGCACGCTCTACCGACTGTTCGTCAGCCGGCAGAACCTGCTCGAATGGCGCACCGCTTCGCAGGCGCACAAGAGCGGCGGCAGCGACCTCGCCGCCTACTACGGCATGATGTATGGCGCGGTGATCATCGGTGTCGTTGGCCTTGCCATCCCGGTGCTTGCCGATTCCACCGGCGCCTTCGTCGCCTTCTTCTTCGCCTTGTTCTGGATCGGCTCGCCGGCGGTCGCCTGCTGGATCAGCCGCTCGGCCGAGACCGAGGACCGGCTGCGCATCTCGGCCGCCGACATCCATACGCTGCGCACCATCGCGCGCCGCACCTGGCACTATTTCGAGACCTTCGTGACGGCCGAGCATCACCATCTGCCGCCCGACAATTTCCAGGAAAGCCCGGCGCCGGTGGTGGCGCCGCGCACCTCGCCGACCAATATCGGCGTCTATCTGCTGTCGGTGGTTTCGGCGCGCGACTTCGGCTGGATCAGCCTGTCCGACGCGATCACCCGCATCGACGCGACGATGACGACCATCGAGAGCATGCCGCGCGACCGCGGCCATCTCTTCAACTGGTACGATACGACAACGCTGAAGCCGCTCTATCCGCTCTACATCTCGGCGGTCGACAGCGGCAATCTCGCAGGCCACCTGGTGGCCGTGGCGGCGGCTTGCGCCGAATGGGCGGAAGCGCCCTCCGTCCACCTGCAGGGCGATTTCGAGGGCATCCTCGACACGGTGACCATCCTCGACGAGAGCCTCGAGGAACTGCCCGACGACCGCCGGCAGCTCCGGCCGCTGCGCCAGCGGCTGGCCGACCGTCTCGACGGCATGCGCCGCGCCGTCATGACCATCAAGGCACAGCCCGAGATGGCGTCGATCCGCACCATCAACCTGGCGGTGCTGGCAGGCGAAATCCGCAAGCTCGCCGCCGCCATCCACACCGAGGCGGCGTCGCCGAAGAGCGACGTCATCGCCGACTGGGCGGCAAGGCTGGAAGCCACCTGCGAGGCGCATGTGCACGACTCGCACAATGACGAGAACGCGGTCGAGGCCTTGCGCGCCAAGCTGCTCGCGTTGCGCGAGCGCACCCGTCGCTACGCCTTCGAGATGGATTTCTCCTTCCTGATGCGGCAGGAGCGCAAGCTGCTGTCGATCGGCTACCGGGTCGAGGAGCATCAGCTCGACGAGAGCTGCTACGACCTGCTCGCCTCGGAGGCGCGGCTGACCAGCCTGTTCGCCATCGCCAAGGGCGACCTCCCGACCGAGCACTGGTTCCGGCTTGGCCGGCCGATCGTCGAGATCGGCTTCCAGGGTGCGCTGATGTCCTGGTCGGGCTCGATGTTCGAGTACCTGATGCCGCCGCTGGTGATGAAGGAGCCGCATGGCTCGATCCTCAACCAGACCAGCAAGCTGATCATCAAGCGCCAGATCCAGTACGCCCGCTCCAAGAACGTGCCGTGGGGCATTTCGGAAGCGGCCTACAACGCCCGCGACCGCGAGCTCACCTACCAGTACACCAATTTCGGCGTGCCCGGTCTCGGCCTCAAGCGCGGCCTTGGCCAGAACACGGTGATCGCGCCCTACGCGACGATCCTCGCGGCGCAATTCAGTCCGCGCGAGGCGGTGCACAATCTCGCCCGGCTGAAGGCGATCGGCGCGCTTGGCCGGCACGGCTACTACGACGCGGTCGATTTCACCCCGCAGCGTGTGCCGGAGGGCACCGACCATGCTGTGGTGCTCAACTACATGGCGCACCATTCCGGCATGTCGATCGCTGCCGTCGCCGACGCCATCTTCGAGGGCCGCCTGCGCGATCGCTTCCACAGCGATCCGGTGATCGAGTCGGCCGAACTGCTGCTGCAGGAGAAGGCGCCGCGCGACATTCCGGCCGCCACCGTCAGGACCGAGGCCGACGAGCGCGCCAAGGACGAGACCGAGACCGAGAGCCCGGACACGCGCGTCATCCTCGACCCGGCCAAGGCACTGCGCGCCACCAATGTCATGTCCAACGGCCGCTATTCGGTCATGGTCACCGCCACCGGTTCCGGCTACAGCCGCTTCGGCGAGCTTGCCGTCACCCGCTGGCAGCCGGATCCGAGCGAGGACCGCCTGGGCTCCTACATCTTCCTGCGCGATGCCGGCACCGGCGACTGGTGGTCGGCGACGTCGGAGCCGCGGCGCGCCGACCATGAGCGCGTCCAGACCCTGTTCTCCGATGACAAGGCGAGCTTCGTCAAATCGGTCGGATCGCTGCGCTCCGAGGTCGAATGCATCGTCATCTCGGAAGGCAATGGCGAGGGCCGCCGCGTCACGCTCTACAATGACGGCGCCACGGACCGGCACATCGAAGTGACCTCCTTTGCCGAGCTGGTGCTGGGCAACGAAGCCTCCGACAACGCCCATCCGGCTTTCTCGAAGATGTTCGTTGAGACCGAGATTGCGCCCAACAATGGCGCGATCTTTGCCATCCGTCGCAAGCGCGACAAGAACGACCCCGACATCGCCATGGCGCATTTCGTCACCGATCCTTCGGGGCCTTCGCGCGATGCCGAGGCCGAGACCGACCGGCGCGCCTTCATCGGCCGCGGCCGCACCATCGTCGACGCGGCAGCTTTCGATCCGGGCGCCAAGCTCGGCGGTCATTCGGGCTTCACGCTCGACCCCGTCGCCTCGCTTCGCCGCCAGGTGCGTGTGCCCGCCAACAAGAAGATCTCGCTGACCTTCTGGACCATCGTCGGCGCCAGCCGCGCGGAACTCGACGAAGCGGTTGCCCGGCTCGACCATCCGGAAAGCTTCGCCCGTCAGGCGATGCTGGCCTGGACCCGCAGCCAGGTGCAGACCCGCCATCTCGGCCTCAGCCTGACCGATGCCGCCAATGTGCAGAAGCTGGCGCGCTATCTGATCTATCCCGATCCGTTCCTGCGCCTGCCGGCGGATTCCATCGCCTCCGGGCTCGGCAAGCAGTCGAGCCTGTGGCCGACCAGCATCTCCGGCGACTTCCCGATCTTCCTGGTCCGCATCGGCGACGTCGCCGACCTGGAGATCGTCGCCCAGGCGCTGCGCTTCCAGGAATACATGCGGGCGCGCGGCATGATGATCGACTTCGTCGTCGTCAACGAGCAGGCATCGTCCTACGTGCAGGACCTGCAGCGGGCGGTCGAGACGCTGTGCGAGAACAGCCGCCTGCGCGGCAAGGAGCTCGGCCCGCGCCAGCACATCTTCGCCGTGCGCCGCGACCTGATGGACGAGGCCACCTACAAGACCCTGCTGGCGGTCGCCCGCGTCGTTCTACACACGCGTAACGGCACCATCTTCGACCAGATCGAGCGCGCCGAGGCGGCGGCACTGCAGGCGCGCGACGCCCTGCAGCAGGCCGGCGGCGTCGGAGCTGCATCGACCTTGCCGGCCATTGCGCCGCCGCCATTCGCGGCGCCAGGGCCGGCGAGCGCCAGTGCCGATGGCAGCGGCTTGAGCCTCTGGAACGGTTTTGGCGGCTTCGACGGCGACGGCCGCCACTATGTGACGCGTCTCACCGGCCGGCGTACGACGCCGCAGCCCTGGATCAACGTCATCTCCAACGCCTCGTTCGGCTTCCACGTCTCGGCCGAGGGCGCCGGCTTCACCTGGAGCCGCAACAGCCGCGACTACCAGCTGACGCCATGGTCGAACGACCCGGTCACCAATCGGCCGGGCGAGGGCATCTACATTTACGACCAGGCCAGCGGCAAGGCGTTCTCGCCGATGGCGGCGATCGTGCGCGATCCGGCCATGACCTACGAGACATGGCATGGCCAGGGCTTCTCGACGTTCCGCTCGAAACGCGGACCGCTGTCGATGGACCTGACCCAGGTGGTCGACCCGGCCGACCCGGTCAAGATCACCCGGCTGCGCATCCAGAATGCGGGGCCCGTGCCGGCCAGGCTGCGCGTCTATGCCTATGCCGAATGGGTGCTGGGCGGTCATCGCTCGCGGACGGCGGCGACCATCGTGCCGACCAGGGATGCGGCGACCGGCGCCCTCCTGGCGCAGAACCCCTATGGGCTCGACTTCAGCGAGCGGGTGGCGTTCCTCGCCGCTGCCGGCGCCGTCCAGTCGGTGACAACCGACCGCGGTGAGTTCATCGGCCGGCACGGCAGCAGCGAATATCCGCAGGCCGTGCTTGCCGGCGCTGCCCTGTCCGACCGCGTCGAGGCGGGCGACGATCCCTGCGCGGCGATTGCCAGCGACATCGACATCCCCGCCGGTGGCGACGTCACGCTCATCTGGCTGCTCGGCGACGCGGCCACGCCCGCCGAGGCGAGCGCGCTGGTTCAGGGCCATCGGGGCAAGGATTTCGACCAGCGGCTGGCCGACAACGAACGCGTCTGGCGCGGCTTCCTCGACACCATCCAGGTCGAGACGCCCGACAAGGCGCTCAACGCCATGGTCAACCACTGGCTGCCCTATCAGAGTCTGGCCTGCCGCATCCGCGCCCGATCCGCCTTCTACCAGGCGAGCGGCGCCTTCGGCTTCCGCGACCAGTTGCAGGACACGCTGGCCTTGCTGGCGCACGATCCGAAACTTGCGCGCGACCAGATCCTCAACGCGGCGCGCCGGCAATTCCCCGAAGGCGACGTACAGCACTGGTGGCTGCCGCGCACCGACGCCGGCGTGCGCACCATGATCTCGGACGACGTCGTCTGGCTCGCCCACGCCACCGCCCGCTACATCGACGTGACCGGCGATGCGGCGATCCTCAAGGAGCAGCTTCCCTTCATCGACGGGCAGCCGCTCGGCGAGGACGAGCACGATGCCTTCTTCACGCCGGAGGTCTCCAAGACCACCGCCTCGCTCTATGATCACTGCGCGCGGGCGCTGGATCTCGCCATCAAGCGCAGCAGCCCCGCCGGCCTGCCGCTGATCCTCGGCGGCGACTGGAACGACGGCATGAACCGCGTCGGCGAGGGCGGCAAGGGCGAGAGCGTGTGGCTGGGCTGGTTCCTGCTGAAGACGCTGGGCGACTTTGCCCCGGTGGCCAAGGCGCAAGGTGACGCCAAGCGGGCGCAGGCCTGGAACAAGCATGCCGACGTGCTGAAACGGGCGCTGGAGACCACAGCCTGGGACGGGCAGTGGTACCGGCGCGGCAGCTTCGACGACGGCACGCCGCTCGGCTCGCATGACTCAAAGGAATGCAAGATCGACTCCATCGCCCAGTCGTGGAGCGTGCTTTCAGGCGAGGGCGACCCGGCGCGTTCGACCACGGCCATGCACCAGGCGACCAAGATGCTGGTCGACGACGAGCTCAAGATCCTCAAGCTGTTCACACCGCCCTTCTCGAAGACCGAGAAGGACCCCGGCTACATCAAGAGCTATCCGCCCGGCGTGCGCGAGAATGGCGGCCAGTACACCCACGCGGCCACCTGGTTCGTCATCGCGCTGGCCGAGATGGGCCGCACCGACGACGCCTACCGCTGCTTCTCGATGCTGAACCCGGTCAATCACGCCTCGGACGAGGCGGCGGCCGAGCACTACAGGGTCGAGCCCTATGTCGTGGCGGCCGACATCTATGCCGGCGAAGGCAAGGGCGGTCGCGGCGGCTGGACCTGGTACACGGGTTCCGCCGGCTGGCTGTACCGCGCGGCGGTCGAGGGCATTCTCGGCATCGAGCGGCGCGGCAAGCACATCACATTCAGGCCGAAGCTGCCCGGCCACTGGGACGGCTATGCGGCGACGCTCAAGATGCTGGGCGCGGAAGTCAAGGTTCGCGTCATCCGCGACAAAAAGACCAAATCCATCTCGCTCGAAGTCAATGGAACCAAGACAAAATCCTCGTCTTTCGAGCCGAAGGCCGGCGAGGCGAGTGAGGTTGTCGTCAAGATACCTGCGTAAAATCAATGACTTGATACTAGAAGCGCGCGCCCTTGGGGGCGCGCGTTGTTTTTGCGCCGTTATTTGCGCATGCGCTTTGCCGGCATGCGGGCGGGCGCATTAGCTTCCGCTACGCAAGCTCTTGATGATTAAAAATGTGGCAGCTCCCGGCTGCTGCCATGATTTCGCCGCAAGGCTGACATTTCACCTTTTATCTCAAACCGTTAGGTGATCACGGCAGATTTCGCAGCGTCGTCATCTTTTGTTCGCAGAATGGGAACGGAAGAGCTAGACGGGCATTGTTTTGCGACCCGTTAACCGGTACGTGTCAAGAAATGGTGCACTGCACAATGAAAGTTTGGCGGAGTAGCTGAAGTGTCACTTCTGCAGATCTACTGGAGAGCCCTGGGTTATCTGGCTGCCGACAAGAAGCGCGTCGCGCTGATTTGCGCCGCCAACGTCGCCCTCGCTGCGATCGCGATCCTCGAACCGATCCTGTTGGGCCGGGTGATCGGTGCCATCTCTGAAAACGGCCCGGTGTTTTCGACGCTCGCCGTCTGGGCTGCTCTCGGCGCGTTCAACGTCATCGCTGTCGTGCTGGTGGCGCGCGGCGCCGACCGCTTCGCCCATGCCCGCCGCTCGGAGGTGCTGTGCCAGTCCTTCGAGCGCGTCATCACCATGCCGCTCGCCTGGCATCACCAGCGCGGCACGTCCAATTCCCTGCAAACGCTGTTGCGCGCCATCGAGACCCTGTTCAGCCTGTGGCTCGAATTCATGCGCGTGCATCTCTCGACGGCTATCGCGCTGGTGCTTTTGGTGCCGACCGCGCTTGCCATGGACATTCGCATGTCGCTCGTGCTGCTTGGCCTTGGCGTGCTCTATGTCGCCATCGGCCGCATCGTCATGCGCCGCACCAAGTCCGGGCAGACCGCCGTCGAGCGCCATTACCACACCGTGTTTGCCCATGTGACCGACAGCGTCAGCAATGTCGCCGTGCTGCAGAGCTACAACCGCATCGGCCATGAGACCGCGACGCTGAAGCGCTACGTCAAGGATCTGCTGGACGCCCAGAAGCCGGTGCTCGACTGGTGGGCGATCGCCAGTGCGCTGAACCGGCTGTCGTCGACCATCTCGATGATGATCGTGCTCTCGATCGGCGCCTACCTCGTCACCCGTGGTCAGCTCCGCGTCGGCGACGTCGTTGCCTTCATCGGCTTTGCAGGGATGCTGATTGCCCGCCTCGATCAGGTGTCGGCTTTCTCCAGCCAGATCTCAGAGGCGCGCGCCAAGCTCGAGGACTTCTACCGTCTCGAGGACTCTGCCGCTGACACCGCCGAGCCGGACGGCCTGCGCGAGTTGGCCAACGTCACCGGCCACGTCCGCTTCGAGAATGTCGGCTTCGAGTTCGCCAATTCGGGCCAGGGCGTCGACGACGTCTCCTTCGAGGTCCAGGCCGGTCAGACGGTCGCCATCGTCGGTCCGACCGGCGCCGGCAAGACGACGCTCATCAACCTCTTGCAGCGCGTCTTCACGCCGTCCAGCGGCCGTATCCTGATCGACGGCATCGACACCCGCTCGGTGACCCGCAAGTCGCTGCGCCACTCGATCGCCACCGTGTTCCAGGATGCCGGCCTGCTCAACCGCTCGATCGAGGACAACATCCGCGTCGGCCGCGCCGAAGCGACCTACGACGAGGTGCACGCCGCCGCCAATGCCGCCGCCGCGCAGGATTTCATCCTGTCGAAGAGCAGCGGCTACGACACCGTCGTCGGCGAGCGCGGCGGCCAGCTTTCGGGCGGCGAGCGCCAGCGCATCGCCATTGCCCGCGCCGTGCTCAAGGATGCGCCGATTCTGGTGCTCGACGAGGCGACCAGTGCGCTCGACGTCGAGACCGAGGACCGCGTCAAGGAAGCGATCGACGAGCTGCGCCGCAACCGCACCACCTTCATCATCGCCCACCGCCTCACCACCGTTCGCGACGCCGACCTGGTCGTGTTCATGGACAAGGGCAGAGTGGTCGAGCAGGGAGGCTTCGCCGAGCTGTCGCTCCGCAACGGCCGCTTCGCCAGCCTGCTGCGCGCCGGCGGCCTGCTCAACGACGAGGAAGTCCGCCGCCTCAGCCGCACGGTGACGGAAGCGGCGTAACCAAGCGCCTTTCCCTTCTCCCCTTGTGGGAGAAGGTGGCCGCGAAGCGGCCGGATGAGGGGTGCTCCAGCTTGGCATAGCCTTGTTGCGAACCGCCTCATTTCTTCCAACACCCCTCATCCGTCTCGGCGCTGCGCGCCGACGCACCTTCTCCCACAACAAGGGGAGAAGGAAGAGCCTGCCCTGCCTGCGACAACCGCTCGATTGCCCAACACACGCCGCCGGTCTATTTAAAGCCGCATGAGCGACACCACTTCACGCCTGAGCGGCTGGGCCGACCTCGCCAACCCGACGCGCTTCGTCGGGCTGGCCGACAGGCTGGTGCCTTGGCTGGCCGCGGCCGCGGCGCTCCTTCTTGCCGCCGGGCTCTATATGAGCTTCACCGCGCCAGAGGATTTCCAGCAGGGCATCACGGTGCGCATCATGTACATCCACGTGCCTTTCGCCTGGCTCGCCATGATGTGCTACTCGCTGATGGCGGTTTCTGCGCTCGGCACGCTGGTCTGGCGCCATCCGCTGGCCGACGTCGCGCTGAAATCGGCGGCCCCCATCGGCGCCACCTTCACCGCGCTTGCGCTGGTCACCGGCTCGATCTGGGGCAAGCCGATGTGGGGCACCTGGTGGGTGTGGGACGCAAGGCTCACCTCGGTCTTCGTGCTGTTCTTGATGTATCTCGGCATCATCGCGCTGACCCGCGCGCTGGATGACGTCAGCCGCGCCGCCTGGGCCGCCGCCATCATCACCCTGGTCGGCTTCATCAACATCCCGATCATCAAATTCTCGGTCGACTGGTGGAACACGCTGCACCAGCCGGCCTCGGTGTTCCGCATGGGCGGCTCGACCATCGACGCCTCCATGCTGAGGCCGCTGCTGGTGATGGCGCTCGGCTTCACCGTGCTGTTCTTCGCCCTGCATTTGATGGCGATGCGCACGGAGATTTTCCGGCGCCGGGTGATCGCGATGCGCAGGGTCGCGGCGCGCCAGGCTAACTGATCAACCCATCCGTCCCCGCGCCGCCACCGGCAGCGTTTCCAGCACCTTGTCGCCGTCGATCAGATGCACCTGGTCGAACAGGTTCGTCACCACGCAGCAATGGTCCGGCACCACGCGAACGCGCTCGCCGATGCGAAGCTTTGCATCGCCGGAAAGCGTGACGTTGCCGTGTTCCTCGCTGAGGCCCGTCACCCTCGCGCCCGGCATTCCCAGCAACTCGCCGAAATCGGCCAGCCCCAGCGTGTCGCTGGACAGCGCCTTGCTGCCGCTATCGAGGATGGCGCGGGTCGGCGTCGGGTGGCTGACCACGGTGGCGAGCACCGTCAGCGCGCAATCGTCGAGGCTGCCGACGCCTTTGGCGACCTGGTAGCGGTCCAGGTAAATGTAGGTGCCAGGCCGGTATTCGGTGACGACGCTATCGTCGCCCGAGCGCCACATGTCCGGCGTGCCGCCGCTGGAGATGCGCTGGCACTCGAGCCCCGCCGCGGCAAGGGCCTGCTTGGCCCCTGCCAGCCATGCCTCCGCCTCCGCCTGTTTGCCGGCAGCCGGATAGGTCATCAGCCCGCCGAAGGTCAGTCCCTTGGCGCTGTCGATCGCCTTCGCCAGCGCCAAGGCTTCGGCCGCCGTCTGGACGCCGCAGCGGCCCATGCCGGTATCGCACTCAACCAGCACCTGAAGCGGGTGACCGGCATCGGCAAAGGTCGCGGCAAGACCTTCCAGCGTCTCCTTGCTGTCCGCCGTCACCGAAAGCGTCACCCGGCCATGCAGCGCCTTCAGCCGCTCCAGCTTGGTGCGCCCGAGAATGTTGTAGGGGAGAAAAATGTCGGTCAGGCCGGCATCGGCCATCACCTCGGCCTCGCCGATCTTCTGGCAGGTGATGCCGACCGCCCCGGCCGCCACCTGCTTCTTCGCCCAATAGGGCAGCTTGTGGGTCTTGATGTGCGGCCTGAGCTTCAGGCCATGACGATCGGCATGCGCCTGCGCCTTCCTGATGTTGGCTTCGGCGCGTGCGGCGTCGATCAGGATCGCCGGCGTATCGAGGTCGTCTATGCTTGGCATGAGATTGTCACCACCACAAAAACCGGTCGCGTTATGGCCCCGATCCGGCCGGATGTCACGAGGCCAGAGCCGTCGGTTTGCGTCGACAGCCGACCGGCATTGAGCTATTCGGATTGGCAGATTGCAGCAGTCAGCGGCCGGAAGGAAGGGAACCCATGAAGCGCTCCAAAATCAACGACATCATCCGCGAAGCCGACGCCTTCATCCGCTCCTTCGGTTATATCATGCCGCCCTTCGCCTATTGGTCGCCGGAAGAGATGAAGGCGCATAAGGGAGACTCTTCGGCGATCTTCACCTCGCGCCTCGGCTGGGACATCACCGACTACGGCCAGGAGAAGTTCGACGAGCTCGGTCTGTTCCTGTTTACCGTCCGCAACGGCCGCTACGAGGACATGAAGCTTGGCATGGGCATGCTCTATGCCGAGAAGATCATGATCTCGCGCAAGGACCAGCTCTCGCCGATGCACCGCCACAACATCAAGGCCGAGGACATCATCAACCGCGGCGGCGGCAAGCTGGTGCTGGAACTGTTCATGCACGACCGCGACGGCGGCATCGATCCCAAGGCCGAAGTGTCGGTGCCGGTCGACGGCACCATCCACAGACTGCCGGCGGGCGGGCTGTTGAAGCTCGATCCGGGCCAGAGCGTCACGCTTTTGCCCGGCGTCTGGCACGCCTTCTGGGCCGAGGGCAAGGACGTGCTGATCGGCGAGGTCTCGACCGTCAACGACGATCTGACGGACAATGTCTTCCGCGAGCCGATCGGCCGCTTCTCCAACATCGACGAGGACGTCGTGCCGCTGCACCTCCTGGTGTCGGACTACGAGAAGTGGGTGGGGTAAGAAATCAGCCCAGCGAGCCAGGTTTCGGTTCAAAAGTATTGTGAGTCGGCGCTGCCCCTCATTGCCCTGCCGGGCATTTCTCCCCGTATAGTGACGGGGAGAAAGGACTTGTCGCGTGGGGTTTCGCCAACCGCAGGCGCGGCTATGGCCTTCTCCCCGTTTACGGGGAGAAGGTGCCCGAAGGGCGGATGAGGGGCGGCGCGCCAGGTTCCAGTATCTGCCGCTACCGCGCATGCTTGTCCGCCTTGCGGTTGCCGAGCAGCAGTTTGCGCTCGAGATGCGCCCTGAGCTCGCCGTAGTAGGCCGTGAGGAACGCCCTGGAATCCGGCGCTTCGATCGTCACGCCGATCTTCTTCCCGATCATTTCGGCCACTGTCTTCAGCGCGAAATAGTCGTCGCGGCGTAGCACTTCTTCCAGCTTGTGCAGTTCGGCGATGCCGTAGGCATCGAGTTGGGCCGAGCTGAAACGGAAACGGGCGGCGACCGGGTCCTGCCTGCGCGACAGGTCTTCGACCAGCTTCAGCTTCGGCGCTTCGACCACCCAGGTTCCGGCGAGCAGGTCGCCGATGCGCAGGCGGTCGCGGTTGAACAGCGGGAAGAGCGCGAAGAGCAGCGCCCACGCCAGCCCGAAAATGGTCGTCAGCGTGTCGGCGACGCCGGCGCCGCCGCGCCCGGCGATGATCGACAGCGGCAGGAAGATCTCGATCTCGCGCATCAGATTGCGCGCGATGACCTGATCGACCGACAGGCCGGCGCCGCTGCGCGAGGCGACGCGGATGCCGACGATGCGCTTGCCTGGCGTCGCGGCGCGGCGGCCGGCTTCGAAGGCGATGAAATAGGCGTTGCGCAGCAGGAAGATCAGGATGATCCAGACGACGAACAGCGGCTGCAGCCCGCCGAAGCCGATGCCGCGCAGCCCGAACAGGGCGACGATCGTGATGACGATCGCAGCAGTGGTGATGATCACCACATCGAGCACGAAGGCCGCGGCCCGCGTGCCGGCATCGGCAAGCCTGATGCGCAGATCGACGCCTTCCGGTGTGATCAGCGGCCGCGTCGGCGCGAGGGTGGCGCGTCTAACCGTCGCCATGCCGCACAATCCTCAACAGATAGAAATAGGCGCACCATAGCGCCAGCATGCCGCCGCCGATGGCATAGCGGGCGCCGTCGCCGGTGATGGTCTGCCGGCCGATGCCTTCGAGCAGGCCGGCGAACAGAAGCATCACCACGACGCCGACCATGGCGGTCGCCGCGATGCGCCCGGCCTGCGCCGCCGCCGCCATGCGGGTCAGTTCGCCGGGGAAGGCGATGCGCGTGCCGATGCGCATGCCGGCCGCACCGGCAAGCGCGATGGCGAACAGCTCGGTCGTGCCGTGGATGGACAGCCAGCCGCCGAGCTCGAAGCCGAGCCCCTTGGCGGCGTAGATCTGGAATATCGCGCCGAGCATGCAGCCATTCATCAGGATGATCAGCACGCTTGGCACGGCAAAGGCAAAGCCGAGCGCGAAGGCAAGGATCGCCACCTGGGTGTTGTGGGTGAAGAGATAGGCGGCGAAGCTCGACAGGAACTGGTTGTCGGCGCCGTCATAGAGCACGCTGCGCAGCATCGCGGCCGACGAATCCGGATTGCGGCCGCCGGCAAGGCTGGGCGCGATGATGGCGGCGTACCAGCCCTTGTTGGAAGCCACCAGCCAGTAGCCCGCGCCCGCGCCGACCGCCGTCAAGCCGACAGTGACCAGGGTTTCGCGCCACAGTGCGCGTATGGCGTTCGGCCAGTCGTGAAGGAAGAAATCGCCGATGCGCTGCCGCAAGCCGCGCCGGGCGCCATAGAGGTAGAAATAGCCGCGCAGGCAAAGTGCTTCGAGATACGCGACAAGCGCATGGTCGAGCGAGGTCGCCCTGGCCACCGACAGTGACGACAGCGCCGAGCGATAGAGTAGCGGCAGCGACAGCAGTTCCTCTTCCGAAAGCGTGCGCGGCGCCCGCTTCTCGACCCGGGCCAGCAGCGCCTCGAATGCCTTCCAGTCGGCCTCGCGTTCCTGGCGGAAGCTGGCCAGCGTCTGGCGCACCGCATCGGTGCCGGCCGGGTTCGTCACAGCAGATTCTCCTGCTTGAGCTCGAGATAGCGCTCGACCAGCGCCGGGCCGAGCCGCTGGTGGTCGGCCTCGATCACATGCGCGCCGAGCAGCCTCAGCCGGCCGATCACGACCTGCCGTTCCCGCAGCAGGCCGCCGGCGGTGACGGCGCGCGCCACATCCTCCGGCGTCGCGGGCGGCATGTCGGCGAGGCTCTCCAGTTCGACATCCTTCATCATCATGAACAGCACCAGATGCCGCTCGGTCAGCCGGCCGACGGTGCGCAGCATCAGCTCGGCGCTGATCGGATCGACGAAATCGGTGAAGATGATGACCAGCGAGCGCCGGTCGAGCTTGCCCGAAAGCGTCGTCAGCGCCAGCGTGAAATTGGTTTCCTCGCTGGAATAGTCGATTTCGGCCGCCCGCTTCTGGATCATCGGGAAGCTGGCCGAGCCGCGCACCGCGCCGCTGGAGATGCGCGGCCTGGCATCGAAGGAGAACAGGCTGACGAGATCGCCGCCTTTCAGCGCGATGAAGGCCGATAGCAGCGCCGCCGTCACCGCGCGGTCGACCTTGGGCACGCCGTCGACCGGCTCGCACATCAGGCGTCCGCTGTCGATGGCGAGCACGATGCTGTTGTTCTCCTCGATCCGGAATTCGCGGGCCAGGAGCTTGCCGTGGCGGGCGCTGCGCTTCCAGTCGATCATCCGCCGGCCCATGCCGGGCTGGTAGTCCTTCAGCGCCTCGAATTCGCGGCCCTGGCCAGCCCGCTTTTGGGCATGGCCGTCAGCCTGCGCCGAGCGTTGCAAAAGCGTGATCGCTTCGTCGCGGGCGCGGCTGACGTCGGGCAGCACAGCGACCTTCTCGTCCATCGGCAGCACGACCTGGTTCCAGACCAGCCCGAACGGCCCGCGCCAGCGCAGCCACAGGCGGTCGAAATTGGCCATGCCGCGCCTCAGCGCCGTGAATTCGAGGTCGAGCGTTCCGCCATTCGCCGGCAGCGCGCCGCCGGTGCCATGGATCGGCTCCAGCCGCTGGTCATGGCCCACGCGCGCCTGCAGCATGCGCGCCTGCTTGCCGAGACCGGCAGCGACGCGGACGGCGAAACGCCCGCCGACGCCGACCTGCGGCGGCGCGTCGAGGCTGGCGCTGAGCGAGGCGCGCCCGCGTCCGGCGGCCGCGTCCACCGCCAGGAAGGCAAGCAGCAGGCAGATCCAGAGCAGGCCGATATACCAGAAGGACGGCAGCGCGAGCGCGATCAGGAAGGCGGGAATCGCGCCCGCCGCCGCTGCCCAGACCGCTCTACCGCTCGGATAGATCAACGCGGCGCTTCCGTCTGGTCGACGAGGTCGGACACGATCTGCTCCACCAGCCGCCCGTCGATCTGCGCGGCCGGCGAGAGGATGACGCGGTGGCGCAGCGCCGGCACGGCGAGCGCCTTGACGTCGTCGGGGATCACATAGGAACGGCCGTCGAGCGTCGCCCGCGCCCGGGCCGCCCGCGCCAGCATGGCGCCAGCGCGGGGGCTGGCGCCAACCTCCAGGTCGGGGCTCTCGCGCGTGGCGCGCACGAGCGCCGCGATATAGTTGACGACATCGTCGACGAGGGTGACGGAGCCGACGGTGTCGAGCGCCTTTTCCAGCGTCTTGCGGTCGGTCTGCGCCTTGATGCCGTATTGCGCGATGTCGTGCGAGGCGGAGCCGCCGCCGTGATGGACGATGATGGCGCGCTCCTCCTGCAGGTCCGGATAGCTCACTCGGTGCTTGAACAGGAAGCGGTCGAGCTGCGCCTCGGGCAGGGGGTAGACGCCCTGATGCTCGATCGGGTTCTGCGTCGCCACCACCATGAAGTTGCGGCCGAGCGAGTGCGTGGTGCCGTCGAAGGTGACGGCATGCTCCTGCATGGCTTCCAACAGGGCGGCCTGCGTCTTCGGCGGCGTGCGGTTGATCTCGTCGGCAAGCAGCAGGTCGCAGAAGATCGGGCCGCGCGTCAGCGTGAACTGGCCGGTCTGGAAATTGTAGATGTTGGAGCCGACGATATCGCCGGGCATCAGGTCCGGCGTGAACTGGATGCGTCCATAGGCGACGCCGAGCGCCTGCGCGAAGCAGCGCGCTGTCATGGTCTTGGCGGTCCCCGGCGGCCCTTCGAGCAAAATATGCCCGCCGGCGAACAGCGCGGTCAGCATCAGGTCGACCGTGTCGCGCTGGCCGGTGATCGCTTTCGCCACTTCTTCCCTGATCGCTGTCGCCAGGGCCTTCACATCATCGACGTTCACCGAGCCTCCTTGCCGTCCAGTCGTGCAGCCGCTCGGCTGCCTCATGCATGTCCGCCAGCGAGCTGGCATTGTCCGCGGCCTTGAGCCGCGTCGTGAACCCCTGGGCCTCGCCCTTGTCGCGGGAATCGAGCCAGCGGTCGAGCGCCTCGCCCTGCAGCCCGTGCGGCGCGCCGAGCAACGCGCCGGCGCGCTGCCGCATCAGCGCGCCATAGCGGTCGCCCAACTCGTTCAGCCGTCCGGCGCGCTTGAACAGCATCGCCGTAGTGTCGACCAGCGCCCGCTTGCCGAAGGCTATCGCCCGGCCCTCGGCGCGCGGCGGGCCGAAACGGCCAAGCCCGTGCAGGAAGGCCAGCGCAGCGGCGGCCAGGATCGACAGCGTCAGCGCCAGGAAGGGCGGTTCGACCAAAAGCTTGGCGAGATCGTATTTGCGCCCGGCGCCATGCAGCGTGAGGTCGAACATCACGGCGCCCTTGCCAGGCTCAAGCATGGCGATCAGATCGAGCGCCGCCCTGGCCCTGTCTGGATCCTTGAGCGCTGCGTTGTTGATGAGGTCCGGATCGGTCAGGATGTAGAATGGCTTGTCGTCGAGTTCGGTGAGAACGCCCTTGCCGTTGCCGGCCGAGATCAGCGGATGATCGTCGGCCACCCATTGCATGTCTTCCGGCGCGGCAACGAGATGGCCGTTGATGTCGAGTTGCTCGACCGTGCTCTTTCCTTCGCCAAGCTTTGCCTTGCCGATCCGGCCCAGCCATTGATTCACGGCCGTAGCGGGCAGCCGCTCGATCTTGATATCCCAGCCTTCATGCTGCTCGAGCGGCGTGGTCTGCCATTTGGGCAGCACGAACAGCGTGGCCTTGTCTTCGCGGAGCTTGACGATGCGGTCGAGCGCGGCTGGGTCGCTGTCGGGCGAAATGGTGACGATCAGCAGGAAGCCAGACATCAGGCCGGTGCTGAGGTCCTCCTCGCTGCGCGCCATCGGCGAAGGAGTCCCGGTCAGCTTGAGCCATTCCACCAGCCCCGCATAGCCGGAGCCGCCCTTGGACAGCGGCGTCGCGCCGCCGCCGGGTTGGCGAAAATCCGGCGCATAGGTCGATAGCAGAAAGAACCCCGCGGCGGCGAACAGGCTGGCGAAAATGCCCCAGAACAGCGTTCTGCGGCTGAACGGTTCCTGTACCGTCTCGGCCGCCGGCGCGCTCATGCCCAGGCATCCCGGAAGGCGAACCGCTCATAGGCGCCGCGCGCTTGCTGCCAGCCTTCGGCGCCGACCGGCCGGCGGGCGAACAGCGCCGCCTCGACGATGCGTGCGATCTCGCTGAACGCGCCGCGTGGCCGCGCCGGCAGGGAAGGAGCATTGGCGATGTCGCGCGCCGTCAGCGAGGGACGCAGGAAGTCGGGCAGGCGCCCGGCTATGTCGGCGACGCTGCGACGAAGCAGGAGATGGACCGCCTCGTCATAGTCGCCGCGCGCCGCGAGCGCGTCGGCTTCCGACAGCAGGATCTGCGCCATCGCGGCATCGGGGCGCCATTCCTCCTGCGCCTCGGCTTCGCCCCGCGCGCGTCGCCACGGCAGGCGCCAGGCGATGCCTTTCATTTCGAGGGCGATCAGGAACAGGATGATCACGGCGCCCGATATGACCGCGCCCCAGAACAGGTAGATCATATAGGGGCCGAGCTGTGACAGGAAATCCAGCAGCGGCTTCAGCCAGGCCGGCGGTTCGGGCTGCGCGAAGGCCGGCAGGTCGAACTGTATGGACGTGTCGGCCAGCAGCTGCTTGTGCACTTTCGCCAGCCATTCGGCGTCCACTGTGCCCGGCTGTGCAACTGCCACCCGCTCGCTCCCCCGTAAACCCGCCGCGCCGACACTGGCAACGCGACACAACAATTGCAAGTAGGCTAGACGCTAAGTGTTAATCTTGTCACATTTACTGTCATGCGAACCAGCCATTATGCGGCTGTGGTTAAGGGGGCAGACTATGACTTCGACGACACTGGCACGGCCAGAGAAATTCCAGATCGGCAAGGTACTCAACAACAGCTTTGCCGTCATCAATCGCAATATCGGTCTTTGCCTGGGGCTTGCCGCGCTGTTCTCGGGGCTGCCGACATTCGTTTTCCAGTTCTGGAACGAGGTGCGAATGGGCGGCCTGGCGGCTGGCGATCCGGCGGCGCTGGCTATGGCCGATCCCGCCACCATGTTCCGCGATTCGATGCTGACCCTGGTCTTCGCGATGCTCTATTTCATCCTGTCGCTGCTGCTGCAGTCGGCGCTGGTCAGGGCAACGATCGAGGACATGAACGGCAAGAAGCCGACTTTCGGGGATTGCATCCAGATCGCGCTCCGCTGCCTGCTGCCGACCATCGGCATCGGATTGATGGTTGCCCTCGGCGCCGGCCTCGCCTCGATAGCGCTGCTGGTGCCTGGCATCATCCTGTGGCTTGGCTGGTCGGTGGCGGTGCCCGCCCTGGTGCAGGAGAGGCTCGGCGTCTTCGGCTCCATGTCGCGCAGCCGTGCGCTCACCAAGGGCAGCCGCTGGGCGCTGTTCGGCCTCTTCCTGATCCTCATCCTGATCGCCTTTGGCATCCAGATGGTGCTCGGCACGGTCGTGCTGCTCTTTGGCGGATATATCGCCATTGTCCTCGGCGCTGTGGTCTCGGCGTTCATGTCGACGCTGATGTCGATTGCCTCCGCGGTCACCTATGTCGAGTTGCGCCAGGTCAAGGAAGGCACCAGCGTAGAGGATCTGGCGGAAATCTTTTCCTGACGGAGAAGATCGCCGCCTTCACCACATGATGGAGGCGGCGTCGTCGGAGACCTTGCCGGCGCCGCCATCGGCGAGCGCCTCAGGCCGCCCGCTCGGCAGCACCGCCGTGATGCAAGCAGCCTTCTCACGGTTCCAGGGCCTTGAGCGCCGCCGGAACCGGATAGCGGTTGCCGTCATAGCGGAGCCGGTAGGTTCGTTTCACAGGCTTGCCGGGGTGCGACAGGCATTCGCCCTGCGTGTCGAGGTCGGGCTCGTCGGTATCCCTCCGCTCGACCACGCTGATGTCGCGATAACCGTGGTGGCTCGCCGATCGCATCGACAGGCCGGCCTTGCTGGAATGAAAGGATCCGGCGCAATTGGCGTCGCCTTCGCCGCCATAGCTGTCGACGACGAGGCCGTCGAGCACCAGGCGCAGCCCATCGCGGGTGAGGGCATAGAGCCTGAGGTCGGTTTCACGGAAGGGATTGGGCCGAGAATCGCTTGCCATTTCGATGCGCAGGCCGAAGGCGCTTACATCGGGCGCCAGCCTGTAGCGGCCGGTATCGAACTCGATCTTGCGGATGTAGATGGCATCATCATTCATCAGCCCGGGCTGGAGCAGGCGCTGGCGCACCCGCAGGCTGTTCATGTCGAGGACGAGAATCTCGATATCGCCGACATGCTGGCCGTCGCCGGACTTGGCGCTGTCGATCAGTGGCACAGCGACCAGCAGCAGGTCGTCATGGGCGGGCCAGACCTTGCAGACCAGGCCGAATGAATTGTCACCTTCCCGCAGCGTCAGGGAGATGCTGGTATGGGGTTCCAGCGTGAACGATCTTTCGTCGGCGCTCTTCTGCGCATTGGGATAGGCCAGTTGCACCAGCGCGGCGGCATCGCCGCAATCGTCCGCCGCGGCCCGGGCGGGCGACAGGCCGGCGGCGGCGAGGCCGAGGAAGAGACTACTTAGCACCAATCGCATGGGGTTCTCACGTCGCGGGGCCGGGTTGGATCAGGACTTGTGTACGCGAGATTGGTGACGGCGCACAGGGGCGGGCCATCCTCAATGGCAGCAGTCGTGCCCTGAATGCACGCTTGTCCTGCACAGGCAGGACGAGGTGATCGGCACGTCGGTCTTTGCCAACGCCGTGGCGAGCCTGGCCTGGAACCCAGGCAACTGGTCGGTCTCGCCGCGCCGCCCCAAGCATTCGACCAGCCCGTGCAGCGCCCAGACATTGTCCGGGATGCTGGGCGCGGCGCTGAACTGTGCCACTCAGGCCTCGGCCTCGCCATGCTCCTTCCAGGTCAGGTTGTAGAAAGGCCCCGCGGCATAGGCGATGCCCCAGTGCACGAAGGCGCAATCGGGATCAGTCCGCAGCGCCTTCGCGAAGCATTTTATGCCTTCCGTGGTTGAAGCCGTAGCACCAGTTCAGCCCGATATCGAACCAGCGCTGCGTCTCTGCCGAGGATGTGGAAATTGGGCGGCGGTAGGTGCCGAGGTCGAAGTGATCCATGCCTGACTGCTTCCGCGCTTGCCGGTCTGAGGCCGCATGCAATCTGTGCTGAATGGGCGCATATGGCAACGGCCGGCGCGGCTCAGCAAGAGCCGTGCCGGCCGGGGTTGCCACCCTGGGAGGGATCAGGACTCCAGCCACACTTTCTCGAAATGCTGCTCGAGCGACTGGTGCTGCTCGCAGCCTTGCACGCCCTTGCGGTAGGTGCGGTAGACCGAGCGCCAGTAGGGCTGGATGATGATGCCGCTATCGCGCAAATTCTGCTCAATCTTGGCCATGATCTCCTTGCGCTGGGCGGCATCGGGCATCGCCAGCGCCTTGTCGAGAAGCTCGTCGAACTCCTTGTTGGCATAGGCGCTTTCGTTCCAGGCGGCGCCCGATTTGTAGGCAAGCGCCAGCACCTGCACGCCGAGCGGCCGCCCCAGCCATTCCGTGCAGGAGAAGGGGTATTTGCTCCAGTCGTTCCAGAAGGTGGCGGCCGGCAGCACGGTGCGCTTGATCTTCAGGCCCGCCTCCCGCATCTGCGCGGCGATCGCGTCGCCGGTGCTCTTTTGCCATTCGACGTCGACCGAGATGAGGTCGAATTCGTGGTCCGCCTTGCCGGCCTCGGCGAGCAGCTTTTTCGCCGCGTCGACGTCGCGCTTGGCCGGGCCGATATCGGCGAATTCCGGATGCATCGGGCCGACATGGTGGTTGTCGGCGGGTTTGCCGCGACCGTCGATGCCGAGCTTCAGCACGGCCGAGTTGTCGACGGCAAGCTGGGCGGCGCGGCGCACCTTGGCGTCATCGTAGGGCGCATTGCCGACGTTGAAGCGGGCGACGATGGTCGAGCCGGTGGCGATCTCGGAATTTTCGAGCCCCATCTCTTCGGTCTGCGATACGGCGTCCGAAGCCGTCTCGTGGTCGGTGTCGATCTCGCCGGATTCGAAGGCCGACAGCATGGCGTTGGGATCGGAGCCGTAGTCGACCCATTTGATGCCATCGAGATGGAACTCGCCCTTCCACCAGGGCTTGTCCTTGCGCTTCACCTCCGCACCCGTCTCGGCGTCCCAGCTCACCAGTTCGCAAGGGCCGGTGGTGATGGCTAGAGCCTTCTTCGGGTCGCCGTCGCCCTCATAGGAGCGGTGCATGATCAGAGCCGGATAGTCGGCCATGCCGGCGATCAGCGAGATGTCGGGCTTGGGCAGGTTGAGCTTGACGGTGAAGTCGTCGACCTTCTCGATGCCGCCATCGACCGGCTTCTTGGTGTCGGCGTTGACCAGTGCGCCCATGCGCGCGGCGACCGAATTGCCGGCGACGGAGGCATCGCACCAGCGCGTCAGATTGTGGACGACGTCATCGGCGTTGAAGGCGTCGCCGTTCGACCAGCTGATGCCCTTGCGCACATGCAGAGCGATCGTCCTGGCGTCATCGCTGGTTTCCCAGCTTTCCAAGAGCCACGGCTCGAAGCTGAAGTCGGTGTTCCAGCGCACCAGATATTCGTTGCAGTGGCGCGCCACGTTGGACATCTCGACACCGTCGAAGGTGCGCGGATCCTTGAAACCCTTGACGTTCATGGCGACGCGCAAGATGCCGCCCTTTTTTGGCTCCTCCGCGCGGGCAGGCGACGTGCCGAGCCCGCCCAACGCGAAGGCGCCGGCGGCGCTGACGCCGAAGCCGGCCATGATGGCAAGATATTCGCGCCGGCTGATGCCGCCTTTCCTGAAATCGTCGGCGGAGGGCTTTGCCCGCGGGTGCAGTTTTCTGTCGGTCAGCATGAATTTCATCGTCGTTCCCTCCCTGTTGGGCGCCCCGGCCGGTCGCGGTGCGGGGGGCGGATGCGTCTCGCCGGAGCGCCCGTTGGCCTGCGGCGATGATAGGGCGGGGTTACTCAGGGAAATGTTCGCTTTTCCGCAGTTCTTGTGCGCTGTTCCGCACGTGGGTAGCGCCAATCTCCCCCGTGTGGGGGAGATGCCCGGCAGGGCAGAGGGGGGCGCTGTCCCGCCCAGCATCTCGGCTATTCAGCGCCGCTGCGATGACGAATGGTTTTGAATCCTAAGGATTCTGAGGGGCCGCGATCCTTCGCGCCCCCCTCTGGCCTGCCGGCCATCTCCCCCACAAGGGGGGAGATCAGCGCTCCATCGCCGCGCCAAGCCTGCCAATATCCGCAACAATTCTCGCAAACGCTTCGCCGGCGCGCGGCACGCTGTTGCGGGCGCGCAGGAAACTGTGCACCAGCCGCGGCTCTTCCTGAAACCAGGCCGAGCCGCCGGCGGCGACGATGCGGTCGCGATAGGTCTCGCCGTCGCACGACAGCGGATCACACGCGGCCGTGATGATGAAGGTCGGCGGCAGATCGGTAAAATCGCTGTCGCGCAGCGGCGAGAAGGTCGGATCGTCCAGCGATTGACCCGGCGCGGACCGGAAGCGGCGGTAGGACTCGATATCGCCGACGTCGAGCAGCGGCGCCTCGGCATGCTCGAGATAGGAGCGGCCCGTCTCGCCGCCGAGTTCGGGGTAGATCAGCACTTGGCCGGCGGCGTGGCGCTGGCTGCGGCGCGTGGCGTGCGCGACAGCCGCGGCGAGATTACCGCCGGCGCTCTCGCCGCAGAGCACGATCGGCAGCGCGCTTGTCGCCGCCACCCATTCGAACACGGCGAGGCAATCCTCGAAGGCGGCGGGATGGAGATGCTCCGGCGCCAGGCGGTAGTCGGCCGAGATCACCTCGAAGCCGGTGGCGGCGCAGATCTCGGCGCAGATGTCGTCATGGCTGTCGAGATCGCCGAGCACGAAGCCGCCACCATGGTAGTAGACAACGATCGCCCGCGCCACCTTGCCGGCCATCCGGTAGCGCCGGACCGCGATGTCGCGTCCGTCGGCCGAGACCACATCGTCACTCGCCGTGACACCGGCCGGACAGCCTTGGTGGAAGGCACGGCACATCGCGTTGTAGACCGCCCGTTGCTCCGCGATCGGCCGCGCCGCGATCCCGGGCGGAAACCAGGCATTGACCTGGTCGATATAGTCCCACAGCTCCGGGTCGAGCAGGGTGGCGTATTTCCCCCGCCTGGTCGCTTCGATCTGGTTCGCGCCCATCGGCTTGCCGTCAGAGCTCGTCGTAGAGCCGCGCCGCGTTCTCGTAGGTGAAGCGCAGCGGCACCGAGCCCTCGACCTGCCACGCATCGACCGTGTCGCCCGCCAGCAGCCGGCAGGCATCGAGCGTGCCGGTGACGGCGCCGCCATAGAGCCGGTTGGCGAGGTTGAGGATGGCGGTCTGGTGCATGGCCGCGCTGCCGCTGCCGCAGGCATCCTTGACCAGCAGCACGCGGAAACCACGCGCCACCGCATCCTTCACCGTGGCGTCGATGCAGGCCTCGGTCCAGACGCCGGCAATCACCAGCCATTCGATGCCCGCCGTCTTCAGCCGGTCGGCGAAGGCGCCGTTGCCGAAGGCGCTGGCCTCGGTCTTGACCAGCATCGTCTCGCCCTCGGTCGGCGCCACGTCCGCGCAGATCGCCGTCAGCGGATCGTCCTTGTCGGAGAAGGCCGACTTGCCGCTGGCGTCCACCGGATGGAACGGCCGCGCCTCGGCAAGGTCGACGATGTAGGCGAAGTGGTAGAGCGGCACGAAATTGCGTCGCGCCGCCGCCTGCAGCCGCTGGACATTGGCGAGGATGCCGCCGAACCCTTCGACCAGATAGCGTTCGTCCTTGCGATGCTCCTCCTGGAGATCGATGAACACCGCGGCCACGGTGCCGCGTCGGATGGCGATGGCTGTCTTCATGCGGATGCTCTCGAAGGGGTGCCGCAGTGTGAGGGGTTCTGCGGCAGACTATCAGTTTCGTCATTCCAGGGCGAAGCAGCCGCAAAGCCGCGTCGCGAAGCCCCTGGAATCCATGCCGTTACCTCTAGCGAAGAATGCAGCGGAACAGAATTCTGCACCGATGCAACGCTCCGAAGTAACGGCATGGATCCTAGGGTCTGCGCCGCGTCGCTTCGCTCCTTGCTTCGCCCTAGGATGACGACGTCACATTTGCTGCGGCCAATCTCGAAGGCCTGCGATAGCGTATGGGCGGCGCCAACAGAGCGTATCGGCATCAAATCGCTCATTCCAAGAACTCGTCCTCATACGGAAACCGCGACAGCAACTCCGTCCCTGTCTCGGTGATCAGGATCTCGTCCTCGAGCTTGACGCCCTCGCGGCCGCCTTTCTCGCCGATATAGCTTTCGACGCTGACCACCATGCCGGGCACGATGATGCCGTCACGGCCATAGGTTTCATAGTCCATCGAGTGCGCGATGAAAGGCGTCTCGCCATGCATGCCGACGCCGTGCATGACCGAAGTGTAGCGCTGGTCGACGAAGCGGTCCGGGATCTTCCAGGCCTTCTCGGCGATCTCGCGAAAAGCCATGCCGGGCCTCACGATGCCGATATTGTGCTGAACCTGGTCGTGCGCCATGCGGTAGAGCGACTTCTGGTAGGCGGTCGGCTTGCCCGGCCCGCAGCGGAAGGTGCGCGAGAAATCGGAATAATAGCCGTAGCAACCGATCGTGTCGGTATCGAGCGCGACCAGTTCGCCCGGCCTGATCTTGCGCCCGCTCGCCTCGCTGAACCACGGGTTGGTGCGCTGGCCGGAGGTGAGCAGCCGCGTCTCGATGAACTCGCCGCCCTGGCGGATCACTTCGCCATACATGATGGCGAACAGCTCGTTTTCGGAGACGCCGGGCTTGATCGCCTCGCGTACTGCGGACACCGCGGCCTCGGCGCCGGCCATGGACGCCTGCAGGCATTTGACTTCCTCAGGCGTCTTCACCGCGCGCACGGCCAAAATCTCGCCCTGGCAATCGCGCACCTCGCAGCCGCGCTTTTCGAGCGCCAGCGCCTGCAGATGGCTGCAGCGGTCGAGCCCGAGCTTCATCGAGCCGCCGCCATGCTTCTTCAGGAGTTCGGTGACTTCGTCGGCGAACGGCCCGGCGGTCTCGTCATCGCGGCCCGATACCGAGGACCAGACCAGCTTCGACGGCCGTGCCTCGTCGATCGTATCGAGCACCATCGAGACGTGGTAGCTCTGCGGATATTCGAACAGCACCACCGGCCCGTCGGTCGGGATGAAGAAATAGCGGGTCGAGTTGCGCAGGAAGTAGCCGAACATGTTGCGCGAGCCGGTGGCGTAGCGCTGGTTGTAGGGGTCGAACAGGACGACCGCGCCATAGCCTGCCTCGCGCATCCAGCCGCGCAGTTTCTTGAGCCGCCCCTTGCGCAGCGCATCCGCATCGATGAAGGACGGCTCGGTGTCGGAGAGCCACATGCCGCCCGCCGGATCAGCGGCCGCCGGATGGCGCATGCGATCCTTGAAGTCCACATCCTCGGTGCTGTCGGGGTCGAAAACGACGATGCTCATGGCGGTCCCTCCTGATGCGGAGAACATGGGCTATGCGTTGCAAGAAGTGTGTGCGAATTCCCGCAAATGTCGTGCCGGATGCCGCAGATGTGGTGAGGCGAACTACAGGCGCCGAGATCCTTCGCGCCCCCCTCTGTCCTGCCGGACATCTCCCCCACGAGGGGGGAGATCAGCTGTCATCGCGGCTTTCGCCAATCGCCAACGTTGCAGAATGAGCGGGGCGCTGAAGCTGCTGATCTCCCCCCAAGTGGGGGAGATCTCCGGCAGGCCAGAGGGGGGCGCTGTCCCGCCAGCGTCTCAGCATTCAGCACAGTGAAGAGTTACTGCCTCCTCATGGCTTTAGGCGCGTGCCCATGCTCCTCCCGAAACGCCCGGGCAAAACTCGACATCGAAGCAAACCCACACGCCAGCGCGACATCGCGCACCATCAGCGTCGAATGCGCCAGCAGGTCGGCCGCTCGTTTCAGCCGCAGCCGCCGGTAGTAGCCGTTGGGCGAGATATCCAGCTCGGCGCGGAAATTGCGCTCGAGCTTGTCCGGGGAAACGCCGAGCCTTGTCGCCAGCTCCGCCATGCCGAGCCGCTCCTCCACCGCGTCCTCCATGATCGCGATGGCCGACAGCACCAGCTCGTTCTGCACGCCTGTGCGCAGCCTGAGCGGCATCAGCTTGCGGTCGACGCTCGATCGCAAAGGACTGTGCACGAACCATTCGGCGACGCCCGCCGCCAGTTCGGCGCCATAGTCGCGCGTGATGATCTCCAGCATCATGTCGAGGCTGCCGACGCCGCCAGCCGACGTAAAGCGCTTGCGGTCGATGACGAAGAGATCGCGCCGAAGCTCGATATCCGGGAAAGCCTCGGTGAAAGCCGCCTGGCTGGTCCAGTGAAGGGTGCAGGCATGGCCGTCGAGCAGGCCGGCGCGGGCGAGGAAGAACGCGGCATCCGCCACCGCGCCGATATGCGCGCCGCCGCGCAGGCTTTTCCGGATCCAGCTCATCGCCTCGTCGGCCACGACATGGTCGGCATCGCCGCCGGAGCAGACGACGATGCGGTCGACCTTCGGCGCATCGGCCGCCGAAAAGCCGGGCTGGATAACGACGCCATTGGAGGCCTCGACCGTGCCGGGATCCGCGCCGACGATCACCCAGCGGTAGCATTCGCGCTTGGCCAGTACGTTGGCCGCGCGCAGCGGTTCGATCAGCGAGGAAAACGCCATCATCGGAAAGCCGGGAAAGACCAGCACGGCGAAGGCGAGGGGGGCTTCGCCCGCCGCCGGCTGCGCGCGGTCGCGTTTGCGGTTGGCGGGATTGGAAGTCACGATGCTCTTTCCTGAGGCGGCTGGAACTGTAGCGGGTGGCCCGGCCGGCTGGCAACGGGGACGCCAGTCAATCGGCCGTTCACCAAGCAAGATAGGCAAAACCTTAAGTGGAAATTGCGAGACTTGACGGAAGGTCAGGGTGATGAAACGCCGGAGGCTTTTCGGATGGAACTGAACTACGACTTCGAATTCCAGTCGATCTTTCCAAAGGCCGTCTGGCTCGTTCCCGAATGCAAGCGTTTGCTGGACGAGGTCGGCATCGCCCACAACATGAAGGGGAACTACGTCACGGCTTTTGTCGATCCCGCGACTGTCGTCGCCCTCTGGCGAGAGCCAGCCGAATTCAGGGCCACATTGATCAAGGCCGGTTGGAGCACCTTGCCATACGAAGGCGAAGCCGCGCCGGACAAGGCTCAGTTCCTGATCCCGAAGCTGCTGGAAATCCATGCCAAGGTCGAAAGCCGCGCCTATGACGCGCAGGCGACCAAATATGCCGTCTTTGCCCTTTTCCGCTTCACCCACCAGCTGACCATGGGAGAGGTACTCGGCGCGGATGGCCGCCCGACATGTTCGCCGCTGACCCAGCAACGAATGAAGGACGCTCGTCCGACGTCGGCCTTCGATGTCAACAAGGCGGTTACGGCCATGGTGTCCGACCTGGAAAATCGTGCCGCGGCCGGGCCTGCCATGCCGGCGCCGCCGGTGAAGTCGGCTGCTCCAGGTCCCAGCCTGCTGGGGCGCGTTGCCCGCGTCTTCGGCCGCCGGCAGACCTGAAGCCCGTCCCATACGTCGCGCACTCTGGGGCGAAATTAGAAACGTCGCGCCGCCCCGCTGCCGGCACCTTCTCCCCGTGAACGGGGAGAAGAGGGCTGGGCGCCGCGCCGGCTCCTAATCTGCAAAGCTGATGATTGGCGAAGCCGCCGATGACGGCCCCTTTCTCCCCGTCACTATACGGGGAGAAATGCCCTGCTGGGCAATGAGGGGCGGCGCCGACCTACGCTATGCTGCCGCCGCCGCAATCGTCATCATCCCGGGGGATTTCGTGATAGCCTCACCGCTCACCTGGTGGCAGAGAGAGCGGAGCGGGCGCTTCGGCGTCCTGGCAACGGAGGCACGGCGATGTTTGCGGCAAAGGCGATCGAGAGCACGGACAAGCCGGCCTTCTACAGCGAACTCGCCACGCAGCTGAAGGCGCTGCTCGAAGGCGAGCGCGACTCGATCGCCAACGCCGCCAACACCGCGGCGTTGATCTACCAGATGGTGCCAGACCTCAACTGGGCCGGTTTTTACTTCCTGCAATCGGACGAAGAGCTGGTGCTCGGCCCTTTCCAGGGCAAGCCGGCCTGCGTGCGCATCGCCGTCGGCAAGGGCGCTTGCGGCACTGCCGTCGATCTGGGCATGTCCATGCTGGTCAAGGACGTCCACGAGTTCGAGGGCCACATCGCTTGCGACGCGGATTCGCGTTCGGAGCTGGTGGTGCTGCTCAGGGACAATGACGGCATCTTCGGCGTTCTCGACCTCGACAGCCCGCTGCCCGGCCGCTTCGACAAGGAGGACCAGGCCGGCATCGAGAAGCTCGCCGCGATCTATGTCGGGGCGAGCGCGTTCGAGGAGTGAGCTCTCGGCGGATTGCTGCGCGGCCCTGGCTCAACGACCCGGTCTTGCGTTTGACCTAATTGCATCGTTATCACTGGCGGAATACGACGCCCCACAATCGAGAACCACGGCCGACCGAGGAGGAACCCATGTCCCATAATCTGCAGTTCTACATCGACGGCGCCTGGGTCGATCCGGTCGTTCCGAACAATTTCGACGTCATCGATCCGTCCACCGAGGATGCCTTCGCGCAGATCTCGCTCGGCACCAAGCCCGATGTCGACAAGGCGGTGGCGGCGGCCAAGCGCGCCTTCAACAGCTTCGGCTTCACCTCGGTCGAGGAGCGGCTCGAGATCCTCAACCGCGTCATCGAGGTCTACAAGAAGCGCAGCAAGGACCTGGCGCTGGCCGTCTCGCGCGAGATGGGCGCGCCGCGCCAGATGGCGCTGGACAGCCAGGTCGGCGTCGGCCAGGCGCATCTGGAGAAGATGGCCGAGGTGCTGAAAAGTTTTCAGTTCCGCCACGTGAAGGGCTTGTCGCTCATCGTCAAGGAGCCGATCGGCGTCGTCGGCCTGATCACCCCGTGGAACTGGCCGCTGAACCAGATCACCTGCAAGGTCGGCCCGGCGCTTGCCGCCGGCTGCACCATGGTGCTGAAGCCGAGCGAGATTGCGCCGCTCGACGCCATCATCTTCGCCGAGATCATCGACGAGGCAGGCGTGCCGAAGGGCGTCTTCAACCTCGTCAACGGCGATGGCCCGACCGTCGGCCAGGCGCTGGCCAGCCATCCCGATGTCGACATGATGTCGTTCACCGGCTCGACCCGCGCCGGCATCCTGGTCGCCAAGGCCGCCGCCGACACGGTCAAGCGCGTGCATCAGGAGCTTGGCGGCAAGTCGGCCAACATCCTGTTCCCCGATGTCGACCTCGAACGAGCCGTCACCAAGGGCGTCGCCGGCTGCTTCGGCAACAGCGGCCAGTCCTGCAACGCGCCGACCCGCATGTTCGTGCCGCGTGACCGTCACGACGAGGCGGCCGCCCATGCGAAGGCGGCGGCGGAAAAATTCACCGTCGGCCCGGCCGACGCGCCGGGCTCGAAGCTCGGCCCGGTGGTCAGCCAGCTCCAGTTCGACAAGATTCAAGGCATGATCCAGAGCGGCATCGACGAAGGCGCCACGCTGGTCGCCGGCGGCCCCGGCCGCCCGGCCGAGCTCAACCGCGGCTACTTTGTCCGCCCGACCGTGTTCGCCGACGTCACCCACGACATGCGCATCGCCACTGAAGAAATCTTCGGGCCGGTGCTGGCGATCATGCCCTACGACACGGTGGAGCAGGCGGTCGAGCAGGCCAACGACACCGTCTTCGGCCTAGCCTCCTACATCCAGGCCAAGGACATCGAGAAGGCGCGCGCCGTCGCCGCCCGCATGCGCTCCGGCAACGTCTACATCAACTACCCCACCTGGGACGCCGGCCTGCCCTTCGGCGGCTACAAGCAGTCCGGCAACGGCCGCGAGTATGCCGAATATGGGCTCGAGGATTTCCTGGAGATCAAGGGCATCGCGGGGTACGAGGCGGCGGAGTAGGACTCGGCTACATCTGCAGATCGGTGATCAACACCGGTGATACCAATGCGGCGCCATCGGTACCGGCTTTGCCACTGCCGGATAGGCTCATGTGCCTTTCCCTCAGACTCCAGTTCGGCGCACTGTTGTTTCTTGCGGCGGCGGCGGAGGCGGCACCACCGCCTTGGTGCTCTGGCGGACGGCGTCGACGGGAACCAAGGTTATCACCGGAGGGTTCGGAAAATGATCCAACGTTGCGCCGGTCACCGCATCAACACCGACGCCAATCAAGCCTCCGACCAAAATGTTTCCGGCGAGCCCGGCAGCACCGTTTCCACTCATTTTGGTAGCGATGTATTTGCTGCCTGGCTTGTAGCCTTCCTTCTCGGCGAAGGCGGTGATCTTTCCGGCTTGCTCTTGATCGTCCATTGCCGAATTGTAAATCCAGGGTTTATTGGCGTCCGCTAACAGATGGCTTTGATCGCGAATGAAATTTGGTTTTGAAGAGACACAAGCAAAATATAACAGTGGATCACAACAAGCCAGAATTTGGACCGAGCAGTGGGCCTCCCAATGGATTTATTGCCCCAATTGTGGAAGCTCCCGTCTAGAAAAATTCGCTGCTAATTTACCTGTTGCCGACTTTTTCTGCAGCAGTTGCAGTGATCAATTCGAGCTGAAAAGCCAAAAGAAGGCATTCGGCACGAAGGTCGCCGACGGAGCCTATTTTACCAAAATTGACAGATTGGCATCATCGACCAACCCGAATTTGATATTGCTGAATTATGATCTGACGCAAAAAGCAGTAAGGCATGTTTGCGTTGTTCCAAAGCATTTTTTCGTACCAGACATCATCGAGAAAAGGAACCCACTGGCGCCGACAGCGAGGAGAGCGGGTTGGGTTGGTTCCAATATTTTGCTCGACCGCATTCCGGATGCGGGCCGAATATTTTTGGTTAGGAACAGCATTCCGATCCCTAAAGAGGTCGTTGTCGCAAAATGGCAGCACACCCTTTTTCTTCGTGAGGAAAAGGCAGATGCTCGTGGCTGGCTAATTGAAGTAATGAGATGTGTCGATATGATCGGTGCGACTGATTTCGATATCGAACAAGTCTACGCGTTCGAAAGGAAACTGAGCGCTCTATACCCGAACAACAGAAATGTGAGACCAAAGATTCGTCAGCAATTGCAGTTCCTCAGAGACAACAGATATCTCGAGTTTGTGGCCCGCGGCCGCTATCGCCTGAGGAAAGAGAGCTTTTGAAGACCGAGCAAAGGGACAACGCCTAAATGTCTTGGTACGCAAACCATTATGAATGCTACGGCTGCGGCGAACATTGGGTCGACGAGTGGTCATGCATGTGCGATGACGACTGTCCAAGCTGCGGCGCTCGTCATACTGCTCCAATCGAAAGTGAAGACCTCACGCTTCTCATTGTGCCGGATGCGGGTGCTTTCGTCGTCTTAAGGTCTCCAGATATTGCAGAAGATCGCCCCGATTACGAAGAGATCGGGCGCTTCGCTAGCGACGCGTTAGCGAAGCGATTTATCGAGGCTATAGCGAACTAAGGCGTCGTCCGCGAACAACAACAGTCGAAAGGAAGGTTCGATTCGATCCTATTGCTGCCCATTCAAAGGCCGCAAAACCTTCTTTTCGACTTACTTCGACGGTGCACGGAGAAAAGGGGGCAGGAATGCCCTACAGACGTTCTTATCCCCGCGTCCGACGGTTCTGAATTTACAGAGACTTTCTCTGTAGCTCCGCGCACTACCGACGCGCAGCCAGAAAACAGAAATAGCGGCCACCAACGCTCAGCTTCATTTGAGATTTCCCCCAAAGCACTCATGGCGCGACCTATCTGCGCGCGCAAGGGAGTTCGATCGGCGCACGCAACTTGTAGATGCGGCTAACAAAAAACCACGCGAAACGTTTGTTTCGATGCCTCCAAAATCACAGCTGTCCATTTCCAGCGTCCGCCTCTATAGGCCTGCCAAGGCATGGCGGCTCGCCATCCCGCATTGCACAATCACCCCGCTTCGACATATTGAAGCCATGGTCCGTTCCTCGCTCGCCGTCCTTGTGATCGACGAAAACCGCATCCGTGCCTCGATCATCGAGGCCGGGTTGCGGGAGGCCGGGCATGAGCGGGTGACGGTCATCCATGATGTCGCCGGCATCGCGCGGCGCATCGCCGAGATCGAACCGGACGTCATCGTCATCGATCTCGAAAACCCCAACCGCGACATGCTCGAAAACATGTTCCAGCTGTCGCGCGCGGTGAAGCGGCCGATCGCCATGTTCGTCGACCGCTCCGACCAGGCCTCGATCGAGGCGGCGGTCGAGGCCGGCGTCTCGGCCTATGTCGTCGATGGTTTGAGGCAGGAGCGCGTCAAGCCGATCCTCGACATGGCGGTGAGCCGCTTCAACGCCTTCTCGCGCATGGCGCGCGAACTGGAGGAGGCGCGCAGCGAGCTGGAGAGCCGCAAGGTCATCGACCGCGCCAAGGGCATTTTGATGAAGTCGCGCGGCCTCTCCGAGGAGGCGGCCTACACGCTGCTGCGCAAGACGGCGATGAACCAGAACCGCAAGATCAGCGACATCGCCCAGAGCCTGGTGACCGCCGCCGGGCTGCTCGGGCCGCTGGAGGACGAATGAGCATGGCCGCTGCGCACCAGATCACCGCCGGCTTCATGCCGCTTTTCGACAGCGCCGTGCTGGTGGCGGCCAGCGAGCTGGGCTTTGCCGCGCGCGAGGGCATCGAGCTGACGCTGCATCGCGAGACCTCCTGGGCCAACATCCGCGACCGCATCGCCATCGGCCATTTCCATCTGGCGCACATGCTGGGGCCGATGCCGCTGGCCTGCAGCCTCGGCCTCACACCGATCGCCTCCGAGACCATCGTTCCGTTCTCGCTCAGCCTCGGCGGCAATTGCGTCACCGTCTCCAATGCGGTGTGGGACGGCATGGCGGCGCATGGCGCGGAACCCGATCTCGATCCCGCGCGGGCAGGGGCCGCTCTTGGCGCGCTGATCCGCGAGCGGGCGACTGCGGGCCGCGAGCCGCTGCGCTTCGCCGTCGTGCATCCGCATTCCGGGCATAACTACGAACTGCGCTACTGGCTCGCTGCTTGCAGCATTGATCCCGAGCGCGACATCGAGATCGTCATCGTGCCGCCGCCCTTCATGGCCGATGCGCTGGCCGCCGGCCGCATCGATGGCTACTGCGTCGGCGAGCCCTGGAACAGTGCCGCGGTCGCCGCCGGCACCGGCCATATCGTCACCGTCAAGGCGCTGCTGTGGCGCAACAGCCCAGAGAAAGTCGTTGGCGTGCGCAAGGCCTGGGCGGAGGAGAATCCGGAGGCGCTGGCGGCGCTGCTGCGTGCATTGCATCATTCGGCGCGCTGGTGTCAGGACCCGGCGAACCATGCCGAACTGGCGGCGCTGATGGCCGGGTCGGGCTTCCTCGGCCTGCCGGCTTCGGTGCAGATGCCGATCCTGACCGGACGGCTGAAGCTCGGCGGCGGCGCCGAGCGGGCGATCGCGGATTTCTTCGTGCCCTTCGACAAGGCGGCGAATTTTCCGTGGAAGAGCCATGCGCTGTGGTTCTACACGCAGATGGTGCGCTGGGGGCAGTTGGCGCACACGCCGGAAAACCTCGCCATCGCCTGGAACTGCTACCGGCCCGACCTTTATCGCTCGGCGCTGAAGCCGCTCGGCGTGGCGTTGCCCGGCGCCAATGCCAAGGTCGAAGGGGCGCTGAAAGCGGCGACGCCGGTCGGTTCGGCGGGGGCAAGCCTGTTGCTCGGCCCGGACGGGTTCTTCGACGGCCAGATCTTCGATCCCGACGAGATCGAAGCCTATATCGCCGGGCAGAAACACGCTGATTCCCTGGCGCAGTAGGTTCCGACGTGCCGGGGTGCGGATCGCCAACGCGCGCAAGTTGATAAGTCAAAGCCAGCCTTGGTGTGTTATATACGCTGCGTTCTCGGGCGGATACGAGATCGATGGATCAGGAAAGACTTCTGGCCGCAGTCCTTTTGGCTGATGTCGTGGGCAGCACGCCCCTCTATGAGCGCATCGGCGACGATGCCGCTCTGCAGCAGGTTTCGGATTGCCTGGACACGATGCGCGAGATCGTCGCCCAGCACGGCGGTGATTTCATTTACTCGAAAGGCGATGACGTACTCAGCCTGTTCGAGAGCCCGGAGATGGCGCTGAGGGCCGTCTGCCAAATCAGCCGCCAATTGACCAAAGGGCCGTTGAGCGCCCGTATAGGATTGCATTTCGGGGCGGTCATTCGCGCGCGGGGCGCGATATTCGGCGATGTTGTCAATGTCACCGCCAGGTTGTCCAGCACGGCCAACCCCGGGGAGGTGCTGATCAGCCAGAGCTTCTTCGAAGGCCTTACAGCGGGCAGTCGCAGTGCCTTGCGGCTCCTCGACAAAATGGCTTTCAAGGGCAAGCAGGAACTCTTCGATGTCTATACTCTGAGGAGCGACGATGGGACCCTCAG
The DNA here is from genome assembly GCF_004791545.1 of Mesorhizobium sp. M4B.F.Ca.ET.214.01.1.1. Taxonomy (NCBI): domain Bacteria; kingdom Pseudomonadati; phylum Pseudomonadota; class Alphaproteobacteria; order Hyphomicrobiales; family Phyllobacteriaceae; genus Mesorhizobium; species Mesorhizobium sp. M4B.F.Ca.ET.214.01.1.1. The sequence continues at coordinate 68,514 of NZ_SRUX01000013.1, forward strand.
TCCGCAAATCGCCAGCCGGGGCACCGTTATCGAAAGGCGCTCTGTCCCGCCGCCGCAGATCAATCTACTCATCGGCTATGGAGATCAGTCGCGATCCTGCCGAAACAACGAATTCGTAACGTTCGGCCGATCGCCGGAATGCAATATCGTCATCCAGTGGCCCTGGGTCTCAAGGCACCACGCCACTTTCACCATTTCGAATGGCAAGGCCCGCCTTATCGAGCGAAGCTCGTCGGGCACATTTGTGTCGATGGGGCCCGACCATGAAGTATTCGTGCGCCGCGAAGATATTCTTCTCTTCGGCTCCGGCGTCATCTCGCCGGGACGGAGATCGTCGCCCGGCGACACCGAGGTTCTTCACTTCGAGATTGTCTCAGGCTGACCCGGACGGATTCGTTAGCCGCGAGTGGCTCGGGCGGCGGCGCCGAGATCAGCCAAACGCCCGTGCCGTCGATCCATCTGCACGAAGGCTGAAACCTTGGCCGGCAACAGGTCCCCAACCGGTCAAGACCACCGTCTCGAGAGCTGATTTTACGGGCCTGATTATTTTTGCGCCACTCTTGTGCATTGCACAATAATTATGCGTGCGCTTGCGCTAATGAACAATCTTTGGCCTGCGCGCCTCGTGACCCGGCCCGTGCGTTGCCGGCGTGGATCATTGATTTAATTGAAATTTTTCTCCTCGTTCAAAACTGGCACGGTTTCTGCATTGCAATAGACAAGCTCCTCGCGGAGCCGGAACAGGCGTCCAATGGCGGGCGCCACAGGCAAAGCTGCCGCTCAGGTCGACACGCGATCCCGGATGTACGGACGCGAGCGACCTGGCCGGCAGCTTTTTGTTTTGACCGAACACGAGAATCGACGGCGCCGGTCCCAAGCGGCGTCCAACCGGGAGATGACGATGACGAAACGGATCGGAACTGCAACGACCCTCAAGGGCATGTCGCGTCGCGACTTCCTTGCCAGAAGCGCGCTGACGGCGGGGCTGCTCGTGGCGGCGCGCAACCTCCTGCCTTCGGGCGCCTATGCGGCGACCGCAGCACCCGAAGTGACCGGCGCCAAGCTCGGCTTTATCGCGCTCACCGACGCGGCACCGCTGATGATCGCCAAGGAGAAGGGGCTGTTCGCCAAATATGGCATGCCCGATGTCGAGGTGCTGAAGCAGGCCTCCTGGGGCGCGACGCGCGACAATCTGGTGCTGGGCAGCGAGGCCAATGGCATCGACGGCGCCCACATCCTGACGCCGATGCCCTACCTCATGCACACCGGCAAGGTGACGCAGAACAAGCAGCCGCTGCCGATGGCGATCGTGGCGCGGCTGAACTACGACTGCCAGGGCATTTCCGTCGCCCAGGAATACGCCGCCACCGGCGTCGGCCTCGACGCTTCCAAGCTGAAGGAGGCCTTCGCCGCCAAGAAGGCCGCCGGCAAGGAGGTCAAGGCCGCCATGACCTTCCCGAGCGGCACGCATGACCTGTGGATACGCTACTGGCTGGCCGCCGGCGGCATCGACCCCGACAAGGACGTCTCGACCATCGTCGTGCCGCCGCCGCAGATGGTGGCCAACATGAAGGTCGGCAACATGGACGTGTTCTGCGTCGGCGAGCCGTGGAACGAGCAACTCGTCCACCAGGGTATCGGCTTCACCGCCGCCACCACGGGTGAATTGTGGAAGGGCCATCCGGAAAAGGCGCTCGGCCTGCGCGCCGCCTTCATCGAGAAATATCCCAACGCCACCAAGGCGATCCTGATGGCCGTCATGGAAGCCCAGCAATGGTGCGAGGCGATGGAGAACAAGGACGAGATGGCCTCCATCATCGGCAAGCGGCAATGGATGAACGTTCCGAGCGCCGACATCATCGGCCGCCTCAAGGGCGATATCAACTACGGCAACGACCGCGTCGCCAAGGGCACCGACCTCTACATGAAGTTCTGGAAGGGCGGCGTCTCCTATCCCTTCAAGAGCCATGACAGCTGGTTCCTCGCCGAGAACATCCGCTGGGGCAAGTTCGCGCCGACCACCGACATCAAGACGCTGGTCGACCAGGTCAACCGCGAGGATCTCTGGCGCGAGGCGGCGAAGGAGCTGGGCGTCGCGGCAAGCGACATCCCTGCATCGTCGTCGCGCGGCGTCGAGACCTTCTTCGACGGCAAGACCTTCGATCCGGCCAACCCGTCCGCCTATCTCGACAGCCTCAAGATCAAGGCATCAGCCTAGGCGCAAACGGCGCCCAAGGCGCCGTTTGTCGCGGCGCGACAAAGGCGCAACGGCGCTCGCGCCGTTGTCGCCCAACGACCAGGAGCTTCGCGAACACATGTCCATCCAAACCGTCGAGGACACCAAGGTGAAGGCGTTTCCCGTAAAGCCCGCCGAGGTGATCGCCTTCACCGCCAAGGCGAGGCGCCGCATCGATCTGCTCGCCATTGCCGGCAAGCTGGCGACGGCGCTGGTGCCGCCGGCCGTCGTCATCATCCTCCTGCTCGTCGTCTGGCAGGTCGCCTGCTCGTCGCCGACGGCCAGCCTGCCGCCGCCGAGCCAGGTGTGGAACGAGGCCTATGACCTGATCGCGCATCCGTTCTTCGACAACGGCCCGCAGGATATCGGCCTTGCCTGGCGAGTGCTGATCTCGCTGCAGCGCGTCGCCATCGGATTCGGCATGGCTGCGGTGGTCGGTGTGGCGCTGGGCGCGCTGGTCGGCCAGTCGGTGTGGGCGATGCGCGGCCTCGACCCGGTGTTCCAGATCCTGCGCACCGTGCCGCCGCTCGCCTGGCTGCCGCTGTCGCTCGCCGCCTTCCGCGATTCCAACCCGTCGGCGCTGTTCGTGATCTTCATCACCTCGATCTGGCCGGTGATCATCAATACAGCCGTCGGCGTCCGCAACATCCCCGAGGACTACCGCAACGTCGCCCGCATCTTGCGGCTCAACCAGCTCGAGTTCTTCGTCAAGATCATGGTGCCGGCGGCCGCCCCCTACATCTTCACGGGCCTGAGGATCGGCATCGGGCTCTCCTGGCTCGCCATCGTCGCCGCCGAGATGCTGACCGGCGGCGTCGGCATCGGCTTCTTCATCTGGGACGCGTGGAACTCCTCGCGGCTGCCCGACATCATCGTCGCGCTGGCCTATATCGGCGTCACCGGCTTCTGCCTCGACCGGCTGGTCGCGGCGGCCGGCGCCTTCGTCACCCGCGGCACAACGGCAAAGTGAGGAGGGCGCCATGACCGCCTATCTGAAGCTCGACCATATCGACAAATCCTTCGCCCGCGGCGGCCAGGTCAGCGAGGTGCTGAAGGATATCAGGCTCACCATCGACAGGGGCGAGTTCGTCTCCATCATCGGCCATTCCGGCTGCGGCAAGTCGACCTTGCTTAACCTCATCGCCGGGCTGACCAGGGTCTCCTCGGGTGCCGTGCTGCTCGAGGACAAGGAGGTCGACAGCCCGGGGCCTGAGCGCGCCGTGGTGTTCCAGAACCATTCGCTGCTGCCGTGGCTCACCGTCTACGAGAACATCAACCTTGCCGTCTCCAAGGTCTTCGGCCGCACCAAAAGCCGGGCCGAGCGGCATGAGTGGATCATGCGCAACCTCGATCTCGTGCAGATGGCGCATGCCAGGGACAAGCGCCCGGCCGAGATATCCGGTGGCATGAAGCAGCGCGTCGGCATTGCCCGCGCGCTCGCCATGCAGCCGAAGATCCTGCTGCTCGACGAGCCGTTCGGCGCGCTCGACGCGCTGACCCGCGCCCACCTTCAGGACGCGGTGATGGACATCCACGCCCGGCTCGGCACGACCATGATCATGATTACCCACGATGTCGACGAGGCGGTGCTTCTGTCCGACCGCATCGTGATGATGACCAACGGCCCGGCGGCAACCATCGGCGAGGTGCTTTCGGTGCCGCTGGCCCGGCCGCGCCGACGCATCGAGCTTGCCTCGGACCGCACCTTCCTGCGCTGCCGCGAGGCGGTGCTGAAGTTCCTCTATGAACGCCACCGCTTCGTTGAAGCCGCGGAGTAGCGTCATGACCCGAAGAAACGCATCTTCAACGCCAAAGGTCGATCTGCATCGGCAATGGGCAACCTGCCGCACTGCACAAATATTATGCTGCCGTGCAAGGCGATCTGACTAATCTTTGATCCGCCGCCGGGCTCGTCAAAAGTCGCGCGGCTGCGGTTTCGCATTGATATTATTTGATAATTCAGCGCGCCGTCGAACTGGCACGCTTCCTGCTTTTAGGAATGTAGGTCCCTCGGGGCCAAGAGACACGGCGTCCAATGGCGGGCGCCACAGGCAAAGCTGCCGATCAGGTCAACACGCGATCCCGGATGGACGGACGCGAGCGACCTGGCCGGCAGCTTTTTTGTTTTGACCGAACACGCAATCGACGGCGCCGATCCCAGGCGGTGCCCAACCGGAGACGACGATGACGAAACGGATCGGAACTGGCGCGGCCCTCGAGGACTTCACCCGCCGCGATTTCCTGGCCAGCAGCGCATTGACCGCCGCGCTGTTCACCGCCGCACTGCTGCTCTTTCCCGTCGGCGCCAAGACGGACGGCAAGGGGCCGGCAGTGACCGCGCACAGCGAGGTTTCGACCGGCACGCCGATGGCGCGTCGCTGACAATCGCGAACGAACAGACAAGAGCGGCGCCTCCCACGCCGCAAACCGGAGCCGACATGACTGCAATTCTCCCAGCCGCGCCCAGCCAGGAACCCAGGCAGGCGCTCGCGATGTCCACCATCGCCTTCACCGTCTGCTTCGCGGTGTGGACGATCTTCTCCATCATCGGCGTGCGCATAAAGCAGGAGCTTGGGCTGAGCGAGACGGAGTTCGGCCTGCTCATCGGCACGCCGATCCTCACCGGTTCGCTCGTGCGCATGCTGCTCGGCGTCTGGACCGATCGCTATGGCGGGCGGCTGGTCTACACCGCCGTCATGCTATCGGCGGCGATCGCGACCCTACTGCTCTCTTTTGCGCATACTTATGAGCAGATGCTGATCGCAGCACTCGGCGTCGGGCTTGCCGGCGGCTCCTTCGCCGTCGGCGTCGCCTACGTCTCGCGCTTCTTTCCCGCAGGCAGGCAGGGCACCGCTTTAGGCATCTTCGGTGTCGGCAATGTCGGCGCCGCGGTCACCAAGTTCCTGGCCCCGCTGGTGCTGCTCGCCTGGGGCTGGCAGACGGTGGCGCAGATCTGGGCGGCGGCGCTCGTCGTCATGGCCGTCGTCTTCTGGTTCACCACCGGCGACGACCCCGTCATCCGCGAGCGCCGCGCCGGCAAAGCGGCAGCGCCGAGAAGCTTCTGGCAGGAATTCGCGCCGCTGAAGAACCTGCAGGTCTGGCGCTTCGCCTTCTACTACTTCTTCGCCTTCGGCGCGTTCGTGGCGCTGTCGCTGTGGCTGCCGCGCTACCTGATCGGCGTCTACGGCTTCAACATCGCCACCGCCGGCATGATCGGCGCTGCCTATTCAATTCCGGCAAGCGTCTTCCGCGCCTATGGCGGCGTGCTTTCCGACCGTATCGGCGCCCGCACCGTACTCTACTGGACCTTCACGGTCTGTGCCGTCGCGACCCTGGTTCTGTCTCTCCCCTCGGCAGACTACGTCGTGCGCGGCATCAGCGGGCCGATCGCCTTCCATTTCGAGATCGGCCCGCTCGCCTTCATCGCCGTCGCCTGCGTGCTCGGCTTCTTCATGAGCCTCGGCAAGGCCGCCGTCTACAAGCACATCCCTGTCTACTATCCGAAGAACGTCGGCGCCGTCGGCGGCGTGGTCGGCATGATCGGCGGGCTCGGCGGCTTCGTCCTGCCGATCGCCTTCGGCGCCCTCAACGACCTCACCGGCGTCTGGTCGAGCTGCTTCATGCTGCTCTTCGTCATCGTCCTCGGCTGCCTTGCCTGGATGCACTTCTCCATCCGCCGCATGGAACGTGCCGCCGCCGAAACGCCAGCGCTCTACGCGGCCGAGTGAAACCGGAACGGATCAGCAATATGACCGAGAAACTCGTCATCATCGGCAACGGCATGGCCCCCGGGCGCATGCTGGAGCATCTCCTGGATAAGGCGCCGGATCGCTACCAGGTCACCATCTTCAATGCCGAGCCGCGCGTGAACTACGACCGCATCATGCTGTCGCCGGTTCTGTCGGGCGAGAAGGCATACGAAGAGATCATCATTCACGGCGACGGCTGGTACATCAAGCACGGCATCACCCTCTACAAGGGCCACAAGATCGTCGCCATCGACCGCGCGGCCAAGACCGTCACCTCTGACCATGGCGTGACGGAACCCTACGACAAGCTGGTCATCGCCACCGGCTCGGTGCCGTTCATCATCCCGGTGCCCGGCAACAACTTGCCGGGCGTGCTGACCTATCGCGATCTCGACGACGTCCGCGCCATGATGCTTGCAGCCCAGTCGCGGGCCAAGGCCGTGGTCATCGGCGGCGGCCTGCTCGGGCTGGAGGCCGCGGCCGGCCTGCAGGCGCAAGGCATGGACGTCACCGTGCTGCATGTCATGCCGACGCTGATGGAGCGCCAGCTCGATCCCGCCGCCGGCTACCTCTTGCAGCGCGCCGTGGAGGAACGCGGCATCAAGGTCATCACCAAGGCCAACACGCAAGCCATCACCGGCAACGGCAAGGTCGAGCAGGTCGAGCTTGCCGACGGCACGATCATCCCGGCGACCCTGGTGGTGATGGCGGTCGGCATCCGGCCGAACGCGGCGCTGGCCAAGGAGGCGGGCGTCGCCGTCAATCGCGGCATCGTCGTCGATGCCGGCATGCGCAGCAACGACCCCGACATCTTCGCGCTCGGCGAATGCGCCGAGGTCAATGGCATGGTCTACGGCCTGGTGGCGCCGCTCTACGAGATGGCGCGCGTCGCCGCCAGCCAGCTTGCCGGCGACGAGGCTGCCGCCTTCGTCCATTCCGACACGCCGACCAAGCTCAAGGTCACCGGCATCGAACTGTTCTCGCTCGGCGACTTCGCCGATGGCGACGACCGCCAGGAGATCGTGCTGCGCGATGCTTCGGCCGGCGTCTACAAGCGCCTGGTGCTGAAGGACGACCGCATCATCGGCACCGTGCTCTATGGCGAAACGGCCGACGGCGCCTGGTTCAACGACCTCAAGAAGAAGCAGACCGATATTTCGGAGATGCGCGACACGCTTATCTTCGGCCAGTCATACCAGGGGGGTGCCCCCCTGGACCCTATGGCGGCCGTTGCAGCCTTGCCGGATGATGCGGAAATCTGCGGCTGCAACGGCGTCTGCAAGGGCAAGATCACCGGTGCGATCACCAGCAAGGGCCTGACCTCGCTCGATGATGTTCGGGCGCACACCAAGGCGTCCGCCTCCTGCGGCTCGTGCACCGGGCTGGTCGAGAAGCTGATGGTGCTGACCCTCGGCGACACCTACAACCCGGCAGCCGTGCAGCCGATGTGCTCCTGCACCACGCTCGGCCATGACGAGGTGCGCCGGCTGATCAAGGCCAAGGGGCTGAAGACCATTCCCGCCGTGATGCAGGAGCTGGAGTGGAAGACCTCCTGTGGCTGCGCCAAATGCCGGCCGGCGCTCAATTACTACCTCGTCTGCGATTGGCCGGATGAATATGCCGACGACTACCAGTCGCGTTTCATCAACGAGCGGGTGCACGCCAACATCCAGAAGGACGGCACCTATTCGGTGGTGCCGCGCATGTGGGGCGGGGTGACCAGCGCCTCCGAACTGCGCGCCATCGCCGACGTCGTCGACAAGTTCGAGATCCCGATGGTCAAGGTCACCGGTGGCCAGCGCATCGATATGCTGGGCATCCGCAAGGAGGACCTGCCGGCGGTGTGGGCCGATCTCGGCCAGGCCGGCTTCGTCTCCGGCCATGCCTATGCCAAGGGCCTGCGCACCGTGAAGACCTGCGTCGGCTCCGACTGGTGCCGCTTCGGCACGCAGGATTCGACCGGCTTGGGCATCCGCATCGAGAAATTCATGTGGGGCTCGTGGACCCCGGCCAAGGTCAAGATGGCGGTGTCGGGCTGTCCGCGAAACTGCGCCGAGGCGACCTGCAAGGATGTCGGCGTGATCTGCGTCGACAGTGGCTACGAGATCCATTTCGCCGGTGCGGCCGGCCTCGACATCAAGGGCACCGAGGTGCTCGGCCTGGTCAAGACCGAAGACGAGGCGCTGGAGCACATCGTGGCGCTGACGCAGATGTACCGCGAGCAGGCCCGCTATCTCGAGCGCATCTACAAATGGGCCAAGCGCGTCGGCATCGCCGAGATCAAGCGCCAGATCATGGACGACGGCGAGAAGCGCAGGGCCTATTACGACCGCTTCGTCTTCTCGCAGAAATTCGCCCAGGTCGATCCGTGGTCGGAACGCGCCTCCGGCAAGGACAAGCACGAATTCCGGCCGATGGCCTCGGTCGGGTTTGCCGAGGCGGCGGAGTGACAATCATGACCTGGATCGCTATCGGGACCATCGCCGACATCCCCCGTCGTGGCGCGCGCTGCGTTGCCACCCCGCATGGCAAGATCGCCGTCTTCCGCACCGCCGACGACGAGGTCTTCGCCATCGAGGATCATTGCCCGCACAAGGGCGGGCCGCTGAGCCAGGGCATCGTCCATGGCGCCGCGGTGACGTGCCCGCTGCACAATTGGGTGATTTCGCTCGAGACCGGCAAGGCGCTCGGCGCCGACGAGGGCGCGGTGCGCACCATCCCGGTCAAGCGGGAAGGCGAGCGTCTGTTCCTGGCGCTGGAAGCGCTGGCCAGCCGCGCGGCCTGACCCCATGGAGATCGACGAAGCGCGCGAGGTGAGGACCACCTGCCCCTATTGCGGGGTGGGCTGCGGCGTGCTGGCGAAGATCGCCGCGGACGGTGAAGTCACCGTCCGCGGCGATCCTGATCATCCGGCGAATTTCGGCCGGCTGTGCTCGAAGGGCTCGGCGCTGGCGGAGACCATCGACCTCGATGGCCGGCTGCTCCATCCCGAAATCGGCGGCCGCCGTGCCGGCTGGGACGAGGCGCTCGACCTCGTCGCCTCGACCTTCTCGCGCACCATCGCCGAGCATGGGCCGGACGCGGTCGCCTTCTATGTCTCCGGCCAACTGCTGACGGAGGACTATTACGTCGCCAACAAGCTGATGAAAGGGTTTGTCGGCTCGGCCAATATCGACACCAATTCGCGGCTCTGCATGGCCTCCTCGGTCGCCGGGCATCGCCGCGCCTTCGGCGCCGACACGGTGCCGGGTTGCTATGAGGATCTGGAGCTGGCCGATCTCATAGTGCTCGTCGGCTCCAATCTCGCCTGGTGCCATCCCGTGCTCTACCAGCGCATCGCCGCGGCCCGCGAGAAGCGGCCCGGGATGAAGATCGTCCTGGTCGATCCGCGCCGCACCATGACATCCGATATCGCCGACCTGCATCTGGCGATCGCGCCGGATGGCGACACCGCGCTGTTCTCCGGCCTGCTGGAACATCTGGCAAAGAACGAAGCGCTCGACCGCGACTACATCGCCGCGCATACGACAGGCTTCGAGGAGACGCTGACGGCCGCCGCATCGCTCGATCTCGCCGGCATTGCCGCCGCCACGGGTTTGAGCGAGGACGAGCTTTCGCGCTTCTACGCGCTATTCGCGGCGACCGAGAAGACAGTCACCGTCTACAGCCAGGGTGTCAACCAGTCTTCGCAAGGCAGCGACAAGGTCAATGCCATCATCAACTGCCATCTGGCGACCGGCCGCATCGGCAAGCCGGGGGCAGGGCCGTTCTCGGTGACCGGCCAGCCCAACGCCATGGGCGGCCGCGAGGTCGGCGGCCTGGCCAACATGCTGGCCGCGCATATGGAGATCGAGAACCCAGCGCATCGCGCCCGCGTGCGCCGCTTCTGGAACGCGCCGACCCTGGCTGAAAAGCCGGGCCTGAAGGCGGTCGACATGTTCAACGCGGTGGCCGATGGGCGCATCAAGGCGCTGTGGATCATGGCCACCAACCCGGTCGATTCGATGCCGGACGCCGATGCGGTGGAAGCCGCGATCAAGGCCTGCCCGTTTGTCGTGGTGTCCGACGTTCTGGCCGGCACCGACACCGTGCGCCACGCCCATGTGTCACTGCCCGCCACTGCCTGGGGCGAGAAGGACGGCACCGTCACCAATTCCGAACGCCGCATCTCGCGCCAGCGGCCGTTTCTGGCGGCGCCCGGCGAGGCGAGGCCGGACTGGTGGATCGTTGCCGAGGTGGCGAAGCGGATGGGATTTGCCGAGGCGTTTTCCCATGCCGCGCCGGGCGAGATCTTCGCCGAGCACGCCGCGCTGTCGGGTTATGAAAATGATGGCGCGCGGGATTTTGATATCGGCGCTTATGCCGGGATCAATGCTGAGGGCTATGAGGATTTGGCGCCATTCCAATGGCCAGCACCGGCCTTATCCTCTCCCTTGAGGGGAGGGTCGGAGAGCGCGTTGAGCGGAGCGAGACAAGCGAGCCGGAGAGGGGTCGGAGGTGAAGTCTCAGTCTCTGCCAACGAGGCCGAGACTGTCGCAGGCGACCCCCTCTGGCCTGCCGGCCATCTCCCCCTCAAGGAGGGAGATCAGCCCGCACCTCGACCTTCGCCAATTTCCAAAGTCGGAGAGTGGGCGCAGTCCGCAGTGCCGCTAGTCTCCCCCCTTGAGGGGGAGATGGCCGGCAGGCCAGAGGGGGTCGGTACGACCGGGCGCCAGCCCATTCGCTTCTTCGCCAACGGCAACTTCTACACGCCCGACCGCAAGGCCCGCTTCATCCCGATCCGCGTCTCAACCGACACCCGCACCACGCCCGACTACCCGCTGATCCTCAACACCGGCCGCATCCGCGACCACTGGCACACGATGACGCGCACCGGCAAAAGCCCGCGCCTGTCCCAGCACATCGCCGAGCCCTTCGTCGAAATCCATCCGGCCGATGCACAGCACCATGGCATCGGCGACGCCGACATCGTGCGCATATCCAGCCCGCGCGGCGCCGTCCTGGTGCGCGCGTTGATCACGACCCGCCAGCGCCGCGGCAGCGTCTTCGCGCCGATGCACTGGACCGACCAGTTCGCGGCCAGAGGGCGCCTCGACGCGCTGACCGCGCCGCTCACCGACCCGATCTCCGGCCAGCCGGCGCTGAAGCATGTCGCGGTGCGCATCGAGAAATTCGCCGCGGCGGCCTTTGGTTTCGCCGTGATGCGGGATCGCCCCGAGACGATCGCCGCCGACTATTGGGCCGTGGCGCGCTGCAAGGGCGGCTGGCGGGTGGAGCTTGCCGTCGCCGACGAGAACATCGACTGGGCCGGCTTTGCCCAGTCGCTGTTCGGCGCATCGCCTGATGTTGAGATGCTTGCCTATCACGACCGCGACGCCGGCCAGCATCGCATCGCCGCCTTCGCCGGCGAACGCCTTGCCGGCGCACTGTTCGTCGCGCCGGGACCGGTCGCCGTATCGCGCGGCTGGGCCGCCGAGCAGCTCGATGCAACCCATGCCGGCCAGCGCCAGCGCTTCCGCATCGTCGCCGGTCGTGCCGGCGCCGATCGGCCCGATATCGGGGCCATCGTCTGCTCCTGCCTCGGCATCGGCGCCAACCAGATCGCGGCGGCGGTGGGGGCCGGCTGCGGAACCGTCGAGGCCATCGGCGAGGCGACCAGGGCCGGCACCAACTGCGGCTCCTGTCGCGCCGAAATCCGCGCCATCATCGCAGCCGGCAGGGTGCAGGCGGCGGAGTAGCGTGCAAGGTTGCTTGCCCGCCGACCGGTCTCGAAAAGCTTTCGATATGTGATGGTTAGCCCGTATCGATGACCAGCAACGACGGGCATCTGAAACCAAAAGCTAACTGAAAAATAAACAATCGATGGAAGGATGGCAGCTCCGCCGACAGTATCGGCGAGCCGGCAACGGTTGGTACTGGCCATGGAAATGGAAGGACTGCGTTGTGTCGATCCTCAAGAGGCGTTTGTCTGCACTTCATCGGGCCCTGATCATTCTGTTCGTTTCGGCAATCGGCGTGCTGCCGGCATTCGCCATCGAGCCCGCCAAATATCCGGAACCGCCCGACACCGTCGCATTCAAGGTCGAGAAGAACGGCGAGTCGATCCCGGTCACGCTGCGCCAGTTGGAAAAGCTCGGCCTCTACAGCGTTTCCACGCCAAGTCCCTTCGAAAAGGGGCAACTGGCGTTTCAGGGTGTGCTGTTTAGGGATGTGGTCAAGCTGGTCGGACTGGAGGGTGAATCGTCGGTCGTCCTGCGGGCGGCGGACGACTATGTGCAGGTAATCCCGAAGGAGGACTGGACGGACGGTCCGCTGCTTCTTGCCACGCGCCAGGACGGCGAGCTGCTGACCCGGCGCACGCAGGGTCCGACGCGGCTGATCTATCCTCTCGACGACTATCCGGCCTTCGATACGCCAGTTCGCAAACCGCGATGGATCTGGTTGATCAAGACGATCGCGCCGGGCAATTGAACCCCTTCGTGACTTTCGGCCATGTGGTCTAGAAGCAAAGCCTGGCGGGTTCCCATAACCTACGTCGCCGCTGCGGCGTCGGCGGCCGTCTGCTCGGCGATCTTGATCGCGGTGCTCTTCACGAGCGTCAGCAAGGTGGAGAGCGCGATGCCGCGTTTCGGCTTCTTCGCCATCCGCGAGTTCCACATTGCCATACGCGACGTGACGCATCTGCGGGATATGGTTTCGCTTGCGCAACTGGCCGACGGTTCGCCGGAAAGCCTGGAACAGCTGTCGGCCGCAAACGATCTGGTCTACATCCGCTTCGAGCGGATCGACGGCGGCGACACAATCAGCGAAATCCCCGCCTACGCGGGTATAGTGCCGCAGGTCAAGGATGCGGTGAAGCGGATCGATGTCATCATCCAGGCAGGTCTGCCTCTGGATGAAAAGGGCCTCAGGCAACTGGGAATTGAGCTCGACCAGATCGTCGCGCGGATGAACGACGAGTACTACAAATATGGCGAGGAGGTTAACGTCGATCTTTATGCCGCGGAGACGAACCTGAACAGGTTCAACTACCAGATCGCCTTTGCCTTGACGGTGTTGTCGGCGCTGGCGATCGGAACCGCCGTGCTTCTCATCGGCCGTCGGGAAACCATCAGCAAGCTCGAATTTCTCGCCTGGCGGGACGCGACGACCGAGTTGAAGAACCGGGCCTGGATGTCGGCCAACAGGGACGGGCTGCTGGAGCGGGCAAGGCTGTCCGGCCAGCAGCTCCGGCTGTTCCTGATCGACCTCGACCACTTCAAGAGCGTCAATGACACGTTCGGTCATCACATCGGCGACATGCTCTTGAAGACCGTTGCCGAAACCCTGCAGTCGGTCGAGCGGCCGGACGAAGTGGCCGCCGTCCGCCTGGGCGGAGACGAGTTCGCCATCATGGCGATCGGGCCTTCGGACGATCTGGGACACCGGCTGCGCGAGCAATTGAACCGGTTTGCCGATCTGGACGGGCATCAGGTGCGCATCGGCGCCAGCATCGGCATGGCCTCCTTCCCGGATCATGGCGCGGACATCTCCACACTGTTGCGCAATGCCGACAGCGCGCTTTATGCCGCGAAAGCAGAAGGGCGGTCCGGCTTTGTGACCTTCTCGCCCGCGATCCTCAGCCAGATCGACCTGCAGCTCGGCGAGGAGGCAGCGATCAAGCAAGCGCTCGACGACGATGAGTTGTTCCTGGTCTGGCAGCCGCAGTTCGAACTGGCGAGCGGGCGCATGATCGGCGCCGAAGCCCTGGTCCGCTGGCGCGACCGCGTTTCGGGAACGGTCCGTTTGCCGGACTCGTTCATTCCGACCGCCGAGCGCAGCGATCTGATCCTGGAAATCGACAAGGTCGTGCTGAGCAAGGCCTGCGCGCAGGCCGTTCGGTGGGTGCCGGTTTCGGCCGGCGATTTCATCTGCGCCGTCAATGTTTCGGGCAAAACCCTGCAGGCCGACGCATTCTTCGTGCACCTCGTCGAAGTGCTGCAGCAAACGCGGTTGCCGCCGGCGCGCCTGCAACTGGAAATAACCGAAGGGGTCTTCATCCAAAGCAAGGATGCGCTGAACACGCTGGCGAAAATTCGCAAACTCGGGGTCAGCCTGGCGCTCGACGATTTCGGATCGGGATATTCGAGCTTCGGCTATCTTGCCGATCTCGACCTCAATCAGCTGAAGATCGATCGATCCTTCCTCAACGATCTGGAATCGTCCAGGAAGAAGCAGGACGTTGTCGGCGGCATCATCGCGCTCGCCAACTCGCTCGGCATGACGGTCATGGCCGAAGGCGTGGAAACCGAAGGACAGCTGGCCTTCCTGATCGCCGAACAATGCCACGGCGCCCAGGGGTTTTTCATGTCGGAACCAATCGACGAGAAATTGCTGACAAATCACCTGATTGCGCGGCGGGGCAGCCTCAAGGCCAGGGCCGGATCAAAGCTGAACCTCTCAGCCTGATCATCTGGCGGCATCCGTCGTCAGGAAATGAGCTTGGCTGGGGAACCTGGATTCGAACCAGGACTAACGGAGTCAGAGTCCGTGGGTCTACCGTTAACCTATTCCCCAGCAGGCGCGGTCGGTGATGGACCGTGCGAAGCGGGCGGCTATGCGCCGCGAGCGCTGCCTTGTAGCCGCCGCCGGAAAATAGTCAACCCCGCGCCGCGTTTCAATCGCAGCTTTTGATCGCTCGGCCACATCGCGACGAAAATGGCGGCTCAGCTCTCGCTGCGGCCAAGCTGCGAATGCTCGAAGAACAGCACCACGCAAAGCGCGATCAGCAGCGGGATGATCAGGTAGAACAGCCGGAACACCAGCAGCGCCGCCAGCACCCCGACCGGGTCCATGTGCGAGAGGCCGGCGAGGAAGACCACCTCGAAGACGCCGAGCCCGCCCGGCGCATGCGAGATCTGGGCCACCGAGAATGACACCAGGAAGACGCCGAGGATGACGAAATAGCCGGGATTGCCCGCCGCCGGCAGGGCAAAGAAGATGATCGCCGCCGCCGCCAGCAGTTCGACCGGGCCGATCAGCAATTGCCGCGCCACGATGGGCAGCGCCGGATAGTGCAGCTGGAAGCCACCGATCTTGAGCGGCCGCAGATGCAGCCAGCTGCCGAAGACATAGGCGCCGACGAGGATCAACATGGCAAGTCCGGCGGCGATCGCCATTCCGTGATGCGGCGTGCCGGAGAAACGATCGATGACCTCGGGTTCAAGCACCAGCACGAGGCCGCCGACGAATATGCTGGACAGCACGAAGGTGAACCAGCAGATCGCCACCAGAATGCCGATATCCTGCCCGGTCAGCCCCCTTGTGCCATAGGCGCGGTAGCGGATGACGGCCCCGGAAAACACCGAGCCGCCGATATTGTGCGACAGCGCATAGGTGGTGAAGGAGCACAGCGTGACGAACAGCCACGACACCTTTTTGCCGAGGTGGAGCAGCGCGATGTGGTCGTAGCCGGCGAGCGAGGCATAGGCGATCACCGAGCTCAGCGCCGCCAGGATCCAGCCGCGCGCCGGGATGGCGATAATGCCGGCCCAGACGTCGTCGATCGAGATGCCGCGCAATTCGTGCCAGAGCAAAAGCAGCGAGGCGACAACCGCCGCAATGCCGATGACCGGCCAGATGTAACGCCTCCAGTTCATGGCGTGGTCGTCATGCGTTGCAGCTCATAGTCCAGGCTGTAGCCCGCTTCCCGTTTCCTGTCCGCCTCATTTGAGACATGCCTGATCGAAGCCGGCTATTCAACTGGCAAGACATCGCACCGCTGGCGCCGGTTTCCAAAAATCGCCTTTGCGCTCTTGGTGATCCGACGTGGCGCTGCTAGTCTGGCCGCAACTTGAAACAATGAAAGCGCCTGCAGCGTCCGTTCCCCGGTTCGCGCGGTGCCGGAAGGAACGACAGTGGAAGACCACGACACCGGCGCCCGTGCGCCGGAAGTGGGTGTGTCCAGGGCTTCGCCGCTCGATTCGGCGAGCTCATCCGCGGGGCGGCATCATGACCGCCATGCGGGGCCGGGCGGCAGGCATGCCCCGGGCGACGCCCAGCAGCAGAAAGGCAAGACCCGCAAGCGCCGCAAACGCCGGCGCGGCCGCAAGGTTTTCGCCCGCGACGACAATCAGGTCGCCACAGCGGGGCAACCGGCGCCCGGCGCCAGTGCGCCAGCCGCGCAGCCGGCACCAGCCCCGCCTCCACCTGCCGTGCAGGGCAGGCCGATGCAAAGTGGGCCGCGTCCGCCGCAGCACGAACTGCCTGTCTTCGCCGCGCTCGATCTCGGCACCAACAATTGCCGGCTGCTGGTCGCGGTGCCGACGCGCCACGGCCAGTTCCGCGTCATCGATGCCTTCTCGCGCATCGTCAGGCTGGGCGAGGGGCTGACCGCCACCGGCCGGCTCGGCCAGGCGGCGATGGACCGCGCCGTCGAGGCGCTGAAGGTGTGCGGCGAGAAGTTGCGCAACCGCAAGATCAGGAAGGCGAGGCTGATCGCCACGGAAGCCTGCCGCGCCGCCGAAAACGGTGTCGAGTTCCTCGAGCGCGTCGAGCGCGAGGCGGGGCTCAAGCTGGAGATCATCGACCGCCAGACCGAGGCCAGGCTGGCGGTATCGGGCTGCGGCTCGCTGGTCGAGCGCGACACCCAGGGCGTGGTGCTGTTCGACATAGGCGGCGGCTCGTCGGAGATCGCCCTGATCGACCTCACCGGCCACCGCTCGCCGCGGCTGGCCAACCACATCGTCTCCTGGACATCGCTTCCCGTCGGCGTCGTTTCGCTGGCCGAACGTTTCGGCGGCCGCACGGTGACCCGCCAGACCTTCACCGCCATGGTCGAGGATGTGGCGGCGCGGCTGAAGTCCTTCGACGGGCGCGATCGGCTGGCACATGTGCTCGCCAGTCCGAAATTCCACCTGCTCGGCACGTCCGGCACCGTGACGACGCTCGCCGGCGTCCATCTCGACCTCGAACGCTACGACCGCCGCCGGGTCGACGGCCTGTGGATGGACCGCCAAAGCGTCGACCGCATGGTCGAGAAGCTGGTCGGCTGGGATTTCCAGCAGCGCGTCGCCAACCCTTGCATCGGCGCCGACCGCGCCGACCTCGTGCTCGCCGGCTGCGCCATCCTGGAGGCGATCCGCGGCGTGTGGCCGTCGGAGAGGCTGCGCGTCGCCGATCGCGGCCTGCGCGAGGGCATATTGAGCGAGCTGATGGCCGACGATGGCGTCTGGCGCAACGAGGGGCGCGGTCGCTGATGGCGAAGAAACCGGAAAAGCCGGGCGGCGGCATTCGCGTGCTCAAGACCCGCATCAAGAAGAAGAGCGGCCTGAAGGAATCCTCGCGCCGCTGGCTCGAGCGCCACATGAACGATCCCTATGTGCAGCGCTCCAAAGCGGACGGATACAGATCCCGCGCGGCCTACAAGCTGATCGAGATCGACGACAAGCATCATCTCCTGAAGCCCGGCATGAAGGTGATCGACCTCGGCGCCGCGCCCGGCGGCTGGTGCCAGGTGGCGGCCGCGCGCACGAAGTCGACGGCGAAGAACCCGCACGTCGTCGGCATCGACTATCTGGAAATGGACGCCGTACCGGGCGCCCCGGTTCTCTTGATGGATTTCCTCGACCCCGAGGCGCCGCAGAAGCTGTCGGAGGCGCTTGGCGGCCAGCCGGACGTGGTGCTTTCCGACATGGCGGCGCCCACCACCGGCCACCGCCGCACCGATCATCTGCGCACCATGCATCTGTGCGAGGTGGCCGCCGATTTCGCGCTCTCGGTGCTGAAGCCCGGCGGGCACTTTCTCGCCAAAACGTTCCAGGGCGGCGCAGAGAACGAGCTGCTGTCGCTGCTGAAACAGAACTTCCGCTCGGTCCACCACGTCAAGCCGCCGGCCTCCCGCGACGAGTCGGTGGAGCTCTATCTGCTGGCGAAGGATTTTAAAGGCTAGCACCTTTCCCTTCTCCCCCTGTGGGAGAAGGTGCATCGGCGCGCAGCGCCGAGGCGGATGAGGGGTACTGGAAGAAACGAGGCGTTTGAAAATCGAGCAATTTTAGGCGCTTAGTTCTTCAGCGCGGCGATCCTTCCAGCACCCCTCATTCGACCTCGCTTCGCGAGGCCACGTTCTCCCGCAGGCGGAGAAGGAGAGGCGCCTTACTCCCCCGGCGACCTTGCCGGCTCCAGCGTCTTCGGCGTCGAAAGCCGGCCATGTCCGGACACCGCGTTGCCGGCATCGGGCGCCAGCCGCATGAACGACAGCGATGCAACCGCCGACACTGCCGCGACGATGAAGAAGGCGGTGTGGAAGTCGGCCAGCGTCAGCGGCCCGCCATGGATCGAGGTCGACACTTCGAGGATGCCGCCGGCCAGCGCCACGCCGAGCGCGATCGACAGCTGCTGGAACACCGCCGTGATCGGCGTCGCCTTGCTGGTATCTTCGGCCGACACCTCGGCATAGGAGAGCGCGTTGACGCCGGTGAAGAACATCGAGCGGATGAAGCCGCCGACCAGCAATATGGCAAGCATCAGCACATAGGGCGTTTCGGGGGTGAACAGGCCGTAGATGGCGATCGACCCGGCCGCGACCAGCGAGCCCGAGATCAGCACCCGGCGGAACCCGGCGAGCCGGAAGATCAGCGCGGTAACGAATTTCATGCCGATGGCGCCGATCGCCGAGACGAAGGTAATCATGCCCGACTGGAACGGCGTCAGCCCGAAGCCGATCTGGAACATCAGCGGCAAGAGGAACGGTACCGCGCCGATGCCGATGCGAAACAGCGAGCCGCCGAGCACGGACGAGCGGAACACCTGGTTTCGGAACAGCTCGAGCGCCAGCAATGGATTCTGCGCCCGGCGCGCATGCAGCAGATAGAGAATGCCAGAAACCAGCCCGACGGCCACGGTGATGAAACCGATCGCCGGCGGCAGATAGGGCAGGCTGACCACGGACAGGCCGAACACGACGCCGGAAGCCGCGAGCCCGCTCAGCACAAATCCCGGAAAATCCAGCGGCGGTGTCTCGGCGGCATCCGTCTCCGGCAGGAAACGGGTGGCGAGCCAGATGCCGATGAGCCCGATCGGCACGTTGATCAGGAAGATCCAGTGCCAGGTGAAATAGGTGGTGATGAAGCCGCCGATCGGCGGACCGACCAGCGGTCCGACCAGGGCCGGCACGGTCAGCCACGACATCGCCGCGACCAGCTCGCTCTTCGGCGTGGCGCGTACCAGCACCAGGCGCCCGACCGGCGTCATCATGGCGCCGCCGATTCCCTGCAGGAAGCGCGAGACGACAAAAGCGGGCAGCGAATTGGATATTGCGCAAGCGACGGAGCCGAGGATGAAGACGGCGATCGCGGCGCGAAAGACGTTCTTGGCGCCGAAGCGGTCGGCCATCCAGCCGCTGATCGGAATGAAGATCGCCAGCGACACCAGATAGGCCGTCAGCGCCAGCTTGAGTGCGATCGGGCTGGTGTGGATGTCCACCGCGATCGCCGGCAGCGACGTCGCGATCACGGTCGAATCCATGTTCTCCAGGAAAAGTGCGACCGCCAGGATGAGCGGAATGATGCGGCTCAAGGGAACGCGTCCAGGCTTCGAATCTTGTCGCCGACCGGGGGCAAGCCGACACGCAAGGGCGGTTATCACGCCTTGCCCCGGATGTCGCATTAAATTGCTGTCACGTTTGTGCGGCCGCAACCCTTGGTGGCCCGCAAATGGCTGAGCGCAACACTTTGCGATCGACGCAACGAGCGGCTTTTCATCGGCCGCGGGACGTGTTACCAGCCAGCGCCAATCCTGAAAGGGAAGAAACGAGTCGGCGCTGTCCATAACGGTCCAGCGCTTTTTTGTATTCCCCAGGCTTTTTCGTGTTCGAAGGACTGGCCATGGCAAAAATCATCGAAACGTCCACCGGCGCGCTGGCGCTGACCTTTGACGACGTGCTGCTGCAGCCCGGTCATTCCGAGGTCATGCCCGGCGAGACCGACATCCGCACCCGCATTGCCGGCGACATCGACCTCAACGTGCCGATCCTGTCGGCCGCCATGGACACCGTCACCGAGGCCCGGCTCGCCATCGCCATGGCCCAGGCCGGCGGCATCGGCGTCATCCACCGCAATTTCTCGCCGGCCGAGCAGGCCGAGCAGGTCCGCCAGGTGAAGAAGTTCGAATCCGGCATGGTGGTGAACCCCGTCACCATCGGTCCGGACGCCACGCTCGCCGATGCGCTGGCGCTGATGCGCACCTACTCGATTTCGGGCATTCCGGTGGTCGAGAACGGTGGCACCGGCGGCCACACGGTCGGCCGGCTGGTCGGCATCCTGACCAACCGCGACGTGCGTTTCGCCTCCGACCCCTCGCAGAAGGTCTATGAGTTGATGACCCGCGAGAACCTGATCACGGTCAAGGAGAACGTCGACCAGGACGAGGCCAAGCGGCTCTTGCACAAGCACCGCATCGAGAAGCTGGTCGTCGTCGACAGGAAGGGCAATTGCGTCGGCCTCATCACCGTCAAGGACATCGAGAAGTCGCAGCTCAACCCGCACGCCACCAAGGATGCGCAGGGACGGCTACGCGCCGCCGCCGCCACCAGCGTCGGCGATGACGGCTTCGAGCGTGCCGAACGCCTCATCGATGCCGGTGTCGATCTCCTCGTCATCGACACCGCGCACGGCCACTCGCAGCGCGTGCTGGACGCGGTGACCCGGGCGAAGAAGCTCTCCAATTCGGTGCGCATCCTGGCCGGCAACGTCGCCACTGCGGAAGGCACGCAGGCGCTGATCGACGCCGGCGCCGACGCCGTCAAGGTCGGCATTGGTCCGGGCTCGATCTGCACCACCCGAATCGTCGCCGGCGTCGGCGTGCCGCAGCTTTCGGCGATCATGTCGGCGGTCGAGACGGCGCACAAAAAGGGCGTGACGGTGATTGCCGACGGCGGCATCAAATATTCCGGCGATCTCGCCAAGGCGCTCGCCGCCGGCGCCGGCGCCGCCATGATCGGCTCGCTGCTGGCCGGCACCGACGAGAGCCCGGGCGAGGTCTATCTGCACCAGGGCCGCTCGTTCAAGGCCTATCGCGGCATGGGCTCGGTCGGCGCCATGGCGCGCGGCTCGGCCGATCGGTACTTCCAGGCCGAGGTCCGCGATACGCTGAAACTGGTCCCGGAAGGCATCGAAGGGCAGGTTCCCTACAAAGGACCTGTGGCTGGCGTGCTGCACCAGCTTGCAGGCGGCCTGAAAGCCGCTATGGGTTATGTCGGTGGCCGCGATCTTGCCGATTTCCGGGAACGCGCCACCTTTGTGCGCATATCCAACGCCGGACTTCGTGAAAGCCACGCCCATGACGTCACGATCACCCGCGAAAGCCCGAACTATCCGGGCGGAATTTGATCAGGCCGCCGAGCCTGATCAACGGGATCGTTACACGCTTTGGCGCAACCTGACGGCGACGGCGCTTCGGCTGTCGCGGCACACCGCGGCACTCGCGTTCGTCACGCTGGCGGTCTTCGTCGCCATGACCCTGCTGGAATTCTTCTATTTCCGCCGCCTGAGCGGCGGACTGCCGTCGCTCGACATGCGCCTTGCCGGCTTCACGCCGGATGAGGGCATGGCCTGGCTCACCGCGCTTGGCCGGCGCGGCGGCGAGATCATCCTCGTCTGGCACTATCTGACCTTCGACCTCCTGTTCCCGGCGCTCCTGTCGCTGACCCTGGTCAGCCTCCTTCTGGCCACCGGACGCCGGCTGGCCAAGTTCCGGGCGATGGCCGCACCGGCCCAGTCGCTGTTGGCGTTCGTGCTCGTGCTGCCCTACACGCTTGCCGACTACGCGCAGAATCTCGCCGTGGCGCGGCTGCTATCGGATTTCCAGTCGGCCAATCCCGATTCGCTCGCCTTCGCCTCTGCCCTGACCGTCACCAAATTCGCGCTGCTGGCGATCCCGGTGGTTGTCATTGCGGTCTTCTACCTCGCGGATCAGCGGCGGGCCGGGCAGGGCGGCGAGCGGCCGTGAGCCAGACCGCGATCTTCTGGCCGATGCTGGCGCATGTGCTGCTGGTCTATATCGTCTATCTCGTGATGGCCCGGCGCCGGTATTTCGCCGTCAAGTCGGGCGAGGCAAAGGTCGGCCAGTACAAGGTCCGCGCCACCGAGCCGGCCTCCTGCGTCACCGTCGCCAACAATCTGATCAACCAGTTCGAGTTACCGGTGCTGTTTCACGTGCTGTGCCTGGCGCTGTTCGTGACCAACGGCGTCAACTATCTGACGCTTGCGCTGGCGTGGATCTTCATCCTGTCGCGCTACGTCCACGCCTGGGTGCATCTCAGCAGCAACAACCTGCGCCACCGCAGCCGCGTCTTCTTCTTCGGCGCCGCGGTGCTGCTGCTGGCCTGGGCGTTGTTCGCGTTGCACCTCGCCGGCGTGGGCTGAACGCTTCCGGCTGGCGCTACAGGTCGAACACGGCGATCTTGCGCTTGTCGAACTTGATGCCGATCTCGCCGCGCACCAGCTTCAGCGCCTGTTCGCCGAACACTGCGCGCCGCCAGCCCTGAAGAGCCGGCACGTCGGCATCCTGGCCCTCGGCCGCGATGCGGTCGATATCGTCGCTGGAGGCGAGCACCTTCGAGGCGACGCCTTCCTTTTCGGCGACGATGCGCAACAGCACCTTGAGCAGCTCCGCCGCGGCACTCGAACCTTCGGGCGGCTGGAACGTCTTCGGCAGCTTCGGCATCGCCTCCTTGGGCAGGGCAAGCGCGGTGGTGACGGCGCCCAGCAGCGCCGTTGCGGTCGCCGAGCGCTCCCAGCCTTTCGGCGTCGTGCGCAGCCGGCCGAGCGCGGTGGAATCGCGCGGCGCCTGCTGCGCGATCTCATAGATGGCATCGTCCTTCAGCACCCGGCCGCGCGGCACGTCGCGCTCGCGCGCCTCGCGCTCGCGCCAGGCGGCGACCGCCTGCACGATCGCCAGCTCCTGCGGCTTGCGCAGCCGCATCTTCAGCCGCTTCCAGGCGTCCTCCGGGTGCGGATCGTAGGTCTGGCGCGAGGTCAGCACCTCCATTTCCTCGTTGAGCCAGTGGGCGCGGTTCTCGCGCTTGAGCTCGGCGCTGAGCTTCTTGTAGACGTCGATCAGATGGGTGACGTCGGCGAGCGCATAGTCGAGCTGCTTGTCGGAAAGCGGCCGGTGGCGCCAGTCGGTGAAACGCGAGGATTTGTCGAGCCGGGCACCGGTGATGCGCTGCACCAGCTGGTCGTAGGAGACGCTGTCGCCGAAGCCGCAGACCATCGCCGCCACCTGGGTGTCGAACACCGGGTGCGGCATGAGATCGCCGAGATGGACGATGATTTCGATGTCCTGGCGCGCCGCGTGGAAGACTTTGACCACGGCTTCGTTGGCCATCAGCCGGAAGAACGGTTTCAGGTCGATGTCTGGCGACAGCGGGTCGATCAGCGCGGTCTGGCCGGGCGCGGCCATCTGGATCAGGCACAGGATCGGCCAGAAGGTCGTCTCGCGGATGAACTCGGTATCGACGGTGACGAATTCCGACTTTTCGAACGCGGCGATGGCGCTCTCGAGCTCAGCTTGGGTGGTGATGACGTGCATCAAATCGCTTTTAAGAACAAATTAGGTCCCTTTCAATTTCAGCCGCGGGCGCTTTCGTCAAGCCGCCGCAAGGTCATGGCTCGCTCGATCCATCGGAATCGCCGCTGCGCCGCGCCAGCCGCGCGAACACCGTCGATGTGCGCAAGAGCGCGGTGAAAGGGCTGCGTCTGTCGGCCGGCACGCCGGAGCGCACCTGCATGCGGTAAAGAATGACGAGAATCAGCACCGCGTAGACCATGGCACTGAACACAAACAGGGCGCCCGGTCCGAAATATTGCATCGCCGCCGAGGCCGCGAACGGGCCGCCGATGGCGCCGAACGAATAGAACAGCATCAGGGCCGCGTTGATCAGCACGAACTCGCCTTTGTCGGCGCGGTCGTTGGCATGCGCTGCGGACAGCGAAAAGAGCGGCATGGCGAAGCTGCCGAAGATGAAGACGATGACGAAGTTGAGGAACGGGTCGGCGCCCGCCAGGAACACCAGTGCCAGTGCTGCGAGCATCGCGCAGCAGGTGGTCGCCAGCAGCACCGAGCGCCGGTCCCGGCGGTCGGAGAGATAGCCGAGCGGATACTGGATCAGGGCGCCGCCGAAGATGCCGACGCTGACGAAGGTCACGACATCGGCGACCGACATGCCGATCTGCTCGGCATAGACGGGCGAGAGCGTGCGGAAGGCGCTGTTGGTGACGCCGACGGCGATGCAGCCGATCGAGCCGAGCGGCGAGATGCGCCAGACGCGCGGCAGGTCGAGCTTGACGTCTTCCGGCGGCGTCGGGTTGGAGCGGTCGCCGAGTGAGACCGGCACCAGCGACAGCGTGATCATCATCGACATGATGGCGAAGATGGCAAAGCCGCCGGCGCCGAAGATCGGTATCAGGAACTGCGCGCTGGTGACCGAGCCGATGTCGACCATGCGGTAGATGGCAAGCACGCGTGCGCGGTCCTTGTTGGTGACGCCGGAGTTCAGCCAGGCTTCCATTACGGTGAACAGGCCGGCGAAGCAGAAACCGCCGGCAAAGCGCACCGCGCACCACATGACAGGATCGATGACCAGCACCAGGAGCAGTGTACCGGCCGAAGCGGTGGCGGCGAGCGCCGAGAAGGTCCTGACATGGCCGACCGCCTTCAGGATGCGGGTGACTGCCAGGCAGCCGAGCAGGAAGCCGGCGAAGTAGAAGGTGCCCATCAGGCCGATGACGGGGGCGGAAAAGCCTTCCTGCGCGCCGCGCAGCGCGATCAGCGTGCCCTGCAGCCCGTTGCCGCCAAGCAGGATGCCGGCGGCGATGAGGAGGGGGATCAGCGGGCGTATCGAGGACATAGGGGAAGGCAATCACATGTTGGTGATCCTTCTTGGACCAACACCACCACCAATGCCAGCGGCAATTATGGGGCCAATGGCGCTTGCTTAGGGGCCGTATTGGGAGCGGCGCTCAGGCCTTGCCCGCCGGCGCCAATGCTCTCGCCCGCGCCGGATCGGCAGCTTCGTTCGCCGGCGCGGCGGACTTGGCCGGCCGGCGTCCGAGCGAACCCGCGGTCAGCAGGCTGAGCACGATGAACGGGATGCCGATGCCGAAGGCCGAGCGGATGCCCCAATGGTCGGAGACGAAGCCGAGCAGCGGCGGGCCGAGCAGAAAGGCGACGAAGGAGATCTGCGACAGCGCCGCGACATTGATTGCCGCGGAGCGGTCCGTGCGCTGAGCGGCGGCTGAGATCGCCAGCGGGAAGATGGCGCTGGTGCCGATGCCCAGAAGCGCAAAGCCCAGCAATGAGAAAAACGGTGCCGGCGACAGGAAGACCAAAAGCACGCCCGCCGCCATTGTCGCCAGCAGCACGCGCGCCACGCCGCTCGGCGAGTGGCGATCGACGAAACTGTCGGCGAAGAAGCGGGTGGTCGCTTGCGAGAACGCGAACAGCGCCACGGTGAAGCCGGCGACGAAGGGGCCGGTGTCGAACACGGTGCGCATGTAGATCGCCGACCAGTCGATGCTGGCGCCTTCCAGCAGCATCGCCGACAGCGTCACGGCGACCAGGACCAGGATCGGCAGTGTCGGCCGCGCGAACATGGGCGCGGCATCGCCGCTGCCGGCGTGGCGGGCGGGCGCCGGCTCGTAGCCGCCGAGAAAGAGCATCATCGACAGGGCCACCATCGGCACGACGAGGGCGAGGTGGAGTTGCGGCGACAGTCCGAGATGCGCGAGCGCTCCTCCGAACAGCCCGGCGCCGAAGAAGCCGATGCTCCAGAACGAGTGCGCCCGGTTCATGATCCGGCGTCCGAGCAGGAACTCGGTCCTGTCTGCCTCGACATTGAGGACGATCTCGACGCTGCCGATCATCAAGCCGACCGGAAGCAGCATCAGGAACAGCGCAAGCGGCCCCGGCGCGTGCACGGCGAGCGCGTAGGCGGTCGCAATGAGCGGCACGAGGCCGAGCAGCGCGCGGCGGAAGCCGACCCGCTCCAGCAATGGCGCCGCCAGCGTCAGCGCGATCAAGGTGCCGATCGGCGTCCCGATCAGGCTGAGCCCGAGCGTGCCGTCCTCGATGTCCATGGCGCGCTTGATGTCGGGAAGCCGCGGAAAGATGTTGCCCATGGCGAAGGAATAGATCGCGAACCCGGCATAGACGCGGTGTTGAGGGGCAAGGCTGAGACCAAAACGCATCGCGGTGTTTTCCTTGAAGGGAGCAGACGGCTGGGTTTGCCAGCGGTCCGACAAGAGTCACTTCTTGCATAAACGTGCAAAACATGCAAGAACGTGTATAGCGAAATCAGGGTCATGCAATGCTGACGGATCAACGGCACCAGATCATCCGCGACCGTCTCGCGGTCGAGGGCAGGGTGCTGGCCGGGGAGCTGGCGAGCCACTTCGGCGTTTCCGAGGACACGGTCCGGCGCGACCTCAGGGAGCTGGCGAAGGCGGGCGAGTGTCGCCGCGTCTACGGCGGCGCCGTCGCATCGGCACCTTTGGCCGCGGCAACAGTCGGCCAGCGCAGCGGCCATGCGGTCGAGGAGAAGATGCGGCTGGCGAGCGCGGCGGTGAGGCTGCTTTCCGCCGGGCAGAGCCTGTTCATCGATGGTGGCAGCACCAATGCGGCGATCGCCAGGGCCATTCCGCGCGAGCTCGACCTGACCGTCGCCACCAATTCGCTCGGCGTTGCCTCGGCGCTGTCCGATCACCCGCAGGTCGAGTTGATCGTGCTCGGCGGCAGGTTCGTCCGCGAGCTCGGAACCTGCGTCGGCGCCGACACGCTGGCCGCCATCGCGCAGCTTGGCGCCGATCTGTGTTTCCTGGGCTCCTGCGGCCTCGACGCCGCGCGTGGCGTGACGGCTTTCGATTCGGCGGAGGCCGAGGTGAAGCGGGCCATGGCCAGGAACAGCACCGGCATCGTGGTCGCCGTCACCAACGACAAGCTGGCCACCGCCGCGCCCTACCGCGTCGCCAGGGCCGAAGCGATCCGCCACCTTGTGGTGGAAAAGTCGGCGCCCGCCGCGATCCTTGCCGATTTCGAACGCCAGGGCGCCGAAATCCACTTTGCTTGAGAGGCTGAGGCGGCGCTTCTGTGTGACCGCTTGCCTTGACAAAACCGGCCTCCCATGCGCTTTTCGCGCCAATTTTCGAGCCGGGCCGTCGGTCCGCAATCAGCATCCGGACTTCACCATGACAATGCATCGTTACCGCAGCCATACCTGTGCCCAATTGAGAAAGAGCGACGTCGGCACTTCCGTCCGCCTGTCGGGCTGGGTGCATCGCGTGCGCGACCATGGCGGCCTGCTGTTCATCGACCTGCGCGACCATTACGGCCTCACCCAGATCGTCGCCGATCCGGATTCGCCGGCCTTCAAGATTGCCGAGACGGTGCGTGGCGAGTGGGTGATCCGCGTCGATGGCGAGGTCAAGGCTCGCCTGCCGGAGACGACGAACGCCAATCTGCCGACCGGCGAGATCGAGATTTTCGCGCGCGAGATCGAGGTGCTGTCGGCGGCCAAGGAACTGCCGCTGCCGGTGTTCGGCGAGCCTGACTATCCCGAGGACATCCGCCTGAAGTACCGCTTCCTCGACCTGCGTCGCGAGACGCTGCACAGGAACATCGTGGCGCGGACGAAGATCATCGCCGAGATGCGCAAGCGCATGGGCGAGGTCGGCTTCACTGAATTCTCGACGCCGATCCTGACCGCCTCGTCGCCCGAAGGCGCGCGCGACTTCCTGGTGCCGTCGCGCATCCATCCCGGCAGCTTCTACGCGCTGCCGCAGGCGCCGCAGCAGTACAAGCAGCTGATCATGGTCTCCGGCTTCGATCGCTATTTCCAGATCGCGCCCTGCTTCCGCGACGAGGACCCGCGCGCCGACCGTCTGCCCGGCGAATTCTACCAGCTCGACCTCGAAATGAGCTTCGTCGAGCAGGACGACGTGCTGTCGACGATGGAGCCGGTGCTTCGTGATGTGTTCGAGACTTTCGCCGCCGGCAAGCCGGTGACGCAGAAATTCCGCCGCATCCCCTATGACGAGGCGATGCGCACCTACGGCTCGGACAAGCCGGACCTGCGCAACCCGATCGAGATGCAGGCGGTGTCGGACCATTTCCGCGACTCCGGCTTCAAGGTGTTCGCCAACATCCTGGCCAACGATCCGAAGGCCGAAGTCTGGGCCATTCCCGCCAAGACCGGCGGCAGCCGCGCCTTCTGCGACCGCATGAATTCCTGGGCGCAGGGCGAGGGCCAGCCGGGCCTCGGCTACATCTTCTGGCGCAAGGAGGGCGACAAGCTCGAAGGCGCCGGTCCGATCGCCAAGAACATTGGCGAGGAGCGCACCGAAGCGGTGCGCCAGCAGCTTGGCCTCGCCGATGGCGACGCCGCCTTCTTCGTCGCCGGCGACCCGAAGAAGTTCGTCTCCTTTGCCGGTGCCGCGCGCACCCGCGCAGGCGAGGAACTGAACCTCGTCGACCGCGACCGTTTCGAGCTCTGCTGGATCGTCGACTTCCCGTTCTTCGAGTGGAACGAAGAAGAAAAGAAGATCGACTTCGCCCACAACCCGTTCTCAATGCCGCAGGGCGGTATCGAGGCGCTGGGCGGCGAGGATCTGCTCGGCATCAAGGCGTTCCAGTACGACATGGTCTGCAACGGCTTCGAGATCGCCTCCGGCGGCATCCGCAATCACCTGCCGGAGACCATGGTCAAGGCGTTCGAAACGGTCGGGCTCGACCGCGCCACCGTCGAGGAGCGCTTCGGCGGCCTCTACCGCGCCTTCCAGTATGGCGCGCCGCCGCATGGCGGCATGGCGGCCGGCATCGACCGCATCGTCATGCTGCTGGTCGGCGCCAAGAACCTGCGCGAGGTCACCATGTTCCCGATGAACCAGCAGGCCTACGACTTGCTGATGAACGCGCCTTCGGAAGCCACCCCGCAGCAGCTGCGCGAACTGTCGCTGCGCGTGGCAGTGGCCAAGAAGGACTGACGGTAGCGTTGCAGCTGCTCTTTCTCCCCGTCTCTATACGGGGAGAAATGTCCGGCAGGACAATGAGGGGCAGCGCGGACGTCGGCGATTTGCGAGTGGTCGCAGCAGCTGAAGCCTTCCGACAGGCAATCGGGTCCGAATTGGATTCCATATTTGCCGGCGTCGGCGCTGCCCCTCATCCGCCTGCCGGCACCTTCTCCCCGTAGAACGGGGAGAAGGCAGCTAGTCCGATCAGTCCTCGTTGGCCTTGACCTTGACGCCGAGCGTCTTCGGCAGGTCGAGCGGGTTCGACATCGCACCAGCCATGATCAGCGCGAACGGCACAGCGGCCGGCGGCTCGGCCGAAATCTCCAGGCTCTTCGGGTCGTCGAGATATTTGCCGACCGCCGTCGTCACCTCGGCCGTCAGCTCCGGATTGTTGAGCTGCGCCATGCCGAACGGCACGATCGCCTTGGCCTGGTTAGCGATGTCCTTGCCCGACATGCCCTGCTGCTTGCCGACATATTCCAGCACCTTGTTGGTCAACGAATCGTCGTCGAAGCGGATCGAGGCGCTGTTGAACGAAAGCTGCTGCAGCAGGCCGAGCATGGCCATGCCTTGCGCCGAATTGTCTGCGCCCTCGGGCTGCGCGGCCATCTTCTTCTGCATCTCCTGCAGCGACTTGATGAAGTCGAGCGTATAGCCGCCGAGGCCGAAGGTCATGCCGAGCTTGCCGGCATTGTCGACAGCGATGTCGTATTTCGACAGTTCCATCTTGCCGTCCGCCGGCTGCCAGGTGCCGGCGATGTCGATATTGCCCGAAATGTTCTGGTAGCCGAGCGCTTCGATGGCTTCCTTGGACTTGGGGTCGTCGACCAGGGTCAGGTCGGCATTGAACTTTTCCGTCGTGCCGGAAAAGTTCATCGCCTTGCCATCCTCCGGCGGGGTGATCTCGATCGCCAGGCCGTCCATCGAGAAGGCGGTCTTGTCGGCAACCTTGACCGTCAGGTTGGAGAGCTCGGCCGACTTGTACATCATCAGCGAGCCGAGCGGGCCGGTGGCGCCCTCGGCCGGAACCGTCATGTCATGGATGACGAACGGGCTGAGCGACAGCGTGACGCCGTCCTTGCTGTGCTCGAGGGCCGCGGTCGAGACGGTCTCGATGTCGTAGCCGCCAGCGGCTTCGCTGACGCCTTCGAGCTTGACGTCGCCGATGGTCAGGGGCTCCTTTTCGCCCGCCGGCTTCACGGCCACGCCCTGCAGCACCATGTTGGACTCATCGCCGCTCACCCCGGTCCAGGAGATGTCGACGCCCTGGGCGGCAAGCGCCGCCTTGAGGCGATCGGCGACGGCGGTGTCCTGCGCGAAGGCGGCATTGAGCGGCAGCGTCAGCAGGAAGGTCGAGAAGGCCAGTTTCTTGAGAGTTGAGCGTTGGATTGTCATGGCGAAGTCCCCTGAGAGTTGTCCTGAAATTGCTTTTTGATCCTATGCGCCATCACCATTCCGCGACGAACTGGACGGGAAAAAGGCGCCTCCCGGCACAATGGTCGAAAATCGCGGTGAAAGGCAAATAGCGGGCCGACCTGTTCGCTTGAAGCGGTGAATTTGTCATGAAGATCGGGTTTCCATCCGGCATCGCCCTGCCATAGACAGGGCATGTAACAGGTTGATGTTGGCTGGCGCCGTCATGCGGTGACAGGTGTTGCAGTCGGGCCGCAAATTGGCCTGCGCGCTTCGCCAATTCCGTGAAATCCGTCACACCCATGGGCTTGAGGCAAGCGGATTGGGCCAGCCGGCGCTTGCCGCGAATCACCCGCTCGGCTAGTGCAAACCCATGGGAAAAAGGCTTTTGCCGCCTGAAGATGGCGGCGGTGACCATATCGAACCGGTCGATCTGAAGAAGGCGCTCGAGGAGCGCTATCTCGCCTATGCGCTGTCGACCATCATGCACCGGGCATTGCCGGATGTGCGCGACGGGCTGAAGCCCGTGCATCGCCGCATCATGCATGCCATGCGGCTGCTGAGACTCAATCCCGACCAGGGCTTCGCCAAATGCGCGCGCATCGTCGGCGAGGTGATGGGCAAGTTCCATCCGCATGGCGACCAGTCGATCTACGACGCGCTGGTCCGCCTGGCGCAGGATTTCTCGATGCGCTACCCGCTGGTCGACGGGCAGGGCAATTTCGGCAACATCGACGGCGATAACGCCGCCGCCATGCGCTACACCGAAGCGCGCATGACCGAAGTGGCGACGGAGCTGCTTGCCGGCATCACCGAGGATGCCGTCGACTATAGGCCGACCTACAATGAGGAGGACGAGGAGCCGGTCGTGCTGCCCGGCGCCTTCCCCAACCTGCTCGCCAATGGCTCGTCCGGCATTGCCGTCGGCATGGCGACTTCGATTCCGCCGCACAATGCCGCCGAGCTTTGCGACGCAGCGCTTCATCTGATCGAGAATCCCGACGCGCCGGTGACGGCGCTGATGGACTTCGTCCAGGGTCCGGATTTCCCGACCGGCGGCATCATCGTCGACAGCCACGCCTCGATCCTCGAAGCCTATGAGACGGGCCGCGGCGGCTTCCGCGTCAGGGCGAAATGGGGCCAGGAGGACCAGGGCAGGGGCACCTGGAGCATCGTCGTCACCGAGATCCCCTACGGCGTCCAGAAGGCGCGGCTGATCGAGAAGATCGCCGAGCTCCTGATGGCGCGCAAACTGCCGCTGCTCGAAGACATCCGCGACGAGAGCGCCGAGGATATCCGCATCGTGCTGGTGCCGAAGAGCCGCACCGTCGATCCCGGCATCCTGATGGAATCGCTGTTCAAGCTGACGGAGCTCGAAAGCCGCTTCCCGCTCAACATGAACGTGCTGTCGCGCGGCAAGGTGCCGAACGTGCTGTCGCTGAAGGGCGTGCTCAAGGAGTGGCTGGAGCATCGCCGCGACGTCCTCATCCGCCGTTCGAAGCACCGCCTCGGCGAGATCGAAAAGCGCCTCGAGATTCTCGCCGGCTACCTGATCGCCTACCTCAACATCGACGAGGTGATCAGGATCATCCGCGAGGAGGATGAGCCCAAGCAGGTGATGATGGCCCGCTGGTCGCTCACCGACACCCAGGCCGAAGCCATCCTCAACATGCGCTTGCGCGCCCTGCGCAAGCTGGAAGAGATCGAGATCCGCAAGGAGTTCGACGGGCTCACCGCCGAGAAGAAGCAGATCGAGGCGCTGCTGGCGTCCAACGCCAAGCAGTGGGCGACGATCAAGTGGGAAGTCACCAGCATCCGCGACAAGTTCGGGCCAGAGACCGAACTCGGCAAGCGCCGCACCCAGTTCGCCGACGCGCCCGAGCATGACCTGACCGACATCGCGCACGCCATGATCGAGCGCGAGCCGGTCACCGTGGTCGTCTCCGAAAAGGGCTGGCTGCGGGCGATGAAGGGTCATCTGACCGACCATTCGCAGTTCACCTTCAAGGAAGGCGACAGCCTCAAGCTAGCCTTCCACGCCCAGACCACCGACAAGATCCTGGTCTTCACGACGGGCGGCAAGTTCTACACGATCGGGGCCGACCGTCTGCCGGGCGGGCGCGGCCATGGCGAGCCGATCCGCATCATCGTCGACATGGAGAACGACCAGGATATCGTCACCGCCTTCGTCCACGATCCGAAGCGCAAGCTGCTTCTCGTCTCCTACGACGCCAACGGCTTCATCGTTCCGGAGGAAGAGGTCGTCGCCAACACCCGCAAGGGCAAGCAGGTGATGAACGTCAAGTCGCCGGACGAGGCCAAGCGCTGCATTCCGCTCTCAGGCGACCACCTCGCCATCGTCGGCGAGAACCGCAAGATGCTGGTGTTCCCGCTCGCCGAGATCCCGGAGATGGGGCGCGGCAAGGGCGTGCGCCTGCAGAAGTACAAGGATGGCGGCGTGCTGGACATCAAGCCCTTCACGCTCGAAACCGGCCTCAGCTGGCAGGATTCGGCCGACCGCACCTTCATCCGCTCGCGCGAAGAACTGGCCGAATGGATCGGCGCCCGCGCCGCCGCCGGCCGCATGGTGCCGAAGGGGTTCCCGAGGACGGGGAAGTTCGGCTAGCGAAGCTCCCCCTTCTCCACTTGTGGGGTGAGAAGCGGTCCGAGCTAGCGGACGAAAAGCCAATTGCTTGGCTTTTCGAGGTTCGAACGCCCTGAGCCTGCGAAGGGCCGGGCGGTGGCCGATCCACCCCGGCCGGGTCCCCGCTGCTTCGCAGCGTCCCGGCGTTCCCTGGCCTTTCACCGTGCCACTGGCACGATGAATTCGCCTTCGGCGAACCGGCTGCTCACCCCACAAGGGGAGAAGGAAGACCTCCGCCCAATCATTTGGACTATCGTCACGATTGCTGCACTATGATGGTGCACAGGCAAACCCGGGGGCAGGGGAGAAACGCGCGCTTGAAGCAGACCGAGATCCAGAAACCGGGGCAGCGGCTGTTCGGCCTGTCGACGCCGCTCAGGGCCGCCGTCATCCCGCCACTGTCTGCGGCGCGCTGGCTGTTGGTGCTGATCGTCGCCGCCGGCGTCTATTTCTTCCACGGCTTCCTGTTCCCGGTTCTGGCCGCCCTCGTCATCGCTTTCGCCAGCTGGCCGCTCTACCGCCGCCTGCTGGCCGCCGTCGGCGGTAACCGCACCATCGCCGCCACCTTCGCCATCCTCTTCATCCTCACCTTCCTGGTGGTGCCGATCGCGCTTGCCGGCACCTATGCCATCAACGAGGTCCGGGAATGGGTCGGGTGGGCGATCGAGACCAACCGCCACGGCGCGGTGACGCCGCACTGGATCGCCACCATGCCGATCGTCGGCGAATGGCTGAACGAGCAGTGGACGACCAATCTCGGCCATCCGGGCGGCATCGGCGAACTGATCCAATTGGTCAGCGGCGCCAATATCGGCAGCATCTATCGCGGCGCGCTCGCCGCCGGCGGCAGCGCGTTCGGCCTGCTTTTGACGCTGCTGTTCATGATGATCGCGCTGTTCTTCGCCTATCGCGATGGCGAGCATTTCGCCGCGCAGGTCGACCGCCTCGGCGAGCGCATCCTGCCGACCCGCTGGGAGCGGATCTCGCGCGTGGTGCCGGCGACGATCTCGTCCACCGTCACCGGCATGACCATCATCGCCATCGGCGAGGGGGTGGTGCTTGGCGTCGCCTACTGGCTGGCCGGCGTGCCGTCGCCGGTGACGCTCGGCGCCTTGACCGGCATCATGGCGCTGATCCCCGGCGGCGCGCCGCTCTCCTTCACGCTGGTGTCGATCTACCTTGCCGCCAGCGGCTCGCCAATGGCGGGCCTGGCGCTTTTTGCCTGGGGCGCGGTCGAGCTGTTCATCGTCGACAAGACGCTGCGCCCCAAGCTGGTCGGGGGGCCGATCAAACTGCCTTTCCTGCCGACCTTTTTCGGCCTGATCGGCGGCGTCAAGACGATGGGCTTCCTCGGCCTGTTCATCGGCCCGGTGCTGATGGCGCTCTTGGTCGCGATCTGGCGCGAGTGGCTGCGTGAGGTCGAGCTGATGGACGATTCCGCTGCCACGGCGCTTGCTGAGACCAAGGACGGCCCGCCGCAGATCGAGATCGCCACGGAAAAGAAGAAGATTCAGACCGGGTGACTGACGGCCAGCGTAGCGCGGCGCTTGCGCCCCTCATGCAACTGCCACAGCGAATGGCCGACAAGCGTCACGATCAAGATCGCGCCGCCGATCAGGCTGTTGCGCGACGGCGTCTCGGAGAAGATCATCCAGACCCAGACCGGCGCCAGCACCGTTTCCAATAGGTAGAACATCGCCACTTCCGGCCCTGAGATGTATTTCGGCCCGTTGGCCAGGCAGAAGAACGAGATCGGCATAATCACCGCGCCGTTGAAGATGATCCACCACGGCGCGTCCACCTGAAAGCCGGTCTTCGAGACCATGAAGGCGGCGACGGTGAAGGGCAGCACCACGCCGATGAGCGAGGTGAAGCCCATGTCCTTGCCGCTGGCGCGCGAGATGGTGATCGCGCAGGCGACGCAAAGCGCGGAGCACAGGGCCATGACATCGCCGAACAGATATCCGTTGCCGATGGAGTCGCCGACGATGATGGCGACGCCGACGATCATCAGCGCCAGTGCCGCCAGCGTCAGCGGCCGTGGTCGTTCTTTCAGGAACAGCCAGGACAGCAGCGCCGAGAACATGGTGGTGAAGGCGAGGATGAAGACGAGGTCGGCGGTCGAGGTGTTGTAGACGGCGGTGATGAAGGCGATCGAGCCGAGCCCGTAGAGCGTCGCCACCGCAAGCCCCGCCCGCCCGGGAACGAGTTGCGGCGCCCGGTCGCTCAGCGAGCGCCAGACCGCCCAGATGACAAGTCCGGCAAGGAAAGTGGTGCCGGTGCGCAGCAACAGGATCGTCCATGCCTCGCCATGGGCGAGCCTGATCAGCGGGATGTCGACGGTCAGCGTCATGCCGCCGATGGCGGTCAGCAGAAGGCCTTTCTGGTGGTCGTGGTGGGAGGACATGTCGGCAATTCTCGCAATGGAATTTGCAGGCGGACGGCCAGCAGCGCGATAGCGCATTCTCTCGCCGTTCGGCGGCAAGACCAGCATCCCGCTGCTTGAAACAGTTTTAAGGTCGGGCTTGGAAAGGGTTAGTCAGCGCGTGACCGCTTCGTGCTCGTAGCGTTCCCAGCCTTTCGGGCCGAGATGCTCCTGCGGCATGAAGCGCATTTTATAGCTCATCTTGCGCGAGCCGTTGACCCAGTAGCCGAGATAGACATGGGGCAGGCCCATGGCTCTCGCTCGGGCGATATGGTCGAGGATCATGAAGGTGCCGAGCGAGCGGTCCTCGAAGTCCGGATTGAAGTAGGAATAGACCATCGACAGGCCGTCGGCCATCTTGTCGGTCAGCGCCACCGCGATCAGCTCGCCCTGACCCTTGCCGGTTATGAAAGTGTCGGGGCCGCGCCGCCTGTATTCGATGATCTTGGTGTCGACATGCGTGTCTTCGACCATCATGGCGTAGTCGAGCACCGTCATGTCCGACATGCCGCCGCGGCGATGGCGGGCGTCGAGATAGGCGCGGAACAGCGAGTATTGCTCGGTCGACGGCTGCGCGTCGTGCATGGCGCCGACGAGGTCGGCATTGTGCTGGATCACCCGCTTCATGTTGCGGCTTGCGGTGAATTCCTGCGCCAGGATACGCACCGACACACAGGCGCGGCAGGTTTCGCAGGCGGGCCGGTAGGCGATGTTCTGCGAGCGCCGGAAGCCGCCTTGCGTCAACAGGTCGTTCATCTCGGGCGCCTTGTCGCCGACGAGGTGAGTGAACACCTTGCGTTCGAACTGGCCCTCCAGATACGGGCACGGCGACGGCGCGGTCAGGAAGAACTGCGGCGACTGGGTCGGGTGCTGCGTCATGGATTCCGGGAAACGCTCCTACGAATCGCCTTACCTTTGGCCCGACCGGCGAAAAATTCAACAGGATTGTGGAGCGGTTGCTGACTGAGGGCCTTCATAATTGCGCATAAGCGCCCGCGTTCGCCCTCGAAAATGCTGTTTCAACGATCTGTACGGCTCACCACCGTGCCAAGCAGCAAGTCGTGCAGCGTGCGCTTGCGGTCCGAAAACAGCGTCACCAGGAGCACCAGCGGCGTCAGGATGACGTTGCCGGCCCAGAACAGCACCGAATGCACGACAGCGGTCAGCCCGTCGATGCGGGTGCCGTCAAGGCGGTCGAGCCGGATGCCCATCAGCTTCATGCCGGTGGTCGCCTGGTCGGCGCTGCCCAGCGTGTTCCAGATGTAGAGAACGGCGACCGCCGGCACGAGCACCGAAAACAGCATCCAGCCGAGGCCAAACGTCAGCAGCCCGAGGACGGCGACCAGGATGGCGAAGGGAATGGTGAGCAGCCCGATGATCAGATAGTCGATCAGGCAGGCAAGAATGCGCCGGGTGCGCACGCCGTCATGGGCCCTGACGTCGTCGAGCCTGCTGGTAATGATTTCGCCGTCAAGTACACGCGCGTTCATGTCATGCCCTCGTAACCGGGCCCGCGATAGGGTGCGGGCGATCCGCCATTGAAATGGTGAAAGCCGATGGCGGAATCAAGATCGTCGGTCGGGGTGCGACGTGCGGAGGTCGCTCGAGCGGTTGAATTCACGGCAAGGATGGCGTTAGCTTGCTGCGGCGCAACAAGACGCCGAGGGGACGGGGGTATTATGGACTATGACATGCTGGTCATCGGCAGCGGCCCTTCGGGGCGCCGCGCCGCGGTGCAGTCCGCCAAGCTCGGCAAATCGGTGCTGGTGGTCGACAGGGGCCGGCGCCTCGGCGGCGTCTCGGTGCACACCGGCACCATCCCGTCGAAGACACTGCGCGAGACGGTGCTCAACCTTTCCGGCTGGCGCGAGCGCGGCTTCTATGGACGCGGCTACCGGGTCAAGCAGGACATTTCGGTCAGCGACCTCATTGAGCGCCTGCACAAGACGCTCGACCACGAGGTCGAGGTGCTGCAGCACCAGTTCATGCGCAACGCGGTCAAGAGTTCGCGCGCCACGGCGAAATTCCTCGGCCCCAACAAGGTCAGCCTGACGAGCGACAATGGCGACTATAGCGAGGTCGGCTTCGCCAATGCGCTGATCGCCGTCGGTACCAGGCCGCACCGGCCGCGCGACGTGCCGTTCGACAAGACCCGCGTCTTCGACAGCGACGAGATGCTGGAGCTCGACCGGCTGCCGCGCACGCTGACTGTGATCGGCGCCGGCGTCATCGGCGTCGAATATGCCACCATCTTTTCGGCCCTCGATGTGCCGGTGACGCTGGTCGAGCCGCGCAACACCATCCTCGATTTCGTCGACCGCGAGATCGTCGACGACTTCATCCACCAGATGCGCGATCGCGGCATGACCATCCGCCTCGGCAGCACGGTCAAGGAGATCACCTCAAAGCCCGATTATGCCGAGGTCACCCTTGCCGATGGCCGCACCATCCGCTCCGAGATCGTGCTTTATGCCGCCGGCCGCAGCGGCAATCTCGGCAGCCTCGGCCTCGACGTGGTCGGCATCGAGTCCGACTCCAGGGGCCGCATCAAGGTCGACGCGAACACGTTTCAGACCAGCGTGCCCAACATCTACGCCACCGGCGACGTCATCGGCTTCCCGAGCCTTGCCTCGACCTCGATGGAGCAGGGCAGGGTGGCCGCCTGCCACGCTTTCGGCGTGCTGTTGCCGCCGCCGCCGGAAACCTTTCCATATGGCATCTACGCGGTGCCCGAAATCTCCACC
The DNA here is from genome assembly GCF_004791545.1 of Mesorhizobium sp. M4B.F.Ca.ET.214.01.1.1. NCBI lineage: Bacteria > Pseudomonadati > Pseudomonadota > Alphaproteobacteria > Hyphomicrobiales > Phyllobacteriaceae > Mesorhizobium > Mesorhizobium sp. M4B.F.Ca.ET.214.01.1.1. The sequence goes on from NZ_SRUX01000013.1 coordinate 106,767, forward strand.
GTCGGCCAGTCGGAGGAGCAGGTGCGCGAGAGCGGCGCCGCCTACGAGGTCGGCGTGGCGCGCTTCCGCGAAACCTCGCGCGGCCACATCATGGGCGTCAACTCTGGCTTCCTGAAACTGCTGTTCTCGGTCGAAACGCGCCGGCTGCTCGGCGCCCACATCGTCGGCGAGGGCGCCACTGAACTCATCCATATCGGCCAGGCGGTGATCAATCTCGGCGGCACGGTCGACTTCTTCGTCAACAACACCTTCAACTACCCAACCCTGGCCGAAGCCTACAAGATCGCAGGCCTGGACGCGTGGAACCGGATGGGGCAGGGATAGGCCTTCCGGTCCTGATCCACTCACGCCACGGCTGGATCCGCCATCCATTGCCTGACCATGGCCGCGTCCGGGTCGCCGATCTCATGTCCCGATGCAACGATGCGAGCATCGACCGTGGCGCCGCGCTGGCTTAGCAGCGTCACCAGCGCCGGCGCGAACGGGCCGTAGGTGAGGTCGGAGGCGCCGGCGATCATCAGCACCTTCGTGCCGCCGAGATTCGTCGGCGGTGTCTCGTCGAGCACCGGCATCGGCCGCAGGAGTGCTGCCCGCCGGACCAGACCGGGATGAAGCAGCATCAGGCTCGAGACCAGATTGGCGCCGTTCGAATAGCCGAGGAAGGTCGCACGGGAGAGATCGAGCCCGTGGCGCTTCGTCGCCTCGGCAACGAAGGTGGCGAAGGTGTCCGTCTCCGTGCGGATGCTGGCCTGCTCGAAGCTGGTCGGCGTGATCCGCTCGAACCAGCGAAAGCCGTCCTCTTGCGGGATTCGACCGCGCGCCGCGACCAGCGCGGCCCTGGGCGCGATCTGTCTCGCAAACGGTACCAGCGTGGTTTCATCGACGCCGGATCCATGCAGCAGGAACAGGCATTCGCCGCTTGCGCCGGATGGCTTGATGAAGCGATGGAGGAAGCTCAAGTCATAGAAGACGCCGCCATCGTCAGTATATTCAGGCACGCTCATATCCTTTTGATTTCATGGCTGTTTCGTTGATTTGCCGGCTTCAAAACGGATTATTTTCTTGCTCCGCGAAAGTTGATTGAACCAGGCTTACTTCAGTCCGTTTCTGCGCCGATACACTCCCTCTCACGGGAGGAATCAAAGCGGTGCGCCGGGGGTCGCATTGCCCGAATGAACGACCAGCTTTGAGGCCTTTTGTCGATGACCATGCCAGTTTCGCCCGGACGGGACACACGTATCCACGATCGCGATACGCGTATCCACGATCGCGATACGCGTATCCACGATCGCGACACGCGTATCGACGTGTTTCGCGCGCTCGCGCTGCTCACCATCTTCATCGACCATGTGCCTGGCACAATGTTCGAGACGCTGACCTACAAGAATTTCGGCTTCTCGGACGCGGCCGAAGCCTTTGTGCTGATCTCCGGCATGTCGGTGGCGCTCGCCTACGGCAGCAAATTCCAGCCCGGCGGCCGGCTGCTGGCGACGCTGAAAATGTGGCGGCGCGCCGGCGTGCTCTATGCCGCCCACATCGTCACGACCATGGTGGTGATGGCGCTGTTCTGCGCCGCAGCGGTGTTCGCCCGGCGGCCGGAGCTGCTGAAGCTGATCAACATCGAGCCGCTGATGAAAAACACGCCGGAGGTGCTGGTCGGCATCGTCACGCTCGGCCACCAGCTCGGCTACAACAACATCCTGCCGGTCTATGCGGTGCTGCTTTTGCTGGCGCCGGCCTTCCTGCTGTTGATCAGCTACAGGCCGGTGCCGGCGCTTGTACTGTCGGCTGCCCTGTGGCTGATCGCCGGCATCTGGCAGATCGCGCCGCCGAACTATCCGGAGCCCGGCTTCTGGTTCCTCAATCCGCTGTCCTGGCAATTCCTGTTCAACATCGGCCTCGCAGCCATGCTGCATGTCAGGCGCGGCGGAACCATTCCGGTCAATCGCTGGCTGGTCGGGGCCGCCGCCGCCTATGTGCTGACGGCGCTGGTCTGGGTGCACAGCCCGCTCTGGGGCCGCATATCCTGGCTCGACCTGCCGGTGGTGCTGACCGGCTTCGACAAGACCTTCCTGTCGCTGCCCAGGCTCCTGCACATATTGGCGGTGAGCTATCTGATCGTCGCGCTGCCGGCGGTCTCGAACCTGTTCCGCACCAGCACCGACCATCCGCTGGCCATCCTCGGCAAGCGCTCGCTGCCGGTGTTCATCGCCGGCACGGTTCTCGCCATGGTGGCGCAGGTGCTGAAGCTGATCAATCCGGGCGGCTTTGCCTACGACACGCTGCTGATATCGGCCGGCATCGCCATGCAGTTCGCGCTCGCCTTCTATCTCGAATGGCTGTCGGCCATCGGTTCACTGGGCCGGAAGCCGGTCCGCGGCGAGGCGCCGGCGCGACCAACGTTCGTCGCCCAGCCGATGGCCGCTGGCAATCGCTGAGGATCAGGCCTTCGCCGGCCCGGTCGATGCCCTGACGACGAGTTCGACGCCGAGCATCTCGCGCCGCACCGCGCCATCGAAATCGAGGATCATCCGCGCCGCCCGACGGCCGATCTCCGCAATCGGCTGGGCGATGGTGGTGAGCTGAGGTCTGCTCAGCAGGCCATCCGGCACGCCATCGAAGCCGACGACCGAGACGTCGCCCGGGACGTTCAGGCCGCGCTCCGTCAGCCAGTCGATCGCGACCATGGCCATCCGGTCCGACATCGCCAGGATCGCGGTGGGCGGCTCGCCGCTGGCGAAGATGGCCTCGAGGCCGGCCCTGGTGGTGGCCGCCTCGTTTTCGGTCTCGTAGACCGGCACCCTGGTGGTATCGACGCCGAAGCGGGCAAGCTCCTCGAAATAGCCGGCAAGTCGATCGCGCGTTGCCGTGTAGAGCGCCGTCCCGAGCCGCCCGGGCATCACAAGACCGGTGCTGCCGTCGACGAAAGGCAGCGACAGGACGGCGAAGCGGCGATGCCCGAGTTCGCCAAGATGACGCGCGGCCAGCCTGGCGCCGGCGATGTTGTCGATGCCGATCATCGAGATGGTGTCGTCATCGAAGCCGATCGCGAGCGCGACGAAGGGAAGCCTCCGTTCGCGCGTCAGTTCCACGAGGCGAGGACCGCCCTCGATGCAGAACAGGATGAAGCCGTCGACCAGGGCGCTCTGGATGTTCCAGGCGAGCTTCTCGTCATTCTGAGCCGACACCAACGCGATCCCGGCGCCGGTGGCGTCGCATGCCTGGGAGATGCCGGCCATCATCACACGGGCAAAAGGATCGTCGAAGAAATAGGAGAGGGGCTCGGTTGTGCAGACGCCGATGGCGTTGACCTTGCCGGCGCGCAGCAGCCGGCCCTTGGGGTCGGGACCGGCATAACCCATCGCTTCCGCCACCGCCTTTACCCGCTCGCGCACTTCCGCGCGCACGATCTCGGGGCGGCTGAAGACGTTGGAGGCCGTGCCGTGCGAGACCCCGGCGGCCTTGGCGATATCGGCCAGCCGGATGGGTCGTGCCTGGCCTTCGACGAGTGCTGCCATGTCAGTTCTCCGAACCTCTAGCGCTGCAATACATGGACGGGGATCGATCTCCGGTCCATCTATCATTTTTCTTGGATCGATTCAAATATTGCTTGACTGTATCGCCTGGCGGCGTATTCTTGAATCGATCCAATCGGCAATTCGGCCGATGGAGCAGGTTGAAAAGGAGGGTGCCATGCATCCGGTCAACTTTCTGTTCGAGGACGTCTACCGCAACGATTGGGGCATTGCCTCGGCCACGCTCAGCGAAAAGCGCCGCGGCAAGGCAAGTCCATGGAAGTGCGAGCTGCGCTTTATCGTGGATCGTAAGCGCGGCTGACCGATCCGCTTTTTCTGTATCGGTGGATTGGATCGATTCAATTCTCGGGAGAACAGTCATGCATCCGATAAGCCATCTGTTCGAGGACATCTATCGCAACTACTGGGGCATCTCACCCGCCAGCGACCGGCCCGAACGGCGGCGCCTGACGAGGCCGGCAGTGCGCAACCGCGACTGGCTGGCAAGACGCAAGCGCCGGCAGGACTGATCCCCGACCTCAGGGCCGGTTCTGGATCAGCGCCGATCCCGCGATCGCCAGCCAGCCGGCGATCAGCAAGGTGCCGCCGATCGGCGCCGACATCGGGAACAGCCGCGATCCCAGGAAGTCGCGGGCGAGAAGATCGCCGCAGAACAGCACCAGACCGACAAGCAGGAGCAGGCTCGCAATTCGCAACGGGCGGCCGGCGCCGATCAGCCCGACGGCGAGGAAGACCGGCGCATGCATCAGCAGGAAGGACGCAGCCGTGCCGACGAAGGCGCCGCCGAGATGCGCCGCCGCGGCCGACAGCGCCACGCCCGCCGCGCCGCAAAGGCCGCCGGCAAGAACGAGGATGCGGCTGCCGGATTTTGCCGGGTGTTCGGCCAAGCTCATGGATGTCTCCGTCGTAGCGAGCGATACGCAGGCCGCTCAGGGCTTGCCGGGTTCCAGCACCATATGCCTTGCCCGCCGCGACTGGACAATCCAGTTGTAGACCGCGCCGCCGGCCATCAGCACCGACGTGCCCAGAAAAACCGAGCGCATGCCGAAATGGCCGCCGGCGAAGCCGCCGAGCAGTGGCCCGGCCACCTGGCCGACATACTGCGCCGAGATCGACAGGCCCAGCACGTTGCCGCCGACGCCGTCGGGAACGTTGTGGCGGATGACGCTGGTGATGCAGGGCAACAGGCCGCCCAGCGCCAGGCCCATCAGGAAGCGCAGGCCGATCAGCTGCCAGCCCTCGGTGACGAAGGCCTGCGGGATCAACAGCAGGGCCGAAACGCCAAGTGCCGCGATCACGACGTTCCAATGGCCGATGCGGTCGGCCAGCCTGCCCAGCCACGAGGCCGACAGGATGGCGCCGAGCGCCGCCGCCGACATGACGACGCCGGCGACCAGCGTCACCCGGCTCTGGTCCTCGATCAACTGCTGCACATAGACGGTGATGATCGGCTCGATCGACATGGTGGCGAAGGCAAGCAGCATGCCGGTCGCCAGCATGGCGGCGACCGGCCGCTTGTCGGGGATCTGCGACCAGCCGCTTTTCGGCTTTGACGCAGCTTTGGTTTTGGCGGCCGGCGGGCGAGGGGTCTCCTTGATGAGAAAAGTCGTCGCCAGGAAGGCGAGGAAGATGACGCCGCCCGACAAAAGGAAGGTGGCGCGGATGCCGATCAGCGGCGGCAGCGCGCCGCCCAGCAGCGGGCCGACCAGGGATCCCGCGGTGATGCCGGCCGACAGCACGCCCAGCGCCCAGCCGGAACGCTCCTTCGGCGTCTGCATGGCGACCAGTATGGTCGAGCCCGACGAATAGCCGCCGGCAAAGCCGATCAGGAGACGCAGCAGCACCAGTTGCCAGACGGTCTCGACCATGCCGGTCAGCGACATGCAGATGGCCATGCCGAAGCTGGCCCGCACCAACATCAGCTTGCGGCCGTAGCGGTCGCCGAGCCGTCCCCACAGCGGCGCCACAAGTGCCGCCGCAAGGAAGGTGGCGCCATAGGCGATGCCCGACCATTGCACGATCGCCGCATGGCCCTTGGCGCCAAGCTGCTCGACATAGAGCGGCAGGAAGGGCAGCAGCAGGGTCATGGCGATGAGCGTGCTGAACGAGCCAGCAAAACAGACGGCGAGATTGCGGCGCCAGTGGACATTGTAGCCGCCGTGTTCGCTGCCGTTCTCGCTCATGTCATGCCTTGCCCGATCAGGGGGATTGTTGTGGACACCAATTTGGGATACCAAGTTGGTATCCGTCATGAACCTCAACCCTGTCGCTGTCAATGCGACCGTTATCAACGGAACCGCCATGTCGCAGATGCAGAGCGTCGAACGGCAGCTTCGCGAAATGATCCTCGGCCTCGAGATCGGGCCCGGCGAGCGCCTCACCGAGCGCTGGATCGAAAGCCGCTTCGCCGCCTCGCGCACCCCGGTCAGGGCGGCGCTGCTGCGGCTGGAGACCGAGGGCCTGATCTGCCGCGACGGACGCGGCTGGACCGTCTCGCCCATCAACCTCACCGAGCTCGAGCAGATCGCCGTCTATCGCGAGGCGGTCGAGGTGGCCGCTATCCGGATCACCTGCGCGCTGGAGGACAAGAGTGCCGTGGACCTCATCGAGGCGATGCTGGACTCCTGCGATGCCGCCACAGCGCGCGAGGAATGGCACCGCGTCGGCATGGATTTCCACATCGAGCTGGCCAGGCTTTCCGGCAACGACTTCCTGTTCCGGGCGGTACGCGATGCGATGACCAGGCTGTCGCGCGCCCGCTGGTTGGAGGTGCGCGACGAGGCGGCACTTGGCCGTGCCTGGGCCGAGCACCATGCGGTGCTGGCCGCCGTGCGGGCAGGCGATGCCGACGAGGCGGCACGGCTGCTTTCAACCCATATGGTCGGCAGCCGCGACCGGCTGGTGACATCGCTGCGCGACGACCGGCGCGGCCTGCGCGCCAGGGGCTTCGCCGTCGTCGCCGCCTGATCGCGATTCAGTTCGCTTTGGCTCTCGCTTCGCGTGCGCCGATGGCGTAAGAGCGGCGATGGAAAACAACCGGTTTGAAATACCCGTGACCGTCAAGTCGGCCACGGCGGGAACCAATCAGCTCTTGCGCACCGCGCGCGAGGCGTCTGACTATCTGCTCAACAGCTGGCCCGGCAAGCGCAGTGCCAAACACCGCGAAGCGCTGCAGGCCTGTCACGACGCTCTGGCCGGCGACAAGCCGGCGATGAATGCGAGGCGCGCCTTCATCGCGGCCGCCCGCGAAGTGAATGTCTTCGTCAGCGACAAGGCCTCCGCATAAGCGACGCGGCCTGCAGACTTCAAGATTACTTGGCCGTTTCCGCTTCCGTCTTGTCCGCGGGCTTCGAACGCTCCTTGGCGGCGACCTTGGCCGCCAGCTTCTCGGCCTTCTTGGCGGCCTTCTGGCGATCGCGCTCCTTGCGTTCCTGACCGTAGTTCGGTGCTCGCGCCATATCGCTTCCTTTCAACTGCGGGACTTGACGTCCTGCCTAGGAGCATTGGAGCGCAAACACAACGGCTGAAGCAAGAATAGGCGGACAATTATCCCGCCCTCGGTTCGGGGCTTGCAAGACAGGCGGCACAATGGTGTAGGAGAAATCTGCGCGCCAGCGCCAGGCTGATTGAAACGACGGACCGATGGCCACGCCTCTCCGAACCGCCGCCAAGGTGTTTTACTACGCGCGCAACTTCGCGCGCGACCTCGCTCCGCAGGCGCTGTTCCGTCGCCGGCTGGCGGGATGGCTGGAGCAGACACGGCGGTCGGACGGCTCGGTCCGCGAGCGGGTGAACTACTACAACAGGCTGGAGCGGCCCTTCGCGCCGAGCCCGGCCGCGGTGCCGGTCAGTCGCATGCCGTTTTCTCCGAGCATGTATTATTACGACCTCAAGGAATTTGCCCGCTATTTCGATCCGGCGCTGCTCATCGATCTCGAATTCGGTGATGTCATCGACGTCCCAAAGATGCCGGCGATCGTCAAGGACCGGCCGATCACGGACGGCAACGGCAATGCCGTGCTGATGAAGCTGGACAAGTTCCGCCACTTCCAGCTGCCGGCCGACCGGCAGCCCTTCGCCGACAAGCGTCCGCTCGTGGTCTGGCGCGGCGATCTCAACAACCCGATCCGCACGCGGTTCCTCGATGCCGTGCGCGACTTGCCGATCTGCGATGTCGGGACGCCGAAGAAGGAGGCCAAGGCCGAATACCAAAAACCCTATCTCACCATCGATGAGCAGCGGCGCTACCGCTACATCGTCTCGCTCGAAGGCAACGATGTCGCGACCAACCTCAAATGGATCATGAGCTCGAACTCGCTCTGCCTGATGCCGCCGCCGACCTACGAGACCTGGTTCGCCGAAAGCGAGGTCAGGGCCGATGTCCACTATGTGCCGCTGGCCCCCGACTTCTCCGATCTCGCCGACCGGGTGGCCTATTTCGAAAAGCACCCGGCCGAGGCCGAACGCATCGTCGCCGCCGCCAATGCCTATTGCCAGAAGTTCCGCAACGAGCGGGACGAGCAGGCGATCTCGCTGCTCGTCCTCTACAAATATTTCGTGCTCAGCGGCCAGGTCAAACCGGATCCCGAGGTCTGGCGTTTCATAACCGGCTGACCCTTCCGGCGATCAGACGTCGCTGCGGTCGAGCACCAGGTCGGCAGGCCCGAAGCGGCCCTTGGCCGTCAGCTGCTGGTGCCAATAGGGGTAGAGAACCGGCGGCCGGCTGACGGCGTCGAGCCGCGCCCGCTCATCGAAGGACAGCGTCAGGCTGGCGGCGGCGATGTTGTCCTTGAGCTGCGCCTCGCTGCGGGCGCCGATCACCAGCGACGACACCGCCGGCCGGCCGAGCAGCCAGGCGAGCGCCACCTGCGCGCCGGACACGCCCCTGGCCTTGCCGATGTCGACCAGCACGTCGACGATCCGCCACAGCCGGTCCTCGTCGCGGATCGGCGGTTCCGACCAGCCGCCGATCTGGCGGGCGGTCGGACTGTTGCGGTCGTATTTGCCGCTGAGCAGCCCGCCGGCGAGCGGGCTCCACACCAGCACGCCGAGCCCCTGGTCGACCGAGATCGGCAGCAGTTCGTATTCTGCCTCGCGCGCCTCCAGCGTGTAGTGGATCTGCTGGGTGACGAAGCGCGGCTGGTGGCTGCTGTCGCTGATGGCGAGTGCCTTCATCACCTGCCAGCCGGAATAGTTGGAGCACCCGACGTAGCGGATCTTGCCCTGGCTCACCAGCGTGTCGAGCGCGGCGACCGTTTCCTCGAGCGGCGTCACGCCATCCCATTCGTGCAGGAAGTAGATGTCGATGACGTCGGTCTTCAGCCGCTTCAGGCTCTTCTCGCACTCGCGGATCAGGTGGTGGCGCGACAGGCCCTCGTCATTGGGACCCTTGCCGATGCGCATGCGCGCCTTGGAGGCGATCAGCACATCGTCCTTGCGCTTGCCGCCGAGCGCCTCGCCGATGATCTCTTCCGAAATCCCGTTCGAATAGACGTTGGCGGTGTCGATGAGGTTGATGCCGGCATCGATGCAGAGGTCGATCATCCGGCTTGCTTCCTTGAGGTCGGTCCTGCCGACCGCCGCGAAGGCGCCGGCGCCGCCGAATGTCATGGTGCCGAGCGTCAATGTCGAAACCTTCAGCCCGGAACGGCCGAGTGTACGGTATTCCATTTGAGATCCTCGCAATCGCGTTGAGAGAGGCGCCACGAATGGGCAGCCCGAATAGGACAGCCTATTTGTAGGACAAGTTGCTCGGCTTGTCGCCCCATCGCGGCGACCGGTCGATCACATCTGGAGCAGCGGCATTGCAATAAAACCGTCATTGCCGGCCTTTATTGAAGTCGGCTCAGGATGGCGAACGGAGAAGCACGATGAGCGAACTGAAACCGAATTCCGGAGCCAGGGACTGGCTGGAAGCCGAACTCGCCGACACGCTCGACGAGGACTACGAGCTCGAGATATCGGAGCCGGCGCTGTCGCTCGAGATCGCCAAGATCTACAAGGAGTCGCATCCGCCCTCGATCGAACGCATGCAATATTTCCGAGACTTGCTGCGGCTCCAGTCCGAACTGATCAAGCTGCAGTCCTGGGTGGCCTATCACAAGAAGAAGGTCGTGGTGGTCTTCGAGGGCCGCGACTCCGCCGGCAAGGGCGGCGTCATCAAGCGCATCACGCAGCGGCTCAATCCGCGCATCTGCCGTGTCGTGGCGCTGCCGGCGCCGACCGAGCGCGAGAAATCGCAATGGTATTTCCAGCGCTACGTGCCGCATCTGCCGGCCGGCGGCGAGATCGTGCTGTTCGACCGCTCCTGGTACAACCGCTCCGGCGTCGAGCGGGTGATGGGCTTCGCCGGGCCGGACCAGGTCGAGGAGTTCTTCCACGACGTGCCGGAATTCGAGCGCATGCTGGTGCGCTCCGGCATCACCCTGGTCAAATACTGGTTCTCGATAACCGACGAGGAGCAGCAGATGCGCTTCCTGATGCGCATCCACGATCCGATGAAGCAGTGGAAGCTGTCGCCGATGGACCTGCAGTCGCGCGTGCGCTGGGAGCAGTATACCAAGGCCAAGGAAGAGACCTTCGCCCGCACCAACATTCCCGAGGCGCCATGGTTCATCGTCGAAGGCAACGACAAGAAGCGCGCCCGGCTGAACTGCATCGACCATCTCCTGCAGCAGTTTCCCTATGAGGAGGTGCCGCATGAGGAGATCACGCTACCGGAGCGCGTCTTCAACCCCGAATACGAGCGCCAGGTGCTGCCGCGCGAGCTTTACGTGCCGGAGAAGTATTAGCGTCTTCTCCTTCTCCCCGTTCACGGGGAGAAGGTGCCCGAAGGGCGGATGAGGGGCGGCGCCGACGTCAGCGATTGGGCCCTATTTCGCGGTCATTGGTCGTTTGTCGCTGATCTCCAACCGGCAGCGCTGCCCCTCATTGCCCTGCCGGGCATTTCTCCCCGTATGGTGACGGGGAGAAAGGGCTGTCTCACCGGCTTTCGCCAAACCGCCAAAGTCACGCCCGCTCAATCACCACATGCGTGGCGAGGGGCGTCGCCACCTGCTCGGTGCACTGGTAGCCAAGGCCCGGCATGTCCAGGCCGGCGAAAAGATGCTCCCCCTTGCCGAGCAGCACCGGCGATACCGCCAGGTGCATCTCGTCGATGAGCCGCTCCTGCAGATACTGCCGGACGGTCGAAACGCCGCCGCCGACGCGCACATCCTTGCCGCCAGCCGCCTCCCTGGCCTGTTCCAGCGCCGAATGGATGCCGTCGGTGACGAAATGGAACGTCGTCCCACCTTCCATCTCGATCGGCGCGCGTTTGTGGTGCGTGAGCACGAAAGTCGGCACGTGATAGGGCGGGTTGTCACCCCACCAGCCTTTCCAGCTGTCGTCCGGCCAGTCGCCGCGGATCGGTCCGAACATGTTGCGGCCCAGGATCCAGGCGCCGACATTCTCGAAGCTGCGCGCCGCGAACACGTCGTCCGTGTCGGTGGTGCCGCCGTCCTGGCCCATCACAACCTTGCGAAAAAAGCGGGTGCCGATCATCCATTTGTGGAGGTTCTCGCCGCCGATACCGAGTGGGTTGGCGAGATCCTGGTCAGGGCCGGCCCCGAAGCCGTCGAGCGACAGGGTGAAAGCGTTGACTCGCAGTTTCGACATGACTGCCTCCTCATAACCAGTTGTAATTTGCAAGCGGTTGTTATGTAGCAGACTGATTGCGAATTGCAAGCGGAGTTTTCGGGCGGCCAAAGACGAGCGCGACGCATCGCGCGCCGTTGGGCCGGCAGGCGGAATTGTTCCGTAAGATCGAGCCAATCGCCAGCGGCCGTCCCCCGCAAGCCGATGTTCGGGAAGGCTATCCCTTCAGCATCGCCGCCACTTCCGGCGCGAAATAGGTCAGGATGCCGTCGCAGCCGGCGCGTTTCAGCGCGAGCAGTGATTCCAGCATCGCCTTCTCGCCGTCGATCCAGCCATTGGCGGCGGCCGCCTTGATCATCGAATATTCGCCCGACACCTGGTAGGCAAAGGTCGGCATCTGCAGCTCGTCCTTCAGCCGTCGGATGATGTCGAGATAGGGCAGGCCGGGCTTGACCATCAGCATGTCGGCGCCTTCGGCGAGGTCCTGCTCGGCCTCGCGCAGCGCTTCGTCCGAATTGGCGTGGTCGAGATAGTAGGTCTTCTTGTCGCCTTTGAGCAGGCCGGCCGTGCCCACCGCCTCGCGATACGGGCCGTAGAAGGCGGAGGCGAACTTCGTGGCGTAGGACATGATCGCCACGTCCTGGAAACCATTGGCGTCGAGCGCGTCGCGAATGGCGCCGATGCGGCCGTCCATCATGTCCGACGGCGCGATGATGTCGGCGCCGGCCGCTGCCTGGATGACGGCCGCCGCCGCCACTTGTTCCACGGTCTCGTCATTGACGATGATGCCGTCGCGCAGGATGCCGTCATGGCCATGGCTGGTGAACGGATCGAGCGCGGCGTCGGTGATGATGCCGATCTCCGGCACCGCATGCTTGATGGCGCGGGTGGTGCGGTTGATGATGTTTTCCGGATCGAGGATGTGCGAGCCGGTCTGGTCGCGCAGCGAAAGCTCGACATTGGGAAAAGTGGCTATCGCCGGAATGCCGAGCTTTGCCGCGCGCTCGGCTTCCTTGACGGCGAGATCGAGCGACAGGCGGAACACGCCGGGCATGGCGGCGATCGGCTCGCGCACTTGCTTGCCGTCGACGACGAAGATAGGCCAGATCAGGTCGTCGACCGAAAGCCGGTTTTCCTGCACCAGGCGTCGCGACCAGTCGGCCTTGCGCATGCGCCTCAGCCGCCGGCTGCCGGTGATCTCGTCGACGCTGCGGGCGCCGGCAGGCTTTGCGGGGGTGAATCTGTTCATCGCCAAAACTCTCGTTTGGCCGGGTTTTAACACGGGCACTCACCGCAGACCAATGCGACACGATTGTGCCAGCCCTCAGGGTTGCCCGTTGCCCGACAGGACCTGTGCCGCGCCCCGGATAGCGACACGGAACGCCTCGTCGAAGCTGACGCCGCGCACTTGCCAGCGGTAGGTCTTGCCGTCTTCACCAAGCCGCCAGTCGGCGATCCAGCCCAGGTCCTTGTCGCTCCACACGATGCTGCCGGCGAGCGCGTGATCGGCTCCCGCCTTTTTCGCGAGTTGATCGAGCCCCGCAATGTCGGCTGCGCGCAGCGCCTTCTCGTCCATGCCGGAAACCAGCTCTGCCGGCGGGAAAGTGACGCGCATCAGCATCGGCGCCGTCGCATTGACGAAAGATTCGCGCATCGCCTCGCCGCGCCCGTCGTCGGCCGTCAGCACGAAATGCCGTTCGCCCTGCTCGGCGCTGAGGAGGATGGCGAGGCGCGGCCGCTCGCCGAGCCAAGGCTTGCTGCCGAGCTGCGCCAGCACCTTGTCCAGCACGGCGGGCTTGTAGAGGCAGGTGAGGTCGTGTGGCCGGTCATGCGTGCCTTGCTCGTCATGCACCGGAATCCCCTCCAGCCGGTCGCGGTAGCGGAAGCTGTCGACGAAATCGCCCGCCTTGTCGCGCAGCGCCGCCATCTCCGGCTTTGCCGGCAGGCGCTGATCGCCGGAAACCCTGACCAGCACCCGGTCCAGGCAATCCTTGAAACCGATCTGTCGGTTCACCTCGCCGGTGCCGGTGACGATGGTCTGCGACTGATAGAGGTCGTCGATCGTTGCGGCCATGGCGCCACGCGGCGCCGGCACGGCGGCGAGCAGGCCGATGATTGCAATGCCGAGACGCCAAAGTCCGGACATGGCTCCCCCGAAGTCCGTCAGGCAGCTTGTCGATCCTGCCGTTGCTCCCCGCTTCTCCGCGAGGACTGCCGCTTCGTAGCACCGGCCGCAGGCGGCCGCCAATACGAAGGCGATCTCCTCCTGCCATTGACGGACATGTGCGCCAGCCTTTAGCACTTCAGTCCCGCATGCGCGGGGGAGGATTCTCTTACGATGGATTTTGGCGGAGGCGACGAAATTCGCTTCGAGCGGTTGGGCAGGGCCGGGGTCGTCACGCTGACGCGGCCGCAGGCGCTCAACGCTCTCACCCACGTCATGGTCAAGGCGCTCGGCAAGGCGCTCGACGCCTGGGAGCGGGACGACGGCGTCGATGTGGTGGTCGTCAAGGCCGAGGGCAGGGCATTCTGCGCCGGCGGCGACATCCTGCACGTCTACGAGGCCGGCCGCGCCGGGCAGCCGCCGGTCGAGTTCTTCGCCGACGAATACCGCCTCAACGCCCGCATCAAGCGATTCAAGAAACCCTACGTTGCGCTGATCAACGGCATCGTCATGGGTGGCGGCGTCGGCATCTCCTTCCACGGCTCGCAGCGCGTGCTGACCGAAAATGCCCAGTTCGCCATGCCGGAGGTCGGCATCGGTTTCTTCCCCGATGTCGGCGGCAGCCATCTGCTGCCGGATCTCGGTGGCAGCTTCGGCATGTACCTGGCGCTGACCGGCAACCGCATCCGCCACGGGGACGCGCTCTGGTCGGGACTGGCCACCCACACCATCAAGGCCGAGGACCAGGCCGCCTTCCTCGACCGGCTCTGCGCCACCGGCGATCCGGAATCGGTGCTGCGCGGGTTTTTCATCCCGGCCAGGCGCGAGACCGACCGGCCGGTGCTGGAAGCGATCGCGCGCCATTTCGCCCAACCCTCTTTGTCCGATGTCATCGCCAGCCTCGATCGGGCCGCGCCCTCCGACGAGTTCGCCGCAAAGACCCTGGCGACGATCAGGACGCGCTCGCCGACCAGCCTGCATGTCGCCTGGCGCCAGATCAGCGCCGGGCTGACGCTGTCGATGGACGAGTGCATGAAGATGGAGTTCCGCATCCTCAACCGCATGCTGGCCGGCCACGACTTCTACGAAGGCATCCGCGCCGCCATCATCGACAAGGGCTCGACGCCGCGCTGGCGTCCGGCAGGCCTGGACGACGTCGGCGTCGCCGATGTCGACGCCTATTTCGCGCCGCTCGGCGAGCGGGAGCTCGACCTGTGAGCGAGGTGACCTCCAGGCGCGTCGTGCTGCAGCCCTCGACCACCGAAATCATTTTCGCCTGGTTCCAGCGCGTCATCGCCGGCTACTGCCTGCTGTTCGGCATCCTCTACTGGATCCGGCTGATCGGCTTCCATCCCGGTCCGCTCTGGCGCTTCGACCTGATGCCGGTGCACTGGCAGGTGGCCGCGGTGACGCTCGCCGTCTTCTTTCCCTTCGCCGCCGCTGGCCTGTGGATGCTGGCCTCCTGGGGGCCGGTGATCTGGTTCATCTGCGCCGCGACCGAGATTGTGATGTATGTCGGCTTTCCCGATCTGTTCGGCCACCGCCCGCTGATCATCGCCTCGCATGCCGCGGTGGCGCTGCTCTACATCGCCTTCCGGGTGGTGATCTGGCTGCAGAAGCGCCAGGCCCAGCGCTAGCCCGGAAGCGCGGGCAATTTGCTCCGGAAACGGTGCCTAAATCTTTAGGTTAATTATCCTTGCTGGGGTGACCGTTCGTTAAGCCTCTTTCGAAACCTCTTACCGGTAAGCTCTTGTTAGCCTTGGCGTTTAAGTCGAATTTTATGAGTATTCGATAGTGTCGCGATCAAGGTGAAAGACAAAAAAATCACCGGGCGACAAACGAGAGGCAAAGACAATGATCAATTCGCGTCCGGCGGCGAAGACCGCCACCGTATCCGACGACCGCCGCGAGGCGATCCGTTCGCTTTACATGGAATCGCTGCAGCTGGTGGAGCGCCTGCACCGCCGTCTGCTTGACGTGATCAAGGACGAGTTCGACCGCAACGGCCGTTCCGACATCAACGCTATCCAGGCGCTGCTGCTCTTCAACATCGGCAATTCGGAGCTGACCGCCGGCGAACTGCGCTCGCGTGGCTACTATCTCGGCTCGAATGTCTCCTACAATCTGAAGAAGCTGGTCGACCTCGGCTTCATCAACCACCAGCGCTCGCGCATCGACCGGCGTTCGGTCCGCGTCTCGCTGACGCCGAAGGGCAACGAGGTGGCCGAAGTGGTCGCCGGTCTCTATGAGCGTCATGTCGGCTCGATCGAGCAGGTCGGCGGCATCAACACCGACGAGTTCAAGCAGATGAACCGCGCCCTCCAGCGGCTGGACCGCTTCTGGAACGACACCATCGCCTACCGGATGTAAGCCGCATCCGCGCCGAGGGACCGCGCCGCGGAAGCGCGGGCAGGGGAAACAGTCGGGGACCGGTGTCGAAAGGCGCCGGTCCCTTTTCCTTTTCCCGATGCAAAGGGATATTTCGGAAGCGCCGCGCCCATCGGCAGGGCGTCTACGCTGTTTGCTTTCGCTGCGGCACTGCCTAATGTCGCTTGCTGGCGAGGGAGCGAACATGAACCTGAAAAACCGTTCAAGGATCGCCGCGGTGCTTCTGTTGATTTCGACCGCGGCCTCCGCCGAGGAGTGGTGGAAGGATTCTTTCGCCGCCGAAGGCAGCGCCCCGTGCGACAACAACGATACGATCGTGACATTCACCGACAAGGCGGTCGAGATGTGGGAGGTCGGCTGCTCGCTGGAGAAGGTGCAGAAGATCGGCGGCCTCGACGCGATCATTCTGGACATGACCTGTTCGGACGGTGAGACCACGGAAAAGAGACGCGAGCTGCTGCTCAAGCTGGAGGACAACAAGGTCATGCGTTATCCCCGGCAAGAGGTGTTGCAGCGATGTTCGGAGCTGAAGGCGCAGCCAGGTCCGGATCCGAAGGATAAGACTCCGAACTGAGGTCGGCACGCGACGGCGCAGACCGAGGACGAAGGATGCCTGGATTGTTCAGCGGTGCCGAAAAGCACCGTTCCTTTCTTTTCGTCGCGTCGCCTGGCGCAAATCGCGCGCCAAGGCCAAATTGCCGCCATAATCCCGGTGAAAGCGAGAATACGGGTGATGCTGCGGCCACAGGCCTGCCTTCACCCTGAAGTTGCGTCGCGCCGCGTGTTTCACGCCGAAGCGATGCGGTCATGGTTGGCTAATTGTTAAGATTGCCAATCCTAGAGTGCGGGCGAGATCGCCCGTTGATCAGATGCTTAGAGAATGTCTGGAACGTCCATGAGAACCAGCCGCCGTTTCTTCCTTTCCGGAGCTTCCGCGCTTGCCGCAGCCATGGTTGCCAACAGCGCCAGCGCGCAGGACGTGATCGGGGATATCCTGAAATCATCGGCCCGCGGCAATTGGGACGACCAATTCGACGCCCGCGCCAGCGAGGGCGGCAAGGTGGCCTCGACGCTGCCGATCTTCAGCCTGCAGACCGTCGCCTTCACCGAGCAGGCGGTGGCGCAGTACCAGACCATCGCCGGCCAGGGCGGCTGGGAGCAGGTGCCCGCGACCAAGAAGCTGCAGCTCGGCGTCGATGACCCCGATGTGGTGCCGCTGCGCAAGCGGCTGATGATCTCGGGCGATCTGTCGCAGAGCGCCGGCATCTCCAACTCGTTCGATTCCTACGTCGACGCCGCCGTCAAGCGTTTCCAGCTTCGCCACGGCCTGCCGGCCGACGGCGCCATGGGCAAATACACCTACACGGCGATGAATGTTTCGGCGCAGATCCGGCTTGGCCAGTTGCAGACCAATCTGCAGCGTCTGCGCGAAAAGGCTGGCACGCTCGGCAACCGTTACGTGCTGGTCGACATTCCGGCGGCCCAGATCGAGGCAGTCGAGAACGACCGCGTCGTGCTGCGCCACACCGCGATCGTCGGCAAGATCGACCGCCAGACCCCGATCGTGAATTCCAAGATCAACGAGATCATCGTCAATCCCTACTGGAATGCCCCGGTCTCGATCGTGCGCAAGGATATCATTCCGCTGATGCGCAAGGATCCCAACTACCTCAAGGACAGCCACATCCGCCTGTTCGCGCCGGATGGCAGCGAGGTCGACCCAATGACGGTCGACTGGTCGACGGATGACGCCGAGAAGTACCGCTTCCGCCAGGATCCGGGCGCCGGCAACGCCATGGCCTCGGTCAAGATCAACTTCCCCAGCCCGGATGGCGTCTACATGCACGACACGCCGCAGCAGAGCCTGTTCGGCAAGCTGATGCGCTTCGACTCCTCGGGCTGCGTGCGCGTCCAGAACGTGCGTGACCTCGTCACCTGGATCCTGCGCGACACGCCCGGTTGGGACCGCCAGCATTTCGAGGCGACGATCAAGACCGGCGAAAACACCCCGGTTCAGGTGACCAACCCGGTGCCGGTCCACTTCCTCTATCTTTCGGCATGGTCGACGGGCCCCGGCGTCGTGCAATTCCGCGACGACATCTACGGCCTTGACGGCAACGAAGAGCTGCAGATCACGTCTTCGCTCTAAGCGACTGGAATCTTTATTGAAAAGGCCGCCGATAGGCGGCCTTTTTGCTTTCCGCCTTCCGTCAGCTAGCCTTCGTCACGACTGGACGGCGCGACCTGCTTTGCGCATGGTCGGGCAATATTCGGAATCGCCGCCATGCATGTCGCCGTCTTCATCCTGGTCATGCTCGTGTTCGTCGCGCTTTCGGGCGCCCTGGTCCGGCTCGTGCGCGTTCCGTTGCCGGTGCTACAGATCGCCATAGGCGCGGCCCTTGCCTGGCCGGCGCGCGGCCTGCATGTCGAGATTGACCCGGAGCTGTTCCTCCTGGTGTTCATCCCGCCGCTCCTGTTCGGCGATGCCGTCGCCGCGCCCAAGCGCGAGCTTCTGGCGCTGCGCGGGCCGATCCTCGACCTCGCCATCGGGCTGGTCTTCTTCACCATCGTCGGCTTCGGCTATGCCTTGCACTGGCTGGTGCCGAGCATCCCGCTGGTCGTCGCCTTCGCGCTCGCCGCCGTGCTGTCGCCGACCGATGCGGTCGCCGTGTCCTCGATCGTCGACAGGAACGTGGTTCCGGCGCGGCTGATGCACATACTGGAGGGCGAGTCGCTGCTCAACGACGCGTCCGGCCTCGTCATGTTCCGCTTCGCCGTCGCGGCGGCGCTGACCGGCAGCTTCTCTTTGGCCGCTGCGTCGCTGACGTTCCTCTATGCGGTCGCCGCCGGCATCCTGGCCGGCGTGGTGGCGCTGATCGTCGCCGCCAAGACGCTGCAGTTGCTCAACCGCATCGGTGGCGTGCCGTCCGAGGCGCAGGTACTGGTGATGATCCTGATGCCCTTCATCGCCTATCTCATCGCCGAGCACGTCGAGGCCTCGGGCATCCTGGCAGCGGTCACCGCCGGCCTGCTCACCGGCGGCTCCGGCATCTTCCGCTATCTCGGCGTCTCGGCGCGCATGCAGACCATGTCGCTGTGGACGACGCTGTCCTTCATCTTCAACGGCGCGCTGTTCATCCTGCTTGGCCTGCAGCTTCCCGACATCATCCGCAACGTGCCGCCGGCACTTTCCAGCCGGCATTGGTTGATCGAGCCCGCGGCGACGGTGCTGATCCTGACGGTCTGCCTGATCGGCCTGCGCTTCCTGTGGATCTGGGTCGGTGACATCGCGCAGCGCGTGGGGGCGCGGTTCGGCAAGCACAAGGCCGAGCCGTTCGGGATGCGCGTTCGGCTCGCCGGTTCGGTCGCCGGCGTGCGCGGCGCCATCACGCTGGCCGGCATCCTGTCGCTGCCGCTCACCATGGCCGACGGCTCGCCCTTTCCGTCACGCGACGTCGTCATCTTCCTCGCCGCCGGCGTGATCATCTGTTCGCTGACGATCGCCAGCCTGGCCCTGCCGAAGATCGCGCGCGGGCTGGTCGAGCCCGGCGAGGACCCGGGCGCCGCCGAGGAACGGCGGGCGCGCGTCGGCGCCGCCAACGCGGCGATCGCCAGGATCGAGAGCATCGCCAATGAAGGGGGTGAGGGCGAGGCCGCCGAGGCGAGGCTCGCGGTCGCCGACAGCATCGTCGCCGGCTACCGCCGCCGCATAGCCGCCTCCGACGAGGCCGACGAGGCGCGCGCCGAGGCCCGCGAGGCGGGGCGCCTGGAACTGGAACTCAGGCACGCCGGCATCGAGGCCGAGCGGGGCGCCGTGCGCGCCATGTTCCGCAGCCGCGAGATCAACGACCATACGATGCGGGCGCTGCTTGCCGAGATCACGCTCACCGAAGCCCTGCTGAAAAGCCGGCGGGAGCGGAAATAGACCTCGCGCCGCTGGCGTTGACGCAAACCGGCCAGCAAATTTCGCGGCGCAAACGTGGCGAGGCGAAGACAACTGTGTTAATGGCGCGGCAATGCATGTCGCCCAAGAGTGCGCAGCGGTTTTGGGGCAACGATATGCATGAACAAATTGCCCCGAACCGGAGGATTTCAGGCATGGCAACAGCAGCGGCAGCGTCGAACAAATTCGAATCCTTCTTCGAGACCACGCTGGCCGACGCCGATCCGGAGATTTTCGGCGCCATCCGCAACGAGCTCGGCCGCCAGCGCCATGAGATTGAGCTGATCGCTTCCGAAAACATCGTCTCGCGCGCTGTCCTGGAAGCGCAGGGCTCGATCATGACCAACAAATATGCCGAGGGCTATCCAGGCAAGCGCTACTATGGCGGCTGCCAGTTCGTCGACGTGGCCGAGGAACTGGCCATCGAACGCGCGAAAAAGCTGTTCGGCTGCAACTTCGCCAACGTCCAGCCGAATTCCGGCAGCCAGATGAACCAGGCCGTATTCCTGGCGCTGCTGCAGCCCGGCGACACCTTCATGGGCCTCGACCTCAATTCCGGCGGCCATCTCACCCACGGCTCGCCGGTCAACATGAGCGGCAAGTGGTTCAAGGTCGTCTCCTACGGCGTGCGCAAGGACGACCATCTGCTCGACATGGACGCGATCGAGAAGACCGCGCATGAGACCAAGCCGAAGCTGATCCTGGCCGGCGGCACCGCCTATTCCCGCATCTGGGACTGGAAGCGTTTCCGCGAGATCGCCGATGCGGTGGGCGCCTATCTGATGGTCGACATGGCCCACATCGCCGGCCTCGTCGCCGGCGGCGTGCATCCGTCGCCGTTGCCGCACGCCCATGTCGTGACGACGACCACGCACAAGTCGCTGCGCGGCCCGCGTGGCGGCCTGATCCTTTGCAACGACGAAGACATCGCCAAGAAGATGAATTCGGCCGTCTTCCCGGGCCTGCAGGGCGGTCCGCTGATGCACGTCATCGCCGCCAAGGCGGTGGCGCTGGGCGAGGCGCTGAAGCCGAGCTTCAAGCTCTATGCCGAGAGCGTCGCCGCCAACGCCAAGGCGCTGGCATCGAGCCTGAAGGAGACGGGCCTCGACATCGTCTCCGGCGGCACCGATAACCACCTGATGCTGGTCGATCTGCGCCCCAAGAACGCCACCGGCAAGCGCGCCGAGGCGGCACTCGGCCGCGCCAACATCACCTGCAACAAGAACGGCATCCCCTTCGATCCGGAAAAGCCCTTCGTCACCTCGGGTGTGCGCCTCGGCACGCCGGCCGGCACGACGCGCGGCTTCGGCCAGGCCGAGTTCCGCGAGATCGGCAAGCTGATCGCCGAGGTGCTGGACGGGTTGAAGGTGGCGAACTCCGACGAGGGCAACGCGGCCGTCGAGGCGGCGGTGAAGGCCAAGGTCGTGGCGCTCACCGATCGCTTCCCGCTCTATCCCTATCTCGGTTGACCTGAAGCCTCGCGTCATTCTTATTGGCCACGACGGGAAGCGCCGCTCCGGATGGAGCGGCGATCCGGACAGGAGCCTTGTTGATGATGCGATTTCCATGTCTCGGCGCTCTCGCGGCGCTTCTGGCGGCCTCGCCGTTGACCGGCGCCGCCCAGGCGCAGACCACGACGACGGCGCCCAAGGCAGGGACGGCGCCGGCCGCATCGCCTGCGCCTGCGTCGCCCCCGCCTGCATCTCCCAAGACCGAGACCTTCGGCAGGTGGTCCACCATTATCGATGAAGTCAACACCGGTGAGGATGTGCGCAGAACCTGCGCCGCCTCGACGGCGTTCCTCGACCAGAACGGCACCGGCGGCACGCTGACGCTTGCCATCTCGAACGGCGACGCATTGCCGCCCGACGGCTATCCGAGCCTCGTCATCGCGCTGCGGAACAAGGATCTGCCGGCCGGCGAGAGCATTCCCGCAGTGTTTGGCGACGACAAGGGCAAGGTCAAGGCGACCGTCAGCGCCGATATCGGCGACCAGTGGATGCTGGACAACAAGAAGGACGTCGCGCTTGCCCTGCTGCGGGCCATGCGGCGCGCGGCCGCGATCGATGTCGTCTTCGCCAACAAGCCGGTTGCCAGCATATCGATGGACGGCTTCACCAAGGCCTACCGCAGCCTTGGCGCGTCCTGCGGCTTCCCGACCACCGACGTCGCGCCCTGACAGGCAGCAAGGAGCCGCGCCATGGACATTCTCTGGAAAGGTGTCGTCGGCGGCCTCGTCACGGCGCTGATCGTCTGGGCCTCGAAGCGCGGCAACGTCCTGCCCGGCATCCTGCCGCTGGCGCCGACCTTCGCGGTCATCGCGCTGCTCGCGGTCGGCGCCAAGGGCAACCCGACCGGCTTTCGCGAGGCCTGTCTCGCCGGCTTCAGGACGATCCCCGCCTATCTCGCCTTCCTCGGCGCCTGTTGGCTGTTCATCGAGAGGGTAGACTATCGGCTTGCCGTTCTCGGCGGTATCGCGGTCTGGCTGGCGGCGGCGCTGGCAATCTTCCTCGCGCCTCGCTATCTCTGAGGCACGGAAGGCCGTCCGTGCTTTGCCATCGCGGCAAAAACCTCTAAGCCTTCCGCTCACCAAGAATCGCCAACCGAAGGCTCTCCATGCGCTGTCCCTACTGCCAGTCCGAAGATACGCAGGTGAAGGATTCGCGCCCTGCCGAGGATGGCGCGGCGATCCGCAGGCGGCGCGTATGCCCCGATTGCGGCGGCCGTTTCACCACCTTCGAGCGCGTCCAGCTCCGCGACCTCGTCGTGGTCAAGAAATCCGGCCGCAAGGTGCCGTTCGACCGCGACAAGCTCTTGCGCTCGGTCGAGATCGCGGTGCGCAAGCGCAATGTCGATCCCGAGCGCATCGACCGCGCGGTCACCGGCATCGTGCGCCAGCTTGAAAGCTCCGGCGAGACCGAAGTGGCCTCGGGCGAGGTCGGCCGGCTGGTCATGGAGGCGCTGAAGTCGCTCGACGACGTCGCCTATGTCCGCTTCGCCTCGGTCTATCGCAATTTCCGCGAGGCCAAGGATTTCCATGAGCTGCTCGGCGAGCTGAAGGGCGACGAAGACAAGAGCGAAGAGGACGCAGGTTGAGCATGGCAGGGCCGCGACCAAGCCCGGCCGGGCAGGAAGCTCTCGATCGCCGTTTCATGGCGGCGGCGCTGCGGCTGTCGCGAAAAAACGCCGGACGCACCTCGACCAACCCGTCCGTCGGCACGATCATCGTCCGCGACGATGGCGCCGGGCCGATGATCGTCGGCACCGGCGTCACCGCGGTCGGTGGCCGGCCGCATGCCGAGACCGAAGCGCTGACCGAGGCGGGCGAACTCGCGCGCGGCGCCACCGCCTATGTGACGCTGGAGCCATGCGCCCACCACGGCCGCACGCCGCCTTGCGCCAACGCGCTGGTCAATGCCGGCATTGCGCGTGTCGTCGGCGCGGCCAGCGACCCCGATCCGCGCGTTTCCGGCCAAGGCTACGCCATCCTGCGTTCCGCGGGCATCGAGGTTGTCGAAAGAGTGCTCGCCGACGAGGCTTTGGAGCAGATGGCCGGTTACATGATTCGATCACTCAGGAAACGGCCGGAAATTATTCTGAAACTTGCGCTTTCCAGCGACGGAAAGATCGGCGTCGAGGGCGAGGGGCAGGTCGCGATCACCGGCGATATCGCGCGCCGCGAAGTCTATCTGATGCGCGCCGAAGCCGACGGCATCCTGATCGGCATCGGCACCGCGCTTGAGGACGATCCGGCGCTGACCGTACGGCTGCCCGGCCTGGAGAACCGCTCGCCGGCGCGCATCGTGCTCGACCGCCAGATCCGACTGCCGGACACCTCCAAGCTGGTCTCCGGCGTCGACCGCGTGCCGCTCTACCTCGCCGCCTGCCTCGAGGCCGATCCGCAGCGGCGGGCCACGCTTGAGCGCGCGGGCGTGCACTTCATCGGAACGGAAACGTATGGAGGTGAGGTGGCCTTGCCTGAGCTGCTCGAGGATCTGGCGGCGCTCGGCATGGCGAGCGTCCTGGTCGAGGGGGGCGCCAGGGTGGCCAAGGCTTTCCTCGACGAAGACCTGGTCGATCGCATCGTGCTGTTCGGCGGGCCGGACGCGATCGGCGAAGAAGGCATTGCATCGCCCATCGACGCCGACCATATCCCGGCAGGTTTCCGCAAGTTGCGCGAGATGCGCTTCGGCGAGGACAGCTACGCCGAGTGGGTAAGACCATGACCCAAGAAATGGGAACCGGTTTGGTCAACCTGAAAGACAGAGACATCTGATGTTCACGGGAATTGTTACCGATGTCGGCACCGTCGCTGCCGTGACGCCGCTCAGGGAAGGGGTCGGACTGCGCATCGACACCGCCTATGACCCGGAAGGCATCGCCATCGGCGCCTCGATCTCCTGCGCCGGCGTCTGCCTGACGGTGACGGCGTTGCCGGAAGGCGGCTCCAACGCCCGCTGGTTCGAGGTCGAGGCCTGGGAAGAGGCGCTCAGGCTGACCACAGCGATGGGCTGGAAGTCCGGCACTAGGATCAATCTGGAACGGGCGCTGAAGATCGGCGACGAGCTCGGCGGCCACATCGTGTCCGGTCATGTCGACGGCACGGCCGAGATTGTCGAGCGCAAGGACGAGGGCGACGCCGTGCGCTTCACGCTCGAAGCGCCGCGCGAGCTCGCGAAATTCATCGCGCCAAAGGGCTCGGTCGCGCTCGACGGCACTTCGCTCACCGTCAACAAGGTCGAGGGCACCCGCTTCGACGTGCTGCTGATCCACCATTCGCTGACCGTCACCACCTGGGGCGAACGCCAGGTCGGCGACCGCGTGAACCTCGAGATCGACACCATGGCTCGCTACGCCGCGCGCCTGGCGGAGGCGGCGAAAGAAGGGCTTTGAGCCACCCCGGCAAATTAGACCGGGCCTGAGCATCGGACAAAGCTTGCGAATGCTGCCGCTTCGGCCTAAGTCACCGGCGACCCCCGGAGACATCTATGGCTGGCATATCCCAACACGGCAAAGCGTTCATCCGTCCGAAGGACAAGGCGCACCTTCTCATCGTCGAGGCGCGCTTCCATGACGACCTTGCCGACGCGCTGCTCGAAGGCGCAACGAGTGCGCTGGACGAGGCAGGCGCGACCTATGACGTCGTCACCGTCCCCGGCTCGCTGGAAATCCCGGCAGTGATCACCTTCGCGCTCGACGGCGCCGCCGAAGGCGGCACCGCCTATGACGGTTTCGTGGCGCTGGGCACCATCGTGCGCGGCGACACCTACCATTTCGACATCGTCGCCAATGAATCGAGCCGCGCGCTGATGGACCTCTCCGTGCAGGAAGCGGTCTGCATCGGCAATGGCATCCTGACCACCGAGAACGACGCCCAGGCCTGGACGCGCGCCAGACGTTCGGAAGGCGACAAGGGCGGCTTTGCCGCGCGCGCGGCTCTGACCATGATCGCCCTCAAACAGCAGCTGGGAGCGCGATCGTGAGCGAGCCCGCGTCGCCCGGCCAGCCCACGGCCCGCCACGCCAACAAGCGCGGCGCCGCCCGGCTCGCCGCCGTGCAGGCGCTCTACCAGATGGACGTTGCCGGCAGTGGCGTGATCGAGATCACGGCCGAGTACGAAGCGTTCCGGCTCGGCAAGGAAGTCGACGGCGCGCTCTATCGCGAGGCCGATGCGCAATGGTTCCGCGCCATCCTCACCGGTGTCGTCGAGAACCAGAAGACCATCGATCCGGTCATCCGCCAGGCGCTGACCGACGACTGGCCGCTGTCGCGGCTGGATTCGACGCTGCGCGCCATCCTGCGCGCCGGCGTCTACGAGCTGATGAAGCGCGACGACGTTCCGGTGGCGGTGATCGTCTCGGAATATGTCGACATCGCCAAGGCCTTCTACGAGGAAGACGAACCGAAGCTCACCAACGCCGTGCTCGACCGCGTGTCGCGCCGGGTGCGCGGCGAAGGCCGCGGCAAGGACGCTTCGTGACGGCCGCGGCCGTCGTTGCCGAGGCCGGTAAGGAAGCGCGCCGCACGGCGCTGCTGCTTGCCGCCGCGCAGGCGATCATCGGCTCGGCCGCACCCATCGCCATCTCGCTTGGCGCGCTTGCGGGACAATACCTGCTTGGGCCCGACAAATCGCTGGCGACGGCGCCGGTCACCGGCTTCAACATCGGCGTGGCGCTGGGCGCGCTGCCGGCCGCCGCCATCATCCGCCAGCTCGGCCAGCGCGGCGGCTTCATGACCGGCACCGTCGTCACCGCGCTCGGCGGGCTTGTCGCGACGCTGGCGCTGTTCAACCCGAGTTTCTGGCTGTTCGCCTTCGGCCTGCTGGTGATCGGGGTGGGCGGCGCTTTCGTCCAGCAGTTCCGCTTCGCTGCCGCCGACAACGCGCCGCCCGAATTCAAGGCGCGCGCCATCTCTTTCGTGCTGGCGGGCGGCATCGTCACCGCCATTCTCGGGCCGCAGATCGTCATCTTCACACGCGAATCCTTCGCACCGGTGATGTTCGCCGGCTCGTTCGCCTCCATCCTGGTACTGTCGGCCGTCGGCGCGGTCATCCTGTCGTTTCTGCGCATCGCGCCCAAGGCGGTCGGCGGCGCCGCGGTCGAGGACAGCGACGCCAGGCCGCTATCCGAGATCGTCACCCAGCCGCGTTTCGTCGCGGCGCTGTTCTGCGTCGTCGGCAGCTATGCGCTGATGAGCTTCGTCATGACCGGCGCGCCGCTCGCCATGGTCGGCTGCGGCCTGTCGACGGATGATGCCACGCTTGGCATTTCCTGGCATGTGATGGCGATGTTCGGGCCGAGTTTCTTCACCGGCTCGCTGATCCACCGCTTCGGCGCCGAGCGCATCGTCGCCGCCGGCCTCGTGTTGCTGATCGGCTGCGCCGCGGTCGCTTTGTCAGGCCTGGCGCTGTGGCAGTTCTGGACGGCGCTGATCCTGCTCGGCCTCGGCTGGAATTTCGGCTTCATCGGCGCAACCTCGATGGTCGCCGCCAGCTACCGCCCGTCGGAAAAGAGCAAGGTGCAGGGCTTCCATGATTTCGTCCTGTTCGGCTCCGTCGCCTTCGCCTCGCTGATGTCCGGCGCGGTCTACAACGCCTGGGGCTGGGCGATGCTCAACTGGCTGGTGTTCCCGGTCTGCGCGCTCTGCTTCGTTGCGCTCGGAGCGTTGAAGGTGACGAGCTTGCGCGCAGCCAACTGACACCACCCTGTCCTGTACCGGCGCTGCCACGTTGGGCCAGCCCGTATAAAATTATTGCGTGTATCCCTGTTGTTATGAAACCGTGTGCCCCGACGGGGCGTTGAAGCCATGCTCATATGCGGCAACCGAATCCGGTTCACAGCAAGGGATTTCACCATGTTTTCAATCAAGCTTCTGGCTGGCGCCGCGCTTGCGCTCGGCATCACCGCTGCCTCGGCAAACGCTCAGGTCGTCGTGTCGTCGAAGATCGACACCGAGGGTGGCGTGCTCGGCAACATCATCCAGCTCGTGCTGAACGCCAACAACATCAAGACCACCGACCGTATCCAGCTCGGCGGCACGCCGGTGGTGCGCAAGGCGATCACCGCCGGCGAGATCGACATCTATCCGGAATATACCGGCAATGCCGCTTTCTTCTTCGAGAAGGCCGACGATCCGGTCTGGAAGGATGCCGCCAAGGCCTATGAGGCGGCCAAGAAGCTCGACTACGACGCCAACAAGATCGTCTGGCTGTCGCCATCGCCGGCCAACAACACCTGGGCGATCGCGCTGCGCAAGGAGGTCGCCGACGAGAACAAGCTGGCGACGCTCACCGACTTCGGCAAGTACGTGGCGGGCGGCGGCAAGGTCGTGCTTGCGGCCTCGGCCGAATTCGTCAATTCGGCGGCCGCCTTGCCGGCCTTCCAGACCACCTACGGCTTTGCGCTGAAGCCCGACCAGTTGATCACGCTCTCCGGCGGCGACACCGCGGCGACCATCGCGGCTGCCGCGAACCAGACCAACGGCGCCAATGCCGCCATGGTCTACGGCACCGACGGCGGCATCGCGCCTTCCGGCCTCGTCGTCCTCGACGACGACAAGGGTGTGCAGCCGGTCTACCAGCCGGCGCCGATCATCCGCGAGGCGGTGCTGAAGGAGCATCCCGAGATCGAGACGCTGCTGAAGCCGGTGTTCGCCAAGCTCGACCTCGTCACGCTGCAGGAACTCAACGGCCGCGTGCAGGTCGGCGGCGAGCCGGTCAAGGGCGTCGCCGAGGACTTTCTGAAGAAGAACGGGTTTTTGAAGTAGTCGCGATCGCGTCGAAGAAACGTACGCCGGTGCGAGGCGCCCCCCTCTGTCCTGCCGGACATCTCCCCCACAAGGGGGGAGATTGGCAGCTTCATCGCCGTCGCTTCTCTTGCCACGCTGGGGATTGGCGAAAGCCCGCGCGACATCTGATCTCCCCCCAAGTGGGGGAGATGTCCGGTAGCACAGAGGGGGCCGCGAAGGAACGAGGCCTTCCTATTTCTGCCTCTCCGAATTGCTGCGCGAGCAGCCGATGACCCTCCGTTTCGACAAGCTCGGCGTGGTCATCGCCGCGATCGCGGCCTATGCGGCGTTGCTTGCCCCCTTCGCCACCTTCCGTGCCAACCGCATCGTGCCCGGCCAGGCGCGCTCCATTCTGGAAGCGCTGCCGTCTGCCACCGGGCCGCTGCTGCTGGCGATCGTCATCGCCGGCGCGCTGATCGCGCTGCTGAAGACGCCGCTGCTGCTCCGGCTTGCCGCCGGCGTCGTGGCGCTTGCAGCGCTTGCCATCCTCATCGGCACGGCCGGCAGTTTCCTCACCCCGGCAGGCAACACCTTTGCCCGCGTCTCGCCGGCCTCCGGCTTCTGGCTGCTGATCTTTGCCTTCACGCTGCTGCTCGCCGATGTACTGACCAGGCTCGATCTGTCGCCCTGGGCGCGCGTCGGTGTGCTCATCGCCGCCGCGCTGGCGATCGGCCTGCTTCTGGTGTCGAGGCAATGGGATAGCCTGTCGATCCTCAAGGAATACGCCAACCGCGCCGACAGTTTCTGGGCCGAAGGCGCCAAGCACATCACGCTGGCGCTGGGCTCGCTGGCGGCGGCGGTGGTGGTCGGCCTGCCGCTCGGCATCCTGTGCCACCGCGTCGAGAGGCTGCGGGCCGGCGTGCTCAACGTGCTCAATATCATCCAGACCATTCCCTCGATCGCGCTGTTCGGCCTGCTGATCGCGCCGCTCGGCTGGGTCGCGACCCATGTGCCCGGCGCCGGCGCTTTGGGCATCCGCGGCATCGGCACCGCGCCAGCCTTCGTCGCGCTGTTCCTCTATTCGCTGCTGCCGGTGGTGGCCAACACCGTGGTCGGCCTCGCCGGCGTGCCGCGCGCCGCCAACGACGCCGCCCGCGGCATGGGCATGACCGACCGCCAGCGGCTGTTCGACGTCGAATTCCCACTCGCCTTCCCGGTGATCCTGACCGGCATCCGCATCGTTCTGGTGCAGAACATCGGCCTTGCCACCATCGCCGCGCTGATCGGCGGCGGCGGCTTTGGCGTGTTCGTCTTCCAGGGCGTCGGTCAGACCGCGATGGATCTGGTGCTGCTCGGCGCGGTGCCGACCGTGGCGCTGGCCTTCGCCGCCGCCATCATCCTCGACGCCATCATCGAAATGACCTCCATCAGACGACATGAGGCAAGCCCGGCATGATCGAGATCGAAGGTATCACCAAGCGCTATGGCGAAACCACAGTGGTCGACGATGTGTCGATGGCGATCGAGCCGCGCACTGTTTGCGTCATCGTCGGCACGTCCGGCTCCGGCAAGACGACATTGCTCAGGATGATCAACCGGCTGGTCGAGCCGACCGCGGGCGTCATCAAGCTCGACGGCGCCGACAACCGCTCGCTGCCGGGTTACGAGCTGCGCCGCAGCATCGGCTACGCCATCCAGGGCCATGGCCTGTTTCCGCATCGCACGGTGGCGCAAAACATCGCCACGGTGCCGCTGCTGCTCGGCTGGGACAGGGACCGCATCAAGCGCCGTGTCGACGAGCTGATGACGCTCTACCAGCTCGATCCGCAGGCCTATGGGCCGCGTTACCCGCACGAGCTCTCCGGCGGCCAGCAGCAGCGCGTCGGCGTTGCGCGCGCGCTGGCCGCCGAGCCGAACGTGCTTTTGATGGACGAGCCGTTCGGCGCGCTTGACCCGATCATCCGCAACAAGGCGCAGGAGGACCTGCTGGCCATCCAGAAGCGCTTCGGCACCACCATCATCCTCGTCACCCACGACATGGAGGAAGCCGTGCATCTGGGCGACAAGATCGCCGTCATGGATGCCGGCAAGCTGGTGCAATACGCAAAACCCGCCGAGATCCTGGCGAAGCCGGCCAGCGCCTTCGTCGAGACGCTTGTCGGCGCCAGCGAGAAACCGTTCCGGCTGCTGTCGCTTGGCCGCGTCGGCGATGCCGTCGAGAAGGGGACCGCCGAGGGCGAAGCGATCCCGGCCGAGGCCAGCCAGCGCGATGCGCTGGCCGAGCTGCTTTGGTCGGGTCGCCCGGCGCTGCCGGTGAAGGATGGCGACGGCAAGCCGCTTGGCCGGGTCACCGTCGATGGGCTGGTCAGGCGCGCCGCGAGGCCTGCATGAAAGCTTGGCTGCCATCGCTGCTCCGGCTTCTCCTGGTGGTGCTGCTTGTCGCCTTCGTCACCAACCCAGCCTTGTTCGAGCCGCTGCTCAAGCCGCTGACCGAGAACGGCGCGCCGGCGATCTACAACCAGGGCAGCTTGCTGACGCTGACGCTGCTGCATCTGAGGACCGTGCTGATCGCCACGGTCGCCGCAACCATCGTTGCGGTCGCGCTTGCCATTCTGGTCACCAGGCCGGCCGGAGCGGAGTTCCTGCCGCTGTCGCGCAGCCTGGTCAACATCGGCCAGACCTTTCCGCCTGTCGCCGTGCTGGCACTTGCCGTGCCGGCCGTCGGCTTCGGCGAGAAGCCGACGCTGATTGCGCTCTTCCTCTATGGCCTGCTGCCGATCTTCGAGAACGCGCTGACGGCTCTCACCACCCTGCCGGGCAATGTCATGGAAGCGGCGCGCGGCGCCGGCATGACCGCCTGGCAGAGGCTGGTCAAGGTCGAGCTGCCGCTCAGCGCGCCGGTCATCCTCGGCGGCATCCGGCTTTCGGTGGTCATCAGCCTTGCCACCGCCACCATTGGTTCAACGGTTGCGGCCAAGACGCTTGGCGAGGTGATCATCGCCGGCCTGCTGTCGAACAATCTCGCCTTCGTGCTGCAGGGCGGCCTGATCGTCGCTGCACTTGCCGTGCTGATCTATGACGGCCTGTCGGCCATCGAGCGCTACACGGCGCGTCGGATGGGGCAGGGGGCGGTTTAGCGACAAATGTCGGGACCGATCGGGGCGGGACCGACACTGAAAGACCTGTCGAGAGGCGACGCCGGATCCGTGCGGCGACTGATTACCCAGCGTCATTTCAATCGATCTAAAAGGACGGTCACGCCGGCAGGTTTGCGATCACCTTCGCCTTTTGGGCGAAAGCCGGGCAAAAACCGAACAATATCTTGACGTTCCCAGCCCTGTTTCGCATACAGCCCAGCCAAGGGGTGGATTCCGCCTGGCGGCGTGCATCCCCGTTCCAACGGCCCAGGGAGGGGTTCTTTTGGGCCATCAATCGAGGAAAATTCGGCAATGACCATCATTTACGCCGTCATCGCCTGCGGCCTGCTTTCAGTCCTTTACGCTATTTGGGCGACCCGTTCGGTCCTTGCGTCCGATCAGGGCAATCAGCGCATGCAGGAAATCTCCGCAGCCATCCGCGAGGGCGCCCAGGCCTACCTGGCGCGCCAATACACCACCATCGCCGTCGTCGGCATCGTCGTGCTCCTGCTTGCCTGGTGGCTGCTGTCGATCACCTCGGCCATCGGCTTCCTGATCGGCGCCGTGCTCTCGGGCGCCGCCGGCTTCATCGGCATGCACGTTTCCGTGCGCGCCAATGTGCGCACCGCGCAGGCCGCCTCCAACAGCCTTGCCGCCGGCCTCGACATCGCCTTCAAGTCGGGCGCCATTACCGGCATGCTGGTGGCGGGTCTGGCACTGCTCGGCGTCTCGATCTACTACTTCATCCTGACCGGACCGATGGGCCTCCAGCCGAATGACCGCATCGTCATCGACGCGCTGGTCTCGCTCGGCTTCGGCGCCTCGCTGATCTCGATCTTCGCCCGTCTCGGCGGCGGCATCTTCACCAAGGGCGCCGACGTCGGCGGCGATCTCGTCGGCAAGGTCGAAGCCGGCATTCCCGAGGACGATCCGCGCAACCCCGCCACCATCGCCGACAATGTCGGCGACAATGTCGGCGACTGCGCCGGCATGGCGGCCGACCTGTTCGAGACCTACGCCGTCACCGTCGTCGCCACCATGGTTCTCGCTGCTATCTTCTTCGGCGGCACTGCCATTTTGGCCGACACCATGCTCTATCCGCTGGCCATCTGCGGCGCCTGCATCCTGACCTCCATCGTCGGCACCTTCTTCGTCAAGCTCGGCTCCAACGGTTCGATCATGGGCGCGCTTTACAAGGGCCTGATCGTCACCGGCCTGCTGTCGATCGTCGGCCTTGGCGCCGCCACGTCGCTCACCATCGGCTGGGGTGATATCGGCACCGTCGCCGGCATCGCCATCACCGGCAAAAACCTGTTCATCTGCGGCTTGATCGGCCTACTGGTGACCGGCCTGATCGTGGTGATCACCGAGTACTACACCGGCACCAACAAGCGCCCGGTCAACTCCATCGCCCAGGCGTCGGTGACCGGCCACGGCACCAACGTCATCCAGGGCCTTGCTGTCTCGCTGGAATCGACGGCGCTGCCGGCGATCGTCATCGTCGGCGGCATCATCGCCACCTACCAGCTCGGCGGCCTGTTCGGCACGGCGATCGCGGTCACCACCATGCTCGGCCTTGCCGGCATGATCGTCGCGCTCGACGCCTTCGGCCCGGTCACCGACAATGCCGGCGGCATCGCCGAAATGGCCGGCCTGCCCAAGGAAGTGCGCCACTCGACCGACGCGCTCGACGCGGTCGGCAACACCACCAAGGCGGTGACCAAGGGCTATGCCATCGGCTCGGCCGGTCTCGGCGCGCTGGTGCTGTTCGCCGCCTATTCGAACGACCTGAAGTTCTTTGCCGCCAATGGCGACAAGTTCCCCTACTTCCAGGGCATGGGCGACGTCTCCTTCGACCTCTCCAACCCCTACGTCGTCGCCGGCCTGATCTTCGGCGGCCTGATCCCGTATCTGTTCGGCGGTATCGCCATGACTGCCGTCGGTCGCGCTGCCGGCTCGATCGTCGAGGAGGTGCGCAAGCAGTTCCGCGAGGACAAGGGCATCATGGCCGGCACCTCGAAGCCCAACTACGCCCGCGCCGTCGACCTTCTGACCAGGGCGGCGATCCGCGAGATGATCATCCCGTCGCTGCTGCCGGTGCTGGCGCCGCTGGTGGTCTATTTCGGCGTGCTTCTGATCTCGGGCTCGAAGGCCTCGGCCTTTGCGGCACTCGGCGCCTCGCTGCTCGGCGTCATCGTCAACGGTCTGTTCGTCGCCATCTCGATGACCTCGGGCGGCGGCGCCTGGGACAACGCCAAAAAATCGTTCGAGGACGGCTTCACCGACAAGGACGGCGTCAAGCACCTGAAGGGTTCGGAGGCGCACAAGGCCTCGGTCACCGGGGACACCGTCGGCGATCCCTACAAGGACACCGCCGGCCCGGCCGTCAATCCGGCGATCAAGATCACCAACATCGTCGCCCTGCTGCTCTTGGCCGTGCTCGCGCACGGCTGAGGCTCGAGGCTGGAAGTCAGAAAAACCCGCGGGAGCGATCCCGCGGGTTTTCTTTTTGCCGTCACCCGATCTGCGTGAGGATCGAGCCGTCGGTTATCTTGTCGTCATTTGCGAGCATCATTGCCTTGGACAGGATGACCGACAGGATGTCGTCGCCCTCGAACGGCACGTAGGCTGGCCTTGGCCCGGTCGCCTCGTTTGACGGCACGATGCAGAGATAGCGGTCGTTGGGCGCCATTCTGATGTGCCCGGACGCGAAGTTGATCTTGTAGGTCTTGCGCTTGCCGTCGACGATCAGGAACTCGTCTGTAACCGTGCACTGGTTGGCAATGGCGAGGCCGGGCAGGATGGTGGCGATGAAATCGCGGCGACCCTTTGCCAGGCCGCTGGCCTGTCCCGCCGAATAGCGCTCGCGGTAATCGAGGAATTCAGGCCGCTCCGACAGCGGGTGGCGGGCATCGCCGCCGCGATCCTGCCAGTGGCGGTCGTTGCCGATCGAGGTGCGGCCTATCACGCTGTCGATGTCGTACATCGCCTCGCAGAACGCGCGGGGAGGCACTGCATCGACGGACAGGGGCACCTCGTTCGGCAGCCCGGTCTTGGGATCGAGCGCGAAGAAGGCGACACGGTCCGTGGCGATGAAGGCGTAGAGGGCGGCGCCGCGCTCCGCCGCCTCGATGTCCTGCACGCGCGTGCCGATGCCGGCGACCCAGAACTCGGCGCGACGCCGTGATGCGGCAGGATGAGCCGAACGCGTTCATGCTCGGCATTGTTGCCGTGCATGCTGCGGTTGTACGCCGTCCAGCCGCGCTTCTTCAGGATGGCCATGACCGGAGCCTGCTCCAGTATGTGCGCGGCGAAGCGGTTCGAATAGCTCTGCGTGGCAAGTTCGGCGTCGGTGACGACATAGACCGGCCGCCAGGCCTGGATAAAGGGCTGCTGGATCGTCTGCCTGGCAAGCCTCTCGCGCCAGGCGGCGACGGTCGTGGCCGGGCTGTCCAGCGGATGCCAAAGGTGGACCGTCCAGTCCGGTCCTGGAACCGGGCAGCGAACGCCGGCATGATCGACAAGCCCGCCGTCGCGCGGCATGGCGACGAACGCCTCGCTCTTGGGACCCACAAAACGCCAGATCAGGCGCTCGGAAAGCGTGCGCAGCAGGCCATTGCCGATCAGCCGATCCTGCCAGCCCTGGTAATTCCAGTGGCGGCCGTCGCGCCAGGCGCTCTCGATGCGGCGCCGCGCTTCCGGCAGGATCAGCGCGATGTCCTTCGCCGCATTTTCCAACTCGCCCGCCATTTCGCTACCGCCGGGTGCCGCCTTGAAATCCTTGGCGATGCCGCGGCTCGACTTGCCCTTGGCGTCGATGCTGCGCAACTCGGCCTTGGCCGACGAGACAACGCGCAACTCGACGCGAACGCCGCCCAGTTCCTCGACACGAAGCCCGCCATCGCCGATGCCGTACTCGGCCATGGCGATTTCCTGCATGTCGTCGCCCGACAGGCCGAGCTTGCTGCCCGCCGCTTCCAGCGCCTTGTCGATCGACTTGATCACCACTTTGTCGTCGATCCTGCGGCGAAGGCGGCCGAGCGCATAGGCGGCGTCCGCGGTGCCCAACTGGCCGAGCGACCAGACGCAGGCCGCCCCTGTCTTTTGCGAACGCACGGTGCGTCCGTAATGCCCTGTCTTGATCAGCGTCGCGCCTGCCAGCGATTCCAGCAGCGGCAGCGCCTTGTCGGCCGGCAGGCGGGACAAGGCCAGGGCAATGCCGCGTGCGACCGCGACATTGTCGGGCGACAGTTCGCCGTGCAGTCGGCCGAGATCAAATTGCCAGGGTACATAGTCCCCGGCCGCGCGCTGGAACAGCAGGCCCGGTATCGCGCAGATCGCCTTCAGCGCGGACTGCCGCACCGCCGCCGCATAGCCCGCCGACTCCCGTTCCGGCAGCGGTGTCGGAAACACCGATGCATTCTGCGGGCTGAACACCAGGCTGTAGGCTTCGAGGCCGATATAGACGTCGCGGTCGATCTCCGGCAGCGCCGGTTCGCAGAGCGGTTTGAGCCACTGCCTGAAACCGTCGGCCACCGTGTCGTGCCCAAGGGCTGCGATCTTGCGTTCGCAATCCTTCAGCCAGGTCGTGCCGGGCGCGCCATCGCCGGCGGCAACCAGATGGTTGAGCAGGCTGCCGTCAGGATCCCCGCCGCCGAATTCGAACGCCTCGACCTGCGTGCCGGCCCTCGTGAAGTCCTGCGGCCAACCCCGATCGAAGGTCGGCCCCATGGTACGCAGCATCGCCATTTGCGCGGCGGTCGCGAGCTGTCGCCATTCGGGTTTTTCCTGGCTCAGCATGCGGCTGAGATGGTTGTTGTAGTCCTTGTGAAAACCTTCCTCGCCCTTGGTGTCGCGAGCCCACCAGCCGAACCTGAAGGCGGCACTGCCATCGCCGGAGCCAAAACGGGCGGCGAACGCCTGTCGGTCGGTCAGCCAGTTGTGCACCGTCCTGTCGCCGGCGTAGGCGCGGATGTCCTCGAACAGCGGTGCCAGTTCCGTCAGCACGTCGTCCCAAAATTCCGCCTTGTCGGACGGCGGCGGCGTGTAGCGCAGGTGCGGAAGTTTTCCCGGCGGATTGGCCCGCATGCGCGCAAAGAAACTGTCCTGCTGGCCGGCCCCGGCAAGCGCCTTCAGCGAAACGATCAGCGGTGGATCGGTCTTTTCCGGACCAGTCCGGTTTTTGTAGTACTGCGTATCGCAAACCAGCGCGATGAGCCTGGCGGCGTTGGCCCGGTCCTCGGGGCCAGGAACCAGTCCGTGTTTCACCGCGCGCTCGATCTCGCGAACGATGCCGAGCTTGGGCAACCCGCTCGACCAGCCGATCGTGCCTTTGAGGTGGAGGCCGGCCTGGTCGTTGGCGAGCAGCCTGAGCGCGGTGGCGGTTCTCGGCGCGTTCGCCTGGAAGCCGCTGCGCAGAAGATCGCGACTCAAGGTTTCGCAAAAGCGCGCGAATC
Source organism: Mesorhizobium sp. M4B.F.Ca.ET.214.01.1.1 (assembly GCF_004791545.1). Taxonomy (NCBI): domain Bacteria; kingdom Pseudomonadati; phylum Pseudomonadota; class Alphaproteobacteria; order Hyphomicrobiales; family Phyllobacteriaceae; genus Mesorhizobium; species Mesorhizobium sp. M4B.F.Ca.ET.214.01.1.1. Next base: position 143,252 of record NZ_SRUX01000013.1, read on the forward strand.
TGGGTGGGATGCTGCCCTCGCGGCTGCGCACATAGATGGCCACCGCCGGACCCCAGCCGAACCGCGCTCGCAGCATGTCGATAGTGTCGAACAACTCGCCGCGCTGTTCCGCCGACAAAGCGCGCAGGCGGCTGGTGATATCCTTGCGGGCTTCCTCCGAGTTCGCGGTGTCGTAGGCGCGGACGAGGGAGATGAGCTCCGCTGTCATCGGACGCGAGACGCCGGCGGATGAGGCCAGCTCGATATCCCGCGCCAGCGCCTCCGCCTGGCTCCGCTCCCTGTCGGCATGGGCGCGATGGAGGCGCTCGACCATCCTGTTTATGTCGGCGACCGGCGCCGGCTCAGTCGGACGCGCGGCGCCGCCTACGGCCTTGCCGAACGCCGCGGCCGCTGCCCTGAGACCCGAAAACAACCGTCCATTGCTCATCCGCTCAGCCTCCCTTGAGCCGCAAAAGCTTGATGAAGACGACGTCCGTGCGCGCTGAAATGACGGCCACGTCGTCCAGCGCCATCATTTGCTTGCCACCGACGACCACCATGAAGGCGTTGCGCGAAAAGGCCTCGATCGCTGCCGCCACAGCCTGGTCCGGGTTGGTCTTCTTGAGCGGTCCGGTGTTTGGCGCATAGAGCAGGGTCTCGATCGCCGCGTCGTTGCGCGAGGCGTGCAACCTGTCATGCTCCAGCAGCACGCGTTCGGTGATGATCTGCCGGAGCGTGCACGGGACGCCGTCCTTCCAGTCCAGGACGAAGCTCTGGACCGGCTTGCGGGCGCCGATCTGGTCGTACATGACGATGCGGCTCATCTGACCCTCCGATCCGGCTGATCTTGTGGATCAAAAATTATAGGCAGATGAAACCCAAGCGCCATTGCGTTTTGTGGTGGATAAACGGCTAACGCAGAAGTTGCGCCCGCCACAGGATCAATAAAGGATCATCGGGACACTGGACGGCTTCGGTTTTGCTCTTCGAGCGAAGCTGGCCTCGCTGAGCCGGAACGGCCGGTCAGTACCAAGCAAAGACCCGCCGGAGCGATCCGGCGGGTCCCTGGCTGCCTGATTCTGTGTTGCCCGCGTGCGAAAAGCGAGCCGGCCGTCGGTTACATGCCGTTGCCGCCGCCTGGCAGGCCGGGCGCCAGCTTGCTGGCGCCGTTGATGATCTGGCTGAGGAAGTTCTGGTCCTTGCCGCCGGTCGGCGTGGTGCGCGAGATGAAGTCGAAGACCTTGCCGTCCTTCAGCCCGTAGTTGGCGATCTGGGTGACGCGGCCGTCGGCGCCGAAATAGACCGCCAGCACTTTCTGATCGACCAGATGCGGCTTGTCGAAGGCGACATAGCGCTTGCGCGTCTGCGAGATGTAGTAGAAGGCCTCGTTGTCGAAGGTCGCCGTCGTCGACGGAGTGCCCAGCGCCAGCAGCACCTGTTCGCGGCTCGATCCCACCGGCACCGAGTCGATGGCCTGCTGGTCGATGACGTAGCCCTGGGTCAGCGTCTCGCCGGGGCTGAGATCGCCGATCATCTTGGACGAATTGCAGGCTGAAAGGGCGGCCGCCGCCACCAGCAGCGATGCCATGCCGGCCGGCCTGGCCAGGAAATGCAACTTGAAATTCAGCGCGCGCAACAACAACTCCATTAGCCGACCGCAACTTGCGCTGGGCGGCAAAACCGGTAAACCAGCTTGCCTGCCGATGCAACAAGGCCAATTCAACAAACGGTCCCCGGGAGACCACCCTCAATGTTCCAGCGCTTTTTTGGCCGCGAACGCCATGCCAACCGCGCTATCACCGAGGCGCTTTACGCACAAATCGTGGCGGCGGCGCGGCAAGCCGTTTTTTATTCCGACTGGAATGTGCCGGACACGCCGCTTGGTCGTTTCGAGATGCTGTCGCTGCACATGTTCCTGTTCCAGCACCGGCTGCGCGGCGAGAGCGGCGCCGCGACCGAGGTCGCCCAGGTGCTCATCGACGAGTTCTTCCTGGATGTCGAACATTCGCTGCGGGAACTGGGCATCAGCGACGTCGGCGTGCCGAAGCGCATGAAGAAGCTGGCCAAGATGTTCTATGGCCGCACGGCCGCTTACGACGATGCGCTCGAGCGCGACGACAGGGAAGCGCTGGCCGCCGCGCTTACCCGCAATGTCGTGCCCGACGCGGGTGAGTGGCCGCAGGCGCCGCTGCTGGCCGCCTATGTCGCGGATGCCGCCCGGCATCTTGCGGCCCAGCCGGCCGAATCGATCGCATCCGGCACGCTGACGTTTCCGGCGGCCGGCTGAGGAGGCGAAGATGAAACATATCGACCCGCAAAGCCAGGTTTCCTTCATCGCCAATGTCGCCCGCCTGCCGCAAAAAGGCCTGCCGGTGACGATCGAGGCCGACGAAAGGCAGCGCGCGGCGCTCGCCGTCGAGCACGAGCTGCTCTCGGTCGAACGCTATCGCGCCGAGCTTCTGGTGGCGCCGTGGAAGCGCAATGGCGTCAAAGTCAGCGGTCGCGTCGAGGCCGACATCACCCAGGCCTGCATCGTCACCCTGGATCCCGTGGAGGCGCATATAGACGAGCCGGTCGAGGCGCTGTTCCTGCCCGAGCAGTCCAAGCTCGGGCGGCAGGGTTTCGAAGGCGGCGGCGAGATCGTGCTGGATGCCGACGGACCCGACAGCCCGGAGACCTTTTCCGGCGACACGATCGATGTCGGCGCGCTCGCCGAGCAGTTCTTCGGGCTGGCTATCGACCCCTATCCGCGCAAGGCCGGCGTGTCGCTGGAGGTCTCCGGCGACGGCGAGGCCGAGGAAAGCGAATTCCAGCAAAAGCTGCGTTCGCTGCTTGGAAAATCCTGAAAGCGGACCCGATATTAGAAAAGCCGGTTGTGCGGCAGCGCAAAAACGCTATTTTCGCCGAACCTTCGCGAGCCCCCGAACCTGACCAGCTCAAGCCGCCGGCAGGCAAACCGTGAGATGAATACCGCGTGATCAGGATTTCCATCGATGCCATGGGCGGCGATCACGGACCAGGCGTGGTCATCCCGGCGCTCATGACGGTCGCCATCCGTCGTCCCGACATCCGCTTCATCATTTATGGCCGCGAGGATGCGGTGCGCCCCGAGCTGGCCAAATTCCCCAAGCTCGCCGAGGTGAGCGAGTTCGTGCATTGCGAGATCGCGGTCCGCATGGACGACAAGCCGAGCCAGGCGCTGCGCCATGGCCGCTGGAAGTCATCGATGTGGAAGGCGGTCGAGGCGGTGAAGTCCGGCACCGCCCAGGCCTGCATCTCGGCCGGCAACACCGGCGCGCTGATGGCGATGTCGAAATTCTGCCTGCGCACCATGGCCACCATCGACCGTCCGGCGATCGCCGCGATCTGGCCGACGACGCGCGGCGAAAGCGTGGTGCTGGATGTCGGCGCCACCATTGGCGCGGATGCGCACCAGCTCATCGATTTCGCCATTCTGGGTACTGGCATGGCGCGCTCGATCTTCGGCATCGACCGTCCGAGCGTCGGTCTGCTCAATGTCGGCGTCGAGGAGATCAAGGGCCAGGAAGAGGTCAAGGAGGCCGGGCGCATGCTGCGCGAGGCCAACATGGCATCGATGAACTATCGCGGCTTCGTCGAAGGCGACGATATCGGCAAGGGCACGGTCGACGTCGTCGTCACCGAAGGCTTCGCCGGCAACATTGCGCTCAAGACCGCGGAAGGGACCGCCAGGCAGATCGGCGGCTATCTGCGCGCCGCCATGAGCCGTACGCTGATGGCCAGGATCGGCTATGTCTTCGCCAAGGGCGCCTTCGACCGGCTGCGCGAGAAGATGGATGTCGGCCGCTCCAATGGCGGTGTCTTCCTCGGCCTCAACGGCATTGTCGTGAAGAGCCATGGCGGCGCCGATTCGGACGGCTTCGCGGCGGCAATCGAGCTTGGCTACGACATGGTGCGCAACAATCTACTTGACCGCATCGAGGCCGATCTCGATCTGTTCCATGCGCGCAATCCGCATGCCCAGGCAAACAGGAAATCCGACGTCGTCGTCGACGCAAAGGAATAGGAAAGAGCTTTGATCAGATCAGTCGTGCGCGGCTCCGGCGCCGCGCTGCCCCGCCGCATCATGAAGAATGCCGATTTCGAAGGCATGGTCGAGACCTCCGACGAGTGGATCGTCCAGCGCACCGGCATCCGCCAGCGCCATGTCGCGGCCGATGACGAGACCACCGCCTCGCTCGGCGAGGCGGCCGCGCGCGCGGCACTCCACAGCGCCGGCCTGACGCCCGCCGACATCGACCTGATCGTGCTGGCGACCTCGACGCCCAACAACACCTTTCCGGCGACCGCGGTCGAGATCCAGAACCGGCTCGGCATGCATCACGGCTTTGCCTTCGACATGCAGGCGGTCTGCTCAGGCTTCGTCTACGCGGTGGCGACCGCCGACCTCTACATTCGCGGCGGCTTGGCCAAGCGGGTGCTCGTCATCGGCTCCGAGACCTTCTCGCGCATCCTCGACTGGAACGACCGCTCGACCTGCGTCCTGTTCGGCGACGGCGCCGGCGCGCTGGTGCTGGAAGCCGGCGAGGGGACCGGCACCATCGCCGACCGCGGCGTGCTGGCGGCGAGCTTGCGCTCCGACGGCGTCCACAAGGAGAAGCTGTTCGTCGATGGCGGGCCTTCGACCACCGGCACCGTCGGCCATCTCAGGATGGAGGGCCGCGAGGTGTTCAAGCATGCGGTCGGCATGATCACCGACGTCATCGAGGCGACGTTCTCGCAGGCCGGCATCACCGCCGACGATCTCGACTGGTTCGTGCCGCATCAGGCCAATAAACGGATTATTGACGCTTCCGCCAAGAAGCTCGGGATCGCCGAGCAAAAAGTGGTGGTTACGGTCGATTTGCACGGTAACACGTCGGCTGCGTCCGTGCCGCTGGCGCTGTCAGTGGCCGTCGCCGACGGCCGCATCAAGAAGGGTGATCTGGTGCTGCTCGAGGCGATGGGCGGGGGCTTCACCTGGGGCGCGGTTTTGGTCCGCTGGTAAGTGCCGAACGGAAGGGTTCGGTCCTTGACCTTGACGGATCAATTACTTAGGCTCTGCCGTTGCTTGTACCGATTTATGTTTTTGAGCTGATGGGACGGTCGCATGGGGGGAAAGACACTTACGCGCGCCGACCTTGCCGAAGCCGTTTACCGCAAGGTTGGCTTGTCGAGAACTGAATCGGCCGAGCTCGTTGAAGCGGTGCTGGATGAGATTTGCGAAGCCATCGTGCGCGGCGAGACGGTCAAGCTCTCATCCTTCGCGACTTTCCATGTCCGCTCCAAGAACGAGCGCATCGGCCGCAATCCCAAGACCGGCGAGGAAGTGCCGATCCTGCCGCGACGGGTGATGACCTTCAAGTCGTCGAACGTGCTGAAGAGCCGCATCTTGCGCTCGCACCAGAACAGCAAGGCCAAGGGCGGCAAGTAGCCGCCGCAAATGCCCGGTTGATAATGTCCGCGCGTTTTGACGTCGGGCTTGAATATTGTTCCATAAACCGCTGAAATAAGGCTCGATTCGGCAGCAATTGGCCCGATCGCCGTCCAGCGGAGGATTCACCCATGGACAAGAGCCCCGATGCTTTCCGCACCATCAGCGAGGTCGCGGAGGATCTCGATCTGCCGCAGCACGTGCTGCGCTTCTGGGAAACCCGTTTCAACCAGATCAAGCCGATGAAGCGCGGTGGCGGCCGCCGCTATTACCGGCCGCAGGACGTCGAACTGATCAAAGGCATTCGCCATATGCTCTACGACCAGGGCTACACCATCAAGGGCGTGCAAAAGTTGTTGCGCGAGAACGGCAACCATTTCCTGGTTGCCATCGGCAATGGCGACATGGCGGCCGTCGAGGCGATCGCGCAGCGCCGGCAGGCAGAACAGGTGCCGCTGACGCCGGCTGCCCAGCCGCGCGGCGCCGACGACGAGATGCTGGTCGGCCAGCCCAGGGTGAAACCCAGCCGACGCTTCTTCGGCCTCGGCAAGAGCGACGATGAGGGGCCGGTCCAGCCGGACTCCTCGAAACTGTCGCGCGACAACCGCGCCCTGTTGCAGGAAGCGCTGTTCGATCTGCTGGAGTGCAAGCGCCTGCTCGACCAGGTGCGTTAGGCGCCGCTCGCTGACAGTCGGTTGACCGGAACTGCTTGTGCGCCCATGCGTTACGCCTCCTTCTGCACAAGGAAGGAAAACGCATCATGGCAACGCTTTCGACCGTCTCCGATCTCGAAAAGCAGGTCGCAACCCTCTCCAGGGAACTGGCTGCTTTGAGGAAGGCCATCTCGAGGCAAGGTGGCGCCTACTATGAGGACGGTCGCGACGCCGCTTCGGATTACTATTCCCAGCTGGCCGGGCGCCTCGCCGATGCGCTGCCGGTGATCGGCGGCAGGGGCAAAGCGATCGAAAGGACGGCACGCGAGCATCCCGCGACAGCTGCCGCCGTCGGGCTGCTCGTGCTTGGACTGGTTGCCAGCCTGTTCCTCGCGCGGCGTTAGCGCGCCCCCGAAAGGTGAAAGAAAATGGCGGCCGTCGCGCGGACGGCCGCCATTTCCTTGATCGCAGGTCGATCAGTTGGCGAGCTTGAGCCGCTTCGTCGGGTCGACCTTCATGACCTGGCTGCACTTGCCGTAGACGGTGCCGTTCTTGTCGGTGGCGTCGGTATAGGTGCCCTTGCAGTCGATCTCGAGCACCAGACAGGAGCCCGCGCCCTTGCACACCGCGCCGCCGTCGCCGGTGGGGTGCGTGCCGGCGAAGGCCGAGCTCGGGACGGAAACCGAACCGAGGGCCGAGACAGCGATGGCCGCGGCGAGCGAGATGCGCTTGAAGTTGGTGAAGTTGGTCATTTGAGCATTTCCTTCTCTTTGATCGAGGATCGCCGTTGCGGCGTCCTTCTGGTTGGGGAGCGCCTTCGTGGCGTCCATGCAGGCTTGGTGCGGCCCGGAGGGGAAAGGTTCACGCGTCGGTTCAAATTTTTTGCCGAGGCGGAGGCCAGAGCGCGAGCTTGGTGCCGCTTGGTCAGGCCTGGCGAGGGCTCGTCGCCGGCCGGCGATTGCGTACGTCGGCCCGACACCAGGCCTTGAGCGCGCGGGCATAGAGACCTGTAATGCCGCGATGCCGTCTGCGCAGATAGTCCGATCGGTCGAGCCGCCAGTTTCGCTCGATCGTCGCCATGATTTCCGGATTGGTCCACGTGCCGTAGCCGGCGGCGGAGTAGACGGTGAGCTCACCGGGATAGAGACACTGGCCGGTGACAAGGAAGTCGATCCTGATGTGATCGAGATCGCCGGCGATGCGCGGCGCGATCGCCGCCGCCCGGCGCACATAGTCGACAAGACGGTCGCTGACCGGCAGCGCCTGGTCCTCGCGCGGATAGTCGGGGTCGCGCCCGGGCAGCGGCTTGCCATCGCAGTCGAACAGGTGCGAGAGGCGGGCCTGCTTGTCTTCCACCCAGACATGGCAGACCGTGCCGCCGCAGACATGGACTTTGATGTCGGTGGCGATTGCTCCGCCACTCAGCTCGAGCCGCTCCTCGACGAAGACCGCTGGCACGATCGGCCAATACGCCCATTCGCCGTTTCGGCGCCCATAGCGTTTCTTGAGCCAGCCCCTTGCTGTGGCGATGACGGTGGCACGGTCCGGCCGGCCGCCGGAAACGAAGATGTTCATCGCGCAGCCATGGTTTGCCTTGACCACCGCATTGCCTGTCAACAGCCCGGGTGGGATGTCGGCGGGGTCGCGCCCGGACCAGAGCGTTTTGGCTTGAGGCAGTTCAGGGCAGATGCCGCGAACATAATCCTTCGCCGCGAGCTTGTCCGTCAGCGTCACGAACAGCGGATTGCGATCGACGGTTTTCCGCCAGAGCATCAGCTCGTGATAGGTCCTGGGCGCGGCGGGATTGGGCAGATAGCCGAGCTTCATGGCGAAGCGGACGATCAGGGCAGGATGGCGAAGCGTGAGCAGCAGCCGCGCGACAGCCAGGACCAGGCGGTGCATTACCGGCAACCTGGCATTGGCCAACATCAGGCACCCCTTGGGATGCAACCAGGTCTGAGCGCAGCAGCGCGAACTGCCTGTGCCGCGAACGCTGATGGCACGATGCCATCAGAGCAGGGCAGGAAGGCCGGTTACGGGCAACAACCAAAAACCGGCCTTCCTGTCGGATAAGCCGGTTTGCTTAGGCCTTCTTCGCCACCAGCTTCTTGTGGTGGTGATGATGGTGATGATGATGGTGATGCTTGCGATGGTGCTTGCGGTGATGATGGTGACGGTGATGCTTGTGATGCATCGGAGCAGCATCGGCGCTGGTCGCGCCGAGGATCGGCATCGAGACAGCCAGGGCCACAGCCAGCCCGAGAGCGGAGAGGAGGGACTTCTTCATGACATCGTTTCCTTTTGCGCGGGCCGTTTCTGGAGACATCGGACCATATCGATGGCTCGAGCGCCGCGATTGGGGACTATCCTCCTGGATTCTTTCGGCAATTTTTCCCGAGTGTAGAATTTTGTTTCTGGATTGTGTCTCAGGTCTTCCCCGCCCCGGTTCGGCCGGGCGCTGCTCCGGTGTGCCGAGGTGAAAGGCGGCGGCGCCCATTTGGCTGGTTCGATTCCGCGAGATCATTCCGGCGCAGTTTCACGATGGCGTGACGCCCGTTTTGACGCTTGGCAAATCGCCCGCGAGCGGTCATTGTCTCGCTCGTCTCAGGCAACCCCATGATTTGATCAGACGGTTTCAACCCAAGGAGTTGCCAATGCCCGCCACTGCCAGACGCGAAGTTCTGTCCGATTTGATTGCAACACCCGGCTACAGCGCCCTCAAGGCCGCCCGTGAAACCAGGGGATACAGCCTCGAAGAGCTGTCCCTGACATGCGGCCTGTCCACCCACGAGATTGCCGATATTGAAAGCGGCAGGGATGCCGACCCCTCGAAGCTCCGGCGAATCGCCGTCGCGCTCCAGATGCCGGAAGGCGCTTTCATCGACATGCCAGCGTCTGAAAATCGGCCCATGCAATAGTCGAGCTGTGTCGACCCAACGAGCCCGCCACGGTTTGCCTTGGCGGGCTTTTTAGTTCCGTGCAGAGTTCACCCATATCCTTACGCGGCGCGGCCTCGATTCGCTGGTGACTGAGGCGGCAAAGAATTCGGTGCATAACTCAGCCAGGGCCTATTATTAGTCCTTGCTGATGGATCTGTCCCGACGCTAGCGTGCTGCGGGGCTTTCAGAAGGCGATATGCTAGAGCGGATCGTAACTGCCACCACAACCAGTTCGCGCCAATTCAACTTTCTTGTTCCTGACGACGTCATCGACGCCGTCCAGCGATGCATCGACTGCGCTGCTCCCGGACGCATCATTTCGACCTATTCGGTGGTTCAGTCGGTGCGGGACAAGGTCCCGGATTGCGAGCTATCCGATGAGCAGATTGAGCGCTACGCGGTTCTGTGCGCCGTGGACCAGGCGCTGGCGGTGCATTTCGACAGGCGAGGAAGCGCGCGGGATCCTTGTTCGCCGCTGAGCAGGACTCACTGGCGACTCGTGCCGAAGTGGAAGATCAAGCCGCGGCCGCGCCTGGCGCATGTCTTGTTCCACCGGCTTCCGCCCAGGCCCGACCAACGTCGGTCGGCAGCGCCCTGATCGCGACCGGGCGATTCCAGCGGCTTTCGCTCTGAATAGCGAAAAGGCGCCACAGGGCGCCTTCGACAAACCAGGGCTTTCAAGGAAAAATGGTCGGAGTGGCCGGATTCGAACCGACGACCCCTTGACCCCCAGTCAAGTGCGCTACCGGGCTGCGCTACACTCCGGACCGCGCAAAGCCCTATATTCTCAAGGGGTCTGGCGCAAGTGCCTTGTCCGAACAAAATCGAGGGAACTAGAACAAACAAGGTCCCGGTGTGCCTTTCGTGACCAAAAAGCACACCGAAAAGCACACCGGATGTTCTCGGTGTGTTCCCATGCATCTCTTCATTCCCTGGCATCTGAGTTAACATTGCTGAGGGACCCCATTCGTTGGGAGAGCTGGTGTGGACGTTGCCGTCTGGTTGCGAGGCCTCGGGCTCCAGCAATACGAGCAGGCATTTCGCGATAACGCCATCGACGCGGAAGTTCTGCCGGAGCTGACCGATGCCGACCTCGAGAAGCTCGGTATGCTGCTTGGTCATCGCAAGCGATTTCGTAAGGCGGTAGTGAGGCTGGGGATGGCATCAAGCCGTCCCGCCCCGAGCACCGATGACATCGTGGCTCAAAACCGCCAGGACCTAGGCGCGGAGCGTCGACAGCTGACCGTCATGTTCGTGGATCTCGTTGGATCGACGGCGCTCGCGTCGCGTCTGGATCCGGAGGACCTGCGCGAGATCATCGGAGCGTATCACCGCTGTGTCGCCAATACGGTCGCTCACTTTGGCGGCTTTGTCGCCAAGTATATGGGCGACGGGGTCTTGGTTTATTTCGGCTACCCGCAAGCGCACGAGAACGACGCGGAACAGTCTGTGCGCGCTGGTCTTGCTCTCGTCGATGCTGTTAGGCGACTCCAAGAGCCCGAGCCATTGCGGGTTCGTATCGGCGTCGGCACCGGGCAGGTCGTCGTTGGCGATCTGATCTCCGCCGGCGATGGGCAGGAGCGCGGCGTGGTGGGCGAGACGCCGAACCTCGCTGCCCGCCTGCAGGCTCTCGCCGAACCCGACACGGTCGTGATCGGGCCGCAATCGCGGCAGCTGGTTGGCGATCTTTTCGAATATCACGATCTTGGCTCCGTCGAGGTGAAAGGCTTTCCGGAGCCGATCCACGCCTATCAAGTGACTCGTGAGAGCGCTGTCGAAAGCCGCTTCGAGGCGCTGCACGGGGCAACCCCCACGCCGCTGGTCGGACGTCAGGAGGAGGTCGACCTGCTGGAGCGTCACTGGCATCGCGCCAAAAGTGGCGAAGGTCGCGTGGTACTGCTCTCAGGTGAGCCGGGCATAGGAAAATCGCGCCTCACTGTCACCTTGCAGGAGCGGATCCAGAATGAGCCGCGCACCTACTTGCGCTATTTCTGCTCAGCGCACCACCAAGACAGCGCGCTCCATCCGATCATTGCGCAGCTCGGACGCGCAGCTGGGTTCGAGCGCGACGACATGTCGGGGAAGCTGGATAAGCTTGCGGCCCTGCTTGCCCCGGCCTCGTCGGAGGACGTGGCGCTGCTGGCCGAGCTGCTGTCGTTGCCGACCGAAGGTCGCTTTCCGCCTGTCCAGCTGACACCCCAACGTAAGAAGGAAAAGACCTTCGAGGCGCTGCTTCGGCACCTCCAAGGCTTGGCGCGACAAGGTCCGCTGCTGATGCTCTTCGAGGATGTCCACTGGATCGACCCCAGCTCGCGCGAGCTGCTCGACTTGGTCATCGAGCGAGTGCCGCGCTTGCCAGTGCTGCTTCTCCTCACCTTTCGCCCCGAGTTTCAACCACCGTGGACCGGGCAGGCGCACGTCACGGTTCTTGTCCTCAATCGACTCGACCGTCGTGAAGGTGCTGCGCTGGTCCAGCGGGTCGTAGGCACCGGAGAGCTGCCGAGCGACCTTGTCGCAGAGATCATCGAGCGCACGGATGGGGTGCCGCTGTTCGTCGAGGAGCTGACCAAGGCAGTATTGGAGGGCGGGAACGCCAGGACAGTGCTCTCAAGAGCTGGTGCGACGGTGTTGAACGTTCCCGCCACGCTGCATGCCTCGTTGATGGCGCGGCTCGATCGCCTCGGCTCAGCCGTTAAGGAGGTCGCACAAATTGGCGCGGTTCTCGGTCGGGAGTTCTCCTACGAATTGCTGGCAGCGGTAGCACAGCGAAATGCCGCTGAGCTAAATGGCGCACTGGATCAACTCGTCGGCGCCGGTCTGGTGTTCTGCCGCGGGACTCGTCCACTGGCCACTTACCTCTTCAAGCATGCGCTCGTTCAGGACGCAGCGTATGGCACGCTGCTGCGCGCCAAGCGCCAGGAGCTACATAAGCGGGTCGCAGATATGTTAGAGGAACAGTGGATCGAAATCACCGAAGCGCAACCCGAGCTCCTTGCGCACCACCTTCAGGAAGCGGGGGATTGGGCGAGCTCGGTCGATCACTGGCAAAAGGCGGGAGAGGCCGCTCTGGCCAGAGCGGCAACCCGGGAAGCCGTGTCGCACTTTGCCAGTGCTATTGATTGCAGCAGGAGACTTGGCGACGTCTCCGGCGGCGCCGAACGGGTGACGCGTCTCCATCTTGCGATGGCCAATGCCTTGATGCAGGCAGAAGGGTATCGTTCTGAGCGCCTTGGGAAGACGCTTGAAGACGCACGTCTTGCAGCCGCGAAGACTGCATCGGTCGAATTGCAATGTGACGTTGCGCTTTCACTCGCTCCATTTTTTTATGCCACTGGGCGCAATCACGATTACCTGACCCTGGCCGAAGAGCAGCTCGCAAACTGTGCCGATCTCCTTCCAACGGCCCATCTGAGTGGTCTTTGGGCAACAAAGGGGATCGCTCATTCCAACCGAGGAGAAGAGCCGCTGGCAGCAGAGGCCTTGCGCAAGGCCTTAGATCTGATTGATCGCGTTGACCCAAGTCATCGTATTTCGTTCGCCGGTGCGGATCAACGTGTCTCTGCCCAAGCATATTTCAGCGAATCGCTGATCATATTGGGTTTCTTTGATGCTGCAGTCGAAGAGAAAGAGCGCCTGATGCGCTATTTTGACCAGCTCGACAAGCCTTTCGACCTCGCGTGGCATCTTCTCGTGCAGTGCCAATTGTGCGCGCTACTTGGTCAATACGAGGAACTCCTTGAGAACGCTACGAAGATCGTCGAGATTTGCGAACTGCATGGCTACACGGCGCGTCGAGGCAGCGGCATTAGGTGGCGTGGTCATGCCCGCTCGCATTTAGGCGAACTGGATGCCGGCATCGATGACGTCCGGGAGAGTTTGGTTCTTTGGCGTGGGCACGGCGTCGTATTTCATACCCCTGAGAAAGCATGCGAACTTTGTGGTCTTCTCCTGAGGGCCAGTCGCATCGAAGACGCATCGCAAATGCTTGATGATGTCGATACACTCGTTTTCGACACGGACGAGACAAGCTACCTGGCAGAATGCCTCCGGCTTCGTGGCCAAATCGCCGCGAGCAAAGGTGACCTAGCTGGTGCCGCGCGCCTATTCGAAACAGCGATTGCTACTTCAAAGCGGCAGAAAGCGCGACTTTTTGAACTCCGCGCCATAACGCAACTTGCACCAATTCTCGCGCTACAAGGTCGTGTCCATGAGGCAGAAGTGCGGCTTCGATCTAAAATTGACGCGCTTGAATCCAGATATCCGGTCGTCGACCTCATCGAAGCGAAAAGGGCGCTGGACACGCTACGTCAATGAGCTCTCGTTCAGCCTTGGTTGAAAACTGCTTGGCCCATTGCGCGCACACGTCCGTCCGGGCTGGAGTGTGACGGATGGGTGAGATGACGTTCGCGCTTGTCTCCGGCCTAAGTCTTCTGATGCCGGTATTCGAGCGCGATCGCGCCCCAGATCAGGCCGAGCAGCAGGTAGACATGGCGCCAGTGATCGATGTCGATGAAGGTGCCGAGCCCGATATTGCCGATGAAGGCGACATAGGCGCACAAGAGATAGGGCTGCCAGGGCCGGTCGCGCAGAAGGATGCGGAAGCCGGCCACGATCGTCCACACTGTCAGCGTCAGGAAACAGATGAAGCCAAGCCAGCCGTAGTCCATCAGCATCTTCAGCCAGATGTCGTGCGTGTCCTCGCCAAAGATGGTGCCGAACACCAGCGGGCCGATGCCGAACGGATGCTCCATCGCCATCTGGAAGCCGATCGTGTAGCGGGCGAACCGGCCAAGGCGGGCGGTGTCGTAGCTTTGCTCGAGATGGGCGCGGCTGGAGAACATCTCGGCCACGCCCGGCAGTTGCAGGATGACGACCATGGCGATGACAAGCAGCGCCATGGCGGCGACCGTCATGATGACCACGCGCAGCCGGAACTTGCCGCTGTTGCTCTGCAGGAAGAGTGCGCCGGTCAGCAGCACGGCCGAAACCGCGAACATGCCCCAGGCGCCGCGCGAGAAGGAAAAGAAGATGCCGGCGGTGATGACCAGGAGCGGCGCGGCGACCAGCGGCATGCGCGCGACGGGGCCGGTCAGGAGCAGATAAAGCAGGTAGACGCCGGGCAGCACCAGGAACGGCCCGAACACGTTCGGGTCCTGGAAGGCGCCGGCGGCGCGGTCGTATTTGGTGAAGACCTCCGCTCCCGGGAAGGCGTGGAAATAGCCGGCAATGCCGAGCAGCGCGGTCAGCACCGCCGACACCACATAGGCGGTGAAGATCAGCCGGTAGAGACGAGGCTGCACCGACGTGACCGCGGCATAGAAGATCGCGGTGAAGGCGAGGAACATCGACACGGCAAGATAGAGCGGCGTGTTGGCGAGGTTCGCCATCTGCGTCATCGAGATCATGCCGCCGATGTTCATCACTATCAGCAGCACCAGAAGCGGCACCGCCGCCCGCGAGATCCGCAGGCCGAACAGCGCCCACACCGCGATCAGGCAGACCATGAAGAGGTCGTAAGGCGCCGGTTCGTCGATGACGAAGCCGGAAAGCAGGACGCCGAAGAACACCGCGGCCGATGCAATCAGCGCCGCCAGCTTGGCGTTGACCGCCTGAGGCGGCAACTGGTTGACCGCCTGGGGCGGCAACTTGTTGACCGCCTGGGGCGGCAACTTGTTGACCGCGGCCGCCGGCAGCTCATGGGCCACCGCGCTCAATAGGCGTTTTCCGTGTTGAGCAGCCGCACCGGGGTCAGGAACAGGATCCTGAGATCGAACAGCAGCGACCAGTTCTCGATGTAATAGAGGTCGTATTCGGTGCGCATGCGGATCTTCTCATTGGTGTCCATCTCGCCGCGCCAGCCATTGATCTGCGCCCAGCCGGTGACGCCGGGCTTGACCTTGTGGCGGGCGAAATAGCCGTCGACCACCTCGTTGTAGAGAAGGTTGTGCGACTGGGCGGCGATCGCATGCGGACGCGGACCGATCAGCGACAGCGAGCCGAACAGCGAATTGAAGAACTGCGGCAGCTCGTCGATCGAGGTCTTGCGGATGAAGCGGCCGACGCGGGTGACGCGCGGATCGTTCTTGGTCACCGTCTGCTTGGCGGTCGGGTCCGAGCGGTCGGTGTACATCGAACGGAACTTGTAGACCTCGATGACCTCGTTGTTGAAGCCGTGCCGCTTCTGCTTGAACAGCACCGGCCCCTTGCTGTCGAGCTTGATGGCGATCGCCGTCGCCAGCATGACCGGCGAGAAGACGATGATGCCGATGATCGAGAACAGGATGTCGAAGGCGCGCTTCGCGACCGAATCCCAGTCGTTGATCGGCTTGTCGAATATGTCGAGCATCGGCACCGAGCCGATGTAGGAATAGGCGCGCGGGCGGAATTGCAGCGCGTTCGAATGCGCCGACAGCCGGATGTCGACTGGCAGCACCCACAGCTTCTTCAGCAGCTGCAGCACGCGCGATTCGGCGGTCAGCGGCAGCGACACGATCAGCATGTCGATGCGGGCAATGCGCGCGAAGTCGATCAGCTCGGAAATGTTGCCGAGCTTGGGATAGCCGGCGACGATCGGCGGCGAGCGCTTGTCGCCGCGATCGTCGAAGATGCCGCAGATGCGGATGTCGTTGTAGGGCTGCCTCTCGACCGAGCGGATCAGCATCTCGGCCGACTTACCGCCACCGACGATGACGGCGCGCCGCTCCATGCGTCCGTCGCGGGCCCAGCGCCGGATCAGGTTGGACATCACCAGCCTGAGGCCGAAGATAAGCACGAAGCCGACGACAAACCAGGTGCCGAACAGGAGGCGCGAGTAATCCTCCGAAATCTTCATGATGAAGGCCGTCAGCGCCATCAGCGCGTAAGTGCCGGCCCAGACCAGGAGCACGCGGCCAAAATTGGCGATCGGCCGCATCAGGGCCGAGACCTGGTAGCTGTCGGTGACGTCGAGCAGCACCACCGCCAGGAACGAGGCCGCGGCGATCGTCAGCGGGTACTGCCAGGCGAGATATTTGAAGAAGCCGACATAGTAGACATAGACGCAGAGACCCGACAGGAACAGCAGCGCGAACTCGACCATGCGCAGCACGCCGCTGACCATGATCGGCGACATCGTATCGCGCCGGTATTGCGAGGCGACCTGGCGCGCCACATCGTTGAGGCTGCTCGATGCTTCGCTCGGGGCAGGGCCGTCGAATTTGCGTACCGCGTCCATGGAAAAGCGGTGTGCGGGGTCGATCTCGTTCATTGGATTGTCCGCGGGCTTCGCTCAGCTGAATAGCAAAAGAGAGCTAAGAAACCCTTGAGACAACCGATGGCTTTGAAGCGGTTGCCACCCAGCGTTGAGGAAAAGGGCGCTGATCGGCGTGAAAAATACTTGAGATCAAGCCGACCACGCTCTAGCGCCGAAGCGCGGCAAAATAGGCCTTCTCGATCTCCGCCGCCATGACGTCGGCGCCGAAGCGTGCCTTGAGGTCGGGCGCCCCGGGCATCAGGCGCTGGTAGGCGCCGAGATCGGCTAGCGCGTCGCTCAGCCTGTCGCCGAGCTGGTTCGGGTCGGGCCGGATCAAGGCGCGGGAGGTTTCGCCGAAAATTTCCGGAATGCCGCCGACAGCGGTGGCAATCATCGGCTTGCCGGCGGCCAGCGTCTCCAGCACGATATAGGGCATGGCCTCGGCGCGGGATGGCACGACGATCAGCTCCGCCAGCGTGAAGGCGTCCCTGGCCGGCATCGGCGGCAGGAAGCGGACATGGCCGTCGAGGCCGAGCCGTTTCACCTGTTCGTGGTATCGCGGCAGGTCGTCGCCATCGCCGACCATCACGGCGCTCAAGCGTCGGCCAAGCCTGTTGCCGGCCAGCGCCAGCGCATCGATGAAGATGTCGGGACCCTTGAGGTCGCGCATCATGCCGATATAGAGCAGGTCGGCCGCGTCGGGCACGCTCCCCACCGGTTCGAACTCGACCGCGCGCAGGCCATTGTAGACCAGCGTGTTGGGGATGGGTGGTTCGCCCACCTTCCTGCGCCAGGTGCGGCGCTCGTAGTCGGAGACGAACAGCAGGCAGTCGGTGAAGCGCGCCATGAAGCGCTCCAGCGCGAAGAACAGCTTTCCGGTGGCCGTGGTTTCGTCATAGTGGAGGGAGCCGCCATGCGGCGAATAAAGGCGGGCTACGCGAGACCTGGATACCCGCAACAATGAGCCGAACAGCCGGGCATAGGCGCCACCCTTGGCGCCGTGCCCGTGCAGCACGTCCGGCCGCAATTCCTTGATGATTCGGTAGGTGCGCCAGGCCGAGGCGAGGTCGCCCGGCCCGACATGGCGCTGCATCGGCGTGCGATGGATGCCGAGCGCCAGGCTGTCCGTCATGCCCTCGAACAGCCGTTCCTCGAATTCGCCACCGGTGGTCGAGTCGCAGACAATGCCGACTGAGTGACCCGAAGCGATCTGCGCCTCGGTCAGGTCGCGCACGTGCCGGAATATCCCGCCGACGGGTGAGCGAAAGCAATGGACGATCCGCAATTGGTTCGCCACGTTGGTTGTCAAAACAGCCGTTCGCGGACGTAGACGGTATCGCCGGGCAGCAGCGGATCGGATGTGACCACCCGTCCGGTCATTACCTTGCCGTTGATGTCGCGGGTGATGTCGACGCTTTCCTGGTTGGCGCGCGGCGAGAAGCCGCCGGCGATCGCGATCGCCTTTTGCACCGTCAGGCCCGGCACATAGGAATACTGGCCGGCAGCACCCACTTCACCCATGACGAAGATCGGCCGGTAGCGGTCGATCTCGACCGAGACATCGGGATCGCGCAGATAGCCTTGCCGCAATTTGTCGGCGATTTCCTTCTCGAGCTGCTGGGCGGTGTGGCCGCGCGCCGGCACGGCGCCGACCAGCGGCAAGGACATGTAGCCGGACTGGTCGACACTGTAGGTGTTGGTCAGGCCGTCCTGCTCGAAGACCGTGACGCGGACGCGGTCGCCGGCGCCGAGTCGGTAGGGCTGGTCGAGCACCTCATGAAAGGCCGCCGGCGTCGGCCGGTAGCTTGAGCAGCCGGCGAGCATCGACACGGCAAGCAGAGCACGAAAGAGGGAGGCAGTGCTTTTCATGGCCGGTCACGAACCTTCATCGCTGGCCGCCATATGTTGCGGCAAACCCCAGGGAACGGAATCCGTTATCGTCCTGTTAGGGTTAATGGCCGGTAAAGGTTTGCCGTCCGCGGCGGCGGCGGTCGTCAAAAAGCGTAGCTATTCTACTGTCTTTGCTGAATGTTCTTCAGTCGTCTCTAATAGGGGTTCGTACTGATCTTAACGGCTGAGTTACCATAGTTGTTTACGGTCCATCCTAGACTCAAAGTTCGGAGCAGGATGCATGTCCGTTCAGTCCGCGGCCGCAGACGTCGATGTCGATCTCAGGCAGCTCTTCGCCAGTCTGGCGAGGAACTGGCTGCGCATCCTGGTCGTTGCGCTCGCCGTCACCGGTCTGGCCTTCGCTTTCGCCTGGCTCGCCACGCCGCACTATAAGGCTGAGACGAAGCTGCTGATCGAAACCCGCGAATCGGTCTTCACCCGGCCTGACGGCACCAGCAACGACAGCGAGAAGCCGATTCTCGATGAGCAGGGCGTGGCCAGCCAGGTCGAGGTCATCGCCTCGACAGACATCCTCAAGCAGGTGGCCGCCAAGCTCAACCTGTCGCGGCTGCCCGAGTTCGACGAGGCGGCCAAGATGTCGGCGCTCAGACGGCTGTTGGTCATCGTCGGGCTGAAAAGCGACCCCAACGAAATCCCGCCGGAAGAGCGCGTGCTGAAGAAGATGCGCGAGAAGCTCAACGTGTACAGCGTTGAAAAATCTCGCGTTATCGTCATCGAGTTTTCTTCTGAGGATCCTCGGCTCGCCGCCGACATTCCGAACGCCATCGCCGACACCTACATTTCCGTCCAGGGCAACGCCAAGCTGGAATCGAACGCCGCCGCCACCGACTGGCTGGCGCCTGAGATCGCCGACCTGTCGAAGCGGGTCAAGGATGCCGAGGCCAAGGTCGCCGACTTCCGCGCCCAATCGGATCTGCTGATGGGCGGCAACAATGCGGTGCTGGCCACCCAGCAGCTTTCCGAACTGTCCACCGAACTGTCGCGGGTGCGCGCCAATCGCGCCGCCGCCGAGGCGACCGCCGACAGCGTGCGCAAGGCGCTGCAAAGCGGCGGTTCGCTGGACGCGGTGCCGGAAGTGCTGAACTCCGACCTGATCCAGCGCCTGCGCGAGCGGCAGGTCGAGCTTCGGGCCAACATCGCCGACCTCTCCACCACCTTGCTCGACAATCATCCCCGCATCCGCGCCCTGAAATCGCAGCTTGCCGATCTCGACGGCCAGATTCGCAACGAGGCGCAAAAGATCATGAAGGGCCTGGCGACTCAGGCGCAGACGGCCCAGGCGCGCGAGAACCAGCTCCTCGGCGACGTCAACACGCTGAAGGCCGCATCGGCGCGCGCCGGCGAGCAGCAGGTCGAGCTCGACGCGCTGCAGCGCGACGCCAACGCCCAGCGCCAGCTGCTCGAATCCTACATGACCCGCTATCGCGAGGCGTCCTCGCGCAGCGACCGTAACTATCTGCCGGTCGATGCGCGCATCTTCTCGCGCGCCGTGACGCCGTCGGAGCCGTATTTCCCGAAGATCGTGCCGATCGTCGGCGCCGCCTTCGTCGCCTCGCTGCTTCTGATGGCGATCGCGACGCTTCTTGGGGAATTGTTCTCGGGCCGCGCCATGCGCCCGGCCGCCGGCGCCCGCTTCGGGCGAATCGAGCAGGTCGAGATGCCGGTTGCCCGCGTCGAGCCGGCACTTGTCGATGCCGGGCTGGCCAGGGATCGCCTGGCTGATCGAGAGGTTCAGCCGGAGGCCGCCACCGCAGCGGACGCACTGGACGAAAGCGCCGCGCCGAAACCCTCGGCGCTGGGCGAGATCGACATCGAGAAGGCGGCGGAGAAGCTGATCGCCTCGGGTGCCGCGCGGGCCATATTCGTGTCGCCGGAAGGCGACGAGGCCGCCGCTTCGGCCGTGCTGGTGGCGCGCGAGGTCTCGGACGCCGGCCTGCGCGTGCTGCTGCTCGACCTCACCGCTTCGGGCGCCGCCTCGCGACCAATGCTGGACAGCGCGCTTTTCCCGGGGATCACCGATCTGCTTGCCTCCGAGGCGCAGTTCAGCGACGTCATCCACGCCGATCTCTACTCGGACTGCCACGTGATCCCGGTCGGCACCGCCGATCCTGCCCGCGCCATGCGCGCCGCCGACCGGCTGCCGATCATCATGCAGTCGCTGACCACCGCCTACGACCTTGTCGTGGTCGAATGCGGCCCGGCCGACGCGCAAGGCATCAGCCGGCTGGCGGGCGAGGCGACAGAGGTCTTCCTCTCGATGCTGGAGGCGGACGACGAGGTGACACAGGCCGCGGTCAAGCTGATCGAGAACGGCTATCCCGAGCTTACCTTGGTGACGCCGCTCGGCCACGAGTCGCCGGGAACGCCGGTCCCGGGACGGCGCACGGCGGCATAAGACAGGGATCTGCTCCGGCCGCCCGCCGGCGCAGAGCTCCACGATCCCAGCGCTTCTATATGGCTAGCTGTCGTCCTCGCTCGCAGGGGCCGCCTGTCCGGCGGCCTTGCGGCGCAGCATCTTGGTCAGCTTCCAGATGAGCGGGCTGTTCTTGATGAAGGCCTTTATCCGTGCGCCCTGCCGCATCGCCAGCGCCAGCGCGCGGCCTTTCAGCGTCAACGGCGCCATCACCTCGAAATGCTGCGTCTCGACATCGCACCAGAGCCGCTTATAGGGCTCGTCGCCGACCGAGAAGTCATAGACGGCGAAGCCCGTTTCGCAGGCTTCCTGGATGTTGTCGAAGAACAGGAAGTCGCCGGGGCTGGTGAAGGCGAGATCATCCTCGGCGATCGCCCCGAACTCGCAGATCAGGCGCTTGCCCGACAGGCTCGATCCGGTGACGGCGCGCAACTTGCCGGCGACCTCAAGCCCGTGCAGCACGAAGGATGGTTTTGTTTCGGCCAGCGCTTCGCTGAACAAGGCGCGAAAGAAGGCACGAACTTCCGGCTCGCCGAAGACATTGGCGATGCCCATCTTGCGGAAGCGGACCTCCTTCATTTCGAGGAAGGCATCGAGCAGCCTGTCCACATCCTCGCGCGTGCGCGCCTCGATGCGGCGGAAGACACCGACCGCCTCGAATTTGCGCGTCTGCGAACGGTGCTTCTTGCGCTTGCGCTTGCCGCTGGCGCGCGCCAGCAAGGCGTCGAAGCCGCCGTCGAGATCGACGCCGAGCGATAGATTCGGGCTCGGAAAATGGGGCAGGGCGGCGAGCGGATTGGCGGCGCCGTCAAGGTCGGGCAGCAGCCGCTCCAGCGAGATCAGGTCGATGTCGGGCCGTGCCCTGGCGATGCCCGCCAGCATCGAACGCATCGCCGCGGCGTTGGCCATTGGCAGCCAGCCCGGTGCGACGGCGGCGAAATTGCCGTTGGCATGGCGGCCGCCCATGAAGCGGGCGACGCGGAATGGTCCACGACGAACGACTTCAAGGGCCAGCGCAAGCACCGGCTCGTCTTCCATATGGAGTGCCGCGACGACAATGTCGGGATGAACCGCTCGCGCCCAGTTGCGGATCCAGCCGTCACTTTGCGCCGGCGCAAACAGCGCAGAACCGCAGAATCCCGCATAAGTTGCAAGCGCCGCAGCGTCGCCGACGGTAACCGACAGGCCGGCCTGACCGACCGGCGAGGTGCGTGGCGACGTCTCGCTCGCGGCCAGCCGATTGCCGTCAAATGACGCGCTAGCGTCAACCATACCTCAATCCTTAAGGCGTATTGGTCCCAGTCAGGGGGTACGCGTGGGCGCGTTCCGTGCTTGGATGAGCCTAGGCGCAAAAGGTGAAGGAATGATCGACGGGGGCGAGGCAATCCGGAAACTGGCGCTGAACCTCGCCCGCTACACCGGCCTTGCGCCACTGGCGAAGCCGTTTGTCGGCGGCATCGGCGCCATTCTGATGCTGCACCGGGTCACCGCGACGCCGGAGAAGCCGAACGGCGTCAACCGTCACCTGAACATTGCGCCCGGCTTCCTCGATGCCCTCATCGCCGACATGAAGGCCGAAGGCTACGCCTTCGTCTCGCTGGACGAGGCGATCGAACGCGTCGCGTGCGGCGGCAAGGGCGGCCAGTTCGCCACCATCACCGCCGACGACGCCTATCGCGACAACATGACCGAAGCGTTGCCGGTGCTGGAAAAGCACGGCGCACCCATCACCATCTATGTCGCGCCCGGCCTGATCGACGGCGCCGCCGACCTCTGGTGGGACGTGATCGAGGATATCGTCAACGCGCGCGACCGGCTGACGCTGCCGACCCCCAACGGCTCGGTGACGATCGATTGCTCGACCCGCGGCAAGAAACTCCAGGCCAACGCTCGCCTGCATGGCTGGCTGACGGTGGAGGTGCGCGAGGAAGACCAGCGAGCGACGCTGCGCGAATTTGCGCGCGTGAACGGCATCGATCTGGCGACAAAGCGCCCGAGCACGCTGATGAGCTGGGACGAGATCCGGGCCATGTCCGGGCACGGGCTGGTGACGATCGGCGCTCACACCGTCAACCATCTCAACCTGAAACGGCTTTCGGAGGCCGACGCGCGGCATGAGATCGGCGATGTCCGGCGCATATTGCTGGAAAAGCTCGGCCAGGAGCCGCGCCATCTTGCCTATCCCTATGGCTATGCCAGCGCCGTCGGCTGCCGCGAAGTGGGCTTTGCCCGCGATGCCGGCTACGTCTCGGCGGTGACGACGCGCCATGGCGTGCTGCGCGCCGAGCATGCCGGCTTCCTGCATGCCTTGCCGCGCATCTCGGTCAATGGCCGCTACCAGAGCGTCGCCCATATCCGCACAATGCTGTCGGGCGTGACGACGCCGCTCGCCAATGCCGGCAAAATGGTGGTGACGATCTAGGTCTGTTGATATTCAGGTGAGGCCAGCCTGCAAACGGCGCTTTCCTGCGCTTCCTGTGCTCACGTACTCTAAGTACGCTCCGCTCCGGTTCTCGGAAATCACCGTTTTCGACTCGGCCTGACCTGAATCTCAACAGACCTTGGCTGCCGCCGGTCGATCCTGCGGATTATTTCCTGGCCTTGGACTTGTTCAGGCTCACAGCCGCGCGAACCAGCGCCTTCAGAGCCTCGGCGTTTATCGCATCGCCCTCGTGGAAATCGATGGCGCGCCTGGTGTTGCCCTCCAAGCTGGAGTTGAAGAGACCGGAGGGATCCTCCAAGGAAGCCCCCTTGGCGAAGGTCAGCTTGACCACGGCCTTGTAGGTCTCGCCCGTGCAGATCATGCCGGCGTCCTCCCAAACGGGAACGCCTCTCCATTTCCACTCCTCGACGACGTCGGGATCGGCCTCCTTGATCAGGCCGCGGAGCTGGCTGAGCATCCAGCCCCTCCAGTCGCCCAACTCCTCGATCCTGGCGTCTATCAGCTGCGAAGGAGACTTGCTTTCCGGCGATGCGCTATTGTTCATGGTTGGCTGTCACTCCCTTCGTGTTGTTGTTGCGCCACGTAGCCGTCGTCCGGTCACATCCGTTCGCCGGGCAATCGGCTGGCCTGCTTCACCCATTCGGCGACCTGGGCTTCATCGACCTGATCGTCCTCGCGAATGTCGAGGTAGCGCGTTTCCTTGGTCCTGGACTCGCCTGGAGGCAGCGGGCTGAGCGACGTGCCGCGGAAGAAGGCGACCTTGACGTATTTCGCGAAGCAATGAACGCCGAGGAACCAACCTTGGCCCTCGACCCCGTAAAGCGGCGAGTTCCATTTGACCGCCTTCTCGACGCCGGGGACGGCGCGCGCGATGAGCGCATCGAGACGGCGGCCGACATCGCGCTTCCACCCCGGCATGGCGGCAATATAGGCCTGCACCGGGGCGTCGCCATAGCCCTTGGCGATCTGCGGGTTGCCGCCTGAAAGCAGGACCGGCTCTGTGCCGGCCCGCTTGGCGTTCGATTGTCCACGCGTCTTCGCCATCCGTCCCTATCCGCCCACGCGCTGCTCGCTACGCGACTTGCCGGTGTAGGGCAGCACGAACATATAGAGGCCGGAAAACAGCAGCAGGAAGAGCGGCAAGAGCGGCGAGTATACCACCCAGGCGGGCGGCTCCCCCAATGCCATGGCGACGAAGTTGGCGATGACGGTCACCGTAAAGACGATCGACAGCCAACGGTGAATTTGCCGAATCCACTGGCTAAAGTTCAATACGACCTCCTCTGAGAAATGAGCGGAAAAGCCCGCGCTACCAGCGCGCCAGCTGGGTGATCTGGACCAGGTTGCCGCAGCTGTCGTTCACTTGCGCAATGGTCGAGCCGGTGACCGTGGTCGGCGCCATGGCGAAGGCGGCGCCTCGTGCCTTGAGGCGCTCGTGGTCGCTCTCGATATCGTCGGTGAAGAACATGACGGCGGGCTGGCCCTGCTTGAACATGGCCTGCTGGTAGGACTTGGCCGCGGGATTGTCGTTCAGCGCCAGCTGCAGCTCGGTGCCCTCCGGCTCGTCGGACGAGGCGACGGTCAGCCAGCGAAACGGCCCGTTGCTGAAATCGGCCTTCTTGGTGAAGCCGAGAACGTCGGTGTAGAAGGCGAGGGCCTTTTCCTGGTCGTCCACATACACTTTGGTCAGCTTGATCTTCATTCTGTTTCCTCCATTGGCATCGTGCGCGGCATAGCGCGTGGTGAACGTGGGCTTGACTTGAACTGCCGGTAGACTTCAGTCCATCCGCGCCAGCACCTGCTCCAGGGCTGCAAGGTACCTCGGCCAGCCGACGGTGGCGCCCCGGTAGTAGGGTTGCTGATCCGGCCGGAAGCCGGTCTGCTCCATGCGTAAATGGGTTCCCGTGCTCGTGGGGGTGAGCGTCCAGGTGACGACGCTCTCGAGATCCTTGGTGTCCCAACTGTAGGACAGCGTCTTGTTGGGCTCGACCGTTTGGACCTGGCAGTCGACGCCGCCCCAGTCCGCGCTGACACTGAAACGATGGTCCACGACCGGCTTGAAGTTGTTCTTCATCAGCCACTCCTCGATCAGATGCGGTTGCGTCAGCGCGCGCCAGATCTTTTCCGGCGGATAAGGTATCTCCCGCTCGACGACGACGGAGCGGGTTTCGGTTGCAGTATTGATCATTGGTCCATTCTTTTGAGCAGATCCTCGAGGTCGTCGAACCGGCTCTCCCAGAAGCCGGCCATCTGGCGTGTCCAATCCATCAGGGGAGCAAGCGCGCCTAGCTGCGCGCTATAGTGGGTCTGCCGTCCCTCATGGCGGTCGCGCACCAGCCCTGCCTGCCTCAGGACGCCGAGATGCTTCGACACGGCTGGCTGCGACACCCCGGACTGGGCCGTAAGGGCGCCCACGGTCTGCTCTCCCTTTTGGCACAGTCGTTCGAAGATGGCGCGCCGGGTCGGATCGGCAAGTGTCCTGAACAGCGCGTCGTGGGCATTCGTCATGGGATCGATAACCCGGTGGCTATTGATTGACGTATAACCATTGAGATATGTGTGCGTCAAGCGGGAAGGTGGAGCGGCGCGATGATCCTGGTCCTGGGAGTCGCAAGGAACGCTGGACTTCATGCGCCGGTGCCGGCGCCGCGGTCAACTTCATGTCACCGTCGCGGATGGCCGGCCCGGAGCATCAACACTTGTGGAAGTAGCGAGATGTGTTCGGCGCGCGCAATCACATCACATTCCCGTTTGCGCCCTTTGCAGGCGCCGGACTTCAGCCTTTGGGCCGCGGTTCGATGATCAGCCACTTGATGATGCCCATCGCCGGCAGCACCCACAGCAGGCCGCTCAACAGGAAGAACAGGAGATGCACCAGCGGACTCGATTCCGACAGTTGGGCAACCGCCACGATCGACGCCACCAGCGCGTAGATGACGACCAGCGCAACCAGCAGCACGGTTCCGATCAGCTTTTTGAGGCGAATGGGCATGTCGCGATCTCTTTGACGGCTATCGCTTAGGCCGATCGCAGGGTGCACGCAACCTGTCATTGGCGGCGCGACGGCGTGCCGCGCTGCCCGGCCTTGCCACCGGGGCTGCCTTGGTCCACCAATCCCGCGACCTCAATTGCCGGAACACAACCATGGCCGCCATCACTGCTGCCGCACCCTATGCCGCCCGCGATCGCGACCTGCGCAACCGGGCGCAGGTGCGCGGCTGGCTATATTTCGTGCTTCTCGTGCTGTTCGCCTTGGTGCTGGTCGGCGGCGCCACCAGGCTTACCGAATCCGGCTTGTCGATCACCGAATGGCAGCCGATCCACGGTGTCATCCCGCCGCTCAACGACGCCGAGTGGCAGGAGGAGTTCCAGCGCTACCAGCAGATCCCGCAATATGCCGAGCTCAATAAGGGCATGAGCATCGAGGCGTTCAAGTCGATCTTCTGGTGGGAGTGGGTACACCGCATCCTGGCGCGCAGCGTCGGCCTCGTCTTTGCCCTGCCGCTGCTGTTCTTCTGGGCGACGCGCCGTATTGAGCGCGGCCTTGGGCCGAAGCTCGTCGGCATCCTGCTGCTCGGCGGCCTGCAGGGCGCCATCGGCTGGTGGATGGTCGCGTCCGGCCTGGTCGACCGCGTCTCGGTCAGCCAATACCGGTTGGCCACGCATCTCACGCTGGCGGCGCTGATCTTCACCGCGACTATGGTAGTGGCGCGGGGGCTGGCGCCGCATTCCGAGCCCGCCGCCGATCGCTCGACGCAGCGGCTTGCTGGCGTCATCGTGCTGCTGGCGCTGGTGCAGATCTATCTCGGCGGGTTGGTCGCCGGGTTGGACGCCGGTTTGAGCTACAACACCTGGCCGCTGATGGACGGCAGGCTCGTTCCAGGCGATCTGCTTCTGCTCGAGCCCGCCTGGCGCAACTTCTTCGAGAACCCGAAGACGGTGCAGTTCGTCCACCGCATCGGCGCCTACACGGTCTTTGCGGTCGCGCTCTGGCACATGATCGCGACGCGCCGGCGTCTGCCGGGAACCACCCATGCGCGCCGCGCCACGCTGCTGTTCCTGATTGTCCTGGTGCAGGCCTCGATCGGCATCGGCACGCTGTTGATGCAGGTGCCGCTGCACATGGCGCTGACCCATCAGGGTTTCGCGCTGATCCTGCTCGGATTTGCCGCCGCGCACTGGCGCGGCACCAAGGGTGCCTATCCGCTACCGACGAGACCGCCGATGAAGCGCAGGTACGTGCTCCTTGTCGGTGTAGGCGTCTCGTTGGTTGCGGCTGGGATACGTCTATCCCTACCGCCGGTGTGGTTTCCGTAAGGGATGCGGCTGGAGAAGGTTTCGGCAATGAGTTCGGGCGCGCTGACTTTCCAGCGCTTCGGAAATTCCGGCATGCCTGCTTACGGGGTGAGGCCGAGCATCAGGTCCATGTTCTGCACGGCGGCGCCCGACGCGCCCTTGCCGAGATTGTCGTAGACGGCGACCAGCAGCGCCTGCGCCCGCTCGTCATTGGCAAAGACGTAGACCTTCATCTTGTTGGTGCCGTTGTAGATTTCCGGATCGACCTCGGGGATGCGCTCCAGATGCGTGTAGGGCGCGACCTCGACCACGCCACCCTCGATCGCAGTGAAATGATCGGCCAGCGCGGCGTGCATCTCGGCGCCCGTCGGCACGCGCTCGAGGCCGCCGAGTTGCAGCGGCACCACGGTGATCATGCCTTGCGCGAAATTGCCGACCGCCGGTTGCATGATCGGGTCGTGCGAAAGCTTGGCATAGGTCCTGAGCTCCGGCACGTGCTTGTGCTGCAGGGTCAGCCCGTAGGGCAGGAATTCGGGCGCGTCCTCGCCCTTGCCGACATAGTCCTCGATCATCGGCCGGCCGCCGCCTGAATAGCCGGAAATGCCGTTGACGGTGATCGGGAAATCTGCGGGCAGCAATCCGGCCGACACCAGCGGCCTGAGCGTCGCGATCGGCCCCTGCGGCCAGCAGCCGGGATTGGCGACGCGCTTCGCGTTGGCGATCTTCCTCGCCTGGTCCTTGTCCATTTCGGCGAAACCATATTCCCAGCCGGCGGCAACGCGATGCGCGGTCGAGGCGTCGATCACCCGGGTGGTGTCATTCTCGATCAGCGACACACTTTCCTTGGCGGCGGCGTCCGGCAGGCACAGGATCGCGACATCGGCGGCATTAAGGAACTCGGCCCGCGCCGCAGTTTCCTTGCGGCGCTCGGTGGGGATCGAGATGATCTCCAGGTCGCCCCGCTCGGCCAGCAGCGCCCTGATCTGCAGGCCGGTGGTGCCGTGTTCGCCGTCGATGAAGATTTTCGGTTTCATTGCCTTGAAAAGTCCCTGCGATTTCAGCGCTATATGCCCTGAGCGTGATTGACTGCAACAGTATTGCCGTTGTTTAGGTCCTCGAGCCGGGCTTTCCGCTCGGCGACCAGGCCCAGATAATGCATCGCCACCATGGAGCCCGCGATCGCCGTTATATCGGCATGATCGTAAGCGGGCGCAACCTCGACCACGTCGGCGCCGACAATGTCGATCTGGCCGAGTTGGCGCAGTGTCGACAGGATCTTCGCCGAGGACGGGCCGCCGGCGACCGGCGTGCCCGTGCCCGGTGCGAAGGCCGGGTCGAGGCAGTCGATGTCGAAGGTGAGATAGGTCTTCCTGCCGCCGGTACGGTCGACGATAGCATAGGCGATGTCGGACGCTCGCATCTCCTCGACCTCGTGACCGTAGAGGATCTTGATGCCGAACGTATCGGGGGCGTGCGTGCGGATGCCGATCTGGATCGAGCGATCGGGATCGATGATGCCTTCTTTCACGGCGCGTCCGACGAAGGAGCCGTGGTCGATGCGTTTGCCGTCGTCCGGCCAGGTGTCCTGATGGGCGTCGAACTGCACCATCGCCAGCGGTCCGTGGATGGCGGCATGCGCCTTGAGCAGCGGCCAGGTGACGAAATGGTCGCCGCCGAGCGACAACAGGAAGGCGCCTGATTTCAGGATCTTGGCCGCCTCGCGCTCGATCGTGCCGGGTGTCTTCTGATGGTTGCCGCTGTCGAGCAGGCAGTCGCCGTAGTCGACAACAGCGAGGTGCTCGAACAGGTCGCGCGAGAACGGGTACTGCGGGTCGTTGTCGAGGATCGCCGAGGCGCGGCGGATCGCCTGCGGCCCGAAGCGTGCGCCCGGCCGGTTGGTGACGGCGGCATCGAAGGGAATGCCCCACACCACCGCGTCCGCGCCCCTCACGTCCTTCGTGTATCTGCGCCGCATGAACGACAGCGCGCCGGCATAGGTCGGCTCGAAGGACGCGCCCGTCTTGGAGCGGGCGGTGAAGGCATGGTCGATGTTCTGGTTCGCCATTACGGGTCCTCGGTTTTCAGCGGGTTGCCACAACTACAGAACCGGCACGCAACATGCCAGTCACAGAGTGGGGAAACGGGAATGGCGCTCGGCGAGTGCCACGACAACACAGGATTGTATCATCATGACGCAGACCGCCTTTCTCAACCCCGCGCATATGCCGGCGGCGACCCGGACCGGCACCGTGGCGAGCGAGCGTTTCCTGGCGCTCGATTCCTGGCGTGGCATCTGCGCGCTGCTGGTGGCACTGTTCCATTTCCCGACCGACTCGACGATCTCGCAAAGCGCCTTTGTCGGCGGCTCCTACCTGTTCGTCGATTTCTTCTTCGTGTTGTCCGGCTTCGTCATCGCCAGTTCCTACGGCAACCGGCTCAGCGAGCCGGTCGAGCTTGCCCGCTTCGCACCTGTCCGCTTCGGCCGTATCTACCCGCTGCATCTCGTGATGCTCGCCGCCTTCGCCGCCTTCGAGGAATTGCGGCTCATGCTGCCGCAATTGCACGGCACGGGTGCCGAGCCGTTCACCGGCGGCTTCGACCTGAACAGCCTCGTCGCCAATCTCTTCCTGCTGCAAGGCATGGGCGTCGAGGATCATCTGAGCTGGAACGCGCCGAGCTGGAGCATCTCGGCCGAATTCTTCGCCTATCTGCTGTTTGCCGCCGTTGTCTTCACGGCAGGCCGGCGCAGCTGGATCTGGCTTGTGGCCGCTGCCGTCACCGCGCCGCTTTTCCTGCTTGCCTTCTCTCACACGCATATGGACGTGTCCTTCGACTTCGGCTTCATCCGCTGCCTCTACGGCTTCTCGCTCGGCGCGCTGCTGGCATGGTTTCAGCACGATTCCATTGCAGAGGCGCGACAGGCGCTTGCCGGTGACGGCAGGGCGCGGATCGCCTGGACGGCGGCCGAGATGGTGATGATCGCGGTGATCGGTGTTTTTGTCGCGCTGGCCGGAGACAACGATGCCGGCATCGCCGCTCCCCTGGTGTTTGCGCTGGCGCTCTACCTCTTTGCGCATGAGGGCGGCTGGATCAGCGCCTTCCTGCGCACCCGGCCGATGCCGATGCTGGGCGCGCTCTCCTATTCCATCTACATGGTCCACATCTTCGTGCAGGCGCGCATGATCAATGTCGGCGGGCTGGTGGAGCGCAAGTTCGGGCTTCACCTGCTTGGCGACATCGTGCTGCGCGGCGACCATGCGACCGGCTTCGGCGCCGATCTGCCATGGCTCGGCTTTGCCGCTATTCTCACCATGCTCGTCGCCACCATCGCCGTCTCCTGGTTCACCTGGCGCTTCGTCGAAATGCCGGCCCTGGCCTGGTTCCGGCGGCTCGCCAAGCGGATCTGAGAAGCCAATCCGTTCAAGCCCATAGCCGGCTTCGTTCACCGCCCTGTCATGCGCATCGCTTAACCGGACTGCGATCCGGAACGGAGCGATTCTTGATGCGTACCATCTGGCAAGGCCTTCTGCTTTCCGCGGCGCTCGCGGTCTCGATCGGCCATGCCTTGGCCGGCGAAACGCGCGCCAGGCAGATCCTCGACCGCTTCGAGCATGCCAACCAGTGGCGCGACCATGTGATGGTGGCGGCGCACCGCGCCGGCGGCATGCAGGCCGGCAAGACGCCTTACCCCGAGAATTCGCTCGCCGCGGTCGAGGCCTCGATCGCGCTCGGTGCCGAGATCGTCGAGGTCGACATCAGGCGCTCCAAGGACGGCGAGTTCGTCGTCATGCATGACAGCTGGCTCGACCGCACCACCAACTGCAAGGGCGAGGTGGTCGACCATACTGTCGCCGAACTGAAGAGATGCAGGCTTGTCCTGGAGGGCACCGGCGCCATCACCAGCGAGCCGGTCTCGACGCTGCGCGAAATGCTGATGGCGACCAGGGACCGGATCCTGATCAACCTCGACAACAAGCTCGACGTTCATGCTCTGCCCGGCATGATCGCGGTTGCCCGCGATCTCGGCATGGCCGATCAGGTCATCGTCAAGGAGAACCTCTGGAACCAGCAGCGGATCGACACCGTCAAGGCGGCGATCGACGCTATCGGCGGCGGCTTCCAGTTCATGCCGATCATCGCCGACGATGCCGTGCGCGACGCCGCCTTCGCCGAGAAGGTTGGCCGCGTCTTTTCCCCGGGTGCGATCGAGCTGATCAACTGGCGGGCCGGCGCCGAGACGTTGACGGAGACGGGCGGACCGCTGTTCACCAACCGCATGCGGGCGTCTGCCGTGCGCGGCGGCTGGCACCTCTGGGCCGACACCTACGCCATCGTCAACAAGCCGGGCGGCTACCTGTCGGGCGGCCGCGGCGACGAGCTGGCGGTCGCCGCAAGCCTTCCCGCCGAGACCTGGGGCTTCTGGGCCGAACGCGGCGCCACCATCATCCAGACCGACGAGCCGAAGGCGGCGATCGGCTGGCTCGCCGCCAATGGTTTTCGCGTGCCTTATGCAGATGAGGCGCGGCCGGCCGAGCCGGCGCATACGGCGAGTATTAATTAGGCGTCGGCGCCGACGCAGCTAATCTCCCCCACGAGGGGGGAGATTAGCCAATCACGCGGCTTTCGCCACGCCATCCAACTCGTCCAGCACCTCCGCCGAAAGCTCCAGCTCCGCCGCCGCAAGATTCTCCCGCAGATGCCCGACCGACGACGTGCCGGGGATCAGCAGAATGTTCGGCGAGCGTCGCAGCAGCCAGGCGAGCGCCACCTGCATCGGCGTCGCGCCGAGCCGTTCCGCCACCCGCGACAAAGTCGAAGACTGCAGCGGGCTGAAGCCGCCGAGCGGGAAGAATGGCACATAGGCGGTGCCTTCCCGCGCCAGTTGGTCGATCAGCGCGTCGTCGTCGCGGTGCGCCAGATTGTACTGGTTCTGCACGCAGACGATCTTGCAGATCCGGAGGCCTTCCTCGATCTGCGCGGGAGTGACGTTGCTCAGGCCGATATGGCGCACCAGTCCCTTGCGCTGCAACTCGGCAAGCGCTGTCAACTGCGCTTCGATCGAGCCCTCAGTCGGCCCCATCCCGAACATTATGCGCAGATTGACGACGTCCAGCACCTCAAGTCCGAGATTCCTGAGGTTGTCATGCACGGCCTGCTCAAGTTCGGTAGGCGAATTGGCCGGCAGCCAGGACGCATCGCTGCCGCGCCGCGCGCCGATCTTGGTGACGAGGACGAGGTCCTTGGGGTAAGGCGACAGCGCCTCGCGAATAATCTGGTTGGTGACGTGCGGGCCGTAATAGTCGCAGGTGTCGATATGGTCCACGCCCGATGACACCGCCTCGCGCAGCACCGCCAGTGCGGCATCGCGATCCCTGGGCGGACCAAACACATGCGGGCCGGCAAGCTGCATGGCGCCGTAGCCAAGGCGTTTCACGGTGTGGCTTCCGAGGGTGAATGTGCCGGACTTTTGGATGCTGGACATGCTGTTTCTCCTTGCTGTCGACGAGGCAGATAGGCGCTGTCGGCTGTTTCGATAATCGCTTATAATCCGGACAGGTTGTACGGGATGACGAACAATGGCGACGGATCTCAACGATCTCCAGGCGTTTATGGCGGTGGCGCGCGCAGGCGGTTTTCGCGAAGGAGCCCGCGCGACGGCGGGCAGTGCCTCCGCGCTCAGCGAAGCGATCCGCCGTCTGGAAACCCAGCTCGGTGTGAGGCTCTTCAACCGCACCACGCGCAGCGTCGCTTTGACCGAGGCTGGTGCCAGCCTGCTGGCGCGGCTCGGCCCCGCATTGGGCGAGGTAGAAGCTGCGCTCGATGTGGTGAACGGCTTTCGCGACCGGCCCGCCGGAACGTTGCGTCTCAACGTGCCGATAAGCGCCTCGCGGCTGGTGCTGCCCAAAATCGTTCCGGGATTTCTCGCGGCCTATCCCGCCATTCGCCTGGAGGTGATCGCCGAGGAGAACTTCATCGATCTGCTGGTGGCCGGCTGCGACGCCGGAATCCGCTATGACGAGCGGCTGGAGCAGGACATGATCGCGGTGCCGATCGGACCCCGAGCGCAGCGCTTCACGACCTCCGCTGCGCCGTCCTACCTTGACCGGCACGGCCGGCCGCAGCACCCGCGCGACCTGCTTGGCCATGCCTGTGTGCGCGGCCGCTTCCCGAGCGGGGTCATGACGCCCTGGGAGTTCGAGCGGGACGGCGAGGTGGTGCGGGTCGATCCCACGGGGCCATTGGTCGTCAGCATCGGTGGAGGCGTCGATCTCGCTGTCGATGCGGCGATCGCTGGTGTCGGCATTCTCTGGCTGTTTGAGGACTGGGTGCGCCCGCATTTCGAGAGCGGCGCGCTGGAACCTGTGCTGGAGCCGTGGTGGCAGAGCTTCCCGGGACCCTTCCTGTACTATCCCGGCCGACGGCTGGTGCCCGCGCCGCTGCGCGCATTCATCGACTACATAAAGACGCCGGCCGGCCGCGGTCCCTGAGCATCCCAAAAACAAAAAGGCCGCCCGGAGGCGGCCTTTCGATTGTCCAAATTTCGTAGCGCTTAGCGCTTCGAGAACTGGAAGGAGCGGCGGGCCTTCGCCTTGCCGTACTTCTTGCGCTCGACGACGCGGCTGTCGCGGGTCAGGAAGCCGCCCTTCTTGAGCACGGCGCGCAGCGCCGGCTCGTAGTAGGTCAGCGCCTTGGAGATGCCGTGACGAACGGCGCCGGCCTGGCCGGACAGGCCGCCGCCGATGACGGTGGCGACGATGTCGTATTGGCCGGCCCGGTTGGCGGCGATGATCGGCTGGTTGAGGATCATCTGCAGCACCGGACGCGCGAAGTAGCTCGCGAATTCCTTGTCGTTGACGACGATCTTGCCGGAGCCCGGCTTCACCCAGACGCGCGCGATGGCGTTCTTGCGCTTGCCGGTGGCATAGGCGCGGCCCGACTTGTCGAGCTTCTGGACGTGGACGGGAGCGGCCGGCTGCGCGACGGCAGCGGCAGTCCCGAGTTCTGCGAGCGAGGAAAGCTCAGCCATTACGAAGCCCTCTTGTTCTTGGAGTTCAGCTTGGCCACGTCGAGCGTGACGGGCTGCTGGGCGACATGCGGATGTTCAGCGCCTGCATAGACGCGGAGATTCTTCATTTGGCGACGGCCAAGCGGGCCGCGCGGGATCATGCGCTCGACGGCCTTCTCGACGACGCGCTCGGGGAAACGGCCCTCGAGCAGCTGGCGCGCGGTGCGCTCCTTGATGCCGCCGGGATGGCCGGTGTGCCAGTAGTAGACCTTGTCGGTGTACTTCTTGCCGGTGAACACCACCTTGTCGGCATTGATGACGATGACGTTGTCGCCGTCGTCGACATGCGGGGTGAAGGTGGGCTTGTGCTTGCCGCGCAGATGGTTGGCGATGACAGTGGCGAGGCGGCCGACGACGAGACCTTCGGCGTCGATCAGCACCCACTTCTTCACCACATCCGCAGGCTTCTGCGAAAAGGTAGCCATGGTTCTTGCTCTCGATTGGACCTTCCCTACCCGCGAAGGACAGGGAAAGGCGTTTCTTGTTGCTTGAATTGGCTGGGGTGTTCGCCCGTCGCCAATAACAAAGCGGCGGCCGTTGCGGGCCGCTGCTTCGCGAGGGCTTATAGGCGAGGGCAATCAGCGCGTCAAGGCGACCGAAATCTCTCTTTGCGTGGAAAACATAGCAAAAACAATGAATTGAGTAAAAGGTATTATTTTACCACATCATTCGGACGTTTCGGCGGGATCGAATAGGTGCCCGTGGCATGCGCCACCGTGTGTCCGTCCGGCCCGGCGACGATGTCGATGTCGAACACCATCAGGCTTTTTCCCAGCTTCAGGATGCGGCAATGGCCGTCGATCGGACCGGCCTTGGCCTTGCGCACGAAGTTGATGTTGAGGTTGGTGGTGACCGACAGCGCATCCGGCCCGGCATGCGATAGCACGCAGACATAGCCGCCGATGTCGGCCAACGTGAACAGGGAAGGACCGGACACCGTGCCGCCCGGACGCAGATGCCGCTCGTCGGCATTGAGCCGCACGATGCAGCCGCCGGGAAACACCTCCAGCGCCTGATAGAAGGAAAACTGGTCGTTGAGCTGCGGATAGACGCTTTCCATCAACCGATTGACGTCAGCCGCGGTCAACACCGGCTTCAGATTGCTTTGAGCGGGCATCGGCGATTTCCTATGTGCGGGACGGGCAGGGCACCCAAGGCGAGGGCGCCTGGACCAAATGTTGCGGCCGAGAAAACACGGCTAGCGGCTTTTCTTCAATCGGCAGCGTGCTAGTTCTTTTGTTCCATGGTCTGTGAAGTGCGCCACAGCAGGCCGAGAAGGATTGGGCGGAGAGGTTTGAAAACATGGCTGAAGTCGTCGCCATCAAGCCGGCAATCGCCGAGGGGCCTGTTGTCGCCAGCCTGGACAAAGGCACTCTTCGCCTGACGCTCGCCAGCCCGCCGGCCAATGCCTTGTCGCTGGCGGTGATGGCGGCGCTGATGGCCGAACTCGATCGCGCGAAATCCGACAAATCCGTGCGCGTCATCATCCTCGCGGCGTCCGGTAAGGTGTTCTGCGCCGGCCACGATCTCAAGGAACTGAGCGCCCATCGCAGCGATGCCGATCGCGGCCGGGCCTTCTTCGAGAAGACCTTTGCCGCTTGCGCCGAGTTGATGCAGGCGATCGTGCGCCACCCCAGGCCGGTCATCGCCGAGGTCGACGGCCTCGCCACCGCCGCCGGGCTGCAATTGGTCGCGAGCTGCGATCTTGCGATTGCCTCGCACGAGGCGACCTTCTGCACACCGGGCGTCAACATCGGCCTGTTCTGCTCGACGCCGATGGTGGCGCTGTCGCGCAATGTCTCGCGCAAGCAGGCCATGGAAATGCTACTGACTGGCGAGACGATCGACGCGGCCACCGCCAAAGAATTCGGCCTCATCAACCGCATCGTGCCGCGCGAATACCTGAATCAGGTTGTCAGTAAATACGCGCAAACCATTGCTTCGAAATCATCTTTGGTGGTCAAGACCGGCAAGGAGGCGTTCTACGCTCAGGCCGAGATGGGACTGGCCGACGCCTATGTGTACACCGGCCGGGTGATGGTCGAGAACATGTTGGCGCGCGACGCGGAGGAAGGCATCGGAGCTTTCGTCGGCAAGCGCAAGCCGGAATGGAAGGACGAGTAGGGCGCCCGGAAAGAGGAAGGTCCGAATGGAACCGCGTATCTCCATCATCACCGTCGCCACCGACGATCTCGATCGCGCGACGCGCTTCTACGAGGGCATGGGACTGACCCGCCATCCGGGGATCACCGAGGGCGTCGCCTTCTTCCAGATGGGTGGAGCCATTCTCGGCCTGTTCCCGCGCGAAAGCGCCGAGGAGGATTCCGGCGTCAGCTTTGCAAAAGCGCCGTCGGCCGTCTATCTCGCCTACAACACCCGCTCCGACGCCGAAGTCGACCAAGTCCTCGCCATGGCCGAGAAGGCCGGCGGCAAGATCGTCAAGCCGGCCGGCCGCGCCTTCTGGGGCGGCTGGTACGGCTATTTCGCCGATGCCGACGGCCATGTCTGGGAAGTCGCGCACAATCCGGCCTTTCCGATCGCGGAAGACGGCTCGATCTCGCTGCCGGGCTGACGCTGCCCGTGGCGCCTCGCAAGCAACTGACGCGCCTGAAGGCGCCTTATCTCAAGCGCATCCTGCTCGAGCCAGCGGGCGTCGAGGACTGGGAACAATATCCCTGGAACCTGCCGATCTTCGCCAGCCGCGCGTTCGAGTTCGAATTCACCACGCCGATCACCATTATCGTCGGCGAGAACGGCACCGGCAAATCGACGCTGCTCGAAGCCATCGGCGCGCTTGCCGGTTACGACGAGGCCGGCGGCGGCAAGGGCTACAGGCCGGTCGACCATTCCATCGCCATCGACAAAAGCGGCACCGCGCTTGCCCAGACGCTCCGTGCCCATTGGCTGCCGAAGGTCACCGCCGGCTGGTTCTTCCGAGCAGAATCCTTCTATTCGGTGGCGCGCTACCTTGATCGGGCGGCACTCGAAGACCCGTTCAAACCGCCGCCGCCCGATTTCCTCTCGTGGTCGCACGGCGAAGGTTTCATCCGCTTCTTCGAGGAGCGCTGTCGTCGGCAAGGCATCTACATCCTGGACGAGCCGGAAAGCGCGCTGTCGCCGACACGCCAGATCGAACTGCTCAAGCTGCTGAGGCGAATGGACCTGTCCGGCACCGCGCAGGTGATCATGGCGACGCACTCGCCGCTGCTGATGGCCTGTCCCGGCGCGCGCCTGTTCCGCATCAGCCGCTTCGGGCTCGACCTGGTCGATTTTCGCGACACCGACCACTTTCGCATGATGCGCGATTTCTGCGGCGATCCGGATGGTTTTCTCGCCGAAGCGCTGTATGAGGACGAGGCATGAACCACGACAGCTACGACAACACCTATATCGCCGGCATCCTCAACTCGGTGAAGACCGTCGCCATGGTCGGCGCGTCGCCCAACGACGTTCGGCCGAGCTTTTTCGTGCTGAAGTACCTGCTGGCCAAGGGGTTCTCGGTGTTTCCGATCAATCCTGGTCATGCCGGCAAGGAGATTCTAGGCCGTACCGTCTACGCAAGCCTCGCCGACGTGCCGCAGCCGGTCGACATGGTCGACATCTTTCGTGGCTCAGTCGCGGTGCCGGGTATCCTCGATCAGATTCTGCGGCTCGATCCCTTGCCGAAAGTGGTCTGGATGCAGCTTGGCGTGCGCAATGACGAGGCGGCCGCCCGCGCCGAGGCTGCCGGCATGAAGGTGGTGATGAACCGCTGCCCGAAGATCGAATACGGCAAGCTGTCCGGCGAGATCGGCTGGACCGGCGTCAATTCCGGCGTGCTGTCGTCGAAGAAGCCGCTGATGCGGCAGGGCTTCCAGAGCTTCGGCGTAAGGCAAAAATAGCCCGGCTGCCGCGGCGCAAAATTATTCCGGGAAGAATTGGATTTTCTCGGGCGCTCGTCGCAGATCGCACGCCGAAAGGTATTTTCTTCTTTGCATTCCGGGGTGGCCTTCGCCAAGAATGCCCCACGATTTCTTGCGCAGGTTCCTGAGGGAGTTTTCGATGACGCGTACGCCCGGTTTCAACACGCTTGCCATTCACGCCGGCGCCAAGCCCGATCCGGCGACGGGCGCCCGGGCGACCCCGATCTACCAGACCACCTCCTATGTTTTCGATGACGCCGACCATGCCGCCTCGCTGTTCGGCTTGAAGGCCTTCGGCAACATCTACACCCGCATCATGAACCCCACCCAGGCCGTGCTCGAGGAGCGCGTCGCGGCGCTCGAGGGCGGCACCGCGGCGCTGGCGGTCGCGTCCGGCCACGCCGCGCAGATACTGGTGTTTCACAATCTGATGCAGCCGGGCGACAATTTCGTCGCCGCGACAAGGCTTTACGGCGGCTCGATCAACCAGTTCGGCCACGCCTTCAAGAATTATGGCTGGGAGGTTCGCTGGGCTGACACCAACGATGTCTCGACCTTCGAAAGCCAGATCGACGACAGGACCAAGGCGATCTTCATCGAGAGCCTTGCCAATCCGGGCGGCATCTTCGTCGACATCGAGAAGATCGGCGACATCGCCCGCAAGCACGGCCTGCCGCTGATCGTCGACAACACGCTGGCCTCGCCCTACCTGGTGCGGCCGATCGAGCACGGCGCCGACATCGTCGTCCATTCGCTGACCAAGTTCATCGGCGGCCACGGCAATTCGATCGGCGGCGCCATCGTCGACGGCGGCACCTTCGACTGGTCGAAGTCGGGCAAATACCCGATGCTGTCGGAACCGCGCCCCGAATATGGCGGCATCGTGCTGCACGAGACCTTCGGCAATTTCGCCTTTGCGATTGCCGCGCGCGTCCTCGGTCTGCGCGACATCGGCCCGGCGATCTCGCCCTTCAACGCCTTCCTGATCCTGACCGGACTGGAAACGCTGCCGCTCAGGATGCAGCGCCATTGCGACAACGCGGCGAGCGTCGCCGGCTGGCTATCGAACCATCCCAAGGTCGCGTGGGTGAGCTATCCCAGCCTGCCCGGCGACAAGAACAACGCCCTGCAGAAGAAGTATTCGCCGCAGGGCGCCGGCGCGGTGTTCACCTTCGGTCTCAAGGGCGGCTACGCCGCGGGCGTCAAATTCGTCGAGGCGCTGGAGCTGTTCTCGCATCTTGCCAATGTCGGCGATACCAAGTCGCTGGTCATCCACCCGGCCTCGACCACGCATCGCCAGCTTTCCGACGAGCAGAAGATCAAGGCCGGCGCCGGGCCGGACACGGTCCGCCTTTCGGTCGGCATCGAGGACGTCAACGATATCGTCGCCGACCTCGAACAGGCGCTGGACAAGGTCTGATGGCGGCGCCGAACTTTCTCTCCGTCGATGTCGCAAGCGCCGAGCCGGAGGCCGGCGCGCCTGCTCCGGACCGGCTGATTTCGGGCGATCCGAAGTTCCGCACCTGGAATGTCGAGGAGCGGGACGGCGGCCTTTATGCCGGCATCTGGGAATCGACGCCCGGCAAGTGGCGCATCGTCTATGACGAGTGGGAGTTTTGCCACATCCTGTCCGGCGTCTCGGTGATCTCCGAGGACGGCGGCGAGGCGCGCACCGTCAAAGCCGGCGACAGTTTCGTGCTGCGGCCGGGCTTCAAGGGCAGCTGGGAAGTGCTTGAAACGACGCGCAAGGAGTATGTAATCAAGCTTTAATGATCTCCAAGAACAGTAGCAGGGAGAACTAGCGCCTATTGGGGATTACCATGCACTCAGGTATCGATATATACAAAATAGTGATCGTCATTGCCTGCGTGCTCGCGAACGTGTGGCTTTTAAATTTTTGTATATATGTTGTATTGCCGGCCGTTAGGGCAGGAATCTACCCGGCGCGTGGTAGGGTTTACTTGCGAGAAATGCACCCAAAGAGATTTTGGCTGGCGGTAGTATTCTTTCCGGCAGCGACCATCGTCATGTTGGCCTCCACGATCCTGTTCGTTCTTAGCATCTCTGGGAACATGTAAGGCGCCAAGTGGAATTCTGTAGGCTGCGCCTACCTGGCCAATTCGCCGGGAATTCGCGCAGGTCCTCTGAGATCCAGGGTGCAACCGGAATGCCTGAAACGACCCTTAAGGACTATGTGATCAAGCTCTGACCCCTCCAGCCGGATCAGAGCAGGCGGTCGACATCGCCCTCGGAAAATCCGTACTCGCGCATCATCTGCCGGTGCCAGGAGCCGCCGAGCAACTCGTCCAGGCAGGTATCGATGCGCTGGCGCAGGGGCGCATTGCCTTTGGCGAGCGCGAAGGCGCCGGCCGCCGGCCGCTTTTCCTCGGCCGGAACATCGATGACGGCGAGCGGCGCGTCAGGCCGTCCGGCCAGGTAGCCGCGATGCGCCATGGCGACGCTGGCATAGGCATGCACCACGCCGGCAGCGACGGCCTCGGCTGCTTCGGCCTGGGTGCCGAAGATCCTGATCCGCTCGGCCGGAACGCCGTTGCGCAGCGCCGTCTGGTGCTGGATCTGGCCCGATACAACGCCAAGGATGGCCGACGGATCGCGGCCGAGTGCCCGGTAGCCACCCAGTCCAAGCGGGTTGCCCTCGGCGACCAGCAGTCCGTCCGGCAGCATCCAGATCGGCCGGGTGAAATCGACCCGCTTCTTGCGCTCGTCCGAGATGAACAGCCCCGTGGTCATGTCCCAACGGTTCGCGGCCAATCCGGGCAGCAATCCCGCGAACTCTGCCTCGATGGCCGAAAACCCGTCCAGCCCCAATGTCTCGCAAACCTTCTCGGCGAGCACGGCGTCGCAGCCGCGCAAGGCGCCCGATGCGTCGGTGAAGCAGAAGGGCGGTTCCTGCAGGAAGGCGAATCTCATTGTCCCGATATCCGTTCGTCGCCTGTCAGAAGGCCACCGCGAGCCGTTCCAGCCCATGGAAATGATAGCTGTCGCGGAAGCGCGGCTCTTCGGCGAGGTGGAGCTTTGGCCGCCGATCGAACAGCGTCTTCAGCGAGACCTGCAGTTCGAGCCTGGCCAGCGGCGCCCCGATGCAGAAATGGATGCCGGCGCCGAAGGAGACGTTCTTCTGGTCGGCGCGGCCTGGATTGAAGGCCTGCGGCGCGGCGAAGGCTAAGGGGTCGCGGTTGGCCATGCCGAGCAGCAGCGCGATCTTGTCGCCGCGCTTGAGCACGATGTCGGGCTGGACCTCGATTTCCTCATAGGCATAGCGCAGGAACATATGCAGCGGCGCGTCGAAGCGCAGGCATTCCTCGACCGTGGCCGCGGTCGCCTCCGGCGTGGTGAAGAAACGGCTGGGGTCGCCGCCCTGCGCCAGGATCGAGCGCACCGCGTTGCCGGTCTGGTGCACGGTCGCTTCGTGGCCGGCATTGAGCAGCAGAATGGCTGATGACACCAGCTCGTCCTCGGACAGTCTCTGGCCATCTTCTTGCGCTGCGATCAGCAGCGACAGCAGGTCGTCGCCCGGCTGCTTGCGCCGCTCGGTGACGTAGCCGCGCAGGAAATCGGAAAAGTCGCGCGCGGCGCGGTTCGCGGTCTCCTCGGTCTCGCGCGTGCGGCCATGCATGTACATGGCGACGATCTGGTGCGACCAGTCGAGCAGCTGCGGCGCCATCGCCACCGGCACGCCGAGCATTTCGGCGATGATGGTGATCGGCAGCGGCGAGGCGAAGGCGGGCAAGAGGTCGACGCCGTTGGGCTCGAAGCGGTCGATCAGCTCGTTGGCCAGCGCTTCGACGCGCGGCCGCAGCCGTTCGACCTGGCGCGAGACGAATGCGCGGTTGACCAGGGTCCGCAGCCTGGTGTGCACCGGCGGCTCCAGTTCCAGCATCGAATTGGCCTCGATGCCGTCGAAGGCGGCGAGATGCGAACGGTCCTGGCCGACGCCGCGGCTGTCGGGTATGCCGGCCGGGTTCTGGCGGCCGAAGCGGCGGTCGCGCAGCAGCCGGTTGACGTCGTCGAAGCCGCCAAAGCACCAGAAGCCGTAGTCCTCCCAGAAGAAGGCGTTCGCGGCGCCATGCAGGAAGGCATAGGCCTCGTACGGGTTCAGGAAGAAGGCCGGCTCGTGCGGGTCGAGCCGCAGGCGACGGCCGGCGGGATCGAAGGCAAGGTAGGCGGGTGGCGGCATCAAATCGGTCATGCTGGATCATTAGCGCGCCTTGCCAGCCCGGTGCCAGACCGTATCTTGGCGCCCGGCAACCCAATGAATTGAGCCAGCGAGATGGCTGCGGAAGGACGGTTTCGATGAATGTGATCGTGGTCGGCGCCGGCATTGCCGGGCTTTCGACGGCGTGGTCGCTGGTCAAGGCCGGGCACAGCGTTTCCATCGTCGAGCAG
Organism: Mesorhizobium sp. M4B.F.Ca.ET.214.01.1.1; assembly: GCF_004791545.1. NCBI lineage: Bacteria > Pseudomonadati > Pseudomonadota > Alphaproteobacteria > Hyphomicrobiales > Phyllobacteriaceae > Mesorhizobium > Mesorhizobium sp. M4B.F.Ca.ET.214.01.1.1. The sequence continues at coordinate 185,944 of NZ_SRUX01000013.1, forward strand.
GGGCCGATTCCCAATCCGCTGGCCGCGTCGGGCGACCATCACCGCATCATCCGTCGCGCCTACCGCGCCGGCACCGGCTATGGCAGGCTGATCACGGAGGCGTATGACGCCTGGGACGAGATGTGGGCCGATCTCGGCGAGAACCATCTCGATGCCAGGGGTTTCCTCTGCATCTCGCGCGAGCCCGGCGACGAGGCCGAGGAATACCGCGAAGGCCTGGAGGAGGGGAACTTTCCCTTCGAGTTGCTCGACCCCGCCGCCGCGGTCGAGCGCTGGCCGTTCCTGGAGCCGGACTCATTCCGCTACGCCTATTTTTCGACCGAGGGTGGCGCTCTGCATTGCCGCAGGATCGCCTCCGGCCTCGCTGCATGGCTGCGCGCCAACGGCGCAAATGTCTACGAACACAGCAAGGTGGTCGAGGTCGATGCCGAGGCCGGTCGGATCACGCTCGCCGGCGGCGAGACGATGCAGGCCGACCGCATCGTAGTCGCTGCCGGCGCGTGGGTGCTGAAGCTGCTCCCGGAGCTCGGCGGTGAATTGAAGACCTATCGCACCGCGCTTGCCTATGTCGAACCGCCAGCCGATCTTAGGGTGGCCTGGGAAACGGCGCCCGTCATCCTCGACGTCGGCGGCGTCACCGACGGCTACATGATCCCGCTGACGCGCGGCGCCGGCATGAAATTCGGTTCGGGCCTGCACAAGGTGCCGACCAGCGACGCCGATTGGAACCGGGCGCCGGTGCCGGGCGAGGGTGAGGTGATCCGCAACCTGTTCTCGCCGCCGATCGCCCGCATCGCTGAATACAGGGTGACCGAGGTCGTCACCTGCGCCTACACCTTCACCGCCGACGAGAAGTTCCTGGCGCACGAAAGGGGCAAATGCCTGGTCGTCTCGGCCTGCTCCGGTCATGGCTACAAGTTCGGCGCGGCGGTCGGCAGGCGTGTCGCCAAAGCCGTTGGCGACGGTGATGTCGGCGGCCTCAAGAAGTGGCTGCGGGCAGAGGTGGCCTAATCCCGGCAATGGCGCTCGATATGCACGCGCCGCCAGTGCGTGGAGCCTTCCCTGACCAGCATCCGGCGCGCCACCTTCTGGTACGAGGGCGCAATCTCGGTGATGCGCCGCCGTTCCGGCCGCACCAGCACCTCCCGGGCGACGCTTTCATATTCCGCCGGGAGCACCACGCGCCTGAGACGCTCGGGCTCGACCACCGCAGTTTCGGCGACCCGCGCATAGCGGGCCTTGCGCCACACTTTGCACAGCACCTTGCGGCCGTGGATGATGCGCCATTCCCAGGCATAGCCGCCGTCGTCCACCTTGACCGTGTGGTAGACGGTGCGGGTGACGGCCGGCACCACCTCGTAAGTGACGCGGGCTGGCGCGATCTGCTCGACGCTCGCGCGCGTGCCGTAGATCGGCGCATCGTAGTCGACGAACTGGCCGCCGGGGCTGACCATCACGTCCTCGTAGACGGTATCGTAGAGCGCCGGCCTGCGGATCGGCTCGTAGCATTCGAGCGCGCGGCCGCCGGCGGCCGTTTCCGATATCGTGGCAAGGATGGCGAGGCCCGCCACGGCCAGGGATGCAGGGCTTTTGCGGATCATGACATTCCCCCATGGAAAAGAACGCCAGTTCAACGCGGAAGTTGTACCGGAAGCTCCGTTCCCCGAAAGCGGTTTTGCAGCTTTTCGTTAAGGGGCGCGGTTAAGAAAGTGCTACCGTTTCAAAGCGCCCCGGGAGACACTGGGTCGAAAGACGCTTCGCCCGCGCCTTTCGTCGGTTGGTAGCGCTTGATTCGGCTTAACCAGATGGCTAGGAGGGGCGGCCTTGCGTTAGGGTGAGCCGGCATCCTATTTACATCCTAACGATCCAGAACCGATTCTGCCCGATTGCTCATACTCCCCGGCGCCGGAATCCCATCTTCAAAAAGGGATAGTCCATGAAGAACCCCGTCGAAACCTACATGAACCTCGTTCCGATGGTGGTCGAACAGACCAATCGCGGCGAGCGGGCCTACGACATTTTCTCGCGCCTGCTGAAAGAGCGCATCATCTTCATCACCGGTCCGGTCGAGGACGGCATGGCGACGCTGGTTTGTGCACAGCTTTTGTTCCTCGAGGCCGAGAACCCGAAGAAGGAAATCAACCTCTACATCAATTCGCCGGGCGGCGTCGTCACGTCGGGAATGGCGATCTACGACACCATGCAGTTCATCAAGCCGGCGGTGTCGACGCTCTGCATCGGCCAGGCCGCCTCGATGGGCTCGTTGCTGCTTTGCGCCGGCCACAAGGACATGCGCTTCGCCACGCCGAACGCCCGCATCATGGTCCACCAGCCGTCCGGCGGCTTCCAGGGTCAGGCCTCGGACATCGAACGTCATGCGCAGGACATCATCAAGCTGAAGCGCCGCCTCAACGAGGTCTACGTCAAGCACACCGGCAAGAGCTATGACGAGATCGAAAAGACGCTCGACCGCGACCATTTCATGACCGCCGACGAGGCCAAGGACTTTGGTCTGATCGACAAGGTCATTTCGTCCCGCGAGGCCGCCGAAGTCGTCGCCGCCTAGGCGCCGATTGGCAGCGGGTGGCGGGAAAACGCGCTTTTGGCGCGGCTTGCGGCATTTCGGCCACAATTGGCTGTTCCCTCGACGGGTGGGATTGCCTACGTTAAGGCTATGTTGATTTTCGACGGCTTAGCTTTGTGTGGGGTTGCTGCGAATCGTTGCCGCGTCTTCTGATTTGTGTTTCGTACGGAATACGCTGTGTGAGCTGGGACACTGGCGGTGGCGCATTCTCGCGGTAGATTGATAAGACGCCTTGGCCAGACCATCGGCGGGCGGGCGGTGAAAGGACAGGAAAATGCCTGCGAACAATACCGGCGGCGGTGATTCAAAGAACACCCTCTACTGCTCGTTTTGCGGCAAAAGCCAGCACGAGGTGCGCAAGCTGATTGCCGGCCCGACGGTCTTCATCTGCGATGAATGCGTCGAGCTCTGCATGGACATCATCCGCGAGGAGAACAAGACCTCGATGGTGAAGTCGCGCGAGGGCGTGCCGACCCCGCAGGAGATCCTCAAGGTCCTCGACGACTATGTCATCGGCCAGCCCTACGCCAAGCGCGTGCTGTCGGTGGCCGTCCACAACCACTACAAGCGCCTCGCGCACGCCGGCAAGAACAACGACGTCGAACTGGCCAAGTCGAACATCCTGCTCATCGGCCCGACCGGTTGCGGCAAGACGCTGCTGGCGCAGACGCTGGCCCGCATCATCGACGTGCCCTTCACCATGGCCGATGCCACGACGTTGACCGAGGCCGGTTATGTCGGCGAGGACGTCGAGAACATCATCCTCAAGCTGTTGCAGTCGGCCGACTACAATGTCGAGCGCGCCCAGCGCGGCATCGTCTACATCGACGAGATCGACAAGATTTCGCGCAAGTCCGACAACCCCTCGATCACCCGCGACGTGTCGGGCGAGGGCGTGCAGCAGGCGCTCCTGAAGATCATGGAAGGCACGGTCGCCTCGGTGCCGCCGCAGGGCGGCAGGAAGCACCCGCAGCAGGAGTTCCTGCAGGTCGACACCGCCAACATCCTGTTCATCTGCGGCGGCGCCTTCGCCGGGCTGGACAAGATCATCTCGGATCGCGGCCGCAAGACCTCGATCGGCTTCGGCGCCACGGTCGCTTCGCCCGAGGATCGCCGCACCGGTGACATCTTCCGCCAGGTCGAGCCCGAGGATCTGCTGAAGTTCGGCCTGATCCCCGAATTCGTCGGCCGTCTGCCGGTGCTGGCGACGTTGGAAGACCTCGACGAGCCGGCGCTGATCCAGATCCTGACCGAGCCGAAGAACGCGCTGGTCAAGCAGTACCAGCGGCTGTTCGAGATGGAGAATGTCGATCTGACCTTCCACGAGAACGCGCTGTCGGCGATCGCCAAGCGCGCCATCGAGCGCAAGACCGGCGCGCGCGGCCTGCGTTCGATCATGGAAGCAATCCTGCTCGACACCATGTTCGAACTGCCGGCGCTGGAAGGCGTGCGCGAGGTGGTGATTTCGGAAGAGGTGGTCTCCGGCAACGCCCGGCCGCTCTACATCTATTCCGAGCAGAAGGAAAAGAAGGGCAACGTCAGCGCCTGACATGGCACCTGGCCCATAGTTTTTGTGGAACGGCGCCCGACGGGCGCCGTTTTGCTGTGAAACGGTGTGCCGCCTGACCGATGGAGTAGGATGAACGGACCGTGTTTGCCCTTGATCTTTGCCGCTTACACATCCAACTAACAGCAGAAGGCCGAGGTGCCGAATTCTGTGCTGTAAAACTCCCGTCACAAACGGTGGTAGGCGGAACGATCCTCGGTCGTTAATATGAGATTCGCGGTTGGCCGACTGGCGGCCGCGACATGAAAGGTTGGACAATGGCCAAAACATCCAGGGCTCCCGGCGACGGCGTCTTCGCGGTCCTCCCGCTGCGCGACATCGTTGTGTTTCCGCACATGATCGTTCCGCTCTTTGTCGGGCGCGAAAAGTCGATCAAGGCGCTGGAAGAGGTGATGGGTCAGGAAAAGCAGATCCTGCTTGCGACCCAGATGAACGCAGCCGACGACGATCCCGAGCCCGATGCCATCTTCGATATCGGCACGCTCGCCAACGTGCTGCAATTGCTGAAGCTTCCCGACGGCACCGTGAAGGTGCTGGTCGAAGGCGCCTCGCGCGCCAAGATCGTCTCGTTCACCGACCGTCCCGATTTCCACGAGGCCCGTGCTTCGGCGCTGGTCGAGCCGGAGGAGGAAGAGGTCGAGATCGAGGCTCTGGCCCGCTCGGTCGTCACCGACTTCGAGAATTACGTCAAGCTGAACAAGAAGATCTCGCCCGAAGTGGTGGGTGCCGCCAGCCAGATCGACGACTATTCCAAGCTCGCCGACACGGTTGCCTCGCACCTTGCCATCAAGATCCCCGAGAAGCAGGAGATGCTGGCCACGCTTTCCGTCAAGGAACGGCTGGAAAAGGCGATGGGCTTCATGGAAGCCGAGATCTCCGTGCTCCAGGTGGAGAAGCGCATCCGCTCGCGCGTCAAGCGCCAGATGGAGAAGACGCAGCGCGAGTACTACCTCAACGAGCAGATGAAGGCGATCCAGAAGGAGCTCGGCGAAGGCGAGGACGGTCGCGACGAGGCCGCCGAGATCGAGGCGCGCATCAAGAAGACCAAGCTCTCCAAGGAGGCCCGCGAGAAGGCGGAAGCCGAGTTGAAGAAGCTCAGGACGATGTCGCCGATGTCGGCTGAATCGACCGTCGTGCGCAACTATCTGGACTGGATCCTGTCGATCCCGTGGGGCAAGAACTCCAAGGTCAGGCACGACCTGGCCTTTGCCCAGAACGTGCTCGACACCGACCATTTCGGCCTCGACAAGGTCAAGGACCGCATCGTCGAGTATCTCGCCGTGCAGAGCCGCCAGAAGAAGATCAAGGGGCCGATCCTGTGCCTCGTCGGTCCTCCCGGCGTCGGCAAGACCTCGCTCGGCAAGTCGATCGCCAAGGCGACCGGCCGCGAGTTCATCCGCATGGCGCTTGGCGGCGTGCGCGACGAGGCCGAGATCCGCGGCCACCGGCGCACCTATATCGGCTCGATGCCCGGCAAGGTCATCCAGTCGATGAAGAAGGCCAAGAAGTCCAACCCGCTCTTCCTGCTCGACGAGATCGACAAGATGGGCCAGGACTTCCGTGGCGACCCGTCATCGGCCCTGCTCGAGGTGCTCGATCCCGAGCAGAACTCGACGTTCATGGATCATTACCTCGAGGTCGAATACGACCTGTCGAGCGTGATGTTCGTGACGACGGCGAACACGCTGAACATCCCTGCGCCGTTGATGGACCGCATGGAGATCATCCGTATCGCCGGCTACACCGAGGACGAGAAGATCGAGATCGCCAAGCGGCACCTGATGCCGAAGGTGATCCGCGATCACGCGCTGCAGCCGAAGGAGTTCTCCGTTGGCGAGGACGCGATCCGCGGCATCATCCAGACCTACACCCGCGAGGCGGGCGTGCGCAGCCTGGAGCGCGAGCTGATGAAGCTCGGGCGCAAGGCGGTGACCGAGATCCTGAAGACGAAGAAGAAGTCGGTCACCATCACCGCCGACAATCTCGCCGACTATCTCGGTGTGCCGCGCTACCGCTTCGGCCAGGTCGAGGCTGACGATCAGGTCGGTGTCGTCACCGGGCTTGCCTGGACGGAAGTCGGCGGCGAACTGCTGACGGTCGAAGGCGTCATGATGCCCGGCAAGGGCCGCATGACGGTGACCGGCAACCTGCGCGACGTGATGAAGGAATCGATCTCGGCGGCGGCCTCCTATGTCCGCTCGCGCGCTCTCGATTTCGGCATCGAGCCGCCGCTGTTCGACAAGCGTGACATCCACGTCCACGTGCCGGAGGGGGCAACCCCGAAGGACGGCCCGTCGGCCGGCGTGGCAATGGCGACCGCCATCATCTCGGTGCTGACCGGTATTCCGATCAAGGCCGATGTGGCGATGACCGGCGAAATCACGCTGCGCGGCAGGGTGCTGCCGATCGGCGGTCTCAAGGAGAAGCTGCTGGCCGCGCTGCGCGGCGGCATCAAGAAGGTGCTGATCCCGGAAGACAACGCCAAGGACCTGGCGGAGATCCCGGACAACGTGAAGAACGGCATGGAGATCATTCCGGTCTCGCGGGTCGGCGAAGTGCTGCGTCACGCGCTGGTGCGGATGCCGGAGGCGATCGAGTGGGTCGAGCCGGTCAACGCCCCGGCCGCGGCCGACAGCGGCGACGATGCCGGAAAGTCGCTTGCGCATTAGATTTGGCTAAAGTTGCAGCGCACAAAACGAAAGCCGGGCCTCGCGCCCGGCTTTTTAATGTGAAAAACCCCGGAATTCCGGGCTTTTTTCGGATTTTTTCCGCTTTTTCGACTTGGTTGCAGGAACGCTTCTTTCTAAAGTCCGTTTCCTGCCGGATGAGTCGAAAGTTCCGGTTTTCTCATGGAAGGGAATTTTGATGAACAAGAACGAACTGGTGTCCGCTGTCGCCGATGCCGCGAGCATTTCGAAGGGTGACGCGCAGTCAGCCGTCGATGCGGTGTTTTCCGTGATCACTGGCGAACTGAAGAAGGGCGGCGATGTCCGGCTTGTCGGCTTCGGAAATTTCACCGTGTCAAAACGCGCTGCTTCGACCGGCCGCAACCCGCAGACCGGCGCCGAGGTGAAGATTCCGGCGCGCACCGTGCCGAAATTCTCGGCCGGCAAGGGCCTCAAGGACGCGGTCAACTAAGACCTTTTTCTTTAAAGATCAGAAAAGCCGGGCTTGCCCGGCTTTTCTTTTGCCACCGCCAGCACGGCAGATCAGCCCGTCGGCGCGTCCGCGCGCAGCAGCCCTTCCTGCTTCAGATCGCTCCAGAGAGCTTCGGGCAGCTTGACGTCGAGCAACGCGCGGTTGCTTTCGACCTCGCCCGGCCGCTGGCCGCCGGGGATCACCGACACGACAGACGGATGCTGCAGCGGGAACTGCAACGCCGCCTCGATGAGGCGCACGCCGTGGCGCTTGCAAACCGCCTCGATGCGCGCCACTCGATCGAGCACGTCCTTCGGCGCCTCCGAATAGTTGTAGAAGGCTCCCGGCTTCGGCCCCGTGGCCAGGATGCCGGAATTGTAGGGGCCGCCGAGCACGATGCCGATGCCGCGCTTCTGGCAGAGCGGCAGGAAGGACTGCAAAGCCTCCTGCTCCAGCAGCGTGTAGCGTCCTGCCAGCAGGAAAAGGTCGAAATCGCCGCGCTCGGCCAATGTCTGGCACACCTGCCATTCATTGATGCCGCCGCCTAAGGCCCTGATCGCGCCCTGGTCGCGCAGCGAAAGCAGACCATAATAGCCGGAGGTCATGAACTCCTCGATGCGCCGGTCGGAGGCCTCCTTGCTGCCGTGGGTGAAGATGTCGACGTCGTGGACGAACAGGATGTCGATGCGGTCGACGCCGAGGCGCTCCAGCGAAGCCTCGAAGGATCGCATGACGCCGTCATAGCTGTAGTCGTAGACCTCCCGGCGCGACGGCGTGTCGAAGAACTTGCCGATGCCGGTGCGCTCAGCCGGCGGACAGGCGCGCATCAGGCGCCCGACCTTGCTCGACAGCACATAATCGTCGCGCTTCTTGCCGCGCAGGAACGGGTTGAGCCGGGTTTCCGAGAGGCCGAGACCGTAAAGCGGCGCTGTGTCGAAGTAGCGGCAGCCGGTGTTCCAGGCCGCTTCCAGCGTGGCATGGGCGTCCTCGTCGGAGACGGCGCGATAGAGGTTGCCGAGCGGCGCCGTGCCGAAGCCGAGTTCGGTGAAGTCGATGCCGCCATTGCCGATGCGGTCGAAATGCCGTGTCTTCATGTCGTGGAGTTTTCCTGGGGCTGATTTGTCTGACATGACACTATCACGCCCGTGGTACAGCAAAAGCGCCGACGGCCGTTGGACAGGCATTTTCGCGGTGATAGCATGAACAAAAACAAGCCTTTCCCGGGAAGGCGTGACCAGAAGCTTCCACCTTTTCAACCCCTGGGCAAACTGGTGAAGCCATCATGACCAAGGCCGGTACGGATCTGTTCGCGAGCGCGCTGGAGGAACTCGGCGGCGTGCTGGCCAAGGTGGACGGGGCCGGCATCGACGCCGCCTGCGAAGTGCTCGTCGGGGCCGGCAGGATCGCCGTCTATGGCTGCGGCCGCGAGGCGCTGCAGGTCAAGGGTTTCGCCATGCGGCTTTACCATCTCGGCCTGCCGGTGTCGGTGGTCGGCGACATGACCACGCCGCCGCTGGGCAAGGGCGACGTCTTCCTGGTCAGTTCCGGGCCGGGCGAGACCACGACGGTGCTGACCCTGATACGGGTTGCGCGGGATGCGGGCGCAAAGGTCCTGCTCGTCACCGCCGAAAGCGGAAGCAGCGCGGCCAGGCTCGCCGATTTCACCTTGCTGATCCCGGCGCAGACCATGGCCAGCGACCAGGGCGCGGCAAAGACCTCCGTCTTGCCGATGGGCTCGCTGTTCGAGGGCGCGCTGTTCCTGCTGTTCGAAGTGATGGTGCTGAAGCTCAAGGCCCTGACCGGCGCCTCGCCGGAGGCGATGCGCGCCCGCCACACCAATATGGAGTAGGGGCGATGCGTTACGAATTGATGCTGCCGCACCAGATCCGCAAGGCGATCGCCGAAAACTGGCCGGTCGTCCTGCCGCTGGGCGTGCTCGAGTATCATGGCGAGCACATGGCCGTCGGCATGGACACGCTGGCCGTCGTCAAGACACTGGAATTGTTCGAGAAGGAGGCCGACATCGTTATTCTGCCAGCCTTCTACTATGGCGCCGCGAGCTATGCGGTGGCGCCGCCGGAAGGCGGCGGCTCGGTGCAGGTCGGCGGCAATCAGCTGGCGCCGTTCGCCGAGGGGCTGTTCTTCAGCCTGCTGCGCATCGGCTTTCGCAACATCCACGCCATCATCCACCACCAGACCGAGAATTTCACCGCCGGCATGCCGACCGACCTCGCTTTCAAGGCCGCCGGCCGACAGGCGATCTTCCGCTTCCTGGAAAAGCAGCGCGGCGAGGGCTGGTGGGGTTCCGAAACAATGGCCGACTACTATGCAGGCCATGCCAAGGGCGAGAACTTCTTCAATTGGGTTCAGGTGCATCCGCTGATGTCGGCCGCCATGAACGGCCAGTACCCGTTCGACCATGCCGGCATCGGCGAAACCTCGCTGATGCTGGCGCTGTGCCCCGAAGCGGTCGACGCCGGCCGCTTCGCCGATAATACAAGCTGGTACACGGCGAGCGCGTCGGAAGCTTCGGCAGAGCTGGGCAGGAAGGGCGTCGCCATGATCCTTGAGCATCTGCGTGCCCTCCTGTCGGCCTGACGCGGCGAGCAGCGTCTGGCCACGCCCGACAGAAACGCGCCTTCCGGATCGTTACGCCTATTTTCATCATCCGCCGCCATGATCGCCGGGCTAAGGGGGCCGGAATGGACGAGATCGGCAGCGATGGACGGTTGCGGCACGACGTTCCGATGCACGTCGCCAAGCGCCTGTTCCTTGGCCTTGCCGGTCTGTTTTGCATCATCGTCCCTACTTGGGAGCTCTATCGCGGCGTCTGGCCACCGAACTTTGCCAGCCCCTTTTTCCTGTTCATCATCCTCGGCGCCTATGCGGTCGGCATCCCGCTTGCGCTCGCCGCGCTCTTCAGTCCAGCGGTGCGCTGGATCGTCAGCTCCGGTCGCATCGATATCGTGACGCGCAATCCGTTCTTCCTGCGCCGCTATCGTCTCGGCCCTGACGACATTGCCGATTTCGGTCTGCGCACGATCGAATGGGACAGCGGCGGCCCGACCTTCTCGGTGGTCCTGACGACGCTGAAGGGCGAGCGTTTTGAGACGCGCGATTTCGGCGCCGCCGCAACCGCCGAGATGTTTCGCGACCGGATAAGCTCCGCCTTCCTGGGGCAGGCAGCGGGCTGAAGCGCTACTTCACCGCGCCGGCCGTCATGCCCATGATCAGGTAGCGTTCCAGAAGGATGCCGATGACGGCAAGCGGCGTGATGGCGGCGGTGGCGAGTGCGGCCATCGACCACCAGTTGATGCCTTGCGACCCGGTTTGGCTCGCCACCATGACGGGAATGGTCTTGGCGTCGGTCGAGGTCAAAAGCGCGGCGAAGAAATACTCGTTCCAGCACAGCACCATCGCCAGGATGAAGGCGGCGACCATGCCGGGCAGCGCGATCGGCATGACGATGCGGAAGAAAGCTCCCCAGATCGACAGCCCGTCGACGAGCGCTGCTTCCTCGAGCTCGACCGGGATCGAGTTGAACTGGTCGCGCATAATCCAGATGACGATCGGCAGCACCATCAGCGTGTAGAGCAGGATCAGCCCGACGCGCGTGTCGAGCAGGCCGACCTCGCGGTAGAGCACCAGGAAGGGCAGCGCCAGCACCACCGGCGGCAGGATCAGCTGTGACAGGAAGAAGAAGGATATGTCCTCGTTCTTGAACCAGGCGAAGTGGTAGCGGTAGCGGGTCAGGCCGTAGGCGGCGAGGCTGCCGATGATGATGGCGAGGCCGGACGCGCCGACCGAGGCGATGACCGAATTCATGAAGCGCTTGAAGAACTCGTCGCGCACGGTCGAGGTCTGCGTGATCGAGTCCGGCGACAGGCCGAGCGAGCGCCAGCCCTTCCAGTCAGGCTGGAAGTCGACGAAGGGGATCAGATGGCCCTGGGTGACGTCGACCGCCGATTTGAATGACGTCGTGATCGTCCAGTAGATCGGGAACAGGCAGATAAAGGACCAGAACACCAGCGCGCCATAGATGAAGACGCGGCTGGTCAGGAAGCTCGCCGGCGAGCTGATTTCGGAGACGGAATAGTCGGTGGTCTGGACGCTCATGTTGCCGGCCGCTCAGTTGACGTTGCGCACGAAACGGCTGGCGAATTTCAGCAGCCAGGTCACGAACACGATGATGATGACGAGATAGGCCATGGCCAGCATCGTGCCGTAGCCGACATTCGAGCGGTCGCGGTACTCGCGGTAGATGAAGCTCGACACCGAATCCGTGGCGCCGCCGGGGCCGCCCGACGTCACGGTGATGATGATGTCGGCCAGCTTCAGCTTGAAGATGATGCGCAGGATCACCGCCGTCACCGACACCGGCAGCATCAGCGGGAAGGTGACCTGCCAGAACGTCTGCCAGGTGGTGGCGCCGTCGACGCGGGCCGCCTCCAGTACCTCGCGCGACATCGCCTGCAGGCCGGCAAGCAGCATGATCATCATGAACGGGATGAAGGTCCAGGCGTCCAGCACCATGATCGAGATGCGCGCGGTGATCGGATTGGAGAAGAAGGCTGGATTGTCCCAGCCGAGATGTCGCGCCAGCGTCGCGGCCGGACCGAAGCGATACTCCATCAGCGACTTGCCGATCATCCATGACACCGCGACCGGCGACAGCATCAAGGGCATCAGGAAGACGACCCGGAAGAATTTGCGCGCGCGGATCTGCGCGTTGAGGAGCAGCGCCAGGCCGAAGGCGATGATGTATTCGACGAACACCGCGAGCACGTAGAGCACCATGTTGAACAGCGCGTTGCGGTAGTATGGGTCGGCCAGCATCTGCCAGAAATTGTCGAGCCCGTTGAATTTGCGGCCGGAGAAGGAGCTAAGGTTCCAGTCCGTCAGCGCGATGTAGAAGCCGAACAACGTCGGGAACACCACCATGGCGATGGTGAACAATAGCGCGGGAAGCAGGAAAAGCGCGCGCTGACCGTCCTCGCCGCGCGTCAGCACCTGACCGACGCCCAGCGCCACGCCCCACAGCACATAGGCATAGACGATCGGCCGCCAGGTATCGAAGCCGAGCGTGGTGACTTCCGTCTTGTAGAGGATCTGCAGCGCGATGACGGCGAGCAGGCCGAGCGTCGCCGCGGCCATCAAGGCGAAACCGAGCCGCTTGCGGCCGGGTGGGATCAGATCGGCTGGAACGCCGTTTGCCGGCCATGCATTGGTGGGCAAGGTCTGGTCAGCCACGCGTCCCGTCCGTCGATACAAAGCGACCGGCTGGCCGGTCAAAACGGGGTCCGGCGGCTACGCGTCGCCGGACCCCGGTTCATCATGCGATCAGGCTACACGCCGAGCGAGGCTTTGTAGAGCTTGATCTGGTTTTCACGGCCGATCTGGTCGGTGAGCTTCTCCCAGGCGGCGGCGATGGCATCGGCGCCTTCCTGCGCCTTCATCTTGCCGGCGAAGGTGTTGGCCAGGATGTCCTCGGCGGCGCTGTAGTACTGGAAGATGCCGGGGATGCGTGGCTCGATCGCCGCGTTCGGATGGTTGTAGCTGTCACCCTCGGACTTGAGGTAGGAGCTGATGAACGCCTCGTCGTAGCCCGCCGCCACCCATTCCGGAATGTTGAAATGGCTGTTGCGGTACGGCTGGAAGCCCGACGGATAGGCCGCGCACCAGAGCGACAGGTCCTTGCCGCCGAGATGGGCCGCCGCCGACCAGGCCGCCTTCTGTTTCTTCTCGTCGCTGTCGACGCGGGCCATGACATAGACGCCCCAGCCGAGATAGGCGCAGTTCGGCGAGTAGTTCGGCCCGCTGGCAAGCTTGTCCCACTGGCCGGTCTTCGAATTGTAGACGTCGTCCGAGCCGGGCAGGATCGAGAAGCCGGTGACGTCGCCGATGACCGACGAGTCGTTCGTCTTGACGTTGGAGCCGATGTCGCCCCACCACGGGATCATCGAGCCGGTGCCAGCCAGGAACTGCTGGAAGCCGGTGGTGTTCGGATCGGCGTTGATCTGGTCTGGCGGCTCCGAGGGCAGGGCGTCGATGACGTCCTGGATCGCCCGCACCCACGCCGGATTGTTGATGCGCGGCTTCATCGTGTCGGCATCGAACAGCCAGGCCTTGTCGTCGGGATGCTTGGCATAGGCGCTGGCGCGGCTGCCGAGGAAGTAGAAGCCGAAGCCGCCCCAGGGCTTGGGCGCGTCGAGATAGCCATAGACGTCCTGGCCCTTGAACTGCTTGCCCTTGAGGAACTTGGTGACGGCCTGCACTTCCTGCCAGGTCTTCGGCACGCCCCATTCTGTCGTCGCGCCGCTTTCCTTCCACGCCTTGGCGAGATCGGCATCGGCGAACACGTCGGTGCGGTAGTTGAAGTTGTGCGCGTCGCCGTCGATGGTGACGCGGTACTGCTTGCCGTTCCAGGTGCCGACCGGCGGCTTCAGGTAGTTGACCAGGTCGTCGAAATCGATCTGCTTCTTGACCCAGTCGGGCATTTCGGAGGTGAGGCCCTTGCCGCAGACATCGCCTTCGAAGGGCGCGCCCATCTCGATGATGTCGAAGTCGACGGTGCCGGTGGCGATCGATTGCTGCAGGCGGGCGTTGTAGTCGGCCTGCGCCAGGTCGATCCAGCTGATCTTGGCACCCGTATAGGCCTCCCACGGCTTCAGGAAGCCGCGGAACAGAACATTGTGCAGGTTCTGGTTGTTGAGGCCCATGAAGGTGAGCTCGACGCCAGCGAACTCGCCTTCCTTGACGTTGGCCTTGGTGGCTTCGAGGCAGAGCTCGCCGACCTTCTGGAAATCGGCATCGGTCGGCTGACCCTTGCCGACGCCGGGGATCTGCAGGATCTTCGCGCGCAGATCGTCGGCCGCGGCGGCCGGCCGGGTCAGCGCGCCGAGGCCGGCGCCTGAAGCCGCGGCGATCGCGGCCATGCTGGCCGCGCCCTTGAGAATGTCACGCCGGGTGGCACCCGCGCGGACCAGTTTTTCGTAAAGACCGACTCTCATCTACATTCCTCCCAGAACAAAAGCCGTGAATTTGACGTGCCAACCTATCGGACGCCGAAACGTCTGCGTTTCTCCTATACCATATGGGGACGTGGGACCCCACCCTGCGTCGCGTGGAGATCCGATTTCCGGCAAAGCACCGATCATCGGATTTTGCGCTCGCCACTATTCGCGTAATCGATTACCTTGTCAACAGGAATGGCTTTTTATCTATAATATACTGACTTGCCCTTGCCGTTGGCAATGGCTAGCTTCACCGAAAACGATAGGGGAGATGATGGCTCAAGTCGCGATCACCAATGTGGCCAAGGCGTTCGGACCCGTCAAGGTCCTGCACGATGTCAGCGTCGATATCGCCGACGGCCAGTTCGTCGTGCTGGTCGGTCCTTCCGGCTGTGGCAAGTCCACGCTCTTGCGGATGGTGGCCGGGCTGGAAACCGTCTCCGGCGGCACGATCGCGATCGGCGAGCGCGTCGTCAACAATCTGCCGCCAGCGAAGCGCGACATCGCCATGGTGTTCCAGAACTACGCGCTCTACCCGCACAAGACGGTGGAGCAGAACATGGCCTTCGCGCTGAAGCTGCGCAAGACCGATCCGGCGATCGTCGCCGAGCGGGTCAAGCGCGCCGCCGACATCCTCGACCTCGCGCCCTATCTCAAGCGCTATCCGCGCCAGCTCTCCGGCGGCCAGCGCCAGCGCGTCGCCATGGGCCGCGCCATCGTGCGCAACCCGCAGGTGTTCCTGTTCGACGAGCCGCTGTCCAATCTCGACGCCAAGCTGCGCGTCCAGATGCGCACCGAGATCAAGGAACTGCATCAGCGGCTGAAGACAACGACCATCTACGTCACACACGACCAGATCGAGGCCATGACCATGGCCGACAAGATCGTGGTGATGCGCGACGGCCGAATCGAGCAGGTCGGCGCGCCGCTGGAGCTGTTCGACCGTCCGGCCAACCTCTTCGTCGCCGGCTTTATCGGCTCGCCGGCGATGAACCTTCTGAAGGGCGTCGTGCGCAAGGGCGACAAGCCGGTCGTCGACATATCCGGCACAGCGTTTCCGCTTGCCCCCGGCAGCACCGCCAGGGACGGGCAGAACGTCGTCTACGGCGTACGGCCCGAGCATCTCGAAATCCATCCCGACGGCGTCGCCGCCAGGATTTCCGTGGTCGAGCCGACCGGCTCCGAGACCCTGGTCTTCGTGCGCTTCGGCGAAAGCGAGATGGTGGCGCTGTTCCGCGAGCGCCACGACTTCAAGCCGGGCGACACGCTGCATCTTCGGCCACGTCTCGACCAGCTTCACCTTTTCGACGCAGAGACCGGCAACCGGCTCTGATCTCCAACAGATTTTTTGCGAGGACTGCCATGCTCAAAGGGATCAATCCGCTGCTCAATGCCGACGTGCTCCAGGCACTGCGGGCGATGGGCCACGGCGACGACCTGATCATCTGCGACACCAATTTCCCGGCCGATTCGGTCGCCCGCCAGACGGAGCTCGGCTATCTGCTGCGCATCGACGCGCCGGCGGCGGAGGTGGTGAAGGCGGTGCTGTCGCTCTATCCGCTGGACAGCTTTGTCGACGACGCGGCCGCCCGCATGGAGATCGTCGGCAATCCTGACGAGATCCCGCCGGTGCAGAAGGAGGTGCAGAAGGAGATCGACAAGGCCGAGGGCAAGGCCTGGCCGATGATCTCGATCGAGCGCTACGCCTTCTACGAGCGCGCCAAGAAGGCCTATTGCGTCATCCAGACAGGCGAGCGCCGCTTCTATGGCTGCTTCGCCTTCCGCAAGGGCGTCATTCCGCCGGATGCGGAGTAGGGCGATGGCCGCCGGCAAGCCTGTCGTCATCCTGGGTGTCTTCGTCGCCGACACCGCCTACCGCGCAGACCGCCAGCCGCGCATGGGCGAGACCATCCTCGGCAACTCGTTCAAGCTGGGCCCAGGCGGCAAGGGTTCTAACCAGGCGGTCGCCGCCGGCAAGCTGGGCGCCGACACCACCTTCCTGACCCGGCTCGGCGTCGATGCCTTCGCCGACATGGCCAGGCACACCTGGCAAGCGGCCGGCGTCAAGGCGGCGGTCATCGACACCCCGGACAGCTACACCGGCGCTGCCTATATCTTCGTCGAGGAGACGACCGGAAACAACGCCATCATCGTCAGTCCGGGCGCGGCGATGCTGATCTCGCCCGCCGACATCGATGCCCATGCCGGCCTCATCCGCTCGGCCGGCGTCTTCGTCACCCAGCTCGAGCAGCCGATCGAGGCCGCGCTGAGGGCGCTCGAGATCGCGCGCGGGGCAGGGGTGACGACGATCCTCAACCCGGCCCCGGCCGCCAGGCTGCCCGACCGCATCTATACGCTTTGCGACTATGTCACGCCCAACGAGACCGAGGCCGAGGAACTGACCGGCATCAAGGTGTCGTCCATCGACGACGCCCGCCGCGCCGCCGACAGCCTGCTCGAGAAAGGTGTCGGCGCGGTCATCGTCACGCTTGGCGAGAAGGGCGCGCTGCTCCACACAAAGGATCGTTCCGACCATGTAGGCGCCGTCAATGCCGGGCCGGTTGTGGAAACGACGGGCGCCGGCGATGCCTTCAATGGCGGCCTCGCGGGGGCCCTGGCGAAAGGCGTCGAGCCGCTGCAGGCGGTAAAGTTCGCCTGCGCCGTCGCCGGCATTTCGGTGACTCGCCCCGGCACTGCGCCGTCCATGCCGACGCTGCAGGAGGTCGAGGCGCTGCTGGCGCGGACTTGAGGTCGACAGCGGCTCTTGCTTGCCTCACCAGTCGGGATTGTCGTCGAGCCAATACGCTTCAAGGCACCGAATTGACGCGGGAGGCCGAGCCGGCGTTTGGCGTCAAATGCCATCTCCGAAAGGGGCCGCTGTGAGTTGCGCCCTTCCGCGCCTGGCACGATGGTGTACCCATCGGCGATCAACTGCAGCTTCATCTCCTCGAAGTGCCTTTTGAAGCCGTTCTCGATTCGGCTTTGCGGATAGCGTCGTCCATACAGGTATTCATGGCTCAGAATGCCGGAATACATCTGGGCGCTGAGCGTTCTCAGGGCGGTTTCGGAAATCTGTTTGTCGGTGTCCTTGGACCAGCACCGACCTGCCGACGCCACCAGCATCGCGGCCAGAAAACCTGCCAAAACCCTCTTCACCTTGGTCCCTTCCGGCCAAGGTGACATATTAGCCACAGGTAATGTTTATCGGCAATGCGGTCTTGCGCCTTTGCCCCGAGTGTCCCGTAATGGGTCATCATTTCTGGCATCGCAATTGCACTGTCAGCAATGCCCGGGGTCGTTAATTACCCCGGCAGCCGGGGGGCAAATTCGGGGGGCCCCGCCGCTCCAGAAATGGAGCGGCGGGCTCTTTAGCAACTGAGTTTGAAAGCCGCCTGAATCGCCAAGACGAGAGTGCTGCAGCCATGTATTTTCCTCAGTTTCTAGTGGGCATGCTCGCAACGTCGTTCATCACGGCAATCTGGGCCGAAATAGAAACCGGCTCGGTCTGGAAGGCGCTCGGCTGGGCCATTCTTGCGCTGGTCATTCTTCAGGTTGGATATATCGGTCTGGTTGTCGGCCTGATCTACAAACGTGGATCGAAAGGCACCGAGGCGGGCCGGATGTCGGCAAATTACACGCCGCCGGCCTGAATGGCGAAAACCGGCGTGCCGCCGCAGCGGGCACAAGCCGGTTCCTGAAAGTTGAAGCTTTTCTGCAGAGTCAGGGCCTAGGCCCTTGAAAGAAATGGCGCGAGTGACGGGGCTCGAACCCGCGACCTCCGGCGTGACAGGCCGGCACTCTAACCGACTGAGCTACACCCGCGCACTTGACGACCACGTGTCAGCCGTGTTCGTCGTTGGGCCGCTGGATAAGGGGTTCGCCACCGGGTGTCAAGCGCGGCAAAGCACCTTATCAGCAAACTGGAGAAGGTTTTTTGACAACCGCCTCTTTACGCTGGAAAACCGCCACGCGGCCAACGCGGCGCCTGTTCATTTGGCCTTGCGAAGCCTGCCCTAACTGCTTAAAGGTCCGGCCCGGAGCGGGCGATTAGCTCAGTTGGTAGAGCGCTTCGTTTACACCGAAGATGTCGGCGGTTCGAGCCCGTCATCGCCCACCATCCCAGCCATCTTGAAGCAGTCACCCTGAAGCGAATCTCGCCGTTCGCCGACGCCCGTCAACAATCATGGCGGCAGCAGCCGAAAATCCTTGCCCTCGGGCAGCAGCTGGCCGCCGTCGACGACGATGGTCGTGCCGGTGATGTAGCTGGCGTCGTCGGAGGCCAAGAACAGGAAGGCATTGGCGACGTCGCGCGGGCTGCCCAGCCGTCCGAGCGGGATGGAGTCCTGCATGTTCTGGATATAGGCCGCACCGCGATGCAGCTCGATCGCCTCGGTGAGGATGTTGCCGGGCTCGACGCCGTTGACGGTGATGCCGTAGCCGGCGAATTCGAGCGCGGCGGCACGGATCAGCCCGTTGATTCCGGCCTTGGTCGCCGAATAATGGCCGTGGCCGGGGCTGGTCACATGCGGCCCTGTGATCGACGAGGTGAACAGCATGCGGCCATGCCGCTGCGCCTTCATCGGCACCAGTGCGGCGCGCGTTGCATTGAAGGAGCCGCGCAGGTTGACCGCCATCACCCTGTCCCAGTCCTCCGGGCTGGTGTTCTCGATCAACTGCCAGGGATAAATGCCGGCATTCTGGACCAGGATGTCGAGTCGGCCATACTGCTCGAGCGCCAGCGCCACGGCGGCCTCGGCCTCGGCCATTTGCGAGATGTCGGTGCGGATGAAGCCGGCGCCGAACTCGCTCGCGGTGGCTTGCCCGGCCCCGGCCTCGGTGTCGGCCAGGACGAGCTTCGCTCCCTCTTCGGCGAAGCGCTGCGCGATGCCCTTGCCGATGCCGCGCGCGCTGCCGACGATCAGCGCGACCCTATCCTGCAGCCGGCCGGTCATGCCAGCCTCTGCCGGATGGTCTGCTTGAAGGCGTCGAGCAGCACCGCCGCCAGCACCAGCAGGCCGTGGATCACCTGGGTGAAATTGGCCGGCAGGCCCATCAGGTTGATCGCCGTGTTGATGGCCGAGAGCAAGAGCACGCCGGCATAGACCCCGGGCAGGGTGCCGACGCCGCCCTTCAGGCTGACGCCGCCGATGACGACGGCGGCGAAGGCGTTGAACAAAAGCCCGACGCCGAGATTGGCGGTGGCGCCGGAGGTGCGGATGGCCAGCAGCCAGCCGGCGAGACCGGCGATGGCGCCGGCAAGCACGAAGGCGATGATCAAATTGCGATTGACGCGGATGCCGGCGCGGAAGGTCGCCGTCTCGTTGCCGCCGATCATCACCAGATGCCGGCCGAACGGCGTCTTGGCCATGATCAGCGAGAAGACGACGAAACAGGCGATGGCGATCCAGGCGGTGAGCGGCAGGCCGATCAGCCGCTGGATGCCGAACCAGCGGATCGCCGGCGCCAGGTCCTGCGCCGAGCGGCCGCCGGAAACGACGAGCACCAGGCCGCGCACCCAGATGTAGGAGGCCAGCGTGATGATGAAGGCGCTCATCTTCAGCCTGACGATCAGGAAGCCGTTGAAGACGCCGATGATGCCGCCGACGAGGACGGCGAGCAGCAGCGAAACCGGAACCATCAGCCATTGCGGGTGCAGTTGCACGCCGAGGCCGATGCCCGACGAGCAGAACAGGATGCCGACCGCCATGGCGCTGAGCGCGGCGACCGATTCGACCGACAGGTCCATGTGGCCGGCGATGATGACCAGCGCCAGGCCGATCGACATCACGCCCAGCACGCTGGAGGCCTCGATGATGTTGGCGAAGATGCCGAGCTGGAAGTAGTTCGGAATGAGCAGGGAAAACACCACCAGCACGAAGACCAGCATGAACCAGACGAGATTGTCGAGAATGAGCTCGAGAGCATGGCGGGTGCGGGGGTTCATGAGCTGATCCGGTTGGCGCGCGTGTTTGACAATGTTGCGGCTTCGCGCGTTTCGACGCGCGCGGCGCTTTTGAGGGGCGCTCCGGGCCGGGTAGCCCGGAGCGGTCCTCGTGGTTACTCGACCGGTTTTACGGTTTCGGTCGGCGGCTTCTGGTTGCCCCAGAAGGCCGGATTGTCGACGTTCTCCTTGGTGATGGCGGCGCCGGGGATCTTGATGTTCGGGCCCCAGGCTTCCTTGGTCACCGTCGACTTCAGGCCAAGCACCTCATATTCGCCGGGCTTGATCTCTTCCTTCTTGACGATCTTGTCCATGAACATGGCGATAGCCGCGGCCTGGGCGTAGAGCGGCTGTTCGACTTCGACGTTGAGCCAGCCCTTGCGGATCAGGTCGAGACCGACCGGCGCGCCGTTCGAGCTCATCATCATGACGTCGCCTGGCTTCTTGCCTGCGGCCTCGAGCGAGGCGACGCCGGCGACCGAGAGATGCGCGGCATGGCTGAAGATCAGGTCGATGTCGGGATTGGCGAGCATCTGGTCGGCGACGATGGTGCCGGCGTTGCTGGCTTCCCACTGCATGGCCGGAAGCGAGATGATCTTGACGTCCGGGAACGCCTTCATCTTCTCCTCGAAGCCCTTCTGGATGTCGAGCGTGTAGGGATCGCCGGGATCGCCGAGCACCTGCAGGATCTTGCCCTTCACCGCCCCGTTCTTCGCTTTCAGGAGCTTCTCGGCCTGGTCGGCGGCGACGTAGCCGATCTCGACCGTGCCGGCGACCGAGGTGAAGTCGGACGGGGTGGAGGTGATCTGACGGTCGAATTCGACCACCGGGATGCCGGCGGCGCGGGCCGCTTCGACGGACGGCTTCAGCGCGTTGAAATCGACCGCCGCAAGCACGATCGCAGCGGGCTTCAGCGCGATGACGTCGTTCATCTGCGATTGCTGGGCGTCGGTCTTGTTGTCGGCGTTCAGCGATTTGAAGTCGTAGCCGACCTGCTTGAGGAACAGTTCCAGCGCGGTCACCGAACCGGTCTGGAACTCATCGAGCAATGTCGGCACCAGATAATAGACGGTGCCCTTGGACTGGGCGAATGCCGGCGTGAGCGTGGCAATGGCCAGTGCCAGGAAACCGAAGACGGAAAGAAGTACTCTCTTCATGTCGTTCGCTCCTCTTGCGCCGGACCCCTCATTTGTCCCTCAGCTCGCCGGTCCGGCACCGGCCAGCGTCTCTCCGGTGATCATGTTGATCACCGCGTCGGGACTTGTCTTGTTGCGTGCGACATCGCCCGCCACGACGCCTTGCCGGATCACCACGATCCGGTCGGCGACCTGGAAGGCCTGCTGCATGATATGGGTGATGATGACGACGCCGATGCCCTGGTTCGCCACCTGGCGGATCATGTCGAGGCCGCGTCGCGTCTGCTCGACGCCAAGCGCCGCGAACGGCTCGTCGAGCAGCACCAGCTTGCCGCCCCAGTGCACGAAGCGGTTGAGCTCGATCGCTTGCCGCTGTCCGCCCGAGAGGTGCTCGACATTGGTGCGCAACGACGGGATGCGGGTGCCGGCATTGGCGAGCGCCTTGGCGACCACGTCTTCCATGGCGCGCTCGTCGAGCACGGGGACGCCGAGCACTTTGCGGGTGATCTCGCGGCCCATGAAGAAATTCGCCACCACGTCGACATTGGTGCACAGCGACAGGTCCTGGTAGACGGTCTCGATACCGGCCGCCTTGGCCTCGGCAGGCGATCTGGCGAGGAACTCCTTGCCCTCGAACAGCATGCGGCCGGAGGTCGGCTCCAGCCCGCCGGCGATGATCTTGACCAGCGTCGACTTGCCGGCGCCGTTGTCGCCCAGCAGCGCCACGACCTCGCCGCGTCCGATCGAAAAGCTGATGCCCTTCAGCGCCTGGATGGCGCCATAGTTCTTGGTGACGTTGTCGAGGACCAGCAGGGGTTCGCTCATGCCGCGATGTCTCCGCCTTTCAGGAGGTCGCCGCCGCGCTGCCGCTTGGCGGTGAAGATCTGGCCGAAGCGCGGCGAGAGCACCCCGGAAACGGCAAGTGCCGCCGCGCCGCGCAGCACCGCATGCTGGCCGCCGCGGGCGACGACGATGCGCGGCGTGACGCGGTCCTTGCGGGCCGAGACCGAATTGGGCAGCTCTGCGGCTCCCGCCAGGCGTTCGAGCAGCGCCGGCGGCGCCAGCCCGCCGAGGACCACCGTCTCGGGGTCGAACAGGTTCTCGATGATGGTGATGGCATTGCGGAAAACCGGGCCGACCTCGGCCACCCAGGCGTCGTCGCTGCCGTGCCAGCGTCCGCGCGCCTCGAGCGAGAGGTAGCGCTCCAGGCAGCCCCGGTTGCCGCATGGGCAAGGTTCGCCGCCGAACACGACCGGGATGTGGCCGATCTCGCCGGCGTTGCCCCAGGCGCCGCGCAGCACGCTGCCATCATGCACCATGGCGCCGCCGAGGCCGACGCCGAAATAGAGGTAGTAGTAGTCGGAATATCCGGTGCCGAGGCCGTAGAGGCGCTCGCCCATGGCCGCGGCCGCCATGTCGGTCTCGAAGAAGGCCGGCAAACCCGTGGCCGTCGTCAGCCGCTCGCGCAGCGCCACGTCCTTCCAGCCGGTCATGGTCGTCGGGCCGATGAAGCTCATGGACTCGACGCCGAACGGGCCGGGCAGCGCCATGCCGACGCCGAGCACCCGTCCGCCCGCCCGCCGTCCGGCCAGGTCGCGGACCATGGCGCCGATCTGGTCGAACGCGTGGTCGGGCGTCACGTTGGGCGCTTCGCTGTGCATGCTTTCGATGACGTCGCCGCTGAGGTTGATCAGCGCGGCGTCGATGCCGAGCGGGGTGAGGTGGATGCCGACGGCATAGCCGCCTTCGGGATTGATCCTGAGCGTCGCCGGTGGCAGGCCGCGGCCTTTCGGCTCTTCGCGCAGCGACAGGATGTAGCCTTGTTCCTCCAGTTCGCGCACGATGGTCGACACGGTCTGCACGGTGAGACCGACGCCCCTGGCGATGTCGCCGCGCGCGATCGGCCCGTTGAGGCGGATGGACTCCAGCACGATGCGTCGGTTGTAGGGCCGGCCGAACTCCTGATTTGTCCCCCGCAATGCCATGCCTTGCGCTCCCGAAGAGAGTAGAGCTTCGCACCGAAGATTTATTCAGTCAAATGGAATTCAAAAATATTTTAGTGTTGTGGACGGCTCCTGCCGGCGACGACTGCGAGGGTCCGCGCCGGCGCCATCAGCAGAGCGAAATTAAAAGCAATTTCAGTATTTTATGATGCGAAGCTCAATCGCCACAACCAGGATGAACAGGGCGATCGACAACGACGACGACAGCACGATCGCCGCATAGAGCCGATCGGACTGGTAGTTGAAGCTCGCCTGGATGATCAGCGCGCCGAGCCCTTTGTCCGAGCCGATCCATTCGCCGACGATGGCGCCGATGACGGCGGTGGCGGAGGCAATCCTGAGCGAGGAGAACAGCATCGGCAGCGCGCGCGGCAGGCGCAGGCTCCAGAAAATCTCCGAGCGCGTCGCCGATAGAACCCTGAACAGCTCGTGCTCGCTGCTGCTGGCCGAATCGAGTCCGCGGATCATGTTGACCAGCGTCGGGAAGAAGCAGATCACCGCGGCTATGACGATCTTCGGCGTCATGCCGAGCCCGAAGATCAGGATGATGATCGGCGACAGCGCCAGGATCGGGATGGTGTTGAAGAACAGCACGATCGGGAAGTAAGCGGCCTGCAGCACGCGGCTGTGCACGAACAGCACGGCGAGCATCACGGCGGCGAGGTTGCCGATGACGAAGCCGGCCAGCGCCTCGATCAGCGTCGGCCAGAGATTGCCGAGCAGCAATGCAAAGCTCTTCTGGAAGACGCCGAATATCGCCGTCGGCGTCGGCACGATATAGGCCGGCACGCCGAGCCACGGCAGCAGGAACTGCCAGGTGAACAGGATGGAGGCCGCGCCAAGGACGGGCAGCGCGATCGCCAGCGCCGGCGGCAAGGGTGCCTGTCTCATGACGCGCGCTCCAGCGCCGCGCGCAGTTCCGCCATGGCAGCGATGACAGCCGGATCTTCGCGCGAGCAGCGGTTGCCGTCCTGCTTGAACGGCCGCATGTCGAGATCCTTGATCAGCCGTCCCGGATTGGCGGCAAGCACGATGACCCGCTCGCCGAGATAGGCGGCTTCGGCGATCGAATGGGTGACGAAGAGGATGGTCGTGCCGGTGCGCCGCCACAGCGCCAGCAATTCGTCGTTGAGGCGGTCGCGCGTGATTTCGTCCAGCGCGCCGAAGGGCTCGTCCATCAACAGCAGCCTGGGTTCGCCGAGCAGTGCGCGGGCGATCGCCACGCGCTGGCGCTGGCCACCCGATAATTGGTGCGGCAGGCGCTCGCCGAAGCCGGCAAGCCCCATCAGTTCCAGCAATTCCTCGCTGCGGTCCTCGATCTTGCGCGTCAGGCTGCCTTGCCCGACTGCAAGCGGCAAACGCACATTGTCGCGCACCGTGCGCCAGGGCAGCAGCGTCGAATCCTGGAAGACGAAGCCGACATCGCGACGCGAGCGCACCGCATGCGGCGTGTCGCCAAGCACGCTGATCGTGCCACCGAGCGGGTCGAGCAGGTCGGCGACCACGCGCAGCAGGGTCGACTTGCCGCATCCCGATGGCCCGAGGATCGACAGGAAGGAGCCGGCCGCGACCGCGAGGTCGAGGCCGGCGAGCACTTTCACCGCCGTCTGCCGGCCGCCATAGCCGACATCCAGTCGGTTTGCCTCGATCGCGTTCGCCATCAGGCGGCGGGCGCGTCGAGCTTGGGCCGGTCGGCGGCCGACAGTTCGAGGATCTTGGCGGTGTAGACATCCGCGGCTTGCGGCCGGCCGTTCGGGTACTGGCCGACCTTGTCGAGCAGCGCCAGCTGCTCCTCGATGGAGGCAGGCTCGAACGTGCCCCAGCCGTCCTTGGCGGTGGCGCCGTCGAAGGAAAGCTTGAGAACGAGGTTGATCGTCTTTTCCTCCCAGCCGAGATCCATCTCCGGATAGGCGGCGACCATCTTCTTCACCGCGTCCTGCGGGTTGGCATGCACCCAGCCCCAACCCTTGGCGACGGCGCCGATGAACTTCGCCAGCGTGTCTGCATTCTCCTCGATCGCCTTGTCGGTGGCGAAATAGACATCGGCGTAGGAACTAAGCCCGAGATCGCGCACGAGGAGGTCGATGCGGTCGTCGCCGACGACGCTCAGCGCCTGCGTGTTGGTGATCCAGCCGCCGATGGCGTCGACATCGCCGCGCACCAGCGGCGCCTTGTCGAAGCCGACATTGACGATGGTGACTTCCGACGGATCGATGCCGTTCTTGGCCAGGATCTCGTCGATGACGAACCGCGCCGTCGGCTGGATGCCGATCTTCTTGCCTTTGAGGTCGGCGACGCCGCGGATCGGCTTCGCCGGCTTCGAGGTGAAGGCATAGGGTCCGGTGCGGAAGCCGCAGGCGATGATCTTCACCGGCACACCGCTGGCGCGCGCCGCGTAGAGCTGCGGCGTTTCCGAGAACTGGCCGAGCTGGGCGGCGCCAGAGACCACCGGCGGCACGGTCGCCGCATTTGGCCCGCCGGGGCTGAACTCGACTTCCAGTCCGGCGTCCTTGAAATAGCCGTTGGCGACGGCCGCGATATCGCCGATCTGGCCGTTGGACATCAGCCAGTCATACTGGATGACGACCTTGCCGGCCGCTTTGGCGCCTGGCGTCAGCACCAACTGCATGCCGGCGGACGCGGCGGCAACGGCGGCGATGCCGGATTTCACGAAGCTGCGGCGGTTCATGTCGAAATGCTTGTTCCCACTCATTTTTCGCTCCTGTTGCAAGAGGTTTCTTCATTGCGCGCCGCTCCCACGGCGCGACGTCTACGGCTGTTCGTCGTGGTAGTCGCCGGGGCCGCCGTCGAGCCAGGCGTATAATTCCCAAAGCGTGTCGTCGGGATCGGTGAAGTAGGCGCAGCGCGCGTTCCAGACATAGTCTTCCGGCGGACCATAGAAGGGCACGCCCTTGGCGCTCAGCTCGCCATGCAGCCGGTCGATCTCGCCGGGGCTGTCGAGCCGCACCGCCACGCAGACCTTGTGCGCCTGGCGCGGCGATCTCAGCTTGGACACGCCGGTATGCCGGTTGATGTGGTCGATCTCCCAGGCGGCAAGCGTCACGCCCTCGCCATGGAAGTCGGCAAAACCCTCGGCGCGGCGGCGCAGCCGGAAGCCGAGCTTCTCGACATAGAACGCCACCGTGCGCTCGATGTCCTCGACGAGCAGGCAGACATCCGAAATTGCGTTTGTGTCCCCGATCGGCATTTTACTTTCCCTTGCCGGACTGTTTGCGCCGCGCTGCCGGCAGCTTGACGCCGACGCGCTCCGCCGCGCCGATGATGTGGGCGCGCATCGCTGCCTCGGCTGCGCTGGGATCGCCGGCGACCAGCGCCTCGTAGATGCGCACATGTTCGCCGACATTGACCTCGACCAGATCGTGCAGCGGGTTGGTCAGGCGGGCGTAGTGGATCGAGCGGCGGATCTGTTCGCAGACGAAGGAGATGAAGGTGTGGATGTAGCTGTTGCCGGTGGCGCGCGCGATCTCGCGGTGGAACAGAAGGTCCGCATCGATGCTGCCTTCCTCCCAGCGCTCCTCGCCGCTCATGCGGTCGAGCGCTGCCTTGATGGCGTCGAGGTGCTCCTGTCCGCGCCGCTCGGCGGCAAGTGCCGCGGATTCGGCCTCGAGGATGCAGCGCAGCTCGAACAGCCGCTCCATGTTCTCGCTGTCCTTCAGCGCCTCGCCGTCGATGCGGATCGAGGCGCGCTGCTCCGGCGCCAGCACGAAGGCGCCGACGCCTTGCCGGGCCTCGATCATGCCGTCGGCGCGAAGCTGGGCGATCGCCTCGCGCACCACGTTGCGGCTGACGCCGAACTTTTCCGAAAGCTCCTGTTCCGTCGGCAGCCGTGTGCCCGGATTGAGCTCGCCCGATTCGATCTCGCGGCTGAGGAAGGCAGCGACGCGGTGCGGCAGCGTTTCGACGGTGCCGATGGCGGCCAGTCTTTGCTTCATGGAACGGTCTCCGTTGGCGGCAGCAAGCAGCCGGGGTTCATCAGGCCCTCAGGGTCGAGCGCCTGTTTCAGCGCGGTGACCAGCCGGCGATGGGCGGGCGCCAGCCCGGCCCAGAAGGCGCGATGGCGGCTGCGGCCGATGCCGTGCTCGGCGCTGATCGAGCCGCCAAGCGAATTGGCGATGCGGTAGAGTCCGGCGGTGATGTCGGCGCCCCGGTTGCGCGCCTCGACCACCGTCAGGCCTTCCGGCGGCAGGACGTTGAAATGAATGTTGCCGTCGCCGGCATGGCCGTAGGCCTGCGGCAGCCAGCCGGGATGCTCCAGCGCCACGAAGTGGCGCGCCTGGTCGACGAGCGCAGGAATGTCCGAGATCCGCACCGAAAGGTCGGTGCGCACATGGTAGCCGCGCTTTGCCTGGCCCTCGACCAGCCCCTCGCGGATCGCCCAGAATGCCTTGGCGTGGCCATCGCTGTCGGCAAGCAGGGCTTCTGCGACCAGGCCGCTCTCCATGGCGCCGGCGAGGAAATCGACCAGCAAGGCACGCAGGTCGACAGCGGCACTGGCGGAAAGCTCCATCAGCACATGAACCGGAGCCTCGACCGGCGATGCGAGATCGGCGTCGACCAGGCGCGCGAGATCGATGCATTCCTGGCCGATGATCTCGAAGGCCGAGATCAGGTCGGCGGTGGCCCGGCGCGCTTGCCGGAACAGCGCGACGGCCGCTTCGAAGGAGGCAAGGCCGAGATAGGCGGTCTCGATGCGGGCCGGCCTCGGAAACAGTTTCAGCTCGACGCCGGTGATGATGCCGAGCGTGCCCTCCGAGCCGATGAAAAGCTGCTTCAGGTCATAGCCGCGATTGTCCTTGCGCAGGCCGCAGAAGCCGTCCCACAGTTCGCCGTCGGGCAGCACCACTTCAAGGCCGAGGATGAGGTCACGCGCCATGCCGTAACGCAAGACGTTGACGCCGCCGGCATTGCTCGCCGCATTGCCGCCGATCTGGCAGCTACCCTGGGCGCCGAGCGCCAACGGAAACAGGCAGTCATGCGCCTCGCTGACGTCTTTGATCGCCTGCAGGACGCAGCCGGCATCGGCCTGCAGCACGAAATTGTCGGCGTCGACGAGGCGGATGCGGTTCAGCCGCTCCAGGCTGATCACCACAGCGCCGCGCGCCTCGATGTCGATCGCGCCTGCCACCAGTCCGGTGTTGCCGCCTTGCGGGATGATGCCGAGTCCAAGCGCGCCGCAGAGCCGAACCACGGCCTGGACCTCGGCGACCGATGCCGGCTTCAGCACGGCAAGCGCGGCGCCCCGATGATCGCCCGACCAATCGCCGAGATATTTCGCCATGTCGGAGCCGGAGATGGCGACGCCGCTCTGCCCGACAGCGCTCTGCATGGCGCTGAGGATTTCCGGCGAAAGGCGGTGAACGGTCATGGAGTGACGATGTCAGGATATCGGGTGATACATATCATCCTACAACTTAACTCGAGTCAACGGCCTTCCCAGAGCGGCCGGAAATTACCGGGCATATCGGTCCAGGCCCTGTCCACGCGCCGGCTTGGCCGATTGCCGCTAGGTCAAAACCATTTCAAGGGTAGGCGGCGGCACGCCCGCGACAGTTGATCCAGCAAGGCATGGGGAAAAGATGATCGAACTGCCGTTCAAGCGCGACGAATACCAGCAGCGGCTTCGCAAGATCCGCGCCGAGATGGCAAGGCGAGGTATTGAGGTCCTGATCGTCAATGACGTTGCCAACCAGCACTACATAACCGGCTATGACGGCTGGTCGTTCTACACGCCGCAAATGGTGCTGGTTCCGATCGAGGAGGTCGAGCCGGTCTGGATCGGCCGCGCCATGGATGCCGCCGGCGGCCTGCTCACCGCCTGGATGAAGCCCGAGAACGTTGTCGGCTTCCCGGAGGACCATGTCCAGCGCGCCGATCGGCATCCCATGGACTGGATAGCAGGCTGGATCGTCGCCAAGGGCTGGGGCAATCGTCACATCGGCATCGAGCTCGAAGCCTATTACTTCTCGCCGAAAGCCCATGCCCGGCTCGTCGCCGGACTGCCCAATGCCAGATGGCATGACGCCGATCTTCTGGTGAACTGGATTCGCGCGGTCAAATCGGCGCCCGAGATCGATTACTTGCGCAAGGCATCGAGACTGGCCGAGGCAGCTGTCGCGCGGGCCTACGAGGTCATCGCGCCAGGTGTTCGCGAATGCGACGCGATCGCCTCCATCCAGGCGGCACAGATCGCCAGCAGCCCGGACTTCTGCGGCGACATCACCGCCCTTCCTCCAACCATCCTCGGCGGCGAGAATGCCTCCGCTCCGCACATCATGTGGAGCGACAGGCGGTTCGGCGAAAACGAGACGATCGCGCTCGAACTCGCCGGGGTCTGCCGTCGCTATGCCGCCGGGCTCGCAAGAACCCTGCAGCTTGGCAGGACGCCGACAAATGTTTCGGACACGGCAAAGGCGGTGATCGAAGGCATGGACGCGGTGCTCGAGGCGGCGAGGCCCGAAACGACCGCCGAAGCGGTGGAAGCCGCCTGGCGCAACGTCATTCAACGCTACGGACTGAAGAAGGAATCGCGCATCGGCTATTCCATCGGTGTCGCCTATCCGCCGGACTGGGGCGAACACACGATCAGCCTGAGGCCCGGCGACAAGACGGTGCTTCAACCCGGCAACGTCGTTCATTCCATTCTCGGCATGTGGATGGAGGGTTGGGGCATCGAGGTGAGCGAGACCATCCTGATCACCGAGACCGGCAACGAGACCCTGACCAGGTTCCCGCGAGAAATCCATGTCAAACCCTGAGGATAGCGCGATTGCCGCCCCGATCAGCATCGACGGCGGAATTCTCGACCGGATGATCGAGGTTCGCCGGCATTTGCATCGCCATCCGGAGCTTTCGAACCGCGAAGCGGCAACGCAAAGTTATTTGCGGGAGATGCTCACCGGGCAGGGGATCGAGAATATCCGCGACGTCGCCGGCTATGGTCTTGCCGTCGATATTGTCGGTACCGGCCGGCCGTCGAACCGCAAAATCGCCATTCGTGCCGATATCGATGCCTTGCCGATCGAGGAGGAGTCCGGCGTCGACTTCGCGTCGCTCAATCCCGGCGTAATGCATGCCTGCGGTCACGATGCCCATGCCGCGATGGGGTTTGCGGTGGCCGCCCATCTGCATCGAACGCGCGACAGTTTCGGCGGCACCGTCCGCCTGATCTTCCAGCCGGCCGAGGAGGACGAGCCGTCGGGTGGCAAACGAGTGGTGGCGGAAGGGCATCTCGACGACATCGATGCCGCGCTCTGCGTCCACGTCGATCCTTATACGCCGTCGGGCAAGGTCGCCGTCGGTTCTGGTCCCTACACGCTGGCCTGCGACACGTTCGATGTCCTGGTTACCGGATCGGCCGCGCATGCGGCAAAACCCTATGAAGGCATCGATGCGTTGACTGTCGCCTGCTCCATGGTGGGCGAACTGCAGAAGATCGTCTCGCGCGAGACCAATCCTTACGATCCGCTGGTCATTTCGGTGACCGCCATCAATGGCGGCAATGCTTACAATGTCACGGCCGGCAAAGTCGCTTTGAAGGGCACCATCCGCAGCGGCAATGACGCTACTCGCGAGCGCGCCTGGCGCCGGGTTCGCGAGGTGCTGGAGGGCGTCGCGGCCAGCCACGGCGCAAGGGTGAAGGTCGACATCCATCGGGGCGAGCCCGGAGTCGTCAACGATGCCGAGATGGCCGAACTGATCCTTGCCGGCGCCAAGGCCAGCATCGGCGCGGAGAATGCGCTCAACATGCCTGGGTGGAGCATTGCCGACGATTTTGCCTATTACAGCGTGAGAATTCCGTCGGTCTATTTCCGGCTCGACATCCGCAACGAAGACGTCGGATCGGTCTTTCCGCTCCACCAAGCCAAGTTCCGCGTTGACGAGGCAGCCTTGAAAAACGGCGCTCTCACCTTGGTTTCGGCAGCGACGGTGTTTCTGTCGGGGCAGCGGGAAAATCCCGGCGCAAACCGCTAGCTGAATTCATAACTGGGCTCACCGAAATGGTTTGGGAAGCGGGCGTTGCCATGCGTCCCCAAGCTGTTAAGTCTACTTCGCGTTGGAAAATAGCGAGCATGTCACTTTCGCGATTTGTTGAGAAGTGGACTACCCCTAGCTATCCCCCTGCGTCAGTCTTAGAGGGGGATTTGAGTGCCGCTGAGCAGCAGCTAGGCGTCCGCTTTCCCGAAGACTATCGACAAGCAGTACTCGACGTGGGATTGCCTCGGCCGACAATCGCGCTTTTGAACGCGATCGTCGTGCGTGGGCTGGATCTGCATGATCTCAGCAACTTCTATTCTCCGAAGGAGATAGTAGAGGAAACGCTTGGCTGGCGCGAGATCGGGATGCCTGATCGGCTTATCGCTATCGCCAGCGACGGGTCCGGAAACAAGTTCTGCTTCAATGCGGACCAGCTTGGCGTTGACAGCGCCGACAGGCGGGGAATTTGGTTCTTCGATCACGATTTTGGAACCGTCGATCAGGTTGCGCCAAGTTTCCATGCCTGGATTGACGCCTTTTGCGACGTCGAGCCATGCCACTAGAAAGCGAGCTGAGATCCCAACCGGTCTGTTGCCATGGTTCAACTCGCGTCAAATGTGGCTGTGGCTGCGCGCCTATGAGTCTACGGCCTAGCTAGCTAAAGGTACTGCGCGACCTTCTTGCCGACGGTCAGGAAGCGCAGCGGGTCGACCGCATCGCCATTGTGGCGCACTTCGTAGTGGAGATGCGGGCCGGTCGAACGGCCGCTGCTGCCGGTCTTGCCGATAATATCGCCGGCCGCGAGCTTCTGGCCGACCGTCACGTCGATCTCGCTCAAGTGCCCGTAGCGCGTGGCGAAGCCATTGCCGTGGTCGACCTCGACCATGCGGCCATAGCCGCCGTTCCAGCCCGCCTTGGTGACGACGCCGGGCGCTGTGACCTTGGCGGGCATGCCCATTGGCGCCCTGAAATCCATGCCCGAATGCAAGGCCGCGGTGCCGAGGATCGGGTCGGTGCGCACGCCGAACGGGCTGGTGACCGAATGACCGGGGGCGGGGTTGGCGAGCGGCAGCCGCCGCGCTTCCTTCTTCAAATGGTCGAGCGCATCCAGCGCCTCGTCCAGTTCCTTGACCTTGCTGTCGAACATCGTCGATGCGTTGAGCGGGATCAGCGGGCCGCCGACATCGCTGTCCTTGCCGAAATCGCTGTCGACCGGCAGGCCGGCGGCCGCGAGCGCCTGGGTGATGGCGTCGGCGTTCTTGTAGGCATTGTCGGCGAGCGTGGTGACGCGGGTGAGCTGCTCGCTCTCGATTGCCTTGAGCGACTGGTTGATCGACACGAACAGCCTGTCGGCGCGGTCGGCGGCCGAATCGCTGGGCAGCGGATCGGAGCGTGTCGACCACAATGAGAACGGTCTTGTGTCGCCGGCACCGAGGCTGGCGATCGAATAGGCTGACTGGGCGCCGATCACCTCGGCGCGCTCATCCGGCTTGGCCGCCGCGGCGCCATCGGCGGCGGACGCGGCCCCGACTTCGCTTTCAGCGCGCTCCAGGATCGGGCCAAGGCGGCCGTGACGCTGGCTGAGCTGGGTCTGGCGCTCCAGAAGCTCGCTCACCTTGGTTTCCATCAGCTGCTGGTCGAGGAGCTGGCGGCTGGTGATGCGGTCGACCTGGGCGCGAAGCGCCGATATGCGGTCCTCGTAGGCCTGCTGCATGCGCGCCTGCCGGGCCGTCGTCGCTCCGATCAGGTCGTCGCGCAGCACCAGGTAGGAGGTGGCGAGCAGGTAGCCGATGACGACAGCCGCCAGCGCCGAGCCGAGAAAGGCGGCAAGCCAGGGGCGGATGGTGAAATGCCTGATTTCATTGCCCCGGGCGATGATGACCGTATGGGGCTCCTTGCGTTTACCGAAGACCGCAGACTGACCGGTTGGGTTCACGGGACCAAGCTTTCGTTGTGACGCCACGAAGAGCCTGATTACACATTATTAGGGTTAATAAAGCTTTGCCGGGCCGAATGCGCCGGTAACCAATGCTCGCAGAGCGGGTATCGGGTTGCGGCGAAGACCGTCGAGCATGCCTCAGAGCGCGCGCACCGCCTCCAGCACCTCTTCGGCGTGACCCTTGACGCGGACCTGCCGCCAGATTCTGGCGATGCGCCCGTCCTCGCCGATCAGGAAAGTCGCGCGCTCGACGCCCATATATTTGCGACCATACATCGTCTTCTCGACCCACAGACGGTAGGCCTCGATCACCTTGCGCTCCTCATCGGCCACCAGATCGACGGTAAGGTCATATTTCTGCTTGAATTTGTCGTGCTTCTTGGTGCTGTCGGGGGACAGCCCTATGACCACGGCGCCGGCCTTCTCGAAGTCCGGCTTCAATTGCGAAAAGCTGATCGCCTCATTGGTGCAGCTCGTGGTGTCGTCCTGCGGATAGAAGTAAAGTACAACAGGCTTTCCCAGCAATGCGGCGAGGCTGAGCGACCCGCCACCGTCGCGCGGAAGATCGAATTGCGGCGCAAGATCGCCCACGTCGAGATCGGCCATGTCGGTGCCCTTGTTTGAGGTTACGCGCGAAGCCGCATCGATATAGTGTCAGACGGGGATTCGTCCACGATCGAGTTCGCTACAACGGAAGATTGCGTGGATCAGGAAGAAACGCAGCACGAGAAGATCAGGTTCAGGCGTGACGAGATCACCGACCTGGCGGCTTTCCCCTCCGCTTGCAAAGTGCCGCCGCTTGGGCGCGCCAGGATCGGTCGTGGCTTTCGCATCCTTGCCCGCGTGGTCGCCGGGTTCAGCGCTCTGGTGTTGCTGGCCGCTGCCGCGGTCTATGTGCTCGGCACGTCGGGCATCGGCACCGAGCGGCTTCGCGCCGAGGCGGAAACGGCCATCGAGAAACTGGCCGGCTTCGATGTCGATGTCGCCGTCGGCCCGGCGCGGCTGACGCTCGACGGGTCGAGCTTCATTGCCTTGCAGGTGAGCGACGTCAGCCTGAAGACCGCCGGCGGCAAGCCGATCGCCGACGCCGGCCGTGTCCGCTTCGGCATCCGGCTGATCCCGCTGCTCTCGGGCGAGGTGCGCCTGACCAGCGCCCGGATTTCCGATGCGCATTTCATGCTGGCGGCGATGCCATCCACTGGCGGCGACTGGACGGCGTCGCTTCGCAACGCGGATGGCCTGGTTGATCCGGACAAGGTGGTTGCCGCGGTCTTCGCCAATGTCAACCACGCCCTCGATGCCGTGCGCGAGGATTCGATTCGCCAGGTCGATCTGCGCAATGTCGAGTTCGTTCTGTCGGACACCAGTCCGGTCAAGCGGGTCACCGTGGCCAATGCCACTGTCCTGCAGACCGGCCCAGGCAGCATGCAGGCCTCCTACGACGCCGATGTCGATGGTCGCGCGCTCACCATCGCCGCCTCCGCCGCCCGCGATACTGCAACCGGGCGGGTCACGGCGCTGGACGCCAACGTCAGTCTCGCCGCCGACGCTGGAGCAGGGACCGGTGGCAAATTGGGCGCCGTCACCTTGAAATTGACGGGGGTGGAAGGAGCAGCGGAGACGAAGTCGCGTCTGACGGCCTCGCTGTCGCTGGCAGGCTCCGTGCTCGATCTCGGCTCGCGCGGGCAGCTGCCCGCCGACGTCGACGCCAATGCCACCCTTGTCGCCGGCGCCAACAAGATCGATGTCACCCGCCTTCTGCTCAAGACCGGCCGCTCGACCTTCGACTTCGCCGGCTCGATCGGACCAAAGCCGGCAACCGCTGGCGAGCAGCCAGCCTATCGCTACGACCTGACCAGCGACGGCTCGAAGCTCTCTCCGTCGGAGTCGCCCGAGCCGGCACTCGATTTCGTGGCCCGCATCGCCGGGGTCTATCAGCCGAAGAGCAACAAGCTCATCGCCGAGAAGATCGGCGTCCGCTCGGGATCTTCCAGCGAGGTGCTGGGCACGGCCTCGGTCACCTTCATCGACAATGGCCCGCCGGGCATATCTCTCTCTCTCAACATCCACGACATGCCGGTCTCGCATGTCAAGCAATTGTGGCCCTGGTTCTCCGCCCGCAACGCCCGCCTGTGGGTGCTGAGCAATCTGTTCGGCGGTCGCGTAGTCGACGCCACCCTGCAGTTCCAGGTCGTGCCGGGGCGGCTCGGCAACGGCGTCCCGCTGTCCGCCGACGAGGTGTTCGGCCGCTTCCAGGTCGAGGGTTCGCGCTTCGACACGGCCGGCCGCATCCCGCCGATCCGTGACGCGGTGGGCGTCGTTTCCTTCCGCGGCAACGATGTCGACATCGCGCTGTCGTCGGGCAGCGTCTACATGACCAGCGGCCGCACCGTGGCGGCCAGCAACGGCACGCTGACGGTCAAGCAGGCCAACCACTCGCCGGTGATCGGCGCGCTCGACATCGACGTCGCCGGCGAGGCGCCGGCGATCGCCGAGCTCGCCTCCTACGAGCCGATCAACGCCATGCGCCATGTCGGCCTGTCGCCGGAGGATCTCACCGGCACGGTCACAGGCCACGTCAAGGCCGATATTCCGCTGACGTCTGGCGTCGACACTTCGAAGCTCAACTGGCTGGTAACACTGGACTATAAGGACCTGTCGCTCGCCAAGCCGTTCGAGGACCAGACCGTGACGGAGGCCGACGGCTCGATCACCGTCGAGCCGAAACAGGCGGTGATCTCGGCCAAGGCGCGGCTGAACGGCATTCCGGCCGAGCTCGACATCGTCGAGCCGCTTGCCGATGACGGGCCACCGCCCAGTCGCAAGGTCGAGCTCGTGCTCGACGACAAGACGCGCGCCACCGCCATGCCCGGCCTGTCGCCGCTGCTTTCGGGGACCATCAAGGTGGCGATCGACAAGAGCGACGGCGACGAACAGAACGTCTCGGCTGATCTCACCAGCGCCAGGCTCGATATCCCCTGGGCTGGCTGGAGCAAGGGCGCGGGCGTCCCCGCCAAGGTCACATTTGCAATGACCAAGTCCGGCGGCACCACGACGCTCTCCGATTTCGACCTCGACGGAAAGAGTTTCTCCATCGACGGCGACGTCACGCTGGTCAATGGCGCCTTGTCTTCGGCCCGCTTCAGCAAGGTCGCCCTGAACAGGGGCGACGACGTCGCGGTGACGGTGAAGCGGTCGGGCAAGGGCTATGCCGTCGATGTCAGCGGCGAGGCGCTCGATGCACGCTCGCTGATCAAGCAGTTCACCTCCGATGTCGACACCGCCACCAAGACCACCGGCACCGACGCGATTTCCGTCGACGCCGATGTCGGTTCGCTGACCGGTTTCCATGACGAGGTGCTGTCCAACCTCAAGCTGAACTACAGCGCCGCGGGTTCCCGGGTGAACGGCCTCGAGGTCAGCGCGACGGCGAGCTCCGGCGCGGCCATTACCATCCGCAACACGACCGCCGACGGCAGGCGGGCGCTCAGCATGAAGTCGGCCGACGCCGGCGCCATACTACGCTTCCTCAATGTCTACGAGCATATGGAGGGTGGCTCGATCACGCTGTCGATGGCGGGCGCCAGCGACGGGCCGATGAAGGGTCAGGTCGATGCCACCAACTTCTTCGTCGTCAACGAGCCGAAGCTCGCCTCGATCGTGTCGACCACGCCGGCCGGCGACACGCGCAGCCTGAACCAGGCGGTCAAGGCCGATATCGATACGTCCAGGGTCAAGTTCGAGCGCGGCTACGCCGAGATCGACAAGGGGGCCGGCTATCTGAAACTGGCGAACGGGGTGCTGCGCGGCGAGCGCATCGGCACCACTTTCCAAGGCACGCTCTACGACCAGAACAACAATATGGACATGACCGGCACCTTCATGCCGGTCTATGGGCTGAACCGCATCTTCGGCGAACTGCCGCTGTTCGGCCCGCTGCTCGGAAACGGCCGGGATCGCGGCCTGATCGGCGTCACTTTCCGGCTGAGAGGCAATGCCAACAAGCCGAGCCTCGACATCAACCCGCTTTCGGTAATCGCTCCCGGAATATTCAGGTCGATCTTCGAATACCGCTGAGGCGGCCCGTCACACCGGCCGGGCCAGGACGTGTTTTTTCTTGCCAACTGAGAGCTTTACGACGTTTTCCGGACTCAAATCCTGAAGCGTCACAGTCCGGCGGTCGTCCGCGACCAACTGGTCGTTGAGGCGCACGGCGCCGCCCTGGACATGACGCCGCGCCTCGCCATTGGAGGCGGCGAGCCCGGCGGTGACCAGCAGCGACAGGATGCCGATGCCGGCTTCGAGCGCGGCCTGGCCGACTTCGACGCTGGGCAGTGTGTCGGCGAGCGCGCCTTCCTCGAAGGTCTTGCGCGCGGTTTCGCTCGCCGTTTCCGCCGCCTCGCGGCCATGCAGCATGGCGGTGATCTCGGTGGCGAGGATCTTCTTCGCCTCGTTGATCTCCGCGCCGCCGAGCTTTTCGAGCCGCGCGACCTCGTCGAGCGGCAGCGTCGTATAGAGTTTCAGGAAGCGGCCGACATCTGCGTCCTCGGTGTTGCGCCAATACTGCCAGAACTCGTAAGGCGACAGCATGTCGCCGTCGAGCCAGACCGCGCCCGACGCAGACTTGCCCATCTTGGCGCCCGACGAGGTGGTGAGCAGCGGCGTGGTCAGCGCGTAAAGCTGCGCGTTCTCCATGCGATGGCCGAGGTCGATGCCGTTGACGATGTTGCCCCACTGGTCCGAGCCGCCCATCTGCAGGCGGCAGCCGAGACGCTTGTAGAGTTCGACGAAGTCGTATGCCTGCAGGATCATGTAGTTGAATTCGAGGAACGACAGCGACTGCTCGCGGTCGAGGCGCAGCTTCACGGAATCGAAAGCGAGCATGCGATTGACCGAGAAATGCCGGCCGACGTCGCGCAGGAAGTTGACGTAGTTGATCTCCATCAACCAGTCGGCATTGTTGATCATGACCGCGTCGCCGGCGCCGCTTCCAAATTTGAGGTAGGGCGCGAAGTTGCGGCGGATGCCGGCCAGATTGTCCTCGATGTCCTGCGGCGTCAAAAGCTTGCGCGCCTCGTCCTTGAACGAGGGATCGCCGATCATCGAGGTGCCGCCGCCCATCAGCGCGATCGGCCGGTGGCCGGTCTGCTGCAGCCAGTGCAGCATCATGATCTGGATCAGCGATCCGGCATGCAGGCTCTTCGCCGTCGCGTCGAAGCCGATATAGGCGCTCACCGTCTCCCTGGCGAAAAGCTGGTCGAGGCCGGCATCATCCGAGGTCTGGTGGATGAAGCCGCGCTCGCTCATCGTGCGCAGGAAGTCGGACTTGAAGGCGGACATTTTTGCTTTCCCGGAGATCGCCCGGCCGCCAGGCCGAGCGTGACATGAAGGCGCGCGTTTAGCATCAGTGGGCGATCAGCAAAAGTGGTTTCCGGTTTTGCGACTGTTAGCCTCCCACTCCCGCGCCGCGTGCGAGAGATTGGCAGGGCAGGTCGAATTTGCCTCCATCGCCCGTCCACCGAGCGCTGGCGCCGCCCCTCACCTGCCTGCCGGCATCCTTGTAACTTGTCCCTTGCCGACTCTGCTATTGCAGCAGGTGCGGTGGCGGACGAGAGACCGGAGCATCTTTGGGCCTTGAAGCCCGTGGGAGAGCGAGGGTCTTCGTCCGCCGTTCCATCGACCCCG
>NZ_SRUX01000139.1:0-356 GCF_004791545.1 Mesorhizobium sp. M4B.F.Ca.ET.214.01.1.1
GAACGCCGTATGGCGATCTTGAAAGCAGTGGGTGGACAACTTCGTGCTGAAGGATGGCTAGGGACACTTCTCAAGCTGGAAACCAACGGCGAGGGCAATGCGGTCGTCGTCGTTCGCGTCGCGCCAAACATTGATCTGGCGACATGGAATAACGCGCTGTCCGATGTCCTGCATTCGACCCTGATCGCAAAGGGAACTCCGCTGTACGCTGCCCTCGTGAACATGTCGGCTGGCGACAGGGTAAAGGTCTCCGGCAATTTCATTCATGCTGAAGCTGACGGCTTGTTCGAGCAAAGCATCACCATTCGCGGGGCGATGACCGCTCCAGAATTCCTATTCAAATTTACCGAAATTTC
>NZ_SRUX01000140.1:0-356 GCF_004791545.1 Mesorhizobium sp. M4B.F.Ca.ET.214.01.1.1
ATCGCCAGGATGGCGGCATGATCGAAGGCGAGCGTCAGTTTTTCGCCTTGAGGCGCAAGCACATCGACCGGCCCACCGCTCTCTCCGGCCCAGGGCACATGGATCGCGGCCGGCAGCAGCGCGGGCTTCGCGGCGAGCGCCGCGTCGAAGACCCGCTCCGTGAGCAGCGCCAGATAGGCGACGCTGATGATGCGCATGCGCGGATCGCGATCCACCGCGCCGAACGTGTAGAGCTGTTCGAGAGGCGCCTCGGCCATTCCAGCTTTTTCGCGCAGCACGCGCGCGGCCGCCCCGTCGAGGCTCTCGTCGATGCCGACGAAAGCGGCCGGCAGCGCCCAGCGCCCCGCATGCGGAAG
>NZ_SRUX01000141.1:0-355 GCF_004791545.1 Mesorhizobium sp. M4B.F.Ca.ET.214.01.1.1
GCTGCCTACGACACGCATGCCCGCCGTGCCCGGCTCAAGGCCGAAGGCAAGAGGCCGCGCATTGCACGCCGTCCCAACAAGCACCACCCACTGCCGGCGCGGCTCAAGCATTATAACCAGCTGATTGCCAGGCGACGGGCGGCAGTGGAGACCACCTTCGCCACACTCAAGAACCGCATGAGGCTGACGATGATCCGCTATGTCGGACTGGCCAAGGCCACGGCCCAGGTGATGATGGCGGCGATCGCCTTCAACATGCGCCGATGGGCTGCCATCACGCCATAGGTGCGTCCGCAATCCAGCCCAATGGGCTGAATTGCCGCCTGAAACTCCAAACCAGAACCCATTCCCGCTC
>NZ_SRUX01000142.1:0-355 GCF_004791545.1 Mesorhizobium sp. M4B.F.Ca.ET.214.01.1.1
ATCAGCGTCAGCACAAAAGTCGCGGCAATCCCGAACGGGGTCCAGACGGCGAAGGCGGAGACGGCAAGTGCAACGACAAGCAAGGCCGTGCCGACATGCAGCAGGGCCTCGGGCGTGTCGCGGCCCGGTACGCCCAGTCGGGCAGGCGAGTAGGCCCGCGTCGTGCTCATCGCCGGCGCGCTCCAGTCATTGTGTGCCCTGGCAGATTTCCATGATCCCTGTCGTCCACGTCCGCTTCCCGCTTAACCTCCAAGGAGAGCGGCGATCATCGCACCGTCGAAACCCTCGACACTCTGCCGGCTTTTGATGAAGCCGAAACCTTGATCGAGCTCCCAATAGGTCCATGCCACATGGT
>NZ_SRUX01000143.1:0-355 GCF_004791545.1 Mesorhizobium sp. M4B.F.Ca.ET.214.01.1.1
GACCGTGATTGCCGCCGTCAAGGGCGACAAACAGGGCCTCGTTTCGGAAAGCGCCGATCTCATATATCATTGGCTCGTCGTTCTCGGCATAGCGGGCGTTCCGCTGAACGACGTGCTCAGGGAGCTCGAAGGCCGCACCGGGCGTTCGGGCATCGCCGAGAAAGCGTCACGGCCCAAGGGCTGACCGCGAGGGAGGGCAGGTATCTCGATGGATCAGCTCGCGCCAACCGAGAAATATTCCCCGTTTCGCTTCTTCTCGGCCGAGCAATGGTCGCAATTCCGCGCCGACACCCCGCTGACGCTGAGCGAGGACGAGTTCCGCCGCCTGCGGTCGCTCAACGACCCGGTCGACCTC
>NZ_SRUX01000144.1:0-355 GCF_004791545.1 Mesorhizobium sp. M4B.F.Ca.ET.214.01.1.1
CTTTCGTCTCCTACACGACGAAGGACGCTTGGACGTTCAGCTTGAACACCGAGAGCACCTACAATTGGGAGGCGCAGCAATGGTCGGTCCCGATCAACTTCCAAGTCTCGAAGCTGGTGGTGATGGACAAGCAGCCGATCAGCCTGTTCGCCGGTGTGCGCTACTGGGCGGAAAGCCCCGACAATGGGCCAGATGGTTTCGGCTTACGCACGGGTATTACACTACTGTTTCCAAATAAATAGGCCGGGCAGTGCTTCGGCCGGGGCGCAGGCCGGTCCTGCGTCCGCTTGTCGTGTGAGGGTAGCAGCGATCTGGCTGAGGCTCTGCCCGGCTGCCTTCAGCGGATGGACTCTCG
>NZ_SRUX01000145.1:0-353 GCF_004791545.1 Mesorhizobium sp. M4B.F.Ca.ET.214.01.1.1
GCCAGCCGCCTGATAGGCTCGAATAGCGCCACGGAAACAATCTGCATATTCGTACATCCAGCCGTCGACGTTCCCATTTTGCGCCAAGGCAGCCGAGCCGGCCGAGAAAGTGCCTTCCTGGGTCCAGTTGGTATCCAGCTTGGTAAGGACTTTCAGACCCTTCTTTTCGGTTTCCGGGTCCGCGCAGCCCTGCCAGGTCGATGATAGTGTATTGCCCGGCGTGCCACCGAGCTCCACGACATTCTTGGCCTCGGGGTTGCCTTCCTTGACGGCGTCGACCAAAGCGACTCCGAGCCCGCAGATGTCTTCCTTGACGTTGGTCAGGTAGTCCTTTCCGGAAGTGCCGATTGCGG
>NZ_SRUX01000146.1:0-353 GCF_004791545.1 Mesorhizobium sp. M4B.F.Ca.ET.214.01.1.1
GGCAGCCTCCCTGACCGCCGTGCGGCGGCGATAATAGCGGTTCGCTTTCTGGCGGTTGCCGCAGACGGCCATGTCGCACCAGAGACGGCTTGAGTTGCGGCTGCGGTCGACGAAGAGCCAGCTGCAGTTCGGGCAGATCCTGAGCCGCGCTACAGTTTCGTCGCGCAACAGCGAAAGCGCCGAGACGGCCAAAGCCGCCTCGAACGCTATCGGCGTCGCCGGATCGCCAAAGGGCCTGCCCGGTGCGCCGATCTCGATGCTGCTGCCGGAGAGGCCGTTGGCGCAGGCGGTCAGGAAATCCGGCAGATGGCCGGCGGCGATCGCGCCTTTCGCTATGGCATGGCGGAACAGGC
>NZ_SRUX01000147.1:0-352 GCF_004791545.1 Mesorhizobium sp. M4B.F.Ca.ET.214.01.1.1
GGCCGCCTGGAACGTCCCTTCTTCCGTGAACGTGCCGATGTGAACCTCGTAGATCATAGCCTCGTGCCACGGCC
Organism: Mesorhizobium sp. M4B.F.Ca.ET.214.01.1.1; assembly: GCF_004791545.1. Classification (NCBI taxonomy): domain Bacteria; kingdom Pseudomonadati; phylum Pseudomonadota; class Alphaproteobacteria; order Hyphomicrobiales; family Phyllobacteriaceae; genus Mesorhizobium; species Mesorhizobium sp. M4B.F.Ca.ET.214.01.1.1. The sequence continues at coordinate 75 of NZ_SRUX01000147.1, forward strand.
TACCGGTCCAGTTCTCATGCTGCCACGCAAAGTCGTGATCGATGACGGTTGACGGGCCGTCCAGGCCGCCTTCCTGCCAATGTGAGGCCGGATCGGGAATTTCATGCCCGTCCGGCAGAACAAAGTGATAGGTGGCGCCGCTACTCACATTCGCTGCAACGGCTTCGTACCAGCCGTTCTCCTCAGACCGCATTTCGTATTCCGCGCCGTTTATAACGAGCCTCGGCGCATCAGAACCGGGCGCCCAGATGCGAAAGCGCGCATCTCCTGCAGCATCG
>NZ_SRUX01000148.1:0-352 GCF_004791545.1 Mesorhizobium sp. M4B.F.Ca.ET.214.01.1.1
CAACACCCGGGCCAAGGCCCGGTTCCCCGCCCTTCCGATCCGAGCGATATGATGCTGCAGTGCGAAAGGCAAGGCGTTGGCAAAGCAAGCGCCGCCACTACAATCGATTAAGCAAAAGCTGCGTCAAAAAGACTTGCCGGTATCGGCCGCGCGATATAGAACATATCAAGAACAGAGTGGAGTAGCGTGATGAAACTCAACGGAAAACTCGACTATCTGGAACTGCCGGCCACCGGCGGAACTCTGGACAGCGTCAAATCCTTCTACAGCGCGGCGTTTTCCTGGTCGTTCACCGACTACGGGCCGACCTATTCCGCTTTTGCCGAAGGCCTGACGGCGGCTTCAGGCCGAT
>NZ_SRUX01000014.1:0-196245 GCF_004791545.1 Mesorhizobium sp. M4B.F.Ca.ET.214.01.1.1
AAGGATGTTGGTGCCTTCCTCGATCTCTTCCTTCAGCCCGTCATAAAGGTCGTCGTGCATCTGCTGCACGAGCTCGTCGTCGGAAAGCTCGGAAAGGATGATCTCGTCGTCGGACATTTTTTCTCGGCGCCAATTGCTCATGAGTGATTTACGGGCCGCCGGCACCTTTTGTCAGAGGTGCCGGCGCAGTTGCTTGCAAGTCTCGGGAGGTGTTTCAGGCGTCCAGCCAGACGTTCTGGAAATCCATTTCGTAGGTCTGGTGCATCGAATAGTTCTTCACCTTCTTGCTCATGTGGCAGTAGAGCTTCTGCCAGAAGGGTTGGATGATGACGCCGGAATCCTGCAGGATCTGCTCGACGTCCTTCATCACTTCCTTGCGCTTGGCGGGATCGGCCAGCGAGAGCGCCTCCTTGAGCTTGGCGTCGAAATCCGGGTTCGCGAACGCCGTCTCATTCCAGGCCTCGCCAGAGCGATAGCCGAGCGCCAGCACCTGGACGCCGAGCGGACGCATGTACCAGATGGTCATCGAATAGGGATACTTCGTCCAGTCGTTCCAGAAGGTCGAGCCCGGCAGCACCGTACGCTTCACCTTGATGCCGGCATCGCGCAACTGGCCGGCGATCGCATCGCCGGTGTTCTTCTGCCATTCGTCCTCGACGGTGATCAACTCATGCTCGAAGTCGGCCTGCCCGGCATCCGCCATCAGCTTCTTGGCGGCGGCGGCATCGCGTGTCTTCTTGGGCAGCGGATAGTATTCGGGATGGATCGGGCTGACGTGGTGGTTCTCGCCAACGGTGCCGCGCCCGGCGTAGCCGAGCTGCATGACGGCATCGTTGTCGACCGCCATCTGCAGCGCATTGCGCACCCGCTGGTCGTCATAGGGCTTGTGGGTGATGTTGGTGCGGGCGACGAGCGTGGTCGCCGTCGCGACCTCCGATTTCACCAAATCCATCTTGTCGAGGGCGTCGATGAAGTCGGCCGGCGTTTCGAAATCGAGGTCGATCTCGCCGGAATCGAAGGCGTTCAGCGTGGCGTTGAAGTCGGTGCCGTAGTCGATGAACTCGACACTGTCGAGCGGCGTTTCGCCACCCCACCATTTGCCGCTCTCGCGACGCTTGACGACCGCCTTCTGGCCGACATCGTAGGATACCAGCTCGAACGCTCCGGTGCCGATCGGCTTCTTGATCGGGTCGGCGCCATCCTTGTCGAAGTCGCGATGCACGACCAGCGCCGGATAGTCGGTGAAGCCCGGTATGATCGCGATATCGGCTTCGCTGAGCTTCAGCTTGACCGTATGGTCATCGACCTTGGTGATTGCGCCATCCCTTGCCTTGCCGGTCTTGGCGTCGACCAACGCGCCGACGCGGGCGGCCATGGAATTGCCGGAAGCCCCCTTCTCGCACCAGCGATTCAGGTTGAAGACCACGTCATCGGCGTTGAAGGCATCGCCATTGTTCCAGGTCACGCCCTTGCGCAGGTGCAGCGTGTATTCGGTGGCGTCGTCGTTGATGTCCCAGCTTTCGAGCAGCACCGGCTCGAAAGTGAACTGGTGCGTGTAGCGGACGAGCGGCTCCAGCCAGCAACGGGTGACGTTCGCCATCTCGGTCCAGTCATAGGTGCGCGGATCCTTCTGCGCCTTGACCGACATCGAGACGTGCAGCGTGCCACCTTTCTTGGGCTCGTCGGCCAGTGCTTCTGTCGGCGCGGCAAGGCCGATCATGCCATAGGCGAACGCCGTCGACGCGCCGAAGGCGCTGGCCAGCGCCAGGAATTCACGCCTGTCCATGCGGCCCGCCCGCGTTTCTTCTGCCATTGCCTCGATGGCGCCCGGCACGCGGTCGCCATTGCTTCTGAAGAGTGCCATTTTTTCCTCCCTTATGGTTCGTCAGGTCTTCGCCTGTTTTACTAACTAACGCTGTCCGGCAGTTTTTCCTCACGCCGCGCGATCAAATCCTTAAGACCCTCGGCGATGCCCTCGTCGAGCTTCGGCTCCTCATAGTCGGCCAGCATGTTGCGCGCCTTCTCACGGCCGCGCGTGTCGTGGTCCTTCGCGCCTTCGGCGTTCCATTGCTCGTACGAATTGAAGTCCATGATCGAGGGCATGAAGAAAGCGGACTCGAAATGTTCGAGCGTGTGCTGGGTGCCGAGGAAATGGCCCTGCGGCCCCACCTCGCGGATCGCCGCCATCGCTTCCTTGAAATCGTCGAAGGGAAGGCCGCCGGCATATTTGTACCAGCCGACAAGCTGCTCGCAGTCGGTGGCGAATTTCGAATAGCCGCAGGTCAGCCCTGCCTCCAGCCATCCGGCCGAGTGCCAGATGTAGTTGGCGCCGGCAAGGATGGCGGCATGCATCAGCATGTTCGCCTCGTAGCCGGCCTGGGCGTCGTTCAATTTGGAGCCGACATGGAAGCCCGAGGTGCGCCACGGCAGTTTATATTTCCTGGCCAGCGCGCCCATCAGATACATCATCTGCGCCGCCTCCGGCGTGCCGCCCATCGGCGCTCCGGTCTTCATGTCGACCGTCACCATGAACTGGCCGTAGATCTGCGGCGAGCCCGGACGCAGCAGCTGGGTGAAGGCGACGCCGGCCAGCGCTTCCGCATTGACCTGCGCCACCGCGCCGACGGCGGAGGCCGAGGTCGAGGCGCCGCACAGAGCGAAGGGGGCGAGGATCAGCGGCTGGTTGCTGCGCGCATAGACCTTCATCGCGTCGAGCATGGTGGCGTCCCACACCAGCGGCGAGTTGCAGTTGGTGATCGCCACCAGGACCGAATTGTCTCGGACATAGTCCTCGCCGAAGACGACGCCGGCCATCGCCATCGTGTCTTCGGCGCGTTCCTTCGACGTCACGATGCCCATGAACGGCTTGTCGGAGTGCTTCAGCGCCGAATGGATGATGTGCAAATGACGCTTCGGCACCGGGATTTCCATCGGCTCGCAGATGACCGAGCTCGACGAGTGCAGCGCCGGCGCCATGTAGGCGAGCTTGTGGAAATTGTTGAGGTCGGCGAGCGAGCCGTAGCGCCTGTTGTTGTCGAGATCGCGGATATAGGGCGCGCCATACATCGGCACGAATATGGAATTCTTGCCGCCGACGCGGACGGTGCGCTCGGGGTTGCGGGCATTGAGCGTGAATTCCGATGGAACCTTCGAGACCAGTTCCATCAAGAGCGCACGGTCGATACGCACGCGCGTTTCGGAGACATCGGCGCCGGCGGCCTTCCACAGGGCGATCGCCTCGTCGTCGCGGAACTCGCAGCCCACCTCTTCGAGGATCGCGAGCGATTCCTGGTGGATCAGTTCCACCGCCTCGTCGGGGACCATCTGATATGCCGGGATCTGGCGCACCAGCGTCGGAAACGAGGCCACGGGAGCGCCCCGTATCGCCTTGCGCCCCAGGCGGCCGCCGCTTCTGCGGTTGGCATGTTCGGTCACTGCAACGGCCGGTGCATTCATGGCAATTCATCCTCCAACAGCCCGTCAACTTAACGAGGCGAAACATCGCTGTGACGCTGGAAAATCCTGATCTCTTGTATAAACTCTGCTTATGCGAAGCCTGCGCCACCTGCTGCCCTCCGCCGGCAGCCTGATCGTCTTCGAGGCGGCCGGCCGGCTGTCGAGCTTCACCGCGGCCGGTCGCGAGCTCGGCATGACGCAGGCGGCCGTGTCCTACGCCGTGCGCGGACTGGAGGAGCAGCTCGGCGCCAAGCTGTTCCAGCGCCGCCATCGCCAGGTTCTCCTGACCGAGGCCGGCGAGCGGTTCCACGCCGACGTCTCGCTCGGCCTTTCCCATATCCGCAAGTCGGCGGAGGATTTGCGCCTGCAGGCGACCGGCGGCCATGTGACGCTTGCCGCCTCGACCGCCTTCGGCTCGTTTTGGATGATGCCGCGCCTGCAGCAGTTCCGCGACGAACTGCCGGGCGTCGATCTGCGCATCCAGACCGCCGATCGCGATCTCGACATCATCGCCGAGGGCATCCCGCTCGGCGTGCGCGGCGGCATGCCGCGCGACTGGCCGGACTATCATTCGATGTCGCTGTCCGACGAGGAGATCTTCCCGGTCGCAGGCCCCAGCTACCTCGCTAAATTCGGCAAGCCGAAAACGGTCGAGGAACTCGCCACGCACCGACTCATCCATCTGGAGGAGCCCTACCGAGAGGCCCCGAACTGGGACGAATGGTTCGCGTCAGCCGGAACCAGCCTGCGCAACGCCGAGCGCGGCTTGCGAATCAATGATTATGCGCTGGTGATCCAGGCGGTGATGGAAGGGCAAGGCATCTCGCTCGGTTGGCGGCATCTGGTCGAGCGCCTCGTGGCATCGGGGCTGCTGGTGCCGGTGACGGATCACGTGCTGACAACCGGCATCGGGTTCTACGTCATCTGGCCAAAGAACCGCGAACTCAGCGACAATGCGCGCAAGGTAAGGGACTGGCTGGTGACACAGGCGTGAGGTCGCCAGCTTCTGCGCGGCAGCGGAGCGCGAGGGGATCGTGACGGTAGCTGTTGCCAACTGTATTCCGCCCCTCCCCCAACGCTGTCGAATCCGCCTATAATCTTCGGATGCCCATCCGCCAGCTTTCCGAAACGATGATCAACCAGATCGCCGCCGGCGAGGTCATCGAGCGTCCGGCGAGCGTGGTGAAGGAACTGGTCGAGAACGCGCTCGATGCCGGGGCGTCCCGCGTCGAGATCGTCACCGCGGGCGGCGGGCTGAACCTGATCCGCGTCACCGACGACGGCTCCGGCATCTCGGAGCGGGAACTGGCGCTGGCAATCGCACGCCACTGCACTTCCAAGCTTTCAGACGACATCCTCGACATCCGCTCACTCGGCTTCCGCGGCGAGGCGCTGCCCTCGATCGGCTCGGTGGCGCGGCTGTCGATCCGCTCGCGCACGGCCGCCGGCGACAGCGCGGCTGAGATCGGCATCGAGGGCGGCCGGGTCTCGGCAGTGAAGCCGGCGGCGGCCAACCGCGGCACCACGGTCGAGGTGCGCGACCTGTTCTTCGCCACGCCCGCACGGCTCAAATTCATGAAGGGCGAGCGGGCCGAAAGCTCGGCGACCAGCGATGTGGTGAAGCGCATCGCCATCGCCTTCCCCGGCGTGCGCTTCACGCTTGCCGGCACCGACCGCTCGACGCTGGAATTGCCGGCGACCGGCGACGATCCGGAGGGCCGGCTGCAACGCGTGGCGCAAGTGATGGGCGCCGAGTTCCCCGACAATGCCATCCCCATCGATGCCACGCGCGATGGCGTGCATCTTGCCGGCCACGTCTCCATTCCATCCTTCACGCGGGCGAACGCGCTGCAGCAATATGCCTATGTCAACGGAAGGCCGGTGCGCGACAAGCTGATCGCCGGCGCAATCCGCGGCGCCTTCGCCGACGTGCTGCCGCGCGACCGCCATGCGGTGACGGTGCTGTTCCTTTCGCTCGATCCGGCGACCGTCGACGTCAATGTCCATCCGGCCAAGGCCGATGTGCGTTTTCGCGATCCGGGCCTGGTGCGTGGGCTGATCGTCGGCGCCATCCGCGAGGCGCTGGCCGGCGCCGGCATCCGCGCCGCGACCACGGGCGCTGCCGGCATGATGGCGGCGTTCCGGCCGGGCAGCGCTCCCTTCGGCCATGGCGGGCCGGCCAATGGCCACCGCAGCTACGAGGCGGCCTACCGCGCATCGGGTTTAGCCGGCTTCGAGCATTCGCCTCAGCGGCCGCTCGACATGGGATATGGCGACGCCCAGCAGCAAAGGACTGGCTTCGGCGAAAACGATCAGGCTGCGTTCGAGACCGGGCCGCTTCACAGCGCCGACGCGCGCGCCAGCCGGGGAGAGCCGGCCGAGACATTGCTCGGCACGGCGCTGGGCGCGGCGCGGGCGCAAGTGCACGAGAATTATATCGTCGCCCAGACCAGGGATTCGCTGGTCATAGTCGACCAGCACGCCGCGCATGAGCGGCTGGTCTACGAGGCCCTGAAGAACGCGCTGCACTCGCGTAGGGTGCCCTCGCAGATGCTTTTGCTGCCGGAGATCGTCGACTTGGCCGAAGAAGACGCCGAGCGGCTGGCCATGCATTCCGAGACGCTGGCCAGATTCGGCCTCGGCCTCGAGCGCTTCGGCCCGGGCGCGGTGGCGGTGCGCGAGACGCCGTCGATCCTCGGCGAAACCAATGTGCAGCAACTGGTGCGCGACCTCGCCGACGAGATCGCCGACAACGACACGGTCGAGACACTGAAGGAGCGGCTGCACCACATCGCGGCGACCATGGCCTGCCATGGCTCGGTGCGTTCGGGGCGGCTGCTGAAGCCCGAAGAGATGAACGCGCTGTTGCGCCAGATGGAGGCGACGCCCGGCTCCGGCACCTGCAACCACGGCCGCCCGACCTATATCGAGCTGAAGCTTGCCGACATCGAGCGGCTGTTCGGGCGGCGGTAGGATCGTACGGCGCAGCCCCGCCCCGCTGCTTCGCGGCGATCCTCCCCACAAGGAGGAGGTAAGCGCGGTGCCCTACCTTGCGGGGAGGTCGGATCGAAGGTCCGGGTGGGGGACATGAAAAGAGCCGCACGATGCGGCTCTTTTCATGACTCGGGAACGCTAGATCCCTGACTTACCGCTTCAAATTCACCACGATGACGCCGCCGAGCGCCAGCGCGCCGCCGAGGATGCCGAGCAGCGTCGGCACTTCGCCCAGCCAGAAAAAGCCGATCAGGGCGGACATCGGCGAGACCAGATAGAGGAAGTTCGAGGCACGCGCAGCCGGCAGGCGCGACAGCGCGGTCGCCCAGGCGGCGTAGGCGATCAGGCTGGGCACGATGCCGAGGTAGATGACGGCGCCGAGACCGGCTGTGTCGGCAACCGCCGCCTGCGAGATCGCTTCCGGCAGGAAGGGCGCCAGGCAGAGTGCGCCGAGCACCATGTTGGAGGCGGCGATGGTCAACGGATGATGGCGGGCAAAGAGCGGCTTCTGGACGATGGTGTTGACGGCCGAGCAGAGCGCGGAACCCAGCACCAAGAGGGCGCCGGTGTTGAAGTGCAGCCCCTGCCCGTCGGCCATGGCGATGATGCCGATGCCAGCGAACGAGATCAGCGTGCCGAGCCAGGCCATGCCCGAAAAGCGCTCGCCGAGCAGCGCCATCGCCATGATGGCGGTGAAGATAGGGCTGACGTTGATGATGAAGCCGGCGGCGCCCGCCGACACGGTCAGCTCACCGAAATTGAGCATCGCCGTGTAAAGCGCGACGAAGATGGCGCCGCCGAAGCCGAAGCGCCACAACTCGTCGACCTTGGGCAGCGCCGGGCGCTTGACAGCCAGGAAGATCGCCGCCGGCACGGCGGCGATGGCAAAACGCAGCGCGCCGAGCTCCAGCGGCTGGAAGGCCGCGAGGCCTGCACGGATCGCCGGGAAGGCGGAAGCCCAGCCGACCACTGTGAGCGCGACCGCGATGACCGCCGTGGTGTCCATTCGCTGTGTCTGATTCAACGTACCGGCATAGGCGGTCATCGCTATATCCTCGTTGCTTGGCTCCATGGGGCTAGAAGACCGCATCAACCGTCGATTGACAAACGACCAATTCGAGGGTCACCTGTGAGCATGGATCACAGCTCGAACCAGTTACTCCCGTTGGAGACCTTGCGCGCTTTCGATGCTGCGGCGCGAACGGGGAGCTTTTCGGCGGCGGCCGAGAGGCTGAACCTCACCCACGGCGCCATCAGCCGGCAGATCGCCAAGCTGGAGGACTGGCTGGGGCTGAAAGTGTTCGAGCGCAACGCGCGCGGCGTGACGCTGACCAATGAGGGCAACCGGCTGCATCTGAGAACCACCGAGGCCTTCGCGCTGATCTCGGTCAATTCCGACCGCTGGGTGGAGCCGCGCGGCACCGCGGTCGTGCGGCTGGCCTCGATCCCCTCGGTCAGCGGCCTGTGGCTGATGCCGCGCATGGCGGCGCTCGAGAACAGCCCGACCCGGCTGCGCATCGTGCTCGATGTCGACAACCGCCAGGCGGACCTCGCCGACGAAGGCATCGACCTTTCGGTGCGTTGCGGGCGCGGTCGCATTCCCGGTCGCGTCTCGGTGCAGCTGTTCGAGGAGCACATCTTCCCGATCGCTTCGCCGGAACTGGCGGAGGAAATAGGGCACGGCGACCCTGCCCGGCTGCTCAAGTTCCCGCTGATCAACGATTCCGACGCATCCGCCTGGCGCGCCTGGCTCGCGGCGCAGGATATCGACTACCGCCCTCGTCCACAGGATCGACGCTTCGAAGATTACAATCTGGTGCTCGACGCTGCGGCGCACGGGTTGGGCATCGCGCTGGCGCGGCCGCCACTGACGCAGGTGCAACTCAAGACGGGCCGGATCGTCGCCGTCGATGACCGCACCGCGCTCAATCCGGTGTCCTACTGGCTCGACCGGCCCGTCGGCCGCCCGCGCGCCGCCGCGGCAGACCTTGCGCGGCGCATTGCGGCACAGGCAGGCCTTGCGACTGAAAAACTCGAAGCCTTCCTGCAGGACGACGCGTAGAGCCGGTCAGACCCGGTCAGCGAAGCAGCAACAGCGCGATGGTGGTGATCGTCGCCGAGAGCAGCGCCGTTAAGATCGACATCATCCACAGCGGCAGCTGGCTGGGTTGCGACGATCGAGCGCTACCCGGTCGGGCGGCTGCGCCACGTGGCCTAGGCGCGTTGGAATTGGCAGCAACCAGCACTGAAGAGGAAACCGCGATCGTGGACACAGGCAATGACGGTGCCGCCGCAGCCCTCGTCATGCTGTCCGCTATCGCCGTCTGAGGCGAGGTCGGGCCGCGCGAAGCCTTTTCGGCTTCCGCCGCCGCCTTGCCTGGCCGAACGCCCGCCGAGGCACGATCCGCTTCCGGTTCCATGACCGCCCTGTAGGCATCCTCGATCTGGTCGGAAGACAGGCGTTGAGTCGCGTGGGCGGGCGACCTCGGCAACGAGCCGTTGAAAGCCTGGGCGGCGAACTGGGCCGAAGTGGCGGCCGACGGTGCCGGCGGTTGGACAAGCGCCTTGACCAGCGCCGCGGTTGCCGGATCGGCCTTGGCCGTTGGCACCGGCTGCGGCGTGAGCGCCTCCTTCAGCAGCGATGTCAGGCGGGTGGAGGAAATGTCCATGCCGGTTCCCATCAACCATTATGCTGATCGAGCGATACTCCACGAGCATTGCGTCAAGCTTGACCTTGCCTGCGATTTGTGGCGATTGAATCTCATGAACCCAAGCGTCATTTCATGATGAACCGTTTTGAAGGCCCGGGCGGCAAGGAAGCCCGCATCCGCTATCTCGACGGCGACTTCCAGGTCACCAGTCCAGGCGCATTCGTGCGCTGTGCGGTGACGGGCGAGAGCATTCCGCTGGATGAGCTCAAATACTGGAGCGTCGCCCGGCAGGAGCCCTACGTGAACGCCACCGCCTCGCTGCGCCGCGAGATCGAGATGCACCCGGAGCTGCGCAGCCGAAAGTAGGTCTTATCATCCCCGCAGCTTGCGCTGTCGCCAGGCATCCAGCGTCTCGTCGATGATGCGTTCGGGCGCATGGTCGAGCTCGAAGACGGCGTCAATCTCCAGTACGTCGAGCTGCTCCAGGAACTCTTGCGACGCGCCATGGCGCAGCCGGGCGGCGTCCTTGGCGGTGGTCGCCAGGCGAAGCCCATCGCGCTTGGCGGTCGCCGCCAGTTCGGCAAGCTCGTCCTCGGCGTAGAAATGATGGTCGGGGAAGGATTTGGCGAGCACGACCTCGCCGCCGGCCTCGCTCAGCGTGCGGAAGAACTTATCGGGATGGCCGATGCCGGCGAAAGCGAGAAAGCGCTTGCCGGCGAAGCGCTTGCGGGCGCGAGGCTCGGTATGCGCCTCGAAGATCGGCCGCCCGGCGCGCGCCGCCTGGCGCACCACCGCGTCGGCGGCCGTCCCCTCGCCCATCTTGAGCAGCGCGCTGGTGAAGACCAGCTGGTCGACGATGTTTGCTCGCAGCGGTCCGCCCGGGATGACGCGGCCATTGCCGATGCCGTAGCGGGCGTCGACGACCACCAGCGCGAAGTCGATATGGAGGCGCGCGCTCTGGAAGCCGTCGTCCATGATGAGGAAGTCGCAGCCGAGCTTTTCCTTCAGCAGCCTGGCGCCGGCGGCACGGTTCGGCGTCACCGCCACCGGCGCATGCTCGGCCAAAAGCAGCGGCTCGTCGCCGACGTGTTTGGCGGCGTCGTGATGCGCATCGACGATGTGCGGCTCACCGAAGGAGCCGCCGTGGCCGCGCGACAGGAAGCCGGGATTGAGCTGCATGCGCTTGGCTTGCCTGGCGAGCGCGATCGCCACAGGCGTCTTGCCGGTGCCGCCGACGGTGAAGTTGCCGACGCACAGCACCGGCGCCTCGACCTTTTCGCGCGGTGCCCGCCGCATGCGGCGGCCGGCGACGAGCGCATAGGCCGCCGACAGCGGCGACAGCGCCAGAACGCGCCAGTCCGGTTTTTCCCACCAGAAGGGCGGTGCTTCGGAGGTCACGCTACCTCCCGTCTGCGCCCTTCAGGCGCGACTTGACGATCAGCGGCTGGATGTAGGGCTCCAGCGACTTCAGCGTGCGTGCCAGCGCGCCGCGCATCTCGTCGACGGTGGCCGCTCCCGCCGCCATCATCTCATGGCGCGCCACCTCGTTGGTCAGCAGGAAATTGACGGCGCCGGCCAGCATGTCGCGGTCGCGCACCAGCTTGGCGCCGCCGCTGTCGAGCAGGCGCTGATAGGCCTCGCGGAAGTTCTGCACGTTGCGGCCGGCGAGCACCGCCGTCTCCAGCATCGCCGGCTCGAGCGGGTTCTGGCCGCCCTCGGAGGTCAGCGAGCGGCCGACGAAGGCGATTTCCGTCAGCCGCAGGTAGAGACCCATCTCGCCGATCGTGTCGCCGAGCAGGATGTCGGTGTCGGCCGTGATCCTGTCGCCCTTGCTGCGGCGGGCGAGCTTCAGGCCCATGGCGGAAATCTGCGCGGAAAGCGCTTCGGCGCGATCGGGGTGGCGCGGCACGATGATGGTGAGCAAGCCGTGGTGGCGCCGGTGCAAGGTCGCATGCACCTCAGCCGCCACCACCTCCTCGCCGTCATGGGTCGAGATCGCCGCCCAGGTCGGCCGTTCGCCGATCTGCCGCTTCAGCGAGGCGAGCGCGCGCTCGTCGACCGGCGGCGGCGCGGTATCGACCTTGAGGTTGCCAGACACCGTCACAGGCCGAGCGCCGAGCGTGCGGAAGCGCTCGCCGTCGACATCCGACTGGGCAACGACATGGGCAAGGTTCTCGAACAGGGCCTCGGCGATGTTGGCGCGCTTCTTCCACGACGTGAAGGAGCGGTCGGACAGCCTGCCGTTGACCAGCACCTGCGGCACGCGGCGGGCGCCGAGTTCCAGCATGGTCATCGGCCAGATCTCCGATTCGGCGATGATCGCGAGGTCCGGCCGCCAATGGTCGAGGAAGCGGCTGACGGCGGGCTTCAGGTCAAGCGGCACGTATTGATGGATGATGCGGTCACCCAACCGCTCGTCGGCGACCTGCGCGGAGGTGACTGTGCCGGTGGTGAGCACGATGTTGACGCCATAGTCGAGGATGCTCTTGACCAGCGGCACGACGGCGATCGTCTCGCCGACGCTGGCCGCATGGATCCAGATCACCGGTCCTTCCGGACGCGGGCGGCCGGCGACACCGTAGCGCTCGCGCCGGCGCACGCGATCTTCCTTGCCCCTGGAGGTGCGCCAGGCGACATAGGGGCCGATCAGCGGATAGGCCGCGGCGCCCGCGTAGCGGTAGGCCGACAGCATGGCGCGCGCCCAGCGCTCGCTCATTTCGAACCGTCCACGAGGCGATAGGCCTCGGCAGTTGCGGCGTTGATCGCGTCGGTGACTTCCTGGCGCTTGCGTTCCATCTCGGCGTCGTCGGCATCGGCCGGCACGAATACCGGCGGCCCGACGATAACCGCTGAGCGGCCGAAAGGCAGGTTTATGGTGGTTTTATCCCAGCTTTTTTCAAGCACCTTGCGGCGGCTGGTGGCGATCGCCGAAGGCAGGATCGGCCGGCCGGACAGCCGCGCCAGAAGCACGACGCCCATCCCGGCGTCGCGCGGCGTGCCATGCGGAATGTCGGCGATCATGGCCACATTCTTATCGGCGGCGAGCGATTTCTTCAGGGCAATCAAAGCCTTGGCGCCACCCTTGTCGAGATGCCTCGTACTGTCGCGGCCACCGGAGCCGCGCACCGCCTCGATGCCGAACTTCTCAAGCATCAACGCGTTGAGCTCGGCATCCGCGCTGCGCGAGACCATGGCGACCAGCTTCCGGCCTTTCGGGTAATAGGCGGGCGTCAGCAGGTGCTGGCCGTGCCAGAGCGCGATGATACCGGGCTCTAGATGCGCGTAGGCGCCGCCGGCGACCTGAGTCGACCCCTTGACCAGCGGGCTGGTCAGGCGAACCAGACGGACAAAATTGGCGAACAGGCCGGCGATGAAGCTTTTGACGAACCGCGACTGCGCCAGCGGCTCGCGAATCCTGCGCCAGAGCGTCTTGCCGCCACGCCTGACCGTATGGGCGGGCTGCCCCTTCACCGCTTCATGCTCCAACGGTGTCAACCGGCGGCCTTCACGTCTGGGTCGAGCAGCCGGTGCAGGTGAACGACGAAATAGCGCATATGGGCATTGTCGACGCTGGCCTGCGCCTTGGCTTTCCAGGCCGAGTGCGCGGACTGATAGTCGGGATAGATGCCGACGATGTCGAGTCCGTCGAGGTCGCGGAATTCGGTTCCGCCGAGCTTCTTCAACTCGCCACCAAATACCAGGTGCAAAAGCTGTTTCTTTCCGTCTTCCACGGCCATGTCGGTCCTTCACATATCGTGAGTTTGCAAAGGTCTAGACCAAAGCCGCCGACTTTGGAACCTTTGATGATGGTTCAACTTTCCAGCCCGGCGATGACGCCGGCAAGCACGTCGAGCAGCTTGCCGCTGCCGGCGGCCAGCGCGCCGTGGTGGATCACCGCGCCGGCATAGCGCGGCGGCCGGCCTTGTCTGTCGAGCAAGGCGCCGCCCGCCTCGCGCAGGATGAGGTCGGCGGCGGCGATGTCCCAGTCATGCGCGTTGGGCTTGACGAAGGTGGCGTCGAGCTTGCCGGCGGCGATCATCGCCAGCCGGTAGGCGAGCGATGGAACATAGGGCATGCGGTGCAACCGGCCCTGCCACGCCTCCGGCAGCAGGTCGACAAGCGGCTTCGGGCCGCCGATATCCACATTGTCCGCCAGCGCGCGCACGCGGATCCGCTCGCCGTTGAGGAAGGCGCCTTCGCCAGGCAGCGCCCAGTAGGTCTCATGCTTGGCCGGGCATTCGAGGACGCCGGCCAGCGTCACCCCGTTTTCCACCACCGCGACGCTCACGCACCAGGAGTGCAGGCCATCGAGAAAACCACGCGTGCCGTCGATCGGGTCAACGACGAAGGTGCGGTGCGCGGCAAGCCTGGCATGGTCGTCGGCGGTTTCCTCCGATAGCCAGCCGTAACCCGGCCGCGCCTTGAGCAAGGTCTGGCGAAGAAAGGCGTCGGCCGCGTGGTCGGCCTCGCTGACCGGCGAAGTGCCACCCTTCATCCAGACTTGCGGGTTGTTGCCGAAATAGCGCATGGCGATCGCGCCCGCCTCGCGGGCGGCGTCGCGCAGCAGAGCGAGGTCCTCGCGGGCCCCGGTCAGGACGGTCGGATCAGGCGCCGGCAAGGGTCATGCCTTCGATGAGCAGCGTCGGCGCCGCGGTGCCGAAATTGCGGTCGAGGTCGCTCGCCGGCACCATATTGAGGAACATGGTCTTCAGATTGGAGGCAATCGTCACTTCGGCGACCGGATAGGTGAGCTCGCCATTCTCGATCCAGAATCCGGAGGCGCCGCGGCTGTATTCGCCGGTCACCATGTCGACGCCCTGGCCAAAGACTTCAGTGACATAGAAGCCGCGCTTCAGCGACTTGATGAGGTCTTCCGGCGTCCGCTCGCCCGGCTCGATGGCGAGATTGGTCGAGGACGGCGAGACCGAGGAGCCGCTGCGCGAGCCGCGTCCGTTGGTGACAAGGCCGAGCTCACGCGCGGCCGAGGTCGACAGGAACCAGTGGTTGAGCACGCCCTTGTCCACCATCAGCAGTTTCTCGCCCTCGACGCCTTCGCCGTCAAAGGGGCGCGAGGCCTGGCCGCGGCGCCTCAGCGGCTCGTCGGTGACGGTGATCGCCGCCGCGGCGACCTGCTTGCCCATCATCTCGCGCAGGAAACTGGTCTTGCGCGCCACCGCGGCGCCATTGATGGCGCCGGCGAGATGGCCAGCGATGCCGCGCGCGACGCGCGGATCGAACACGACGTCGACCGGTCCGGTCGCCGCCTTGCGAGCGCCGAGGCGGCGCACGGCGCGCTCGCCGGCCTTGCGGCCGATCTCTTCGGGCGCATCGAGATCGGCGAAATGCTGGCGCGACGAGAACTCATAGTCGCGCTCCATGCCGGTGCCCTCGCCGGCAATGACACTGGTCGAGCGCGAGAAGCGCGAGGCGACATACTGGCCGACGAAACCGTGCGAGGTGGCAAGCACCAGGCCGCCCAGCCCGGCGCTGGCGCCGCTGCCGGCCGAATTGGTGACGCCCTTGACGGCGAGTGCGGCCGCTTCCGCCGCAAGTGCCGCCTCCTTCAACGCATCGGCCGAAACCTCGGTGGCGTCGAAGAGGTCGAGGTCGCGGGGCTTGCCGGCCAGAAGGGCAGGATCGGCAAGGCCCTGATAGGGATCCTCGGGCGATACCCTGGCCATGGCGACGGCGCGTTCAGCCAGCGCCCTGGGGTCCGAGGCCGAGGTCGCCGAAACGCTCGCCACCCGCTGGCCGACGAAGACGCGCAGCGAGACATCCTCGCTCTCCGACGATTCGGTGCCCTCGACCTTGCCCAGCCGCACCGAAACGCCCGCGGAGCGACCACGCACCGCGACAGCGTCGGCGGCATCGGCGCCGGCGCGCCTTGCAGCCTCGACCAGGGCCGCGACGCGGTCGGTCAGTTTTGCTGCGTCGAGCTTGTCGGTCATGCACTTGATCCTGTTTCTTCGCCGTGGTTGGGAAGCTGCCGCACCATCTATTGTTCCCCTGCCGCTTGTGCAATGGCGGAAGGACAATCACAGTGCCGCGACCAAATCGCACCCGAACCGGCCGAAACCACCGCCCAATGCATCGCCAAACTGCCAGGAGCCTTCGCCATGACGCCTTTCCATCTCGCCTTTCCGGTGCGTGATCTCGATGAAACCCGCGCTTTCTATGGCGAGGTGCTGGGCTGCGCCATCGGTCGCTCCTCGGCGAGCTGGGTGGATTTCGATCTCTTCGGCCACCAAATGTCGGCGCATTTGCGGCCGCAGGCATCAGTGGCGGCGCACGAGGGCAAGGTCGACGGTGTCGCGGTGCCGATTCCGCATTTCGGCGCGGTGCTGCTGATGGACGAATGGGAGCGGCTGGCAGCCAGGCTGGAAGCGCGATCCGACATAGACTGGCTGGAGCGCCCGATGGTGCGCTTCAAGGGCGAGCCCGGCGAGCAAGCGACGCTGTTCATCCGCGACCCCTCCGGCAATGCCCTGGAATTCAAGGGCTTCCGTTCGCTGGAGCAGATCTTCGCGCATTGAGCCGATCGGGCCACGCCACAAGCTGAGCCGCGCCGCTACTTCGCGTCCGTCTCGTACTGGCCGGCGATGAAGATTTCGAGGAAGCGCCGCCCGTCGCGGCGGGAGGCCTCCTGACCGGCGTCGTAATTGGCCATCGCCGTTTGCCTTTGCCTGAAGATTTCGTAGGCGCGGCGGGCGAGCGGCATGGCGGCTTCATAGCCGTTGGTCTTGGTGACAATCATGCGCACCGCCGTGGCCAGGACATATTCGGTCACCTGCGGATCGTCCCGCGCGACGTCCGCCGCGGCGGTGGCGGCTTGCAGCAGATCGCGCACCGCGAGCCCGTCGGGGGCACCGTCGCCGCGCGCCAGCACCGCGATCGCGATATAGAAGCGCGACAGCGCCGCGTTGACCGCATCGCCCGACAGGGCCGCATCCGCCTCGCTCTTCCTGAAGGTCTCCTCGGCGCGCCGGTAGTCGCCGCTGGTGAAGGCAAGTCCGGCCTGCTGCGACAGCAGCGCAAATCGCTGTTCCGGCGTCGCCGCGAAATCGCCGGCTATGTCGATGGCGGCCGCGGCCGCCTGCCGGTCGCCGGTCGCCACGGCTGCAGCGGCGAGACGGCTGAAGACGCTCCAGGTCAAACGCCGCCAGCCAGCGTCGGTCAGCGCGAGATCGCGCAGTTTCGGCTTCGACTGGCCATCCCAAGGCGAGGCGACGAGCAGATCGGCGGCGCGGCGCAGCGCCGTCACAGCCAGGGTATTGCGCCCCTCGAAAGCATAGGCGGTGCCGGAGATCGACTGGCAGTGGGCGTTCTGGAAATCGACATCATCCCCGGCAAGACCGGTATCGCCCGGCAGCATGGCCCGCGATGCGAGGGTCAGAGCGAGTTCGGTATTGCCGACAGCCAGCGCCTGGTCGGCCTTCCCGGCAAGATCGAGCGCCAGTTCGGCAGCCGACGGCAGAGCCTGCCCGGCATCGGCGCCGGTGGCGCTCTTCGCCCACGACCGGGCTTGGTCCTCCAGTTGCTTGCGCTGCGCCTCGCCGAAGCGCTCGCCCATCCACAGCGCGGTGATGGTCACGGTCTCGATCGCTTCCTTGTAGCGGCCGAGATCGGCCAGCGCATAGGCGCGCGACACCAGCAGCGAATTCTTCATGTCTGCGTCGGGCTGCTGCGCGCCGAGCAGCAGCGACAGGCCTTCGTCCGCCAGTTGCAGCGCAAACGCCGGGTTGCCGTCGAAGCGGGTGGTGTCGGCATACATGGCGTAGATGATCGCAAAGTCGGGCGTGAGCTCGCCCCTGCGGCGGGCGTCGCGCAGCGCCTCGCTGAACATGCCGCGCACTTCGGGGTAGCTGTCGTTCTTGCGGTAGGCCTCGGCGGCCTTCTCGGCCACGGCGAACGGATCGATGCGGTCGGCCAGGGCGACACCTGCCTGGAGAGACAGCAGCGACGCAGCGATGAAGCGCAGAACCGTCTTCAATAGCCGCCCTCCCCGACAAGGACGAAGGGCGCCCAGGCGGACGGGTGCGCAAGCGAGGGATCATCCTTGTCCTGCATGATGTCGAGCATGGCGAGGCGGAGCGCCTCGGCTCGGCGGAGCCTTGAGCCGCTGCCCAGCGCCGCAAGCGTCTGCGTGGTCAGACGTGCGGCGGCATCGTCGCGGACCGGCCAGTGGGAGACAAGGATCGCCCGCGCGCCGGCGTAGAGGAAGGCGCGCGCCAGGCCGGACAGGCCCTCGGCGTCAGGCCGGCCGTCACCGCCGGCGGTGTTGCAGGCCGAGAGGATGACCCATTGCGCCGACAGTTTGAGCTCCGCCACTTCGGAGGCGGTCAGCAGGCCGTCATCGCGCGCGGTGGCGACTTGCGGCGGGGTCAGCACCAGGGCTGGCTCGGCCAGACCGCGCAGGTCGCCGGAGAGCAGGCCGTGAGTGGCGAAAGCCAGGACGTCCGTCGTCGACAGGTCCGTCTGCTTGACGATGGTTTCGCTCGCCCTCGCGCCGACAAAGAGGTCCGTTTCCGGCGCGCCGAGAATGGCGGCGAGCTTGCGCAACTCCGGGCCGGTCTCAGGCAGCGGCGGCAGGTCGCGCACTGCGTCGACATTGGCGAGGCTGCCGCGAAAGAAACTTGCGGGAGGGGCGGAAGCGACCTCGACCGTCTCGCCGCCCAGCACAGGCGCGCCGAAGCCGCGAAAGGCAATGCGCTTTTTGCCGCCGCGCGGCGGCGGGTATTTGCGGATGACGGCCAGGCTGTCGACGGACGGCAAGGTGGTGAAGGCATAGTGCCTCGCCAGCCAGTCGGTCCGGCGCAGCGCCTCCGGGTCGGTGTCTTCACCGGTGGGAGCCGAGGCGACGAGTACCGACAAGGGAAGGCCGGCCAGCGGACCGTCACTGACGACGAAGACGTGGCGCGCGGCCTTCAGCGCCGGCTCGACCGGTCGGATCAGCTCGCCATAGAGGATGCTGGCCGTCGTGCGATCGAAGGGCGCGACACGCGGCTTGTCCATGCCGGGGACCAGTGTCCTGGCGCCGCGCGCGGCCGCCGCCGGATCGAGCTCGGCCCGCAACCTGGCGATGTCGCCGCCAAGGATCTCCGCACCATAGCCGGTTTCGGTCCAGGCGGTGTCATGCTTGCCGATCGCCCAGACGAAGATGTGATCGTGCCCGGCAAGCATCAGCAGCAGGCCCTCGTCCTCATCGAGCAGGGCCTGCACGTCGGCCACCGACAGCGGTTTGGGATGGGCAAGGTCGGCATAGCGCGGGAAGGACCGCGCCAGCGTGGCGTCGACGCCAACCAGTTCGGCGCGCAGAGAATCGATCTCGCCGCGCAGGCGCACCAGCGCGTCGGCGCCGCTCGCACCGGCAGAAGTCGCCTGCCCCAGCGCCTTTTCCTTCCCGCTGATCATGGCCACGATATCCTGGCGCTGGCGCACAATGCCCGCCAGCTCCGGCGAGCCGGCAGCGGCGCGCAGGCCAAGCTGCTGCAAGGCATTGCCCGCGGAGGACAGCAGCGCCCATTGCGCGGCCTCGAACGCATCCTCAAGGTGGCGGTCGGCCGCCGGCGCGACTGCCGGGGCGCCGACGGACGCCAGCCCGGCCACCAGAAGACAGATGCGCGCCAGGCGCCAAGGCGCCCGCGGCGATTTCAATTCAGCCAGCCCCAACGACAACCCCTGCCCGCCGATCGCCACGCCGGAATACGCGGCGATCGCGCCATCATTGTGATGGGGAGGATTGGATGCAAGAGGGCGGAGCGTTGGCCTCTATCAGGCGCTGAAGCGATCGGCGGCAAAAGGACCCAGCCGAGAGGCATCCACCGTGCCGCCGATCAGTGCCGCAACCAAACGTGCCGTGATCGGCGCCAAGGTCAGGCCGAGATGACCGTGGCCGAAGGCGTGGATCACCCTGGAACTGCCGCGCGAACGGCCGATGACCGGCCGGGAATCGGGCAGTGACGGACGAAAACCCATCCATTCGGACGAGTTTTGGCCAAGGTTGGGGAAGAACTGCCTGACGCCGCGATCGAGCAGCGCCAGCCGGCGCGGATTTGGCGGCGCGGCAAGCCCGCCGAGCTCGACCGTGCCAGCGACCCGCAGCCGGCCAGCCATCGGCGTCATGTAGAAACCGAGATCGACAGGACAGACCGGGCGATTGAGCGGCGGAGCATCTGTGGGGAATTCGAGATGGTAGCCACGCTCGGTGTCGAGAGGGATTTTGTCGCCGGCCTGCGCTGCCAGGATGCGCGAACGAGCGCCGGCGGCGATTACCACCGTGCCCGCCTTGATTTGAATATCGGGACCGCTCAGCCTGATACCGCCTCCCTCGGGCTGCAACCCGGTGACCTCAGCCTTGGCCCTCATCGCCCCGCGCGTGGTCGCGGCATCGAGCAATCGGCGCATCAGCGTCCCGGGATCGGTGACGTTCATCGAGTCCGGGAAATAGAGGCCCCGCGCTCCCGTCGCCGGAAGGCCGGGCTCCAGCGCGGCCACCTCTTCCGCATCCAGCACCTGCTGATGAACGCCAAACCCGGCGCGCAGCGCCCTGCCCCCGGCACCAGCGGCGAAATCGCTTTCGCGTCGATAGAGATAGAGGCAGCCTTTGCGGCGTAAGAGGTCCTGCAGGCCCGCCTCCTGCACCATTTCCTCCCAGGCCGGCAAGGCTTCCGCCAGCAACCCGGCGAGCGCCACTGCATTGGCGCGGGTGGCCGCCGGAAGCGATTGCCTGACAAAGCGCACCAGCCATGGCGCCAACTGGAAAAGTGCTGCCCAGCGCATCGAAAACGGACTGTCCGGATCGAGCAGCAGTTTCGGCAAGGCGCGCAGGACGGCCGGATTGCCCACGGGCATGCAGGCGTATTCGGCGAGCGTCCCGGCATTGCCGAACGAGGCGCCCGAGCCCGGCTCGTTGGGATCGATCAGCAGGACCTCACGGCCTTCGCCAGCAAGCCGCAACGCTGTCGCCAGCCCGACGACACCGACGCCAATGATGGCGATCTCGACTGTCCTGGACGCTGCCACCGATGACCTACACAAAACCCGGCAGTTGCAGATGACCGGCCGCGAGCAACTCGGCCATTGTGCTGAGCGCCGTGCGCAGATCCTCCTGCGAACGTGCCGCGCCGACATTGATGCGCACGCCGTGCTGGACCGGTTCGCGGCCGACCGCGAAGGCATCGCCGGGCAGCACGGCGACGCCGCGTTCCAGGCAAGTGCGGGCAAAGCCCGCGCCGCGCCAGGGTTCAGGCAGGCGCAGCCAGGCATGGGTCGACGTCGGATGCGCCTGGATATCGAAGCGGCCGAGGATTTCGCTGAGGATGGCCTGACGCTGGCGCAGCTCCTGTTTCTGGATCTCGATGATGCGGGCGGCCGAGCCTTCCTCGATCAGCCTTGCGCCGATCAGCGCCGTCAGCGGGCTGATGCTCCAGCAGTTGATGCGCAGCGCCGCCGCTACCTGGCCGGCGATGGGGCGCGGGGCGATGACGAAGCCCAGGCGCAGGCCTGGCGCCAGGCATTTCGACAGCGCGCCGAGATGGATCGTCAGCTCCGGCTCGAGACTGGCGAAGGATGGCGGCGGATCGTCGGCAAGCGGCCGATAGACGTCGTCCTCGATGATCAGCACGTTGTGGCGCCTGGCGACCGCGGCGAGATCGCGCCGGCGTTCCTCGCTCAGCGTGATCGTCGTCGGATTGTGCAGCGTCGGCACCAGGAAGACGGCGCGCGGGCGCAGTTGCGCGCAGGCGGCGTCGAAAGCGTCGGGACGCATGCCGCCGCGGTCCATGGCGATGCCCCTGAGGTCCAGCCCGTGCACGCGGCACAGCGCATTGATGCCCTGGTAGGTCACCTCGTCGGCCAACACCACCTCGCCTTGCCGGGTGACGGCGCCGAGCAGGCAGTCCAGGCCATGCTGGGCCCCGGCAGCCAGCACGACGCGGCCGGGGTCGCCATCGCCGGCAACGGATGTGAACCAGTCGGCCACCGCCACTCGCGCCCAGAGCGGTCCTTCCGGTGGATGGTAATCCTGCAGCGCGGTGTAGTGTCGGTCCTTGGACAGGCGCGGCAAGAGTGCTGCTACCGCATCGAGATAGGCCGATGTGGCGGGCCGGTTTACGGAAAGGTCGATGATGCCGCTCTGGTCGCTCGGCGCCGACACGAAGCCCGGTTTTTCGCCGGCGTCACGGGCGGCGACCGTCGTGCCGCGCCCGGGCCGCGCTTCGAGCAGCCCCTGCTCCTGAAGGGTCGACAAGGCCCGCGTGACGGTCGTGACATTGATGCCCAGCGCCCGCGCGATCTCGCGCTGCGGCGGCAACCGGTCACCGACAGCGAGCGTGCCGGCGGCGATGCGTTCGGCGATCGCATCGGCAAGACGGCGGTAGACCGGACTTTCGTCGTCGGCGAGGCGAAGATCTTGGAGCATACGGGATTCGACTACGGCTGATGTCTCACTGTTGGCGCATCTAGCATAAGACAATACTCCGTACAATAGAGCTTGTCTGACGCACAATCGCAAGACGCCCTGCCAGAAATCTCACACAATTCGTTAAAAATCGACTTGACGGACAAAGTTGTCTGCATCTATGGTCGATTTCAGGTTAATTGTGTGACCATACAAGTCGCACGACCTGCCGGGCAGCAGGCCGGTTTCCGGGAGGACGAGGCATGGATCGCAAGCCGCATCTCAGCCGCATCAAGGATTGCGGACTATGAGCGCCCGCCAGGCCGCATTGCCGGCCGCGGCGGCCACGATCGCGCCCGCCACGCAAGCAGATCCCGTCGGCAAGGGTTTCGTCGAATTCGCCGATGTCGAAAAATCCTACGACGGACGGACCTTCGCGGTGACGCGGATGAACCTCACCGTTGCGCGCGGCGAATTCCTGACGCTGCTTGGTCCTTCCGGCTCCGGCAAGACAACGACACTCAACATGCTTGCCGGCTTCGAGCGGCCGACGCATGGCACGATCACGCTTGAAGGCCAGCCGGTCGACCGCTTGCCGCCCTATCAGCGCAACATCGGCATGGTGTTCCAGAACTACGCGCTGTTCCCGCATATGACGGTCGAGGAGAACGTCGGCTTCCCGCTCTCGGTCCGGCAGGTCGGCAAGGCCGATATCGCGTCCAGGGTAGCGAGCGCACTCGACATGGTGCGGCTCAGGCAATTTGGCGACCGCAGGCCGACCCAGCTTTCCGGCGGCCAGCAGCAGCGCGTGGCGCTTGCCCGCGCCCTGGTGTTCAAGCCGAGCCTGGTGCTCATGGACGAGCCGCTCGGCGCGCTCGACAAGAAGCTGCGCGAACACATGCAGCTCGAGATCAAACAAATCCACACCATGCTCGGCGTCACCATTGTCTACGTCACGCATGACCAGAGCGAGGCACTGACGATGTCGGACCGCGTCGCTGTCTTCAACAATGGCGGCATCGTCCAGCTCGGTTCGCCCGACGATCTCTACAACGCGCCGCAGAGCTCTTTCGTGGCGAGCTTCATCGGCGAGAACAACACGCTCGAAGGCGTGGTCGATCGCGTCTCCGGCGCAGAATGCCGCGTCAGGCTGAATGGCGGCGGCGAGCTTACCGCACTCGCCATCGGCGTCGCGCAGGGCGCTCCCTGCCACGTCGCCATCCGCCCGGAGCGGCTGACCCTGACGCCGACGGCGGCCGGCGGCAATGCCCTGCCCGCCACTGTGGACGGGCGTATCTATCTCGGCGACCACCTGCGCCTTTTGGCCAGGCTCGCCAGCGACCAGGTGCTGACCGTCAAGGTCGGCCCCGAATCGACGATGGCAAACGGCGAGACCGTGACGGTCTCCTGCGCGTCCAATGATTGCCGCGCCTTTCCGGCCGATGCCGGATCGGGCGGTGCCATTCCAAAACAGGGGAAAACGAAATGACACTCATGAGGAAGACTCTTCTCGCGCTCGCGGCCGCCACGGCCTCGATGACCATCGCCGGCGCCGCCTTCACCGACGAGCTGTCGATCATGGCGAGCGGCGGCGCCTGGCAGGACGCGCAACGCAAGGCCTGGTTCGAACCTTTCAGCAAGGAGACAGGCGCCAAGATCCTCGAGCAGGAGTATCTCGGCGATCTCGGCAAGGTCAAAGCGATGGTCGAGACCGGCAACGTGCCGATCGACCTGGTGACGGTCGAGACGGCGACCGTGCTGCAGGGTTGCGACGCCGGTATCCTCGAACGCCTCGACTATTCCAAGATCGGGCCGCGCGACAAGTTCATCGAAGGCTCGGCGCTCGATTGCGGTGTCGGTCTCGACGCTTACGGCGACATCCTCGCCTACGATCCGACCGTGCTGAAAGAAGCGCCAACCTCGGTTCTCGACCTGTTCGACACGACCAAATTCCCCGGCAAGCGCGCCATGCGCAAGTTCCCGGCGCAGAACCTCGAATGGGCGCTGATGGCAGACGGCGTGGCGCCGGCAGACGTCTACAAGGTGCTGGCCACGCCGGAGGGCGTCGACCGTGCCTTCAAGAAGCTCGACACGATCAAGAAGGACATCGTCTGGTGGGATGCCGGCGCGCAGCCGGCGCAGCTTCTGGCTTCCCAGGAAGTGGTGATGACCACCGCCTGGAACGGCCGCATCCAGAACGCCATCGACAACGACAAGAAGCCATTCAAGATCGTCTGGAACAACCAGATCCTCGAATACGACATGATCTCCATTCCAAAGGGCGCCAGGAATCCGGAGCTGGCCTACAAATACCTCGCCTATATCAGCCAGCCGGAAAACAACGCCAAGCTCGCCAGCTACATCACCTATGGGCCGGTGCGCACCGACGCGGCGTCCTTCGTCGCTCCCGACGCGCTGCCGAAACTGCCGAACGCTCCGGATCACTTGAGCGGCGCCTATCTGGTTGCCGACACCGAGTTCTGGGGCGACTATGGCGAGGACCTCGTCAAGCGCTTCAACGCCTGGCTTGCGCAGTAGGCGAGAGATGTCGGCGCTCCAGCCCAGCGAACTCGACCGGCCCGCGCTGGCCCGCGGCCGGTCAGCCGCCGACGCCGACCTGAAATCGGTGTCGGCGGCGCTCCGGCGCGCCGAATTCGGCGACCGGCTGCGCACGCTGCTGCTGGCGGCGCCTTTGCTCATCCTCCTGGGGCTGAGCTTCGGCATCCCAATCGTGCTCCTGCTGTCGCGCGCCGTCTATGATCCGACAATCGCAGATGCTTTGCCCAAGACGACCGTGGCCCTGGGCGGCTGGAACGGCCAGGGCCTGCCGGGTGACGATGCCTTCGCGGCGCTCGCGGCGGACCTCAAGGACAATCAGGCCAAGGGCACGGCCTATGAGCTGGCAAAAAGCCTCAACGCCCGCCTGCCCGGCGCGCGCAGCCAGGTGCTGAAGACGGCGCGCAAGCTCGAAAGCGCCGACGGCCAGGCCGCGCTCGACGCCGTGAAATCGCTGCCGTTCTGGTCAGCGCCGTCGACCTGGCCGACGATCCGGAACGGCACTCACAGCCTCACCTCGTTCTATCTGCTCAGCGCCCTCGACCTGCGCTGGAATGCCGATGGCAGCATCGAGCGGGTGCCGCCGGAGCAGGCGATTTTCGTGCAGGTGTTCCTGCGCACCTTCTTCGTCGCCGCCGCGGTGACGCTGGCCACGCTGCTGCTGGGGTTTCCGCTGGCCTATCTCATCGCCAGCGTACCGAAGGGGCTGGCGGCCATCCTGATCGTTGCGGTGCTTTTGCCGTTCTGGACTTCGATCCTGGTGCGCACAGCCGCGTGGACGGTCCTTTTGCAGAAATTCGGGCTGGTCAATGACTTCCTGCTCTTTATCGGCGTCGCAAGCGAACGGCTCGACCTGATGTACAGCCGTATCGGCCTGATCATAGCCATGACCCATATCCAGCTGCCGTTCACGCTACTGCCGATCTACAGCGTCATGCGCACGATCCCGCCCTCGCAGATGAAGGCCGCCTATTCGCTCGGCGCCAAGCCCTTCACTGCCTTCCGCCGCGTCTACATTCCGCAGGTGTTTCCGGGCGTCATGGCCGGCTGCCTGCTCACCTTCATCTTGTGCCTGGGCTACTACATCACGCCGGCGCTGATCGGCGGCGCCAGCGACCAGCTGATCAGCAATTTCATCGCCAACTACGTCAATGTCGAATTGAACTGGGAGATGGCGGCGGCGCTGAGCTTCATCCTGCTCGTCTTCACGCTGGCGCTGTTCGGCATCTTCGCCCGCATCCTCGGCCTCGACCGCCTAAAGCTGGTGTAGCCCATGCTGTTGTCTCCCTACCCCACAACCGGCGAACGCATCCGCATCACCCTGCTGTGGATCTGGTGCGGGCTCGTCATCCTGTTCCTGCTGGTGCCGATCCTCATTCCGGTGCCGCTCTCCTTCAACAGCGGCGCCTTCTTCATCTTCCCGCTGGAAGGCATCTCGACGCGCTGGTACGAGGTGGTGCTCGGCACCCAGCGCTGGCAGTCGGCGATCGGCAACAGCCTGATCGTCGCCTTCGGCACGACGCTGATCGCAACCACGCTCGGCACGCTGACGGCAATCGCGCTCTCGGACGAGAAATTCCCGGGGCGCCGCATCGTCATGCCGCTGCTTCTGTCGCCACTGATCGTGCCGGTGGTGATCACCGCCGTCGGCTCGTACCTGTTCTATGCGCGCATCGGCCTTGCCAGCACCTATGCCGGCATTATTCTCGCGCATACCGCGCTCGCCAGTCCCTTTGTCGTAGTGACGGTGGGCGCGAGCCTTACTGGCTTCGACCGCAATCTGATGCGCGCCGCCGCGATCTCGGGCGCTAAGCCGCTGACTTCGTTCTTCCGGGTGATGTTGCCGCTGATCCTGCCCGGCGTGCTCTCTGGCGCGGCCTTCGCCTTCGTCACTTCCTTCGACGAGGTCGTGGTCGTGCAGTTCCTGGCCAGCGCCGGCCAGCGCACCATGCCGCTCGAAATGTTCATCGGCCTTCGCGAAAAGCTCAGCCCGGCGATCACCGCCGCCGCGACGCTGATGATGGCGCTGTCGATCGTGCTTCTGGTGGTGGCCAATCTTTTGGCGCGGCGCGGTCAGAAACGGCCGGGCACCGCACCCTAGATCGGTGCCCCGGCCACCGGCGTCCAGATCACATCGTCGATCCTGGTCGCGCCGGTCGCCAGCATAGCCAGCCGGTCGAAGCCGAGCGCCGAGCCACTCGCCTGCGGCATGCTGGCAAGCGCCGCCAGGAAATCCTCGTCGATCGGGTAACGCTCCTGGTAGATGCGCTCCTTCTCGTCCATCTCGGCGGCGAAGCGGCGGCGCTGTTCCGCCGGATCGGTGAGTTCACCAAAAGCGTTGGCGAGCTCGACGCCGCAGCAATAGAGCTCGAAGCGCTCGGCGACGCGGGGATCCTCGGCGCTCGGCCTGGCAAGCGCGGCTTCCGAGGCCGGGTAGCCATAGAGGATGGTGGCGCGCCCCTGCCCGAGCGCCGGCTCGACCTTCTCGACCATCACCCGGCTGAACAGGTCGGCCCAGCTGTCGTCGGGGGCGGTGCGTATGCCTGCCCTGATCAGGGCTGCGTGAAGGGCGGCGCGATCGGTGCCGCCATCGGTTGCCACCGTCGCGAGAAGATCGATGCCGGCATGGCGCGAAAAGGCCTCGGTGACGCTCAGCCGCTCCGGCTCGGCGAAAGGGTCGGCCTCGCGGCCGCGAAAGCGGAAGGTCCTGGCACCCGCCTTCTCCGCCGCCAGCGCCAGGAATTCGGCGCAGTCGCGCATCAGGCTCTCATAGGTCTCGCCGACCCGGTACCATTCGAGCATGGTGAATTCCGGATGATGCAACGGGCCGCGCTCGCGGTTGCGCCAGACCGGGCCAAGGCTGAAGATGCGCCGTTCGCCGGCGGCCAGCAGCTTTTTGCAGGCGAATTCCGGCGAGGTGTGGAGATAGAGCGGCTGGCGCGCGCCGTCCGTCCCGATCGCCTCGGTGGCGAATGCCGCAAGATGCGCCTCGTTGCCAGGCGAAACCTGCAGCGCCGAGGTCGTCACCTCGATGAAATCGCGCTCGCCGAACCAGCCGCGCAGCGCCGCAGTGATGGCGTTGCGGGCGATCAGCCGCGGCCGGCGATCGGCATGGACATCGGGCGTCCACCAGGGGGAAGCGCCGGTCATGGGCGGGAAAATCGCCGGGAAGGCTGGCGGTTCGGCGCGAGATGCGCTAGGGCGCGCGGGATGGCCGCCGTTGCCGATTTGTGGCAAGCAGCATTCTCAGGCCAAGAAACTCGATTGGGATTGAACACTGTGGTCAAGGTCATCGCCAGCTCCTTACGCAAAGGCAACGTCGTCGATAAGGACGGCAAGCTCTATGTCATCCTCTTTGCCGAAAACATCCACCCTGGCAAGGGCACGCCGGTGACGCAGCTCGACATGCGCCGCATCGGCGACGGGGTGAAGGTTTCGGAACGCTACCGCACCACCGAGCAGGTGGAGCGCGCGTATGTGGAGGAGCGCGAGCACACCTTCCTCTACTCGGACGCCGAAGGCTTCCATTTCATGAACCCGGAGACCTACGATCAGGTGGCGGTGACGGAAAGCGTGGTCGGCGACGCCGCGCCCTACCTGCAGGAAGGCATGCCCGTGCAGGTGTCACAGTTCAACGGTATCGCAATCGCGCTGGTGCTGCCGCAACGCGCCACCTTCGAGGTGGTGGACACCGAGCCGGTCACCAAGGGCCAGACGGCGTCCTCGTCCTACAAGCCGGCGGTGCTTTCCAACGGCGTGCGCACGGCAGTGCCGCCGCACATTTCCGCCGGCACGCGCGTGGTGGTGATGACGGCCGACGGCTCCTACGTCGAGCGCGCCAAGGACTGAGTTCAGGACGAGTCCAGACCTACCAGAGCTCGCCGGCGACCAGGCGGGCCGCTTCCTCGTGACCGCGCGACAGGGCCGGATCGGCGCCGAAGATCCGCGCATTCGACGACCATGACTGCAGCCGGCCCGGCGCCTTGCCCCGGCTGATCGCCGCGATCAGGTCACGGCGCGAGCACGCGCCCGGGATGACGAGGCCGGCATCGGCCTTCTCCACCAGATGAGCGAAGCCGCAGGTCTCGGTGAGGATGATCGGCAGCCCGTTGGCCAGCGCCTCGACGATGACCGTTCCGGTGGTCTCGATGCGCGCTGGGTGAACAAGCAGGTCCGCCGCCGCCATGATGGCGGGGATATCATCGCGAAAACCGAGGAATCTTATGTTGCCGCGCAGCTGCCGCGGCACGCCGCGCAGCACATGGCCCGCCATCGGAGTGCCGGCGGCGATCCCTGCGACCAGCCAGACGCAGTCGGGGAATGCCTCAAGAGCGCGCGCCACGCGGTCGAACCCCTTCACCCATGCCGCCCAGCCGATCGACAGCCAGGTCTCTGCCCCCGCCCCGATGCCTAGTTCCGCCCGCATGCGCTCGCGCGTTCCGTCGCTCCGCAAATGCGGCATCCGCCGCGCCGGGTCGAGGTTCGGCGAGATCCGCCGGAAGCGGCCGTCCGGCGTCTTCCAGATGCTTTGGTATTCGCTCTGCTGGCGCTCGCTGAGCATGATCAGGCTGGTGCGGGCGCCGGGCGCGAAACAACCCTGCTCGAGCTGCATCTGGGTGCGGTAGCGCGGCGAGAAGGTGCGCCAGGCACCTTGTTTGACCTTGGCGTAGGAGCGATCGCCGGAATAGTAGATGTCGAGCATCGGCAGCTTGTTGAAGCCGACGATGCGGTCGAAGTCGCGCCGCTGCGCGGCGAGTGCCGCGCCCAGCGCCACGTCGCGGCCGGGATTGGTGGGGTTGGTGGTCTTGACGATCCGGACCTGGCAGCCCGGATCGATCGCGCCACGTATTTCCGTGGTCAGGATGGTGACGTCGTGGCCGGCGGCGGCGACGTGCCTGGCAATCGACAGGCAATCGCGCTGCAGCCCGCCGAAAGACGACAGATTGCTGATCGCCATGCCGAAACGCATGAAGATACTTCCCCAAAGCCTTCCTGCTTTTATCTTTTCTTTCAGAGGCCTGGCAAGCTCGAGGCGCGCTTCGAGCGCCTCGATCACGAAGTTCTGAACGCGTCTTCGGCTTCGCCGGCTATTTGTTCGCCGCCGTGGAGGGGTGCACCGGGCGGCGTACCGCCCGCACCTTGCCGCTGTTGCCGCCGCCGCAGAAGAAGCAGCCGCCGCCATCCGACTCAAGCCCGGACACGCCGGTTCCAGCCGGCATCTCCAGCATCTCGAGCACCTCTCCAGTGCCGGGATCGATACGCCGCAGATCGCTCTCATCGCCTTCCCAGGTGCCGTGCCACAGCTCGCCGTCGACCCAGGTGACGCCGGTGACGACGCGCTTGGACTCGATGGTGCGGATCACCTTGCCCGTTTCGGGATCGATCTGATGGATCTTGCGGGCACGGTATTCACCGACCCAGAGCGAGCCTTCCGCCCAGGTCAGGCCGGAGTCGCCGCCATTGCCGGGGGCCGCAATGGTGGCGACCACCTCGCCGGTCTGCGGCTCGATCTTCTGGATGCGGTCCTCGGCGATCTGGTAGAGGTGCTTGCCGTCAAAGGCGGTTCCGGCATGCGCGGCGACATCGATCGAGCGCAGCGTCGCCCCGGTCTCGGGATCGAGCGCGTTGAGCTTGTCGCCGGAGGCGAACCAGACCTTTTCGCCGTCGAAGGTCACGCCGGCGACGGTCTTGACGCCGGGAAAGGGCCCGTATTCACGCAGGATTTCGGCGGCGGCTCGTTTCATCTTGATCTCCATCGATTTGAACAATCTCGCCACTAACCTAGTCGCTGGGCAACGGACCTGGGAGTAACAACACAGTCGGGAATGCCGGCATCGGCGGCGTCATCCAGCGCCGGGCCCTGCCGCGGCCGACCGGCTGCACCTTGTGTTGCCCCGAAAGCTCTTCCAGCGCCCGCTGCACGGTGCGCGCGCTGGCGCCGAGCGCGATCGCCAGCGCTGAGCTCGACCATGACTCGCCGTCGGCCAGGAAGGCGAGCACCGCGCCGTGCTCTTCCTCGACAGGGGGCGCCAGCACCACGACCTCGCGGGCGCGCCGCGGGGCCAGCTCGAAGCCCTGGGCCGTGGCGTTGATCTCGGCGAATGCGCCGAGCTCGGCGAATGCGCCGAGCTCGGCGCGCAGCCGGCCCATCTCGACCCGCAGCCGGGCGCGATGCGATTCATCGGCATGCCTGGCGCGAAAAGCGCGTCTGAGCAACGCCTCCCGCGATGCGTCCGCCGGCCAGGCTTCGGCAAGCGTGCGCGCCAGCGCAAACAGCACCGGCCGCGTCGCCAGTTGAACCACCGCGCCCGCCTCGCGCACGACATTGCGGCAGGCATCGACGACCAGCGCCTGCGAGGCCAGCAGCGCCTCGACCTCTTCGAGCAGGAGCAGTCTCTCGGAACCTTGCGCGATGAGCCGCGCGGCGGGCATCTTCAGCACCAGCGAAGCGTTTTCCACCTCGGTCGTGAGCGCCGGTATGTTCGCCTCATAGGCGGCGAGCGCTGCCCGGCCGAGCGCGGCCCGCGCCGCCTTTGTCCTCAGGCGCCGGACCGCGATGCCGGCGGCCGCAAGCTCATGCGCGACGCGCGCGACCGGCGGCAGTGGCGCGGGGTCGAAGCCGGCAAGCAGGCGTTCGGCTTCGTCGAGGCGGCCGATCAGGATGAGGCGGCGCGCTTCCAGGCTTCCCGCATAGGCGGCATTGACACGGTCGCCATGCGCTTGAAGTGTCGCTCGCGCCGTCCGCAGCGCCTTTTCCGGCCAGCCGAGATCGCGTGACACAAGCGCGATCTCTGCCTCGGCGACGACGCAGCGCGCGCGCGCCACCGTTTCCTTCGGGCTGAACGCGCGGGCAGCGCTTTTGAGCAGCGCCTTTGCCCGCTCGAGATCGCCGAGCTGGGCCATGGCAATGCCGCGCAAGGCCAGCGCCGGCGCGTCGTCGCGCAGTGCGACCCGCTTCAAGGCGCCGAGCGGATCACCCGCCGCGAGCGCGCGGCCGGCTGCGGTGATCAGCGAGTCCATGCAGGGCCCGCCGGCGCAAATCCCGTCACACTTGTAACTCTCATCATCGCGCCATCCGGCCCTATGTCTGTCCTCGCACCCCAACCAAACCGAAAGAATGGGACAAGAGCAATGACCCAACACATGAAGACACCGCCGATCGTTTCGCAGGAGGCCTGGGAAGGCGCGTATGAAGAGATGCTCGTGAAGGAGAAGGCGATGACGCGGGCCCGCGATGCGCTCGCCGCCGAGCGCCGCCGCATGCCATGGATGGCGGTCGAGAAGGATTATATGTTCGACGGCCCGAACGGCAAGGCAAGCCTGCTCGACCTATTCGAAGGCCGCCGCCAACTGGTCGTCTACCGCGCATTCTTCGAGCCCGGCGTCTATGGCTGGCCGGAACATGCCTGCCGCGGCTGCTCGCTGGGCGCCGACATGGTCGGCAACGTTGCCCATCTCAACGCCCGCGACACGACGCTTGCCTATGCCTCGCGCGCGCCGCAGGCCGACATCGCGCGGCTGAAGAAGCGGATGGGCTGGGAGATGCCCTGGTACACGATCACCGACAGCTGGGATAAGGATTTCGGCGTCGACGAATGGCACGGCCACAACGTGTTCATCCACGACGGCAGTCGAATCTTCCGCACCTATTTCATCAACAATCGCGGCGACGAGGCATTTGGCACCGTCTGGAGCTATCTCGACGTCACCCCGCTCGGCCGCCAGGAGGTATGGGAGGATTCGCCCGAGGGCTATCCGCAGACCCAGACCTACAAATGGTGGAACTGGCACGACAACTACGAAGAGGGCGCCGCCCCCGACCAGAGATGGGTCGAGGTGTCGGATGTCGGCGAAGCGGCCTTCCGCAACAAGGACGCCTGAGCGCGAAGCGACTCTGGCGGTGCTAGCCGCACCGCCAGAGCCGATCCCCGATCGGGCCTTGACGGCCCTTACACCTTGGAAAGTGGATACAATGAGCAGCGAAAACGACGGCGCCCTTGCGGCGGCTGATTCCCCTCGCCCCAACGACTTGAGCGGCTTCGGCCTCGCCGACTGGCTCTGCCTGGCGGCAGCACCGACCTTCGCGGTCATGGCGCTGCTGACCGCCGCCTATGGCGGCCACGACATGATGTGCATGCCCGGCCCCGGCGCCTCCATGCTCAGCGGCATGGTGCCGATGTATCTGCTGATGGCCGGCTTCCACCTGACACCCTGGCTGCGGCTGGTGGCGAGGCGCAGCTGAATTCTGCCGCGTCTGCGGACGCCAATCGTCACTTCGAGTTCATCGCCTTCTCGCGCATGACCCGCCACAAGCACGAGATCACCACCGGTTTGCGCCTAGCAGGTCTCGCCAAGAGCGTGTCCTCGACCTGTCCCACCAACCGCATTGCCTTCCGCTTCCGCACGCACAATAGTCGGACCGATGCTGCAGGCAATCGCGAGTCACTGGTCCGAGCTTATCCTGATCCTCTCGTTGGCGATGGCGGCCGTCGGCATCGTCCACGCCATCATGACCAAGGAAGACGTGCGCGCCGCCACCGGCTGGGTCGGCGTGATGCTGCTGTCGCCCTTCCTCGGCGCGATCATCTACGCCATCGCCGGCATCAACCGCATCCGTCGCGCGACGATCAGCGCCATGCGGCCGCTTTCCGGCGAGGCGGCTCTGGCCAAGCAGGAGCGCGACATCGCCGCCGAGGATTTGATCACGGCCGAGTACGGCCAGCGCTTCGTCGGGCTGAAGACGTTGGGCGACAGGGTGGCACGCCGCGCTCTGACTTCAGGAAACGCGATCGCCGTCCTGGAAACGGGCGACGAGGCCTATGCCGCTATGTGCCACGCCATCGACGGCGCGGAGCGCAGCGTGCTGCTCGAGACCTATATCTTCGACAA
Organism: Mesorhizobium sp. M4B.F.Ca.ET.214.01.1.1; assembly: GCF_004791545.1. Taxonomy (NCBI): domain Bacteria; kingdom Pseudomonadati; phylum Pseudomonadota; class Alphaproteobacteria; order Hyphomicrobiales; family Phyllobacteriaceae; genus Mesorhizobium; species Mesorhizobium sp. M4B.F.Ca.ET.214.01.1.1. The sequence continues at coordinate 32,944 of NZ_SRUX01000014.1, forward strand.
TGACGCCGTCGGACAGCTGTTCGTCGAAGCGCTCGGCCGCGCCGTCCGGCGCGGCGTCGCCGTGCGCGTGCTGATCGACGCCGTCGGCGTGCGCTACTCCGTGCCCAGCATCCTCAAACAGCTCAAGGAGGCGGAGGTCACCACCGACCTCTTCAACGGCAACATCGTCATGGGCCTGAGACTGCCCTATGCCAATCTGAGAACGCACAGGAAGATCCTCATCGTCGACGGCACGGTGGCGTTCACGGGAGGCATGAACATCCGCAAGGGATTCTCCGCCGAATTCGCCGGTTCCGACAGTTCGCGGGACACGCATTTCAAGGTCACAGGGCCGGTGGTGGCCGACCTGTTCGCGGTCGCGGCGGAGGACTGGCGCTTCGCCGGCAACGAGGCCCTGAAGGGCGAGACCTGGCAGGTGGCGGCACCCTTGTCGGCGCCCGGCCAGCCGATGCTGGTGCGGGCGGTGGCGAGCGGACCGGATGCCTCGAACGAAACCAACCACAAGCTGCTGATGGGGGCGTTCTCCGTCGCGCGCAAATCGATCCGCATCATGTCGCCCTATTTCCTGCCGGACCGCGAACTGATCAGCGCGCTGACCACGGCGGCACGGCGCGGTGTCGAGATCGACATCGTCGTCCCGGCGGTGAACAACCTCTTCCTCGTCGACCGCGCGATGACGGCGCAGTTCGACCAGGTGCTGAAGCATTATTGCCGGGTCTGGCGCCACGAAGGCGCCTTCGACCATTCGAAACTGATGGCGATCGACGGCGTCTGGGCCTATATCGGCTCCTCCAATCTCGACGCCCGGTCGCTGAGGCTGAATTTCGAGATCGACATGGAGGTTCTTGATGCGGACTTTGCCGCCGAGATCGAGGCACGCATCGGATCGGCCATCGCCTCCGCGCAGCCGGTGACGCTTGAGACGTTGAAGGCCCGCCCCTTCTTCATCCGCGTCTTCGACCGGTTGCTGTGGCTGGGATCGCCCTATCTATAGCGCAAGGAACAGAGCAGCAGGACCATGGAGATAAACGGACGCAACCTGCCGGAGACCGTGCTCCTGTCGATCCGCCACAGAAAGGCGCGGAAGGCAAAGGCGACGCCGCGCAAGCGGGTCGACGGCCCCGAGATGGTGGTCGCTTCCTACAACGTCCACAAATGCATCGGCACCGACCGCAAATTCGATCCCGAACGGACCGCGCGCGTCATCCGCGAAATCAGCCCGGACGTCATCGCCCTGCAGGAGGCCGACAACCGTTTCGGCGACCGCGCCGGCTTGCTCGATTTGGCGCGGCTCGAACACGAAACCGGGCTGGTGCCGGTGCCGGTGTCCGGCAACGGCAAGGGCCATGGCTGGCGCGGCAATGTGCTTTTGTTCAAACGCGGCACGGTGCGCGACGTCCACCAGATCAAGCTGCCGGGGCTCGAGCCGCGCGGCGCGCTGGTCGCCGAAATCGATCTCGACGAGAAGCGGTCGCTGCGCGTGATCGCCGCCCATCTCGGCCTGCTGCGCCGCTCGCGCTCCGAACAGGCGCGCGTCGTGCTCGACATCATGAGCAGCGCCGACGAGAGGCCGACGCTTTTGCTTGGCGATCTCAACGAATGGCGGCTCGGCAACCGCTCGGCGCTCAACACGCTGCACACCACATTCGGGCACACGCCGCCGGCGGTGCCGACCTTTCCCTCAGGCCTGCCGGTGCTTGCGCTGGACAGGATCATGGGCAACCGCAACGACATGGTCTCGGCGGTGGAAGCGCACGACACGCCGCTGTCGCGGGTCGCCTCGGATCATTTGCCGCTCACGGCTTTCGTGCATCTGTAAGATCGGCCTTCAGCCCTCCCGCAGCCAGACCAGCATCTCGCCGGGATCGCGGTTGTCCCAGGCGTAGTAGGGAACTGCCTTCACCCTCGCTTCTTCCGTCGCCGGCGGCTCGGCGCGGTAGAGGCCGTTGCGCCAATCCTCCGACGCCTCCCTTCTGCCGGTGGCCGACAGCGTGACGATGCCACCGAGCAGGTTCGGCTCGTGATGCGCCTCGATTTCCGCCGTTCGCGGCAGGCTGATGCGGTGCAACTGGCCGGGATTGTCGGTCGCCTCGACGCAGTAGATCAGCGGGCCGCGCGCCAGCGCGACACGGCCGATGTCCTGGCGCACCTCCGGATTGGCGAAGAGGCGGGAGATCGACATGTCGAGGTCGAGCTCGACATGGTCGCCCTTCTGCCATTCGCGCTGGATCGCCGCGTAGCCGTCGCTCGATGCGGCATCGAGAGCCATCGCCTTGCCGTTGACCTTGAGCGCCGCCTTGCGACACCAGGCCGGCACGCGCAGGTGCAAGGTGAAGGCGACCGGCGCCTGCGGCTCGACGCGGATCGAGACGGCGCCGTCCCAGGGATAATTGCTGGTCTGGACCAGGCTCACCGGCTTGCCCGATATCTCGAAGCGGGCGGTCGAGTCGCCATAGAGATGGACCGCCAGCGCGTCGTCGGCGAGGCCGTAGAAATAGCTGCCGATCGACGCCACCATGCGGCCGATATTGGGCGGGCAGCACGGGCAGCGGTGCCATTTCCAACGATTGTGCCGGCCGCGGCTTTCCAGCGGGTTCTCGTAGAAGAACAGCGAGCCGTCGAGCGAAAGGCCGGAGATCGAGCCGTTGTAGAGCGCCCGCTCCATCATGTCGGCGTAGCGCGCGTTCGGCCCCATGCCGAGCATGCGGCTCGACCAGAACACCAGGCCGACCGCGGCGCAGGTCTCGGCATAGGCGGTCTCGTTGGGCAGGTCGTAGTCGCTGGTGAAGCCTTCATTGTGCGCCGACGGGCCGAGGCCGCCGGTGACGTAGAGGCTCTTGGTGGTCAGGTCGTCCCACAGCCGGTCGAGCGCCGCGCGCAGCGTATCGTCGCCATATTCGGTGGCGACATCGGCCATGCCGGAAAACAGGTACATCGCCCTGACCGCGTGACCAACGACCTTGTCCTGCTCGCGCACCGGTCTGTGCGACTGGTTGTATTCGTAGGTCTTGAAATGATAGGCCTTCGGGTCGGCGCCGCGGGCGCGCGCCTCCTCGTCGAAATAGTGCGGCAGTTGCCCTCGCTGGTCGATGAAGTACTTTGCCAAATCCATGTATTTCTGCTCGCCGGTCGCCCGCGCCAGCTTGACCAGCGCCAGCTCGATCTCCTCATGGCCGCAATAGCCCTTCCTCTTGCCGGGCCCGGAACCGAAAGTATTGGCGATGTGGTCGACATAGCGGCACATGATGTCGAGCAGCTTGCGCTTGCCGGTGGCCTGGAAGTAGGCGACGGCGCCCTCGATCAGATGGCCTGCGCAGTAGAGCTCGTGGCAGTCGCGCAGGTTCGTCCAACGCAGGCCGGGCTGGATGCGCTGGTACCAGCTCGACAGGTAGCCGTCGGGCTGCTGCAGCCTGCCGTAGAGATCGATGACGGCGTCGATCTTCTTCTCCAGCGCATCGTTGCGACGCCGGTAGAGCGAATAGGCGGCGGTCTCGATGGTCTTGCCCCAGTCGGAGTCCCAGAACATCTGCGTCGTCACCGTCGAGCCGGTGAAGCCGGGATTGGCGGCCTCGTCGGGCGACGGCGAATGGAACGGGATGACGACGCCCGGCGACGGCCGGTCGGGGTCGATCTGCTCCAGCATGCGGGCCTCGACGCAGCGCTCGTAGAGGATCTCGGCGGTGCGCGCGGCGACCGCATCGACCCGATCGCCCCAGAAGCCGCGCACGTCGACCTGCGGCACCGGCAGCGGACGGAAGGCGAGGCTCAGCCTGCCGGTGTTCTGGGCGTTGGTCATCGGCTTGCTCCATTCAATTTCGCTGTCGTCATTTCACGGCGCCGGCCATCAGGCCGCGGATGTAGAAGCGCTGCAGCGCCAGGAAGAGGATCAGGCACGGCACCATCATCACGGTGACGCCGGCCTGCACGGCACCCCAGTCGATGGCGCCGAAGCGGCCGGACTGCAGCGCCGTCATCATGATCGGCAGGGTGAACTTGGACTGGTCGGTCATCAGCACGAGCGCGGCCAGGAACTCGTTCCAGGCGCCGAGGAAGGCGAACAGCGCGATGGTGACGATGCCCGGCCAGACCAGCGGCAGCATGACCTGCAGCAGCATGGTGACGTTGTTGGCGCCGTCCATGCGGGCGGCCTCCTCGATCTCGCGCGGCACCGCGTCGAAGGCGTTGCGCATCATGAAGATCGAGAACGGCAGCTGCAGCGTGACATAGACGAAGACCAGCCCGGTCAGCGTGTTGTGCAGGCCGACCTTGGTCAGCACCAGGAAGATCGGCGTCAGGATCGACTGGAACGGGATCATGATCGTCGACAGGATGATGACGAACAGCAGGTCCTTGAAGGGAAAGCGGAAGCGCGAGAAGCCGTAGCCGGCAAGCACGCTGACGATGACGGAAAACACCACCGTCATCACCGAGACGTAGATGCTGTTTTGCGCCGGCAGCCAGAGCCCGTCGCCGAAAGTGTTGAGCGTGCCGTAATTCTCGACCGAGAAGCCGGTGGTCGGCCATGGCGGCAGCGGCGGCTGGCGCGCCTCCTGCGACGGCTTGAAGGCCGACAGCACCGTCCAGACGATCGGCGCCAGGAACAGCAGCGAGGCGATGATGCCGGTCAAGTGCTCGGCGATGCCGAGCCGGATGCGGCTGTTGCGGCTGCGCGCCTGCGCCATCAGTCGACCCCCTCCGGTTTGCGCAGCAGCCAGAGCTGGACGAGGCTGAGCACGACGAGGATCAGAAGCAGAATCATCGAAAGTGCGGCGCCGTAGCCGAGCTTGAACGACACGAAGGACTGGTTGAAGATCCAGTAGACGGCGGTCAGCGTCTGGTTGCGCGGGCCGCCGCGCAGGATGATGTAGAACTGGTCGAAGGCGAGGATGGAGCCGGCGACCGACAGGATCAGCGCCAGCGCCAGCGTGCGGCGCATCAGCGGCAGGGTGATGGCGCGGAAGCGCGCGAACGGCCCTGCCCCGTCGATCATCGCCGCCTCCTGCAGTTCCGACGGGATCGACTGCAGGCCGGTCATCAGGATGATCATGGTGAAGCCCGCGACCTTCCACACGACCATGGCGATGATCGACCAGAATGCCGGCTGGAAGGTGGCCAGAAGGTTGAACTTCTTCTCGGTCAGGCCGAGCGCGTAGGCGGCCGGGCTGAACAGGCCGGAATCGACGTTCAAGAGCCACGACCAGAGCAGGCTCGCCGAAGCGAAGCCGATGACGGCCGGCATGAAGAAGGCGGTGCGGTAGACATTGGTCATCGCCCGCGGCCGCTCGATGAAGATCGCCAGCGGAAAGGCGACGGCGAAGATCGCGATCGTGACCACCAGCGTGTACCAGCCGGTGAAGCGCAGCGCGTTCCAGAAGCGCGTGTCGCGCAGGATCGCCCAGTAGTTGCCGAGGCCGATGTAGGAATGCTCGCCCATCAGCGGCCAGTTGTGCAGCGACATCCACGCCGTCATGCCGAGCGGCACGATGAAGAACACCGTGACCAGCGCCACCGCCGGCGCGACATAGAGCAGCCCGATCCACTGCCGACGCCCGGCGCCGACCAGCTTTCGCGGGCGCGCGGGGGCTGCGGTTTCTGCGGTTATGGTGGTCATGGGTAAGCACTCACTTCCCCTTCTCCCCCTGTGGGAGAAGGTGGATCGGCGCGCAGCGCCGAGACGGATGAGGGGTGCGCGAAGGATCGCCGTCCTTGCCAAGCTGGAGCACCCCTCATCCGTCGCCTTCGGCGACACCTTCTCCCACAAGGGGAGAAGGGGGAGCCTAACTGCCTGCGTCCCGCGGCATTCCGGTTAGATGAGTGCTTTCTCAACGCGATAGTCCTGCTTGGCGCTGCGTCCCCCTCCCCTCGAGGGGAGGGTCCGGCCGAAGGCCGGGGGTGGGGTCCGCCGCGACGCGCGCCGACGGGGAGATGGCGTCGAGCACTGCCGGGGCGACCCCACCCGGACCCTGCGGGTCCGACCTCCCCTCAAGGGGAGGTTGAGGGCGGCGCTACTTCTGCGGCGCCTGGTCGATGATCGACTGCATGGTCTCCTGCGCATTCGAAATCGCGCCGTCGACATCGTCGCCGAAGAAGACCTCGTTGACCATCTGCGTCCACGGACCGTTGGCGGAGTTGATCAGGTCGTTGAAAACCACCGTATAGGGCGTCTTGCCCTTGGCCATCGCCTCGGCGGCGATCTGGTAGCGCGGGTCGAGGTCCTTCAGCGCCTCCTTGGCGATGTCGCCGCGCACCGGCAGGCTGCCGTATTTGGCGAGCAGCGTCTGGCCTTCGAGCGAATAGGCGAAGTCCAGAAATTCCTTCACCACGGCGAGCTTCTTGGTGCCCTTGGTGACGACGAAATTGTCGCCGCCGGCGAAGGACGACCAGCCGCCATCCTTGCCCGGCAGGAAGGTGACGCCGTAATCGACATTCGGGTACTGCGTGTTGAGCGCGCCGATGGCGAAGGCGCCGGACGGCGAGATGCCGATGTTGCCGGCGGCGAAGGCGGCGAAGAAATTGGCGCCCGTGTCGGTCTGCGCGCCGGCTGGCACCAGATCCTTCTTGACCATCGAACGGTAGAGGTCGATGGCGCCGCGCAGCTGCGGGCTGTCCAGCGTCGCCTTGGAGCCGTCCTCGGAGAGGATGTCGCCGCCCGAAGCCCAGATCAGCGGCGTGAAGGTGAAGATGTTGCAGCCGCCGCAATTGCCGGAGAAATAGAAGCCCTTGATGTCGCCGCCGAGCGCGTTGACCTTCTCGGCGTCGGCCTCGATCTCGGCCCAGTTGGTCGGGCCCTTTTCCGGATCGAGCCCGGCCTGTTTGAACAGCTTCTTGTTCCAGATCAGCACCGAGCTATCGGCAGAGAACGGCAGGCCGTAGATGCGGCCCTTGTAGGTGCCGGTCTTCACATGCGCCGGCGACAGGCTGGCGAAATAGGGCAGCGACTTCGCCCAGTCGGTGATGTCCTCGAGCTGGCCGGCGGCCGAGAAGGACGGCGTGTAGATGAGATCGAGCGAGAGCGCGTCGGGCGCGGTGCCGCCGGCGGCGGCCGCCCCGTATTTCGGGATGATCTCGGCATTGGGGATGATGTCGAGCTTGATCTGGTTCTCGTGGCCCTTGTTGAAGGCATCGACGATGCGCGGCATGAAGTTCGAGCCGTCGGCGCGCACCCAGATGTTGGCGGTGTCGGCGGCGAAAGCAGGCAGAGCAAAAATGCTCGCGGCGAGCGCGAGCCCGGCAATCATGGTCTTCATGGTTCTCCTCCTCATTGGTTCTCCTCCCTATTGCGGCGCTCTCCCAGATCGCGCCGCGCGTTCTCCTAGCCGCCCACTGGGCGGCCGCATGACTGACGCACCACCAGCCGGCACGGCAGTTTTCGAATGCCCGGCGCGGCCGCCTGGCCGCCGACGAGCGAAAGCAGAGCGAGCCCGGCCTCGCGGCCGAGCGTGGCCAGGTTCATGTCGACCGAGGTCAGCGGCGGGCGCGTCGCCTCGGCCACGATCTCCCAATTGTCGAAGCCGATGACGCCGACATCCTCGGGCACGCCGATGCCGCGCTCGCGCAGCGCATCGATGACGCCGCGCGCGATCTGGTCGTTGCCGCAGAAGACGGCGTCGGGCATCTCGCCCCTGCCCGCCTTGCCGTCGAAGAGCTTTGCGACGGCCTCATGCCCCCAGCCTTCCGACCAGGCGCCGAGCAGCGGTTCGGCCACCGGCAGGCCGTGCTCGGCCAGCACCTCGCGATAGGCACGCGCGCGCTCATGCACGACGGCAAAACTCGCCGGCCCGCTGACATGGGCGATGCGCCGGCGTCCGAGCCCACAAAAATGCTCGACCGCCAGCCGCGCGCCGCCGGCATCGTCGGAGACGAAGGCGACCGAGCCCGGATCGGGCTGGGTGAAGGCATAGATCACCGGAATGCGCAGATTGGAGAGGTCGATCGGCAGATGGCGGTCGATGCGTTTTCCGGTGGCGATGATGCCGTCGACGCGCTTGTCGAGCATGGCCTCGACATGGAGCTGGCCAAGGCGCGAATCGTCTTCGACATTGCACAGGAAGACCGAGACGCCGGCATCGACCAGCGCATCGGAGACGCCGGCCATCAGCGGCAGCGAGAAGCGGCCGTAAGTATCGTTGGTGAGCAGCCCGACGGTGAAGGAGCGTTTTCGCAGCAGGCTCTGCGCCAGGCTGTTCGGCCGGAAGCCAAGCCGCTGCGCCGTCTCGCGGATACGCTCGCGCGTCTCCGCCGTCATCCGCCCCTGCCCGTTCAGCGCCTTCGAGGCCGTCGCCACGCTGACGCCGGCGGCCAATGCCACCTCACGTAGGGTGACCGGGGCTGGCGCTGGCAAGGCGTCGGAGGACATGTGTCGAGGCGCATCCCTGAGTTGGGAAAAGGTTTTCTCTTATCGCCCTGCGCGGTGATGACGGGTGAGGTCAGCGAGCGCGGAGCGATTTGGGAAAAGGTTTTCTCACAGGGAGGTTAGGGGAAGGTGGGGAGGTTGGCAAGGGGGATTTTGTGTCCTTTGGACCGCGCTAGCAGGTTGCAGCGGCAACACAATCTGAAGGAATGCTGTGGCACAAGCGGTCAACCCCGTCATGGGCGCTTTCGATTGGCGCCGTGGAGGCCGGTCATGGTCTGGCGCGGGGAAAGCGCTGCGCTCGGCTGCACACGTTCCACCCCACCCCGCTGAGCGCCAGTACCTGGCTCTACGTCCCCTTCACGATTCTCGGCTTGGTCGGTCGGCGGGATTGAGTCGCGCTCTCGATGGTCAAGGCCAGCCGCTTCTCGTCTTCGATGGCGCGATCGACTGCCTCGATTTCCTCCTGGAGCGCCTTCAGTTGGGCACCGTAGCTGGAGCCATCGCTGTCCCCGATCTGGAAGCCACTTGCCCGCATTGCGTCGCGGGTATGGTGCACGTTACGGACGCCTTCGCGTCGGGTCGCGACGAGGATTTCCCTGAACTCTCCAAGACGTTCAACGTGACTGCGAGTCATTGCGTTCTCCTATTTCGTCGTCATCGTCGCCGACGGCGATGCAAAACGGCCAAACTTACGGCGCAGAAGGTCTAGGAGACTAAAGGAGATACTCTCGACAAAGCATGAGCGCGGAAGCTCAAATTTGAATGTCTTGCAACAAGGTGATTCCAGGCGCGCCTCTCAAACCAGCATCGACTGCTGGGCGAAGATGCCCGCCATCGCGCCTTGCCACGATGCCGTGGTGACCGAGGGGATCATGGGGTTAGTGAGGTCGCCCGCGGCGTAGATGCCGGGCATGCTGGTTTCGCGGCGCTCATCAACCTTGAGGACGATGCCAAGGGGCGTGGCGGCCGTGGCGAGGCCCAGTGATTCATGCAGGCCGGCGGACGGCTTGTTGCGCGGATGCGCGAACAGAATGTCGACAGCGACATCACGGCCGGAATCGAGCTTGAGGGTGGGATTACGGCCGCCGTGACGGGTGATTTCAGTGATCCGGCCATCGAAGACAGGCGTGTTGCGACGCTCCAGATCGGCCCGGATATCGGCCGGGATGTCGTGGCCATCGGAGAAGACCGTCAACCTGTCAGTCCAATCGTGGAACAGCCTGACCTGATTGTGCGACTGCGGGCCGGACCAGACGAGGCCCCAATGCTGGCCGGCGACTTCAAAGCCGTCGCAATAGGGGCACGGCACGATGGACGTGCCCCAGCTTTCGGCAAACCCCGGCACATCGGGCATCTGGTCCGTGATGCCATAGCTCAGGATCAGCCGACGTGCCCCAAGGCGTTCGCCATCGCCCAGGAGGACGGAGAAATCGTCGATGCCGCCGGAGACTTCTTCGGCCCGAGCGTTGACCAGACTGATCGCAGGATAACGCGCCAACTGCCGGCGCGCCTCGGCCAGGATGTCCAGCGGCGGCCTGTGATCGTGACCAAGCATACCATGCGAGTGTCCGGCGAAGCGGTTGCGCGGCAGGCCAGTGTCGAGAACGGTGACCTTGCGGCGGGCACGGCCGAGTTGCAGGGCGGCGGCAAGGCCAGCAAAGCTGCCGCCGATGATGATGACGTCATCCATGGTGATGGGCTCCGTGTTGCGTATGAAGCGGGTTGGGCTGAGGCTGGCACGCAGAATCGTCCGGCGATGCGCATTCGATATCGGTAGGCGGCCAAGGTAATGCTGATTTGGAGGACACGATAGAATCCACTCTTGGAATTTCCGAAACTGCGTAGTATCGTAATTCATGAATTACGATACTGTCAAGGACTGTAATTGAGATGACCGAAAATAGTCGAGGCCGGCGTGGCCGGCCCGCCAATGAGGCGCTTGGCCAAACCATTGTCGACACCGCAGGCGAACTCTTTGCAGAATTGGGTTTTCAAGCGACGACCTTGGACAAGGTCGCCCAGCGAGCGAAGATATCGAAGCTCAGCATTTACAAGCACTTCGAGAACAAAGAGGCGCTGTTTGGCGCGGCCTTTGCGGTCCGCTGTCAGCAGTTAATCCCACAGGCACTTTTTGAAGGCGTCGATGGCTCGGCCGAGGATCAGCTTATGGCGGTGGGATCGTCGATGCTTCGCACGCTGCTGCGCCCCGATGTCCGCAACGTCGAAGCCATAGTCATGGCCGACACGCCGAACCAAAAGTCGTTGAGCAAGCTCCATTACGAAGCCGGCCCCGCCCACATCGTCGCCCAAATCGAGACCCTGTTACGTCAGTTGCACGCGAAGGCGGTGCTCAACGTGCCCGATCCTCTCCGGTCCGCCCGCTTGTTTGCCGCACTTTTCAAAGGCTCCGATCTTCTAATTATTGCACGCTTTGATGAGGCGAGAGCAGAGGACGATGACGAAATCGAATCCTATTGCCGGTCGGCTGTCGCCATGTTCATCGCGGCTCACGGTCGCAACGAACACGCGGGCGGATAGCCGGGACGAGGCCGCGATGGACTACTCGCTCGATATTTTGAACGCGTGGCACTGACTCAGCGCGAGATCGGTGTCCGGAATGCGCCAGCACCGGACATTGCATGGCTGGCATGTGATCATGCCCCCAGCTTGTCGAGCAAGGTCTTGGCCTCTTTCAGATCGAGCGTGTCGAAGCCCTCGGTGAACCAGCCGTAGGTCGGCGCGAGCAGGTCGTGCGCCTCGGCGCGCTTGCCTTGTTCGGCCAAAAGCCGCGCAAGCGATGTGGCGGCGCGGAGCTCCCAGGATTTGGCACCTTGCTGGCGAGACCGTTCGATCGCCTGGCGGAACGAGATTTCGGCCTCGCGGCAATCGCCTGGTTCCGCGGCAGCGCATAGGGCACCCCGGAGCCGCAGCAATTCGGCATGGCACCACTGCTCGCGGGTCCGGTTCACCTGGTCGAGGGCCCGATCGATCAGGCGCACGCCGTCGGACGCGCGATTGACGCTGCCTAGCACCTCGCCGAGCAGTCCCATCGTGTACGCCTGCGTCACCTGCGTTCCGACGGCCTGCATCCGGGCCAGGCTATCCTCGATCTGGGCGATCGCCCGCTCCCTATGGCCCTGCTTCGCCCAGAGCCATCCCTTCTGCTGGGCGGCCATGGCAGTCCAAAAGGGATACGCCTGCTCGGTCGCGAAGGTGAGCGCACGCTCGTTTTGCTCCTCGGCTTCGGCCACCTCGCGCCGGAATATTCGTAACCACGCTGCCCATGTCAGCACGTAGGCGCGGCTGAAGGGGTGCGCCAATCGCTCGGCCAAGGCAAGAGCGTCTTCCATCCGGGCCAGCGCCTGGTCGGGGTAGCCGAGTTGCCAAAGCACCGCCGACCCACGACACAGGCAAATCGGTCCGGGATCCTGGCCGTAGAGGGCGAGATGGGCTCGATGTCGCTGTGGGCGATACGATTCGGAGGCCAGCTCCAGATGTTTGCGTGCCTCCCTGAAGGCGCCGCGCCAGGAAAAGCCGACCCCCCGGGCATAATGGGCTTCGACCACCCACACGGGATCGTTACTCTGCCGGGCAAGGTCGAGCAGCCGTCCGCTCAGCTCGTGCGCCGACGTCAGTTCGGCGCGCGTGGCCGAGTAGATGGCCAGGCCGAGCAGAACCGGGAAGATATCCGCATCTTCCGGCATCAGCTCGCAAAGGCGGCGCGCGCGAGAATATGCCTGCTCGACCTCGGGATTTGCGTAGCCGCTTTTGGCGGCGAGCACGCGGCCCAGCACCGTTAGCGCTGCGAGCTCGCGCCGCTGGCGCTCCGGGCCCGCAGGGAGCGTTTCGATCAGGTTCAGCGCTTTCTGCAGATGGTTCTGGGCCTCATCGTTGGCCGAACGGTCGTTGGCGCTCTCTCCCGCGCGCTGCCAGTAGCCGATGGCCTGAAGCGAGAGGCCTGCAGCCGTATAGTGCTGAGCCACGATCTCCGGCTCGTGTTCGACGACCTCGCCGAAATGGGCGATCCGGGTGTGCAGTTGCTGGCGCCGACTGCGCAGCAAGGTGGCATAGGCGGCATCTCCCACCAATGCGTGCTTGAAGGTGCACGTCGCGTGCGGCGGCCGGCCGCGCGCAATCACGAGCTCGGCGCTGATGAGCTGGTCGAGGGCGCCCTGCAGTTCCCGTTCCTCGCGCTGCGCGACAGCCGCCAGCAGCTCATAAGAGAATTCGCGGCCGATGGCGGCGCCAATCTGCGCGACCTCCCGCGCCGGCATCACCAGCCGATCGAGCCGCGCCACCAGAGAATCCTGCAGGGTTGCAGGGATCGCCAACGGTGGCAGCGGACCCGAGAGCGCGTAGCGGTCGCCTTCATCGGTCAACACGTCGGATTCGATGACCGCCTTGGTCACCTCCTCGAGGAACAGGGGCACGCCGTCTGTCTTGGCCACCATCTGCTCGAGCAGCCCGCCCGGCAGCGCCTTGCCACCGGTCAACCGCTCCACCAGCGCCGCGCCCTGCCGGCGGCTCAGGCGGTTCAGCGCGAGCGAGGTGACCCGCGGGTGGCCGATCCACCGCGGCTCGAACTCAGGGCGGAAACTGAAGATCGCCAAGACTGAAAGGCGGGGGATCTGCGGAACCAATCGGTCGAGAAGCTCCAGCGACGTTGGATCAATCCAGTGGATATCCTCGAAAACCAACAGCACGGGCTGGCGGGCCGCCAGGCCAACAAGCTGCCGGATCAGCGCCTCGAGGGTGAGCTCCTTCTGGCGCTGAGGGCTGAGGTTCAGAGGTGCGTAGCGGCTGCCCACCGGGAGCGAAAGAAACGCCGACAACAAAGGGGCGTCATCCCGGACCTTGTCTGTAGAGCGCGCCAGGAGGCGCTCCAGCTTGTCGAGTTTCACGCTCGGCGGATCGTCTGGGTGGAAGCCAGCCGCGCGGGTGAGCTGGACGATCGACGGGCGAAGGGCGCTGTTTGCGTGGAACGGCGAGCACTGGCAGCGGATGCGGATGTGCGGCCGGTCGCGCAGACGCTCGCGGAGCGCCTGAATCAGGTGCGACTTGCCGATGCCGGGCTCACCGGAGAGCAGGACCACCTGCCCCTCGCCGGACGCGGCCTTGCTCCAAAGCTCCGCGAGCAGAGCAAGCTCGTGCTCGCGCCCGACCGTGGGGGCGAGGCCGCTCGTCGCGCGCGCTTCGAACCGGGTCTCGGCGGCACTCTCGCGAAGCACTCGCCACGCGCGGATCGGGGCGTCGAACCCCTTCAGCTCGTGGAAGCCCAGGTCGGCGAACTCGAACAGCCCGCCGAGCAGTCGGCGCGTCGCGAGCGGGATCACGATCTCGCCGGGCGCCGCCAATGCCTGCAGCCGTGCCGCCAGGTTCGGCGACTCGCCGACCACCGCTTCCTCCTGCGCCGCTCCTTCGCCGATGAGATCGCCCACCACCACCAGCCCCGTAGCGATGCCGACGCGCACCGCAAGCGCGCCTTGTGCCGGGGTCGCGAGCCTTGCGATCGAATCAACGACCGCCAGCCCGGCCCGCACGGCTCGCTCTGCGTCGTCCTCATGCGCCTTTGGATAGCCAAAATACACCAGCACGCCGTCGCCCATGTATTTGGCCACAAACCCGCCAAAGCGACGCACGGCCTCCGCAACGCACTTCTGATAGGCCGCAATCACCTCCCGCAAATCCTCAGGGTCCATTTGCGCGGAGAGTGCTGTCGAGCCGACAAGGTCCGAGAACATCACGGTGACCTGGCGGCGCTCAGCGGTGTCCTTCGCTGCGTTGTCGATTGCCAGAGGCGCATCGGATAAAAGCGGCGTCGGTGCGCCTGCTTGAGCGCGCAAGGCTGCGATGGCGTCGAGCAGCTTACGACGGTGTCCGACAAATCCGACGCCAAGATCCTTCAGATCCTCGGCCGTCAATATCGGCAGGATCGTCTCGTCGATCTTATTCTCGCGGAAGGCGTCCTCATACTGTTCGAGGTCAAGCCTCCGCAGCCAACCTCCGACGTCCATGGCGGCGCCCCTGGCTTGCCCACCCACCGCATGATCCACCAGGGGAGACAGCCTGTCTAGGAGCAGGTTTTGAATGACCGGTTTGGCTCAAACCAGGACATCATGCCGCCTGAACCAGGCCACAGCGATGAGCAGCCCCAGCCCGCCATTCCAACCCACCCCGCTTTCTGCTTGAATACCCTCTCACCCAGCCGCGGAGCACCCCCATCTCCACCGATCCCTTCGCTCCCCTCCGCCAGCGCTTCCTCGCCCGCTGCGCCGATCAGCTCACCGAGCTGAAGGTCGCACGTGAGACTCCCCTGCCCGGCAACGATCCGCTGATCCGGCTCGCGCACTCGCTGGCGGGCGCGGCCGGCACGTTCGGCTTTCCGGAGATCAGCGCCAAGGCATCGGCTCTGGAGACGCTGCTCACCGAGCAGGCGGATGGCGGGGCGGTTGGCGCGGCGCTCGATGCGCTGATCGCGGAGGTCGAGCGCACATTGCAATGACGCGGCCGGTCGCCGCCCAGCCGCGCCTATTTCTTGGCGCCGCCGAGGCCGGTCCGGGTCATCTCGCCCCAGCCCTGGTTGCCGCGCAGGAACTGCCACCAGCCCTTCACGCGCCAGAAATTGTTGAGCTGGCGGTAGCCGAAATTCTCGATCACGGCGACCGCCGTCAGCACGGCAAGGTCTCGCGCACGTGGGAAGCGCTGCAGTTCGGCTTCTTCGAGCACCAGCGAACAGACGCTGACGCAGACGCCGTAGGTGAAGACGAGCGAGGTGAAGGCGAGCAGATATTCGCCGGACAGGATGCCGAGCAGCCAGAAGGCCGGGATCAGGATATAGCCCAGCACCTCGGCCACCGGGCCGAGCACGTCGACGATCAGGATGTGGCCGAAGCCGAGGAAGCCGACGCGGCCATAGCGCGGGTTGAACAGCATCGAACGGTAGCGGAAGAAGCATTCGAGCGCGCCGCGCTGCCAGCGCGTGCGCTGCCTGGCCAGCACGCTCAACGTCTCCGGCGCCTCGGTCCAGCACACCGGCTCGGGGACGAACTGGATGCGGTATTTGCGCTTGGTATCGCGCATGTGGCGGTGCAGCTTGATGACGAGGTCGAGGTCCTCGCCCATCGAGCCCTTGGTGAAGCCGCCGACCGCCACCACTTCGGCGCGGCGGAACATGCCGAAGGCGCCGGAGACCAGCATCAGCGTGTTGATGCGGCTCCAGGCCAGCCTGGCCATCAGGAAGGCGCGCAGATATTCGACCACCTGCAACAGCGGCAGCAGGCGCCACGGCAGGTGCACCTCGCGCACCCTGCCCGCCTCGATCGTCGAGCCATTGGCGATGCGAATGGTGCCACCGACCGCGATGGTGCGCTCGGGGTCGTCGATGAAGGGCTGCGCGGCGCGCATCAGCGCGTCGGGCTCGAGGATGGAATCGCCGTCGATGACGCAGAAGACCGGCGCGCGGCAGACATTGATGCCAGCGTTCTGGGCGTCGGCCTTGCCGCCATTCTCCTTGTCGACCACGAACAGCCGCTCGGTCATCGGCGAGGAATAGAGGCCGCGGATCGGCTGGTGCGCCAGTTCCTCCTCGTAGGGCCGGTGGAACTTCACCAGCCTGAAGGCGTCGATCAGGCGCTGCAGCGTGTCGTCCTTCGAGCCGTCGTTGATGACGATCACCTCGAAATTCGGATATTCGAGCGCCAGCATGGAATGGACGCTCTCGACCACGTTCAGTGCCTCGTTGTAGGCGGGCACCAAAAGCGCGATCGGCGGCGCGACGTCGCCGTAGCGGTGCCAGAGCAGCGCCGAGCGCGCCACCGGCGGGCGCATGGACAGCGCGTAGGCGGCGACGATGAGCTGCAACAGGTAGATCGCCGTTTGCGCCAGCCCGGCCCCGATGATGAACCAGGACAGGATTGAGGCTGTCAGAACGATCTGGTGGCTCCAGTCGGCGATCATGTGGCAGGGCCCTCGGCAAGGATGAGCGAGGCGGTGCGCTGGCTGCGCGAGACGTCGCTGGCGGCCATCGCGCGCAGCATCTTTTCGCCGGGCTGGCCGAAGGAGCGCAGCGCGTTGGCGGCGGCATAGCGCACGGTCCACACCTCGTCGTCCATCAGCCCGGCGAGCGTCGCAGCGAGTTCGCTGAGGCCGAGGCGGCCGGCGGCGTCGGCGGCGTCGGCGCGCACGTCGAGGTCGTCGCTCGCCATCGCGCTCGCCAGGATGGACGGCGCGTCGGCATGGCCGGTCAGGCCGAGCGCGCGGAGCGCGGCGGCGGCGACCTCGGGTGAGGCATCGCCGGCGAGGCTGGCGAAGAAATCGGCGAAGCCGAAGCCGCCGGCGCGGGCCAGCGCTTCGATCGCGGCCGCCCTGACGACTGGCACGCCGTCCGCGCGCGATGCATGCACCGCAAGCTCGTTGAAGCGCGTCCGCGGAAAGCGCCTGAACAGCTCGATGACGCGCCGCGAGCGCTGCCCCGCCACGCCGATATTGTCCAGTACGAAGTCGAGCAGCGGCAGGCTGCCGAGATCGCTGAGCGCGATGGCCGCGGCGATCCTGACTTCGCGCGAGCGGTCCTCGGCCAGCGCCGAAAGCAGGCGTGCCGACGCATCCTCCGAATCCAGCGCCGCGAGCATCTCGGCGGCGTGGATGCGTTCGGCGACGTTGCCTCGTTCAAGCTGCCTGCCGACACGGGCCGGCATGCCGCATTCCTTGAAGGCGGCAAGGACGTCGTCGTGCTCCGCGCCGCGCAGCAGCGACAGGAATTCGAAGCCGGCATTGATCGCCACCCCGGCCGGCACCGCGAGGATGGCCGCCTTCAGGGCCTCGCGGTCGCGGTTTTCGGTGAAGGCGATCAGCGCCGTCAGAAGCTGGCGCCGCTGATCGGCGTTGGCCGTGCCGCGGCGCTCCTGCAGCACCCGGCGCAGGATCAGGATCAGCATGATCGCGATGGAAAGCGCGCCAAGCAGGATGGAGAGGTCCCAGACGTACCACATGGTCAGAACCGCGCGGTCAGGCCGAGCCCGACGATGGTTCGGTCGAATGTCGGGCGTTGCTCATGCGCGATGCTGGCGCGCAGCGTCAGCGGATCGGTGACGTCGAAGGAAACGCCGCCAAAGACGGTGCGCGTCGGCACCAGCGTGCCGTCGGAGATTTCCGGCGCGTCGGCGTAGCCGCCGAAGACGTTGAAGCGCTGCGTCACCGCGAGGTCGGCGCGCAGCACATAGCCGTCGGCGCGGGTGCCGATATCGTCCTCGGCATGCACCCAGCGGGCGGACAGCCCGAGCCGGCCGTCGAAAATGTAGCCCTGCACCCAGGGCGAGACGGTGGTGACGCCGGTATCGGCGAAATCGTCGTAGCGGGCGTCGATGTTGAGCGAGACCGGTCCGAACGCTTTCGCCGGCGCCACGACCTGCCAGGACGCGCCAGCGCCGATCGAATAGCGCGCCAGGAAATCGGCATCCGGCGTTGCGGCTGCCAGCGCATAGGCGGAGAAGGCGGGCGAAAATGCCTGGTCGATGCGGCCCTCGACCTGGACGTCGGTGTGTCCGTAGCGGGTCGCCACCCGCGTGCGGCCTGAAAGGGTCGTCGCCGGCGACAGCCGATAGGCAAGGCCGGCCGCGCTGTCGGTCCAGTCGCCGAGGCCGCCCGTGAGGTCGCTGACCTCCGTGCCGATGTCGAGCCGCCATTTGCGCGGCGGCGGCACCGCCAGCCGCTGCTCGATCTCGGCGGAGCCGGGCTCGATGGCGAGCGCCTGGTTGTAGGCTGCCCGCGCGGCCGCGTCGTCGCCCTCGGCGCGGCGGACGTCGCCGATCCCCAACAGCGCCTCCGCATTGCGCGGATCGATCGCAAGCACGCGATCGAATGATTGCCCGGCCCGCGTGTAGTCCGCTTCGAGAAGAGAAATCCTGGCGTCGAGGTTCAGCGCCTCGACATTGTCCGGCGCTGAGGCCAGCACGTCATCGACTATCGCGCGGGCGCGCGGCACGTCGCCTTGCCAGATCGCCAGGCGGACCTTGCCGAGTCGGGCGTCGAGCAAGCCGGGCTTGATCGCCAGGGCCCGGTCGAAGAACTGCCCGGCCTCGTCGAAGCGCTGGCCGGCGCCAGCGACCAGGCCAAGGGCGACCAGGACGTCGGTGTTCCTCGGCGCCAGCTTTAGCGCCCGGCGATAGGCCCGCTCGGCCTCGGCCAGCTTGCCCGCGGCCTTGAGCCGCCTGCCCTGCTCCATCAGCCCGGCGACGGGATCGGGCCGCCACAGCGGCGCCGTCTTCGCGGACGCTGCCGTCGCCGGAGCCGGCTTGGGCTTGCCGCCGGCCGCCTGCTTTGCCTTGCGGATGGTCTCGACCAGCGTGGCGGCATCGGCATTGCCGGGCTCGGCGCCCGCCGCCTTCTCGGCCAGCGGCAGCGCGGCATCCAGATTGCCGGAGCGGAACTCGACCTCGGCCAGGCCGAAGCTGGCATCCATATAGGTCGGGGCGAGCGACAGCGCCCTGGAGAAGGCGTCGCGCGCGGCCGGCAGATCGTTGCGGCCGAGCTCGACAAAGCCGAGCTGCACCAGGGCATCGGCATTGTCGGGCTTCAGCGCCAACGCGCGCTTGAGCAGATCCGCCGCCTCGTCGAAATGCTGGGCCTGCCTCGCCTTGACGCCGGACGCGTAAAGCTCGTCGACCGTCTGGGCCCATGAAACACCGGGAGGCGCGGCCATTGCCAGGAACATGCATGCGGCAAGGGCTGCGCGCCGGCTTTGCCGCATCAGCGTTTCTTCCGCGCGATCAGGCGCGCCAGCCGGGCCAGCAGCTCCTCGGGGATGAACGGCTTCACAAGATAGTCGTCGGCGCCCTTTTCGAGCGCCGAGACGATGTCCTTTTCGGCCTTGCGGGCGGTCAGCATGACGACGGGGGTTTCGGACAGGTTGGGGTCGCCCTTGATGCGCGCAAGCACCTCGATGCCGTCCGCCTTGGGCATCATGGCGTCGAGCACGATGATGTCGGGCCCGTCGCGCTCCGCCTTCGAAAGCGCTTCGGCCCCGTCCACCGCCTTGATGACCTCGTATCCCTTCGCCCGCAGCCTGAATTCCATCAGCTCGAGCAACAAGGGATCGTCATCGCAGATCAGAACTCTTGCCTTCGCTCCATCCACCTGTGCTGCTCCGGTTCCATCGCCCCCCGGAGTGATCAATCAACGAACCGCCATCCGCCAATGTGGTCCACGCCCATAGTTCCGCGCGGGCCGCAGGCCCGCAACACCCGTGCGATCATAGTTATAGCCGATTCGCGACGGCCGCATTTCGCTACAATCAGTAGATGAATAAGTCGGCATGGTATATGAGCCGTAAACGGCGCCGCACAGCTTCCCGCCGATGCGGCCGCCGGGAAGCCCGAACAGCCCGTCAGCGCGCGCGCAGCGCCAGCAGCTTCCCGACCTCAGCGGCGAGCGCCAGCGGGTCGAAGGGTTTGGCGATGACCCCGACCGCCCCCATGGCCAGATAATGTTCAACCTGATGCGTCTGGGTGCGCGCCGTGATGAACGCCACGGGAATCGATGCCGTAAGCGGCGAGGCGGCCAGCCGCTTCAGCGTCTCCGGCCCATCCATGTCCGGCATCATCACGTCGAGCAGGATGAGGTTGGGCTGCCAGTCGGCGGCGACCGCCAGCGCTTGGGCGCCCGAAGAGCAGGACCGCACCTCGAACCGAGGCTCGAGCTCCAGCGACATCTGCGCGATTTCGCGGATGTCGTCCTCGTCGTCCACATAGAGGATCCTTGCCGACATCAATGTCACTCCCCTGCTTGCGCGGTGGATTTCGCCGCGTTGCGAGACGCAACCAACATGCGCCGGACCAGCTTGGCGACATCGATCTCCGACGCCCTGGTCTTGGTCATCATCGCCTGCACCCGGTCGCCGAGTTTCTCGTCCATCTCCGCCGCCGAGAACACGATGACTCGGGTTTCCTGCGGCAGATCGATGAGCAGGTCCAGCCCCGACCCGTCGGGAAGCGCGATGTCCAGGATGACCAGGTCGAAGCGATGCTTGGCGACCGCCCGCCGCGCCTCCTGCAGCGTTTTCGCCGAGGCGATCAAGACGTCCGGACCCAGCCCCGCCGACATCACGGCAAGCACGCCCTCGTCGTCCTCGACGTGGAGGATCCTCGGCCTGCGCTCGACCTTGCCGGCGACGATCTTGGAGAGAGCGGCGTGAAGCCGCTTCGAGTCCACCGGCTTCTCCAGCCAGTCGACGATGCCGACGGCGGTGCCGTTGAGTGAGCGCTTGGCCTCATCGGCGACGGCGGAGATGACGATGACCGAGATGTCGGAATTCACCGGTGACGCCCTGATGTCGTGGAAGAGCTTGATGCCGGATTCACCCGCCAGCCTGATGTCGAGCGTCAGCGCCACATAATCACGGGAGCGCAGCAGCGCCATGGCGGTGTCGATGTCGGGGGCGACGTCGCTGGAAAAGCCCTCCGCATCGAGCAGTGCTGCGATCACCGCCGCGACATCGGTCTCGTCCTCGCAGATGAGGACACGCAGGCGGCCATCGCGCGGCCGCGACCGGCGCTCCGTCGAAACCGGCTTGTCAGGCTGCCTCTGCGCCTCGGCGAGGTCGACATGGAACGAGGTTCCCTTGCCTTCCTCGGTCTCGAAGGAAACGGCGCCGCCGAGCTTTTCGACGATGGTCTTGACGATGCTCAGGCCGAGGCCGGTGCCGCCCTGCTTGCGGGTGCTGGAGGCATCCGCCTGCTCGAACTTGCCGAAGATGCGGCTGCGGAATGCCTCGGGAATGCCGGCGCCCTGATCGATCACCGAGATGCGCAGCATGTCGCGATCGCGGCGCTCGAGTTTCACCGTCACGGTGCCGTCGGCGTTGGAGAACTTGATCGCATTCGACAGCAGATTGGCCATCACCTGATGCAGGCGATCCTCGTCGATGTTGGCCTCGGCGCGCGGGGCATCGTCGACCAGGACGATGCGGATCCCGCCGTCGGCCCGGTAGTTGGAGCTGGCGGCAATGGCCTGCTCCAGCAGGGGGCGGACGGGCATCTGCTTGATCTTGAAGGCGATCACGCCCGATTCGATCTTCTCCATGTCGAGGATGTCGTTGATGAGAAGAACCAGCCGCTCGCTGTTGTTGTGGGCGATGTTGATGAGGTTGGCGACCTTTGGCGGCAGCTCGCCCGCCACGCCGGCCGCGATCAGGCCGAGCGAACCGCGGATCGACGTCAGCGGGGTGCGCAATTCGTGGCTGACCGTCGAGATGAAATCGTTCTTGAGCTGGGTATTGCGTTTCTGCTCGGTGATGTCGCGATTGTAGGTGATGACGCCGGTGATCTTGCCGGCCTCGTCGCGGAACGGCGCCTTCAGCGTGTAGAGCCAGCCCTGCTTGCCGTCCGGGAAAATCGCCGGCTGGTCGATGCGCAGCGTCTGGCCGGCCTCCAGCGCGCCCATCTCGTCCTGCCGGAAGCGCTCCGCCACATCCTTCGGGTAGAAATCGAAATCCGTCTTGCCGATCAGGTTCTCGACCGAGGTGGCGTTCACCATTTCGGCGGTCGCCGGATTGGCGGCGATGAAGCGGCCGTCGACGTCCTTTATGTTCAGGCAATCCGGCAGCTCGCGAACCATGGCCCGGTAGATCATGTTGGACATGACAAGATCGCGCCGCCGCTGCTGGCGGTCGAGCAGCACGCTGACGATGATGGTGCTGAGGAAGCGAAACACAAGCGACGGGAACGTGCTCTGCTGTACCATGCCGGCGACGACTTGCGGGGGAATGACCAGGAGCGTGATCAGTCCGGCGAGAGCGACCGACACGCCGAGGCCGAATATGTGGAAGATGGTGCGCGACCGGGCCGCGACGATGTGATGCCAGGCAATGCCGACGACAGCCGTGATGAGGATGCCCACGATCCCGATGCTCGCGCCCTGGCCGCCGAGATGGATGCGATAGGCAATGGAGCCGGCCGTGGCGATGACCATGGCCGGCCATCCGCCGAAGAAGGCGGCGGCGGCGATGAAGGCGGCGCGCAGATCGACGATGAAGCCGGAGACGGAGAGCGCCGTCGCCATGGAAATGACCGCGCCCGTGCACATCACCACGCCGAGAACCAGCGACTGCCTGCGCTGCGAGAGACGCCCGGTAAAATCCGCCACAAGATCCCAGGCGACCACCAGGATGGAGACCAGGGCAAGATTGGTGAGGAGTGAGCGCCAGATATCGGTCATGACTTTCCGGCTCCTTTTTTCCGATAGATACCGGCAAAACCTATCCGAGGTCTAAAGAGCCGTGGACCGGTCTGAGCGACAATGGGACAGGCCGAAACGCCGAATCGGCGACCAGTGCGAAGCGTCAGGCCGACGCGATCATCGCCCAGCGAACGGCATATGTCGACGACCTCCGGCCGCGAAGGGGCTTCAGGCGAGGTGGCGGAAGTTCGACGGCGGCTGCGCCACCCAGGCCTCGATCTCGCGCGTGACGAAGGCGGCGGCCTGGTGGTGGATGAAGTGGCCGGCACCGGGCAGCGCCAGCACGGAAGAGACGTTGTCGACCTCGCGGAACGTGCCGTCGAAGGCGCTGGCCGGAACATAGGGATCGTCGGTGCCGAACAGGGCAAGGGTCGGCGCCCTGATCAACGGCAGCGGGCCGATGTCGGGCACCCTGCCCAGCGGAATATTGGCCCTGTAGTAGTTCAGCACCGCCTCCGGATCGGATTGCCGAAGCGACGCCACGAGCGCCTGTCTATCGTCCACGTCGGCAACCCAGCTGGCAAGCTCGTCCGGCGTGGGCAGGGCTGCCACACCGGCTTCCTGGAAGCGGCGCACGTAACCGAAATATCCGGAATTGGCTGGATCGGCTATGGCCCGAAGATAGTTGCGCGGATGGGGACTGGAGAGAGTTATGAGGTGGCGTACCGCCGACGGCACGCGCATGGCCAGC
This sequence comes from Mesorhizobium sp. M4B.F.Ca.ET.214.01.1.1, assembly GCF_004791545.1. NCBI lineage: Bacteria > Pseudomonadati > Pseudomonadota > Alphaproteobacteria > Hyphomicrobiales > Phyllobacteriaceae > Mesorhizobium > Mesorhizobium sp. M4B.F.Ca.ET.214.01.1.1. The sequence goes on from NZ_SRUX01000014.1 coordinate 56,220, forward strand.
CACCAGGCGATGGTTCCTCCCCAGTCGTGGCCGACGATTGAAGCCTGGGAGAGTCGTTCCGCCATGAGGATGGACAGCACGTCTTGAACGAGGTTCGGCAGCAACGCGTAGTTTGCATGTCCCCTCGGCCTGTCGCTTAGCCCGAATCCGCGCAGATCCGGCGCCAGGACCCTGAAGTTGCCGCATAGAGATTCGATCTGACGGCGCCAGCCAAGACCATGGTCGGGAAACCCGTGCAGAAAAACGATCGGCGGGCCGGAGCCCGCCGCGATGTAATGCAACCTAACGTTCCCGTTCGATGCGAACCTGGACTCGAAAGCCGTAACCGAAGCCACCCTGACCGGCCGCTGCGATCACATCTTGACTTCGAGGCGCAGGAACGGACCCTGGAATATCTGGTTCTCGTGGTCGGCATTCACAAGAAGGTTGTGCCATGCCTCGATCTTGTAGCCGGCGGTCAAGGTCGTGTTCGGCATCGGCGTCCAGCTCAAGCCGGCCGACGCATCGAGGTTAGAGACCGTTTCGCTCGAGCTCTCACTGAACAGCGTTGCGGAAGCATGCATGTCAGGGTTTGTCTGCGTGACACTGCCACCAACACGGTTGGTGCGGCGGCCCCACATCACGGAGCCTGAAACGGCGCCCGTCAGGCCCCAGTTTTCGCCGACCGGGTAATAAGCCTCGGCACCAACCCTTGGACCGATGCCCCAGTATTCGGACGAGCCAACCTTGTCGGCGGAAATGCCCTTGTCGGCAGGATTGTCAGGCGTAAACGTCTCGGAGAAGTCGAACACCTTTTCGTCCGCATGTGCGATCCGCAGGCCGCCAAAGAAGCGGATGTCAGCCTGCTGTGCCTTGACGTGCTTGCCGACGTCGAAATCGAACGCCTGAAAGGCGTAGCCGTCGCCGTAACGAGCGCTAATGGTACCGTCTGGATCGGTGACAGGCCCCTCGCCAAGAAGGACCGACCGGTGCTTGCCGACATGAAAGGTGCCGGAAAGACGCCAATCCAGCCCCGGGGAAATCTGCTTGGTCAACGCTACTGACCCGGAGATGTCGCCGTTGCTGTTGCCCAGCTTGTCGCTGCTGAGCTTGTCGTCCTTGTGGACATTGTTCCAGAAATAGGCGCCTTCGAACGACATCTTGATGCGCGCATCGATGACCGCCGGGTCCGATGGTTGCGCCTCTCCGGCATGAGCCGTGGCCACGCCGATGGTTGTCACGGAGGCAGCCGATGCCGCCACCGTTGCTAAAAGTTTGCCCTGTACTTGAGCCCGCATGCTTATCCCCACCCCAGATTCTCGCGGCTGCCAATATTGCAGAGACTCGGATAACGGCCTATTGCCGAGAGGATGCCCCGACACTTTGCCGCGTCAGTGTAACATCTTTGCAACAGCAATAAAAAGCACAATGACTAGAGATAGTTAGCGCCAGACGATGACAAACGGGGGCTTCGTGGACAATCCAGCGCAAATTGAAGGCTTTCTGAACAATCTTGCCTACGCGCTCTTTGCCCAGAGCGGCCAGATCACCCCCGAGCCTCGTGAAATCGGCAATCTCGCGGTCTTCGACCACCCAGACGCGGTCGACAGGATCGCCAAGGCCCCCAACCTGTTTCGCAAGAACTTCTCGCTGATTTCCGCCCTCGGCTTCAGCCGCTTCAACACCAATGACGAGGAGTGGGCGACAAGGCGCTCAATCACGCAAGACAGTTACCTCGCTGCGGCGAAGCCCGCCCAGGTGCAAAGCGTGTCCGATATCTTCGCCTCGTGCTTCAGCGTCTGCGAAACGTCCCTGGCCGGCATCCAGGAGGCGCTGTTCGCTGGCGCCCTGACCATCTTCTATCAGGCGTTCAGACTTGTGGCTGAGCCCCGGCCGACGGCGGCATTGCTCGACCGGACCCGCGAGGTGCTGCGCCGCCTGCAATATTACTCCTGGGTCACGCCGACCGATGCTGAGCGCACCAGCGTCATCAGCGGCGCCCGCGCGGTCATAGCCGAGTTCGGAGCGCAGCTGATGGCGGACCCACGATCGGCGGCGCAAATGCGCCGCTTCTCCGAGAAATCGGGCGGGATCGACAGCTTCTCGCCCATCGAAGAGTTCGTGATGAACCTTTTCGCGGGCGTCGAAACCACCGTGACGACGGTGCTGTGGGTGATCGACAGGCTCGGCGCCAACCAGAAAGTACAGGAGCGTATCCACGACGAGATCGCCGGCGCCAAGGCCGACACGCCGTTCACCGACTGCTTCATCAACGAAACGATGCGGTATTTTCCGCCCATTCCGTTCCTGACGCGCGAGGTGAGCGCCGACACGGTAATCGACGGCGTGGCGCTGAGGGCCGGACAACTCATCATGCTTTCCATCGTTGGCGCGCACCAGCATCCCGAGTTCTGGGAGAACCCGCGGACATTCGATGCCAGCCGCAAGGAATTCATCGACAATAGTTTCGACCGTCGCGCCTTCATCCCGTTCCTGACCGGGCCGCGCATGTGCGGCGGCGCACGCCTTGGCCGGCTCGAGGTCGAGCAAGCGGTTCGCGCGGTGGTGCGGCAGTTCGCATTCGCCCGCACCGACGACATTATCCGCTTCGACTATGCGCTGGCATTGCGCCCGGCGAGCGGCATGGCGGTCGTGGTGTCAAGGCGCTGACAAGGGCCGGTCCGGTTCGCCAGGCATGTCGCGCCACAGGTCCCGGATCAGGCTTCCGAATTGCCTTGCGATGATCCTCTTCATGTCCGCATCGTGCTGATAGCGCGCGCTTGCCTCGATGGCGGCCTTGTCCAGATCATGGGCCGGAAACCAATTTCGCATCGTCGCTCGCACATTCTCGTACGGGCTGGCGACAAAATCCTCATAGACGACATCGACTACCCTCATGGGATCAATGGTCGAGAGGTAGTTCCGCCACATGACCTCAGAGTCGGCGATATGGCGAACCGTATCGATGACCGCCTTCTGGCTTATCGTCTTCAACTTCGGGATTCCCGGCAGCGTATCTCCGCCATCGAACGGTTGCCCGGTATAGAGCATCGCAAGCAGGCTGACGGTCTGTTCAACCTTGTTGCGTCGGGACAGGAACACATAAAATGACCTTGTATCGTCCTGGCCGATCGCGTTGCGCGCGAAGTTCAGATTGCCTGCGAACAGCTTTGCCGCGAACACGCCATTGACCGAGCGTCTTGCCAGAAGTTGCCGTCCGTATGACGCTGCCGCGCGATCGAGTGCCGGGACGTCGATGGCATCGTGGCCGGTCCAGCGGCGCAGGAGCGGCAGCGCAAACTGCCACTGGAAGTACTCGGTGGGCAGACCGAGCCCGAAATGCTTCAGCACCCGACAGTAGGAATGGCCGGCAGTTCGCGGCGTCGTGCAAATCAGGATCTTGATCGGATTGCCATCCGACCCAGCTTGATCGAAAGCAGCCGATAGCAGCTTGCCGTATGCTTCCTCGAAGTGCATTGCCGATCCCCAAAGGCAGCGCCAGTTCAAACGGCGGACAGGAAACCCAGGATCAAGAAAGCCTGATCAATCGTCATCAGCGAGGGCGGGCTGTCCGCATCAATGTTGTCGACGATACAGATGTCTGGCCGGACGCGACGCGTCCGCTCCAAGGCGCTCCTGTCGATGAATTCGCTCTTTCGCCCATACATTAGCAACATCCGCGCATCCAGCTTGGCCACCATGGGAAACAGATCGTATGCACGTCCGGTCATTGTCGCGAAATTTTCGGTCGCGGCCGGATCATAGGCCAGCCGAACGCCGTCGGTGCCGCTGGCGATGCGGTTCTCGATATAGCGGCTTAGAACCACTTCCTCGACGGAGCCCATCGCGGCGCTTGCGGCACGCAGATAGTCCCTCGCCGCGGCGCGCGTCTCGAAGGTCAGCGTGCTTTCCCGGATGACCCCGTCTCTCAGGGCGTCGACCTTCGGGCCGCCGATCATGGGAACATCATTGAGGACTATCCGATCGACACGGCCACGGTTTGCATGGAGGAACAGCGTCAGGATCAGCCCGCCCCATGATGTGCCGATGAAGTGGTTCTCCTTGCCGGCAAACCGACCGAGCGCGCGCAAGCACCTGGAATAGAGATCGATGTCGTAACCCGCACCAAGAAACGCGCTGCGCCCACGCCCAAGCAGATCGGGGCAGATCACCAGATAGCCGTTGCGGCAAAGAAAGGTCGCGAGATAATCGAAATCGGCGCCGTTCCCAGTAAAACCGTGGAGGCAATAGACAGTCCCACGAGACTGGCCGGCCGGCTGCCAAATGCGCACGAACATCGACGCATAACGGTCGCCGAGGCGGATCAGAATCTCCTGGGTGAGCCCCTCGCCGGGCGCGGCCTGGTCCATCATGCATCCCGCTTGCGCACGGCGCGTTTCATGGCGCCACGGGCATCGATGAAGTCGCGCTTCCAGTAGACCGACTTGTCGAGGTTGAGCAGTTTCGCCTCCTTGATCAGCGGCAGGATGTGCGAGGACGAGCGCGTGGCCATAACGGTTGCGGCAATTGCGCTGCCGCCAGGATCGGGATTGAGCGGGCCATTGTTCGCGACCCATGTTTCGGCGATCTCGCGGCTGGTCACGACCCAGCCGACGTAGGCGACGATCGCATCGTCAATGGCGCCGACGAGATGCGATTGCTGCTCGATCTGGTAGCGCAACGACTTCACCATCTGGCCAAATTCGTAGCCGTCGAAGGGCGGATGGTGCGCAATGAAGTTGCAGACCAGACCAAGCGAGAACGGGTTGAACGGAACGCGGGTGAAAAGAAGCTTGCTCATGCGGACTCAAGATGTTTCAAACGGGCGCGAGATTATGATGAGGAACCGGGGCGAGCTAGAGGGAAAAGAGCGAGGCGAATAGCTGTGTCGTCGCGATCTTGACTGCAAGAGTGGCTACTGCCGACGGGAGAGCATCATGAGAAAGCTCATCATCACGGAGTTCATCAGCGTCGACGGCATCGCCGAGGTCGAGAAGTTGCCGAACGTCACCTGGAACGACGAGATGAACGCGTTCAAGGAGGACGAACTCGCCGACAGCGGCGCCATGCTTCTCGGCCGCACGACCTACGAGATCTTTGCCGGTTCATGGCCCTCCGAAACCGGTGACTTCGCCGACCGCTTCAACGCGCTGCCGAAATATGTCGCCTCGACCAGCCTGCAGGCGATCGACTGGCAACCGGCGCAATTGCTCGCAGGCCCCCTGCCCGAAGCGGTCGCCAGCCTGAAGCAGACAAACGGCGGCAACATCTATGTGCATGGCAGCTTGAGCATTGCGCGGCAGTTGCTCAGCCATGGCCTCGTCGATCGCCTGAGGCTGCTCGTCTATCCGGGCGCCGTCGGCCAGGGCAAGCCGTTGTTCCCGACCGAGGAGCCGCTCGCGCTGGAGCTGATCTCGGCCGTCCCGTTCAGCAATGGCGTGGTGGCGCTGGAGTATGCGCCGGTCGCGAAGGGTTAGTAGCCTGCTCCAAAGGCTGGGCATCGCCGGGCCAGGAAGCAGCGCGGCGCCGCGGACGTGAAGGCTCCGCTCTGTCTATTGCTTTAGGAAAGCTGCCGTCATCGAACGATCGGGGGCAAGGAGCCCCCGATTGCTGTTCGGACGAGATTTACGCCAGCTCGTCAGATGAGGAAGACGCTGGCGTCCGGATGCGTCTGGTTGTTCATCGCATCGAAGGCGTTGGCGATATCGTTGATCCCCGGTTGACCGGTCAGGCCGAAATTGGAGGTCGGGGCGTTGGTGTCGTTAAGGACGTCCCGCACCGCGGCGATCACCTCGCCCGGTTGCAGCGTGTGGTCGTCGTTCGTGTCAATCTGATTGAGAATTGCGATGATGGCCGGGTTCGAACTGGTCGCCGCGGAGAAACTGAAATTGAGTTCCGGTTTACCGCCGGGGCCGTCGGGCACGGCAGTGACGGCAGCGGAGAGATACGCCGCCGCCGAGGAGCGTTCGAGGTGGTTCACCCCACCGCCCTTGGCTCCCAACGCATCCGCGATCGAGGGCGTTCCTGGAATCTTCGACAGGTTCTGGAACTCGAAGATGGTCTCGAAGGAAGTGTTGGAGTTCCAGCCCGAGTGGAACTCGCCTAGCTCCTGGGTCAAGATATCGAGGTGGTTCTTCCAGAAGCCCGGCGTCAGGCCCTGGCCGGCCGGCGGCAGGAAGTTTGTGAAGTCGTTGCCGGTGTCGGTGCCACCGCTGCCGGGATTGTCGACCGTCTGCACGAGGATCCCGGTCTGCTGCGAGCCGTCCGGCACGACCTCGTAGATGTTCTTGCCGACATCGGCCAGCGTCAGTCCGCCGATCGACCAGGCGCCGCCGGCCCCCGTCGTCGTCGAGCGGTCGCCGGCGCTGAGATCGCCGCTGTTGTCGTCGTCGATGAAGATGGTCACCGGATCATGCGACCAGGCGGTGTCGTCGGCGCTTGTGCCGTCGCCGGTCAGGTCCTCGTACTTGGTGCCACTGATCGAGAAGTCGAGGAAGTTGGTGAAGTCGTTGCCGCTGTCGGTGCCGCCGCTGCCGGGGTTGCCGACGGTCTGCACCAGGGTGCCGGTCTGCTGCGAGCCGTCCGGCACGACCTCGTAGATGTTCTTGCCGACATCGGCCAGCGTCAGACCGCCGATCGACCAGTTGCCGGAGGCGTCGGTCGTCGTCGAGCGGTCGCCGGCGCTGAGATCGCCGCTGTTGTCGTCGTCGATGAAGATCGTCACCGGATCATGCGACCAGGCGGTGTCGTCGGCGCTTGTGCCGTCGCCGGTCAGGTCCTCGTACTTGGTGCCACTGATCGAGAAGTCATGGAAATTGGCGAAGTCCATCCCCGACTGGTCCTCGCCTGACAGGCCATCGATCGTGTAGCCCGCTTGGCCGAGCGTCTGCACATAGCCGCCCGGCAGTTGTTCATAGACCTTCAACCCATCAAAGGTGGCGTCCAAGCCGGTGAACGACCACGTGCCGTTGGCCGCCGTTGTCGTCGTGAGATCATCGGCGCTCAAGTCGCCGCTATTGTCCTTGTCGATGAAGATCGTCACGCCGCCGAGGCCGGCATCGCCCGTCGTCTGGCTGTCGCCATTGGCATCCAGGTATTTCGTGCCCGAAATCCCGAACGTCACCAGGTTGTTGGGATTCGTGCCCCATTCCTCGAAGCCCGAGCCTGTCTGCCAGTCGCCAGCCTGGCCGCCAAACGCCGAGTAGACGTAAACATATTGATGATCGGCATCCTGGAGAAATTCGCTGTCTTTGATCAAGACGCGGATGTCGCTGTCGCCGCTGCCCGAAGACAGGCTGGAATTCAGCGCAACCCAAACATCGCCGCTGGCATCCAGATTGTAGACGAGATGCTCGCCGGTTACGCCGAAACCGCTGCCTGGAGTGTATGGGGTGTTCTCGGAAACCGGCACGTGCCCCATGCCCAGATTTCCAGAGGTCTCCTGGTAAATCTGCAGGCTGTCCAGCGAAATGAATTCGCCGTTGCTGCCATTTTGTTCGTTGGAGTCAAGCAGAAATTCCCGATAGGCCACGCCGTCGACTATGACGATAGGAATATCGCTTAAAAGCAAGGCCTTGTTGTGCTGCGCGCTCGTGTTCTCGTTGTACTGCGGGCTGAGAACATCGCCATAGGTGCCGCCGCGATCGTAGTTGTAGCCCTGCTCCGTAGGGGGATTGTTCGGGCCCTGAACTTGGACAAAGGCATCGAAGGTGCCAGTCCCTGACGATTGTCCGAAGTCTGTTTTGACTTGATAGACTTGGAACTTTGCGTCGCCGACATTGAAGCCAGCGAGTGTCGTGGCATTTCGCACCGTCAAGTCGGCTGCCGCGCCGGAAGCGTCTGGGGGAGGAGGAGGAGCATCGGTGAAGTTCACGGTCGCGACCCGGCCGTCTGCCTGGTCTGTCGCTGTGAGCACGAACGCCTGGTTCGCCGCGTCGCTGTTGACGTACCACGAGGTCTGGATCTTGCCGTTGACTGTACCATCGAGATCGCCGGCGCCGCCATCGGTGACGACCCAGGGCGTACCAGTCCCGGTCAGATCATAGGTGAGCACATCGTCCGCGGTGCCGAGAACGCCGTCGGCGCCGGCGCTGACATGGGCAACCGAAAATGTGAGCGAGCCGCCGTCCCCGACGTCGGTGGCGGTGATCCCCACGGTCTCGCCGGGCGCGTAGTCCGCGTCCGCCTGGTCTATCGTAACCGCAAGCGGCGGAACGGGGTCGGAAGAAGCCGGATCGGTGCTTCCGGTCTCGGTGGAATCAAGGGTTGCGAGCAGATCGTTGGTCAGATTGTCGCTGATATCGCTAGACGTCATTTCATTTCCCCTAGCTTCGTATTCGGTTGCTGATCGTGGCTGCTGTTTTCTCTTGGCTGCTGTTTTCCCGCCGTGGCGGGCTCACTCTCTGAAGGCTCGGGTGATCTGGTCCCGCAATGGCTTGACCAGGTAGGAGATCACCGAACGGTCCTCGGTCTTGATGAAGGATTCCACCGGCATGCCGGGCACCAGCTTGACCTCGCCGAGGCGCGCGACTTCCGCGGCGGTCGTCCTGATACGCACGGTGTAATAGCTGGCACCAGTGCGCTGATCGGTGGCGATGTCGGGCGAGGTCCTTTCGACCACGCCGTCGATTTGCGGCGTCGTGCGGGTGTTGAATGCCGAAAAGCGCAGCGAGGCCGACTGGCCGACCCATAGCTTGTCGATGTCGCTGGGGGCGATCTTGGCCTCCACCGCCAGGCTGTCATTGTCCGGTACGACCTGCATGATCGTCTGTCCGGGCGTGATCACGCCGCCGATCGTATAGGCGAGCGACTGCTGCACGACGCCGTCCTGCGGGGCGCGGATGTCGACACGCTTCAACTGGTCCTCGGCGGCGACCTTGCGCTCGATGAGCTCGCCCATCTTGCCGTCGATGTCGCGCAGGTCCCGGTTCACTTCGGTGCTGAGGTCGAGGTCGATCTGGATGATCTGCAGCTTGATCTCGGCGATGCGCCCTTGCGCCTGCGCCAGCGCGGCGATGAGCTGGCCGCGTTCGCCATCGAGGCGTGTCGCCTCGCGCTCGGTCGAGGTCAGGCGATCGATGGAGATGAGCTTCTTGCCCCAAAGCGTGCGCACGGAAGCGAGCTCCTTTTGCACCAGCTGGATTTCCTTGCTTTTGGCTTCCATCTGCGCGGTGTCGCCGGCGATCTCCTTCTCGAGCTGGACGATGCGTTCGCCGAGCTGGCCCTTCTGGCCGGCGCGGGAGGTGCGCCGCGTGTCGAAGTGCTGCGTCTCGCCGGAGATCGCCTCGGCGACGTCGGGATCGGCCGAGCGATCGAGGAGGTCCCGGGGAAACTCGATGCCGTCCGTGCCCCGGCGCTCGGCATCGAGACGGGCCTTGCGCGCCATGAGCTGGTCGAGCGCCTTGCTCACCACCGCAAGATTGGCGGCCGGCACGGTGCGGTCGAGACTCAGCAAAAGGTCACCGGCCTTCACGCGGTCACCGTCGCGAGCGTCGATCTCGGCCACGACGCCCCCGGTCGCATGCTGCACGTTCTTGACGTGCGAACCGACGACCAGCGTGCCTGGAGCGATCACCGCGCCGGCGATCTCGGTGACCGAGGCCCAGCCGCCCACACCACCTCCAAGCAGGAGCACGGCGCCGAGCCCAAGGCGAGTGTAGAAACGGATCGAAGCGTGGGCGTTGCCGGGCGCGGCCATGTCAGTTCCCTCCCCCGGTCCGGGCGGCGACCGCGGGGGTCGTTTCCGCGGATGCCCGCTGCGGCGGGTTGCTTGACGGGACCGAGCGCAGCATCGGGAACATCTTGGCGAAGACCTCCTCCTTCGGTCCGAATTCGTGCACGCGCCCCTGCTTCATCGCCATGATGAAATCGACGGCGGTCAGCACGTTCGGGCGATGGGCGACGATGACGACAACGCCGCCGCGCTCGCGAACGCCGAGCATCGCGCGGATCAAGGCCTGCTCGCCGTCCATGTCGAGGTTGGAATTCGGCTCGTCGAGCACGACCAGGAACGGATCGCGATAGAGCGCGCGAGCCAATGCGATGCGCTGGCGCTGGCCGGCCGAAAGCGCCTCGCCATGCTCACCGATCTCGGTTTCATAACCCTGGCGGAAGCCGACGATCAGGTCATGCGCGCCGGCGGCCTTGGCCGCGGCGATGATTGCTGCCGGGTCGGCGTCCATCTCGAAGCGGGAGATGTTTTCGGCGACCGTGCCGGCAAACAGCTCCACATCCTGCGGCAGGTAGCCGATATGGCGGCCGCGCGCCTGCGACGACCATTGGTCGAGGTCGGCGCCATCGAGCTTGACGCGGCCGCCGACGGATTGCCAGGCCCCGACCAGAGCCCGCACCAAGGTGGACTTGCCCGAGCCGCTCGGCCCGATGATGCCGAGCCCATGGCCGGCTTCCATGGCGAAGCTGGCGTCCTGCACCAGCAGCCGCTGCAGGCCCGGAGCCGTAATGGCGGCATTCTGCATCACCACGCTGGCGCTGGGGGCCGGCAGCAATAGGGGTTCGGTTTCGGCGGGCATGACCGCCAGCACCTTGGTCAGGCGTTGCCAGCCCTGGCGCGCGCCGACGAAACCTTTCCAGTTGGCGATCGCCAGATCGACCGGCGCCAGCGCCCGGCCGCTGAGGATGGAAGCGGCGATGATGACGCCCGCCGATGCCTCCTGCTCGATCACCAGCCAAGCGCCGATGCCGAGCATCGACGACTGCAGCAGCATGCGCAGCACTTTCGACACCGCGCCGAAGCTGCCGGCAACGTCGCTGACCTTGCGCTGGTCGGCGATGAATTCGACGTTGGCATCCTGCCAGCGCGACGCCAGCCCGCCAGCCATGCCCATGGCGGCGACCACTTCGGCATTGCGGGTGCCTGCAGCGATGAGCCCGCCGCGCCGGTTGCCGCTCAAGGTTGCGGCCGATACCGGTTGTCGCGTCAGCCGCTCGGCAAGCAGGGTCAGCACGACCAGCACGACCGCGCCGAGCAGCGCCGCGGCGCCAAGCACCCAGTGGAACATGAAGATGATGATCAGGTAGAGGGGCAGCCATGGCAGGTCGAAAAGCGCCGTCGGTCCCATGCCTGACAGGAAGCCGCGCACGCTGTCGAGATCGCGCATCGGCTGCAGGCTGTCAGCCCCGCGCGCGGCCTTCAGCGGCAATCTCAGCATCGAGGTATAGACGCGATGGCCAAGCGCCTCGTCGAGCGCCCCGCCGATGCGCACCAGCACCCGCGCCCGCACGAAATCGAGGAAACCCTGCCCACAATAAAGGATGACGAGCAATATCGAGATGCCGACAAGCGTCGGCAGGCTGCGGCTCGGCAGCACGCGATCATAGACCTCGAGCATGTAGAGCGAGCCGGCAAGCATCAGCACGTTGAGCATGCCGCTGAACAGTCCGACCGCAATGAAGGCCGACCGGCAACTGGCAAGCGCAGCGGCCAGTTCGGAGGGAGCGGGATTGGCCTTCCGCGCGGCCGGCCTCGCCGATGGCTTGCCCGGCGCGGCGGTCCGACCGGGTGGGTCGCCAACGGGTTTTTGCCTGCCGTCGCCGCGGGCGCGAAACATGGCCAGGCTGCCGATACCCGCCATCGCCACCGCGACGAGCGTCCAGCCCATCGACGCAAGCCCGCTGAAGCCGGACAGAAAGAAACCGGCGACGCAAACGACGACGGCGAAGCCGAAAAGCCTGACCTTCGCCTGCGCCGAAGCAAACGCTGCTTTGCTCAACAACCCGAGCGACGCCTTACTGAACCCCGCAGTCACGACTTGCCTCTCCCATCAGGGACGAGTCAGCTGCGCGCAACGGCGCGCAACGCGGCTGACTGGCCATGGCAACAGCGCCGAGATTCAGCGCTCAAGTCCGAGAGGGAGGAGGATCGGCGTTGCGTCTGGCAACCCGCGGCAGCGGCCGGCGAACTGCAAAACGCGACAGCGCCTCACGACGACTGGCGGCTCGATGGTGATGCGGCGGCGACTGATATGTCGCCGCGCGGTTCCCTTCCCTGTAGCGCCGTAACTCGTTGTTGCCGGTCGGGAGATTGTTTACGCTACTATATTAGAACATTATTAACTCTATCTGGGCGTGCGTCAACGGGCATTTCGACGAAGATTCGGCCCGGTGAAGTTGAAGTATATGGGAGTATAACGCCGGGCGAAGCGGACGGAGCTGATTCGCTCACACCACCTTCTTGCCGCGCTTGCCGCCGTGCTCTGCAACCGCCTTCTCGACGGCGCGTTTCAGTTCATCCTTGATCTCGACCGTCTCGGCCATCAGCGTCTCGATCTTCAGGAAATCGAGCACGCGGTATTTCGAGACGGCCGGGCGGATGAGGATGTCGGGCGGACACTGCCTCAGCTTGTTGGCGATGATCGACTGCATCATCAGTTGCGTGGCGCCGTACATCAAATCGACGGTGGTCGGGTGCCTGCGCTCGGCCTCGCTCGGCGCGCCGACGACGTCGATGGCGATGACGATGTCGGCGTCCTTTTCGATGAGGTCGAACGGCACCGGGTTGTAGATGCCGCCGTCGATCAGCACGCGGCCATCGCGGGTCACCGGCCGGAACACCGCCGGAATGGCCGCCGAGGCAGCCAATGCGGAATGCAGATCGCCGTCCTCGAAGACCGCAAGCTTGTGGCCGAAATAGTCGGTCGCCGTCACCTTGAGCGGGATCTTCAGTTCCGCGAAGGTTTCGGGGATGGCGTCGGGCAGGAATGCCTTCAGGATGCGCTCGACATTGAACTGGCTGACGCGGATGCCGCTCTCCATCGCCTCGGCGATGGTGCCCGGCCGCGCCCGCCACATGCGCGAGGCCACCTCGGCGCGGCGGCCGAGGATCGAGCGGGCATAGTCGTGGATGTCCTTGCCGGTCATGCCGGAGGCCATGCCGGCGCCCATGATGGCGCCGATCGAGGAGCCGGCGATGGCCACCGGCCTGATGCCGAGCTCGTCCAGCGCCTCGATGGCGTGGATGTGCGCCAGGCCCCGCGCGCCGCCGCCGCCGAAGGCAACGCCGAAGGTGGGGCCGCTGGTCATCCCTTGCCGCCTCCCGCAGCCTTGGCGAGTGGCGGCCCGACGACCATGATCGCCGGCGCGGGCGACAGCAGCTTCTTCGCCGCCGCCTTGACGTCATCCAGCGTCACCGCATTGATGAGGCCGGCGCGGCGCTGCAGATAGTCGATGCCCAGCCTGTCGAGCTGCAGTTCCACCAAGGTCGCCGCGATGGAGCCGGAGGAGTCCAGATTGTTGATGGCATAGGCGCCGATCATGTATTTCTTGGCGGCGTCGAGCTCAGCCTCTGTCGGACCTTGTTCGGCCAATGTCTTGACCACGTCGCGCACAATCGCAAGCGTCTCCGACGCGCGGTCGGAGCGAGTCGCGGTGGTGATGATCAGCGCGTTGGAATGCTGGTGGTCGACCAGGTTGGAATCGACGCCATAGGCAAGGCCGCGCTTCTCGCGCACCTCGTCATAGAGGCGCGAGGTGAAGGTGCCGCCGCCGAGGATCTCGTTCATCAGCACCGCGGCGAAGAAATCCGGCGCGCTGCGCTTCACGCCGGGATAGGCGAACTGCAGCGAGGTCTGCGGCAGGTCGTAGTCGACCTCCACCTGCTGGCCAAGCTTGGGTTGGGTGTCGGCGATGGCGGCGAGCGCCTGCCTCTGCGGCAGGTCGCCGAACAGTTGGTCGAGCTTCCGCTTCAATGACGCGGCGTCGATGTCGCCGACCACGGCGACATGCAGGCCGTCGCGGGCGAAGCTCGCCCTGTGGAAGGCGCCGAGATCCGCCGGCGCGATCGCTGCGATGCTCTCCCTGGTGCCTTCGTCCGGCCTGGAATAGGGATGCTCGCCATAGATGGCGCGCAGCCATTTGCGCTGGGCGATCGCATTGGGGTCGCGCTCATTGGCGACGATGCCCGCCAGCACCTGGGCGCGCACGCGGTCGAGCGGCGCCTGGTCGAAGCGGGGCTTGTTGACCGCGAGCGTCAAGAGATCGAAGGCGGCGTCCTTCTGTTCCGACAGCATGCGCATCGAGCCGTAAATGCCGTCTCGCTGCGGCTCGAAGCTCATCTCGGCGCCGGCATCGTCGAGCTTCACCTGGAAGGCGTCGCTGTCGAGGTCTCCGGCGCCCTCGTCGAACAGGCCGGTCATCAGATTGGCCAGCCCCTCCTTGCCCGCCGGATCCTGCGCGGTGCCGCCATCGAAGACGAAGCGGATGGCGATGATCGGCACCGTGTGGTCCTCGACCAGCCAGGCGGTGATGCCCTTGTCGGACTTCACCTCCTGGATGTTCATGCCGGCATGCGCGGCGAGCGCGGGCAGGATCAGGAAGAAGATCGCAAAGCAAAGGGTGGCGAGGGCGCGCAGCGCCTTTCCTTCTCCCCTTGTGGGAGAAGGTGTCGCCGAAGGCGACGGATGAGGGGTGTTGGAAGAAACGAACCGTGGGCGGTCCTGCCAGCACCCCTCATCCGTCTCGGCGCCACGCGCCGATCCACCTTCTCCCACAAGGGGAGAAGGAAAAGCACTCATCCGCCCGGCCACACAACTCATCATCAATTCCCCGCCTGTTGCTGCGGCAGGAGATAGCCTGTCGTCGAATGGTCGAGCACCAGATAACGGGCGGCGACCGCCTTGACCTCGTCGGCGGTGACCTTGCGGATGCGATCCGGCCATTCGAGCACGTCCTGCACATTGCCGCCGGTGGCCAGTGTCGAGCCATACATGTTGGCCATGTCGTCCTGCTTGTCGCGGGCGAAGATCATCGAGCGGACATAGCGCTGCTTGGCCTTCTCCAGCTCGTCATCGGTGACGCCGTCCCTGGCGATGCGGGCGACCTCGGCGTCGACCGCCGCCTCGACATCGCCGAGCTTGGCGTCGCCGCGCGGTGCGCCGTAGATGGTGAAGTTGGTGGCGTCGAGCATGGTGCCCTGGAAGTAGGCGCCGGCCTCCGCCGCGACGCCCTGCTTCACGACCAGCTGCTGGTAGAGCCGGCTGCGGTTGCCGCCGCCGAGGATTTCGGCGAGCAGGTCGAGCGCCTCGGCCTCGCCCGGCCGGGCCGTGTGATAGGACGGCACCACCCATTGCGTCGAGAAGGTCGGCACCGAAACGCGCGCGTCGGACAGCGTCACCGAGCGTTTGGTGTTCTGCTCGGGCTCGACTGGGCGGATGCGCGGCGGCAGGTCCGGCCCGCGCGCGACCTTGCCGTAGGTCTTCTCTGCCAGCGCCTTCACCGTGTCGGGCTCGACATCGCCAGCCACCACCAGCACGGCGTTGTTCGGCCGGTAATACTTGTCGTAGAAAGCGGTCGCGTCGGTGCGGTTCAGCTGTTCCATCTCCTGCATCCAGCCGATGACCGGAATGCGGTAGGGCTGGTTCTGCCACAGCGTGGCGTCGACCTCCTCCTCCAGCAGCGCCTGCGGGCTGCTGTCGATGCGCGAACGGCGCTCCTCCAGGATGACGTCGCGCTCGGTCTTGATGACGTCGTCGGTGAGGATGAGGTTGCGCATGCGGTCGGCCTCGAAGGCCATCATCTCGCCCAGCGCCGATGGCGCCACCGTCTCGTGGAAGGCGGTATAGTCGTAGGAGGTGAAGGCGTTGTTGGAGCCGCCGATCTCCGCGACGGCGCTGTCGAACTCGCCGGCGGCGTGGTTGGTCGTCGCCTTGAACATCAGGTGCTCGAAGAAATGCGCGATGCCGGATTTGCCGGCCGGCTCATCGGCGCTGCCGATCTTGTACCACACCATGTGGGTAACGATCGGGGCGCGATGATCGGGGATGACCACCACCTCCATGCCGTTGTCGAGCAGGAAATCCGTCACCTTGCCGTCGTCGCCGGCGAGCGCCGGGCCGGTGAGCGCAAGCGCCGAGGTAAGGAGCGCCGCGCGCAGCCGTCTGGTGCAAGATGTCATTAAACGCTCCGGTTTCGGTTGCGCGACGATAGGCAAGGTTGCTGGTCGAGGCAAAGTGAATTGTTCGTCATTTTCGAGGCGGCGCTTCTTCCTTCTCCACTTGTGGGAGAGGAGAGCTGCTCACCCCGCCTCGATGAACCGGATCACCGTCTCGCCATAACCGCGCTCGTCGACCACCGCGAATCCCTCCCCGGCGTCGAACGGCGCGGAGGCCGCTTCCTCGACGACGCAGAGCGCGCCGGGCAGCAGCCAGCCGCCTTGCCTGGCGGAACGCAGCGCACGCTCGCCAAGACCCTTGCCATAGGGCGGATCGGCGAAGACGAGGCCGAAAGCGGCCAGCGTGCCGGCATCGCCGAGCCCAGTGGCGTCGCGGCGGAAGATCTTGGTGCGGCCGGTCAGTCCGAAGGCCTCGACATTCTCGCGGATCAGGCCGCGTCCCTCGGCCGATTCCTCGATGAAGACGCCGTAGGAAGCGCCCCGCGACAGCGCTTCCAGACCGAGCGCGCCGGTGCCGGCGAACAGGTCGAGCACGCGCGCGCCATCGAGCTTGTCGGCGAAGCGATGCGCCAGCACGTTGAACAGCGCCTCGCGCGTGCGGTCGGTGGTCGGGCGGATGGCATTGCCGCGCGGCGTCGCCAGCGGACGCCCGCGGAACTCACCGCCGACGATTCTCATTTCAGTCCGGCCCTCATCTGGTCCTGGGACCCTTCGGGCGCGGCCGGTCGCCGCCATCCGGGCGCTCGCCACGCGGCTTGCCGTACGGCTTGGCGCCGCTTGGTTTGCCGGCAGCCTTGCCATAGGACGGCTTGAACGAAGCCTTGCGCGCCTTGGCTTCCGCCGCCTTTGCGGCATCGGCCTCCGCCCTGCCCTTGCCGATCGGCCGGGCACCCGGCGCCATCCAGACATTGGCCTTGCGCTGGCCGGGCGGCTCGATCGGCCGCTGCTCGCGCTCGGACTTCTTGCCGCCGAACCCCGCACGGGGCTTGTCGCCAAAACCACCGCGAGGTTTGTCGCCGAAACCGCCGCGCTCCGGCTTCGGACCGCGCTCGCCGAAGGCCCTGTCGGGCTTGGTCGAAAGCTTGCCCAGCGCCTCGTCGCGGCTGCCTTCGCGGCGCTTGCGGGCCTTGATCAGCCCGCCCTCGCCGATCGGCCGGCGATCGACGCCATCGCGCGGGAATTTTGGCCGTTCGGCCTCATCGCGTCGCGGTTCGGTGCGGCGCACCGGTTTGTTGGAAAAGGGCTTTTGGATCTCGGCGTCGAAATTGGCGCCGGATTCCTCGACCAGGCGCTCGCCGAGCTGGTCGCGCAGCACGCGGCCCTTGATCTCCAGCACGTGGCCCTCCGGCAGGTCCTCGAGCTGGAATGGGCCGTAGGAAATACGGATCAGCCGCGTCACGTCGAGGCCGAGCGCGCCAAGGATGTTCTTGACCTCGCGGTTCTTGCCTTCGCGCAGGCCGATCGTCAGCCAGGCATTGGTGCCCTGCTCCCGGTCGAGGCTGGCTTCGATCGCGCCATAAAAAACGCCGTCGACGGCGATGCCCTCGCGCAGGCCCGCGAGCGCGCTTTCCTCGACCTTGCCGTGCACGCGCACCCGGTAGCGCCTGAGCCAGCCGGTGGCCGGCAACTCGAGCACGCGCGACAGGCCGCCGTCATTGGTCAGCAGCAACAGCCCCTCGGTGTTGATGTCGAGGCGGCCGATGGTCATCAGCCGCGGCAGTTCCGCCGGCAGCACGTCGAAGACGGTCTTGCGGCCCTCGGGATCGCGGTTGGTGGTGACGACGCCGGCCGGCTTGTGGAACAGGAACAGCCGCGTGCGCTCGATCTTGGGGATTTCCATGCCGTCGAGATGGATGATGTCATCTGGCATGACGTTGAAGGCCGGCGAGGACAGGACCTTGCCGTTGACCTTGACGCGGCCGGCGGCGATCAGTTCCTCGGCGTCGCGGCGCGAGGCAAGACCGGCGCGTGCGAGCCGCTTGGCGATGCGCTCGCCCGCTTCCTCGGCGGCCTCCGTGGGGCGCGGGCGCGGCTTGAAACCACCCTGCGGCCGGTCGCCGGCAAAATCGCGCTTGGGGCGATCGGCGAAATCCCGTTTCGGGCGATCGGCAAAGTCACGCTTCGGACGATCGGCAAAATCACGTTTAGGCCGGTCGAAACGCTTTTCGCCGCCCGCGCCCTCGGCCGCCATCGGCCGGTCGCCGCGCGGCGTATAAGGCTTGCGCTCACGATTCTCGAACGGCTTGCCGTCCGGACGCGGGCCCTTGCGGAACGGCTTGTCGCCGCCTGGCGCGCCCTGCTCTAGATCGCGCGGCTTGTAGGCGCGCTTGAAATCGCGCGGAGGCCGCTCCCCTTCGGCAGCCATCGGCCGGTCGCCGCGCGGCGCGTAGGGCTTGCGTGGCCCCTCGCGCTTCTCGAAGGGCTTGCCTTCGGGACGCTTGCCCTTGCTGAACGGCCGGTCGCCGCTCTTGAAATCGCGCTTTGGCCGCTCGCCTTCGGCAGCCATCGGCCGGTCGCCACGCGGCGCGTAAGGCTTCTTGGCGCCGAAGCCCGGCTTGCCGCCCTTGCCGGCGGCGCCATCGCGGCCGCGCGGCCCCGCGGCTTTCGGACCGCCCCTGACCGGCCCCTTCTTGGGCCGGAATTTCTTGTCGTTGTCGTCCATGTGGCCTTTGCCTGTTTGCGCTGCTACAGCGTGGCGCATCCGTTCGGGCGCGCAAAGGACGCTGTCGCACTTTGATGTGGCGCATGATCGTTGCCGAAAACCGAGTCCGATTTTCGAGGTTAGGCGCTAGATAACAGGATCGCTGTCGGGTGGCGAGGAGATAATCGGAATGGAAAGCGCGTGAAGCGGCCGGATTTCATGGCATTGGCACTGGCGGAGGCCGAGGCGGCGGCGCGGCGCGGCGAAGTGCCGGTCGGCGCCGTCATCGCCAGCGGCGGCACGGTCGTCGCCAAGGCCGGCAACCGCACCCGCGAGCTTGCCGATCCGACGGCGCATGCGGAGATGCTGGCGATCCGCCAGGCTTGCGAAAAGCTCGCCAGCGAGCGGCTTACCGGCCACGATCTCTATGTCACGCTGGAGCCTTGCGCCATGTGCGCCGGCGCCATCTCGTTCGCGCGACTGCGCCGGCTCTATTTCGGCGCCGCCGACGAGAAGGGCGGCGCGGTGGTCAACGGCGTGCGCTTCTTCACCTCCGCCACCTGCCACCACACGCCGGACATCTATCCGGGCATGGGCGAGCGCGAGGCGTCCCTCATTCTCAAGGATTTTTTCCGGGAGCGGCGCGAGCCGTAGAAATCGGCCTAAGCCAAGAAGCCCAGGGCCGAAACCTTACCACCAGTCGAACCAGCCGCCACTCTTGCTCTTGGCGGCCGCCTCCTTCTTGAGGCGGCGTTCCTTCTTGTACTCGTCCTCGCCAAGCTCGCCCTGCGGCGCGGCGTCGGAGGCGACGCGATAGGCCAGCGGCGGCTCGCTCAGATATTTGCGGGTGTTGGGGTCGCCCTGCTTGCCCTCTGCCATGCGGCGCTGGATCTCGGCGGCGCGGCCCTTGTCCGAATCCGCCGGCGTCCAGCGCGGCGGGTGGCTCGAGGCCGAATCCGCCATCGCCTTCTTCACCGCCGCCGGATCGGTCTGCACGTCGTCGACGATCTGCGACTGGTAGGCCGGATCGTCCTGGTGGGCGGTGGCGTCAGCGCGAAGTCGGGCGCGGCGCTGCTCGGGCGATTCGGGCCAATCGGCGCTCGCCGTCTCGATGCTCTCCTGCGGCGGCGGCAGGTTTCCCTTCTGCCCCGGCGCCGGCTTCACCAGATCGGGGCGCGGCTTGTAGTCGATCTGTTCCTTGCGCTTCGGCGTGATCGAAAAGGCACTGGAGAGATCGTCGGCGAGCTGTGTGGCGGCCGGCTTGTCGGTGCCGTAGGTGGGCGAGCCCATGCAGCCGGACAGCGCAAGCCCCGATACGACGAGCGGCGCCAGCAGCGCGACGCGCGCATATGTTCTCTCGGTCATGCCAAAAAGTCCCACAATAAACAGCCTCTCGATCGCCACCGGCCAGAGGCGCGGTCCCCATCGGCCAAGCACTTGCGACGGAATTCCGGCGAGAATTTGTCGTCCGGAGTTTCGCGTGTTTACCTCAACCACCCGCTAAGGGCAACGCGCTGGCGGCAATCCGCCGCCCGGCGTGGCATTTGTGCACTCATTTTGGTGATGCATGTCGTTATCCCAAACCGCTTCACACTTTTGGGCGACATGCACTAGAGCCGCCCGAGCGCCTTGAGTTCGCGCAGTACATCGGCATCGCGGGCCGAGACGTCCGGAAATTCCGGATCTTCGCCGACATCAGCGGTGTAGCGCCAGGAGCGCGCGCATTTCACCAGGCCACGGTCTTCGGCCTTCTCGACGACCACCGCGACACCCCTGACCTCGTCCAGCGTGAAGGCGCCGTCTGGCGTCTTGCCGTGGGCGATGACCAGATCGCTGGTGATCGCCATCTCGGCCATGTCGACATCCGATATCGCCGCTTCAAGCGCGGCATCGTCGATCGTGACGACCGGCACCGCCTCCAGCGACGAGCCGATGACCTTCTGGGCGCGGGCGATCTCGAGCGCGCCGGTGACGACGCGGCGCACCTGCCTGACCTTGCGCCACTTCTCCGCCAGCGCCTCGTTCCTCCAATCCGCCGGGATTTGCGGGAACTGGTCGAGATGGACCGAGACGGCGTCGGGGTGACGATCGAGCCAGGCCTCCTCCATGGTGAAGGGCAGCATCGGCGACAGCCATTTGACCAGGCAGTCGAACAGATGGCGCACCACCTGCACGGCGGCCTTGCGCCGGACGCTGGAGGGCGCGTCGCAGTAGAGCGCGTCCTTGCGGATGTCGAAATAGAAGGCCGACAGCTCGACCACCATGAAGTCGACGAGCGCGCGGGTGATGCGCTTGAACTCGAAGGCGTCGTAGCCCTGGCGCACCAATTCGTCGAGCTCTGACAGCCGGTGCAGCATCAGCCGCTCCAGTTCCGGCATCTTGTCCAGCGCCACCTCCTCGCCATCGTCATGGGCAAGCGTGCCCAGCATCCAGCGGATGGTGTTCCTCAGCTTGCGGTAGGCGTCGATGTTGGTCTGCAGCACGTTCTTGCCGAGCCGCTGGTCTTCCCAGTAATCGGTCGTCACCACCCAGAGCCGCAGAATGTCGGCACCCGACTGCTTGATGACGTCCTGCGGCACCACGGTGTTGCCGAGCGACTTCGACATTTTCCGTCCCTCTTCGTCCATGGTGAAGCCATGGGTGACGACGGTGTCGTAGGGCGCCCTGCCCCGGGTGGCGCAGCTTTCGAGCAGCGAGGAGTGGAACCAGCCGCGATGCTGGTCGGAGCCTTCGAGATAGACGTCGGCCGGCCATTTCAGGTCCGGACGGTCCTCCAGCGTGAAGACATGCGTCGAGCCCGAATCGAACCAGACATCGAGGATGTCCATCACCTGATGCCATTTCGCGGCATCGTGATTGCCGAGGAAGCGCTCCTTGGCGCCGGGCGCGAACCAGGCGTCGGCGCCCTCGGCCTCGAAGGCCTCCATGATGCGCTGGTTGACCGCTTCGTCCTTCAGCACGTTGCCGTCCACGTCGGCGAAGACGGCGATCGGCACGCCCCAGGCGCGCTGGCGCGACAGCACCCAGTCGGGACGCTCCTCGATCATGGCGCGGATGCGGTTCTGGCCGGCGGCTGGCACGAAGCGGGTGTCGTCGATCGCCTTCAGCGCGCGGCTGCGCAACGTCGTGCCGTCGCCGAGGTCCTTGTCCATATAGACGAACCATTGCGGCGTGTTGCGGAAGATGATCGGCTTCTTGGAACGCCAGGAGTGCGGATAGGAATGCTTCAGGCGGCCGCGCGCGAACAGCGCATTGCGCTTGATCAGTTCCTCGATGACCGCCTGGTTGGCGTTGCCCTTCTTGCCATTGTCGTCGATGACGCGCGCGGCTCCACCCTCGCGGTCCGGGCCGAAGCCCGGCGCGTCCTTGGTGAAGAAGCCGGCATCGTCGACCGGGAACGGGATCGCGGTGTCGACGCCGCGCTTGAGCAGTTCCGCCACAGCGTCCATCCAGGCGTCGAAGTCCTCGCGGCCGTGGCTGGGCGCGGTGTGCACGAAGCCGGTGCCGGCATCGTCGGTGACATGCTCGCCGGCGATCATCGGCACCGGGAATTGGTAGCCGTCGGCCAGCCCCCTGAACGGATGCGACAGCGTCAGGCTTGCAAGCTGTTCGGCCGAAACATCGTGAAGGCGGTTCAAGGTGACCTTGGCCTTGGCCGAGGCATCCTCGGCAAGGGCGTCGGCGAAGATCAGCTTCTCGCCGGGCTGCGGGCCGAACGCGTTCTCGGCCGCCGTCACCTCGTAAAGCCCGTAGGCGACGCGCGGCGAATAGCTGACGGCACGGTTGCCGGGCAGCGTCCAGGGCGTCGTCGTCCAGATGACGACATGGGCCTCGATGAGGTCGAGCGAGGATTCCGACAGCACTGCCGCCTGCGCGTCATCGGCGCCGGCGACCGGGCGCGCCAAGCTCGCCACCGGGAATTTCACCCAGATCGTGTCGCTCTCATAGTCCTGGTACTCCACCTCGGCCTCGGCAAGCGCGGTGCGCTCGACGACGCTCCACATGACCGGCTTCGAGCCGCGGTAGAGCTGGCCCGACATGGCGAATTTCAACAGCTCGCCGGCGATGCGCGCCTCGGCGTGATAAGCCATCGTCGTATAGGGGTTGTCGAAATCGCCGACGACGCCGAGCCGCTGGAACTCTGAGCCCTGCAACTTGATCCAGTGCGCGGCGAAGTCGCGGCATTCCTTGCGGAACTCGTTGACCGGCACCTCGTCCTTGTTCTTGCCCTTGGCGCGGTACTGCTCCTCGATCTTCCACTCGATCGGCAGGCCGTGGCAGTCCCAGCCCGGCACGTAGTTGGCGTCGTAGCCGCGCATCTGGAAGGAGCGGTTGATGACGTCCTTGAGCACCTTGTTCAGCGCATGGCCGATATGGATGTTGCCATTGGCGTAGGGCGGGCCGTCATGCAGCACGAATTTCTCGCGCCCGGCGGCCTCCTCGCGCAGCTTGCGGTAGAGGTCCATGTCCTGCCAGCGCTTGACCAGCGCCGGCTCCTTTTCCGGCAAGCCGGCCCGCATCGGGAAATCCGTCTGCGGCAAATAGAGCGTTTTGGAATAGTCGATCGTTTCAGCGGTATCGGTCATTGGTCTGCCATGTGCATTGCCCGGCGACAAACAGGCTCGGGCGTTGAACTATCATGTTCTGAAAAGCGCGAAGCGCGCGCGCAACAGTCCCGGCGGCTCCGGCGGCGCTCAGGCCACCCGGAACACCGGGCTCGTAATTCGTATCGCGATCGCAAACAGGCGCGAAAAGCTCGTCATGGCCGGGCTTTTAGCGGATTAGTCAGCAGGAATAAAGC
Source organism: Mesorhizobium sp. M4B.F.Ca.ET.214.01.1.1 (assembly GCF_004791545.1). Taxonomy (NCBI): domain Bacteria; kingdom Pseudomonadati; phylum Pseudomonadota; class Alphaproteobacteria; order Hyphomicrobiales; family Phyllobacteriaceae; genus Mesorhizobium; species Mesorhizobium sp. M4B.F.Ca.ET.214.01.1.1. Next base: position 79,545 of record NZ_SRUX01000014.1, read on the forward strand.
GCCGAGTTCAGGCGGCTACATCGAAAAGTCGAAGCGATAGGTGGTCGAGACGCCGACCGTGAACTGGTTGCGATCGCCGCGCTCCCGGACGAGGCTGGAATCGGCGGCCGGGCCCATCAGGCGCGAATATTCGCCGAACAGGCTGGCCGTCATCGGCTCGGTGACCTTCCAGGTGATCGCGCCGCCGAGGCCGGTCGACTTCAGGCCGCCTCCCGGATGGTATTCGCTGAGGCCGGAGGCCGCCGCTTCGGTGGCGTTGACGCCGTAATAGGCGTCGAAATAGCCCGACGAGGCGAAGGAGACGCGCGGCCCGCCGGAGATGCGGACCGTCGGCGTGACGTCGTAGAAGGCGTCGGCCGCGATATCGGCGACGAAGCCGTCATGGGCGCGGATGCCATGCCGAAGCTCGGCGCGGGCTCGCACCCAGTCAAGCGGATAGAATTCGAAGAAGCCGCCGACCTCGCCGCCCCAGCGCACCGGGTCGAGACCCGCCAGTTCATCCTTGCTGCTGCGGGAGAACAGGAACTTGCCGGTCAGGCCGGCGCGCACGCTGCCGTCGTCGATCAGCGCCAGCGAGATGTTGTCGTTGCGCGAGGTGAAGCGCGCTTCCGGACCCACCTTGCCGAGCGAGATGATCGGCTGGGCGCCGAGCATGTACTTCTTGCCGCCCTCGAAATTCGGCGCGATGAGGCCGGTTGCGCCGAGCGTCAGGTACCAGTCGCCCGAAATCCAGCTCCCCTCGCCGGCATGGGCCGAAGAGACGGCCATCAGGCCGGAGGCGAGAACCAGCTGAATCGTCCGGACAATACGCATCGTTACCCCATACGCGAAACAGGCCGGCAGGAACACCCCGGCAGCGCAAAAGCCATGGCGCCAGTTCGGTAAAATTTGACTTAAAATCCGTAACATCGGCAGCGGCGCCAACGCCGTGGCGCATGCCTGATATTGCGTGTGGGTGATCCATTAGGGCCGGTTCGCGTCAGATCTTTTCTATCGAGGAACAGGCTTTCGGAATTTCATTTCTGTCTAAGTCTATAAATTCAGTGGACTTTAATTCACGGCCGCTCCGATCGGCTGCAATCGAGGCTGTGCCTCTGTTCAAAGGATTAAAGCCCATGCGAAAATTGATTTCCGTCGCCCTTTTTGGACTTGCCCTGGCTTCAGCCCATACCGCGGCAAGCGCCGCGGACGACAAGAAAGTCGTCGTCGCCTACCAGACCGGCGCCAACCCTTACAATCTTGGCATCGCCAATGGCGACCTTGCCAAGAAGACGGGCTGGAACATCGAATTCCGCCGCTTCAACTCCGGCGCCGACATCTTCGCCGCCATCGCATCCGGTGACGTCCAGATCGGCGATGTCGGATCGAGCCCGTTCTCGGCCGCCATCAGCAAGGGCATCGACGTGAAGGCGTTCTACATCTCGTCGGTCTCCCGCGACGGCGAGGCGCTCGTGGTGCGACCCGAAATCAAGTCGCCGGCGGACCTGCGCGGCAAGAAGCTCGCCGCCGCACCGGTCTCGACCGACCACTACCAGCTTCTCGCCGTGCTCAAGCAGGAAGGCATTTCCGAGAAGGAAACCCAGGTCATAGCTATTCCGCAGCCCGAGATCGTCGCGGCCTGGAAGCGCGGCGACATTGACGGTGGCTTCGTCTGGGATCCGGCTCTTTCCGAGCTCAAGAAGAACGGCAAGATCCTGCTCACGGCCGGCCAGGTCGCCGATCGCGGCGCGCCGACCTTCGGCGCTCTGGTCGTCACCGGCGCGTTCGCCAAGGCCAATCCGGAGTTCCTCGGCCAGTATGTCCGGCTGATCGACGGCTATAACCAGGCTTACCTGAGCAATCCGGCCGCCTGGGGCCCGGATACCGAGAACGCGAAGCTGATCGCAAAATTGCAAGGCGGCACAGCGGCCGAGAATTCGGAGCAGTTGAAGACGACGGTCGTCCCGCCGCTCGACGAACAGGTCTCCGACAAATGGCTGGGCGGTGGCGAGAAGAGCGCGGTCGCGAAAATCCTCAAGGACACCGCGGGCTTCCTGAAGGACCAGCACAAGATCACCTCGGTCAAGGACAGCTACGCGGCCTTCGCCGATCCGCAATATGCCGAAGTGGCCAAGGCCTCGACTAGCAATCCCTGAAGGAACCCCGATTTGGCTGGCGCGCCAGCCAAATCGCCCGGAGGGCCACCATGCTTCGAATCCGAGATGCCAGCGTCACCTTTCCGGCTTCCGATGGACAGGACGTGCATGCGCTCGATCACGTCTCGCTCGATATCGCCCCCGCTTCCATCGTCGTCGCGGTCGGTGCTTCCGGGTGCGGCAAGTCGACGTTGCTGAACGCGATCGCCGGCTTCCTGCCGCTCACCGAAGGCACGATCACGCTGGACGGAAGGGAAATCGCGGCGCCAGGCGGCGATCGTGGCGTCGTGTTCCAGAAGGATACTCTGCTGCCATGGGCCAGCGTGCTGGACAACGTCGCGCTCGGCCTGAAGTACCGGGGGGTGCCCCGCGCAGAACGCCACGAGCTGTCAAGGCGCCTGTTGGAACTGGTCGGCCTCGCCGATTTCGCCGAAAAGCCGCCCTACGAACTGTCGGGCGGCATGCGCCAGCGGGTCGGCATCGCGCGGGCGCTGGCCACAGATCCGAAGATCCTCTTGATGGACGAGCCGTTCGGCGCGCTCGACAGCCTGACGCGCGAGACCATGCAGCAGCTTCTGGCCTCAGTCTGGGCCAAGACGGGCAAGCAGATCCTGTTCATCACCCATTCGATCGAGGAAGCCCTGACGCTCGGCACGACGATCGTTGTGATGTCGCCCCGGCCAGGTCGTATCGTCGCCCGGTTCGACGCCGACTTTGTGCGCGACTTCGCCGAAAGCGGCGACATCGGGCCGATCCAGTCCCATCCGCGCTTCATCGAACTGCGGAAGGAAATCCGCTCGCTCATCCATCAGCCGGAAGGCGCCCGCACAGGAACCTTGCAATGACGCTTACCGCCAATTCCCCAACCACATTTCAGACTTCGACCGCCCGGCGCGCGCCGCCGGCTCGGCCACGTCGATCCGCATCGACGAACACACTCGGCATCAGCCTGGTTACGCTTGCGTCGCTGATTGCATTGTGGTTCCTCGCCGCACGCTTCGGCTGGGCGTCACCGCTGTTCCTGCCCTCGCCGGCCGAGGTCCTGGCCCAGTTCAGCGCCGTCGCGGCCGACGGCTATGCCAACGACACGCTTCTCAACCACACGCTGGCAAGCCTTGGCCGCATCGCCGCGGCTCTGGGCGCAGGAATTGTGCTGGGTGTTCCCCTTGGCCTGTTGATGGGCCTCAACCGTTGGATCAAGGGGATCTTCAGCGTTCCGATCGACCTCTACTGGGGCTTGCCGCCCCTGGCCTACCTGCCGCTGCTGATCATCTGGCTCGGCATCGGCGAAACCTCCAAGATCACGCTCCTCACGCTATCGACCTTTGCCCCGATCTGCTTTGCCGCGCAGGCCGGAGTCCGTTCAGTGCCCGTTGAGCGGATCAATGCCGCGCTGTCCCTTGGCGCCAGCAGCCTGCAATTGTTCACGACCATTATCCTGCCATCCGCATTGCCGGAAATCCTGACCGGCCTGCGAATTGCCATCGGAGCCGGACTGTCCACCTTGGTCGCGGCCGAGTTGATCGCGGCGCAGTCGGGGCTCGGCTACATGATCATGTCCGCGGCCAACTTCCTCGCTACCGACGTTGTCTTCGTCGGCCTCATCGTCATTGCCGCCCTGGCGTTCGCTTTCACGAGCGGCATGCGCTGGCTGGAGCACCGCCTCGTCCCCTGGAAGGGCAAGCTCTGACAACTGCCCGTCAACACACCCCCTGTCACTGAAGGAACAATCCGATGTCCAGCAACATCCGCCCGCTCGATCTCTACTGGTATCTGCCGACCCATGGTGACGGCCCCTATCTCGGCACCGACGAGCGGCACCGGCCGGCAACCTTCCGCTACCTCAAGGAGATCGCCCAAGCCGCCGATCGACTTGGCTTCAAGGGCGTGCTCCTGCCTACCGGAACGCGGTGCGAGGACGCCTGGATCGTTGCAGCCGGCCTGATCCCGCTGACCGAACGGCTGAAATTCCTCGTGGCGCTCCGGCCGGGCAGCGGGACGCCGGCCCTGTTTGCGCGCCATGCCGCCACGCTGGACAGGATTTCCGGCGGCCGGGTGCTGCTCAATGTCGTCACCGGCGCGGATCCAGCCGACCTCGCCGGTGACGGCAACAAGCTCAACCATGACGACCGCTACGCGCAGACCGACGAGTTCCTGACCATCTGGCGGCGAATCCTTTCAGGTGAACCGGCGGATTTCGAGGGCAAGTATCTTTCCGCCCACGGCACCGACATTTCCTTCCCGCCGGTTCAACAGCCCCATCCTCCACTGTGGTTCGGAGGTTCGTCCGACGCCGGCATTGCGATCGCCGCCAAGCACGTGGACGCCTATCTGAGTTGGGGCGAACCGGTGGACCAGCTCGCCGAAAAGATCGGGCGGGTCAGGCAGGCCGCAGCGGCGCAAGGCCGAACGATCCGCTTCGGCCTTCGCATCCATTTGATCGTTCGCGAAACTGAGGATGAGGCCTGGGCCGCCGCAGACCGACTGATCAGCCGCGTCACCGACGACCTGATCGCCGAGGCCCAGAACGGATTCGTCAATATCTCGGAATCGGTTGGACAGAAGCGCATGTCGGCTCTGCATCAGGGTCGACGAGACCGGCTGGTTGTCGGTCCGAACCTGTGGGCCGGACCCGGGCTGGTGCGTGGGGGTGCTGGAACGGCCTTGGTCGGAAATCCCGACAACGTTGCCGCGCGCATCCGCGAGTATCAGGAGATCGGCATCGAAACGATCATCGCGTCCGCCTACCCGCATCTGGAAGAGGTCTTCAATGTCGCGGAACTGCTTTTCCCCAAGCTCGGGCTGAGCGGCGAAGCCGCACCGGCGGAACGCAGTTGGGACGTCGAGTTCGGACGCGTGCAACCGGGGGTCGTCGCGTCCGCCTCGTGACGTCTTTCGGGCGGAAACCGAGAGAAAGCCGGCTGCGCCAGGCCCTTGCGTGGCGTCGGCAATTTTGACCAGAAATCCCAAATGACGGCAGTGGCGGCCAGGCGGCGACGTCGCCTGGCTCAGCTGGCGCGCGTCGCGCTCGGCAGGTCGAGCAGCCTGGCCACGGCCCTGGCGCCCTTGCCGGCAACGCGTGCCGACCCGTCGTCACCCACCTCCACCGTGGCACCGTTGGCGAAGCTCAGCGACCAGCCATCGCCCTTGGCGTTGCGGCGGCGGTCAGTGAGTTCGATGCCGCCAGCAGTGACCAAGGCAACAACCCTGTCGACATCCATCGTTGTCCTCCAGATACGCGCCCTCAATTCAGGTCGAGCCCACCGGTGAGATCGCCGAGCGGCGGTTCGCCATGCGCGGCCACTGCCCTGTCGCGAACCACGATGCCATGCAGGACCGGCAATTCGAAACGCTCGGTGATGAAGCGCAGGATCGACGTCGTGTCATAGGGCGTTTGATCGACATAGCCATGCTTGGCAAAAGGCGAAACGATGATCGCGGGGATGCGCGTGCCCGGTCCCCAGCGGTCGCCTTTGGGCGGCGCGACGTGATCCCAGATGCCGCCGTTCTCGTCATAGGCGACAACGACCAGCATATGCGGCCATTGCGGGCTCTTCTCCAGATGGCTGATGACATCGGCGATATGGCGGTCTCCGGCCTGGATGTCGGCATAGCCGGAATGCTCGTTGAGATTGCCCTGCGGCTTGTAGAAGGAGACCTGAGGCAGGGCGCCGTCGTCGATCGCCTGAATGAAGCTCACGCCAGCCAGCCCGGCGTCGCGCAGGTGTTCCCGCCTGGCCTCGGTGCCCGGCGCGTAGTTGGCGTAATAGTTGAACGGCTGGTGATGGTACTGGAAATTCGGGATCGGCGTGTGATTGCCATGGTCGAGCGTGTACTGCCAGGCGCCCGAGTACCATGCCCAGCTGACCTGCTTGAGACTGAGCATATCGCCGATGGTCGGCTCCGTCTGCGGCGGCAGCGTTGTCGGCTTGGACGGGTCCGCGAGGAGCGGATCGCCGCCGGGCGCCGGATCATTGCCGCTCGGCTGGTATGGCGGCTGCATTGTGTTCACAGCGTAGAAATCCGGCGTCAGATTGCCGTCGGAGACGAATTTCGGGATACCGTCGCGCACCGATTTCGGCGAATTGTCGGCGAGCTTCAGCGCTGTGCCGCCATCGTCCGTCACCGAAATCGACGGCTTGGCCGGGTTCTTGTCGGCATCCGCGTAGTAAGGCGCGCAGGCGCAGATCAGCCACTGATGGTTGAAAAAGGAACCGCCGAAACCGCCCATGAAGAAATGGTCGGCCAGCACGTATTTCTGCGCCACCGCCCACATGTCGGTCTTGGAGGCGTCCCAGTTGCTCATCGGCATGGCGCCTGAATCGGCCCAGGCTACGAACATGTCGTTCTTGCCGCCGTTGATCTGCATCTGGTTCTGGTAGTAGCGGTGCCAGAGATCGTGCGTTGCGACGCTGAGCGGAACGTTGAACCCCTTGGGGTCGTTCACGGTGAACGGCGCGTTCGGAAGGTGCTCGGTCATCGCCTGCGTCACCGGCGGCGTGACGCCCTTGGCGGTCAGCCCGTCCCAGACAGGCGGCAGTTCGGACAGCACGGATCCGTCACGGTCACGCTGCTGCAGGCTTTCCTTGCTTGCCTGGTCGATGCCCTCGGCTCCAGGGAAGTGACCATAGAGATTGTCGAAGGCGCGGTTCTCGGCGAAGATAACGACCACCGTTCCTATCTTGGCGATGTTGGCTGGCGGATCGCCGGGCTGCGCTGCGGGCGCGGGAACCGAAGCCGCAGCGCACAGGACGAGAGTCGAGGAAAACAGGGCGAGCCCATGGGATCGCTTCATCGTCATACCTCCGTGGTGCAAATGGGATGACACCAGCTTCGCGGCATATTGGCAATAGCTGCCGCGTTGGACGGGCAACGCCATGGGCGGCGGTCCGCCAATGGCCGGGCTGTTCTACGGCTGCCCGAGAGGCTGCGCCTCGCATTCCGGCAGCCGCACAGGTTTGGCGAGTTTCGCCAGCGCCTCGGGCTTGGCGCAAGACGGAAAGCCGGCGAGCGGCATCGTTTCGATAAACCGGCTGCGCTCACTAGTGCTCAAGCCGACTTCATTGATCATGCTCTCGACGGTCAGGTCGGGGTACTGCTTGAGAGTTTCCCTAACCGAAGCCTTCGCCTCATCCATCCGACCCAGAGCCGCAAGGGTGCCGCTAAACACCACCCACCTCCACTTGTCGTAGTTGTCAGGCGCCATGCGCTCCAGCATCTTCAACGCGTCCTCATACCGGCCGGCCATAAAATAGGCAGGGCCGAAGAAGTTGGACGTCCACATCGGATGGTTCGGGTCGAGCCGCCTGACCTGGTCGACCATCTGAGCGCCGCGTTCGGGTTCACCGAAGCGTGCCGCATAGCCGGTATAGAATGTCAGGATTTCGGACGAACCGGGAGCAAGACGGAGAGCCGTATCCAGTTCAGCCTTGGCACGGGCGATGTCGCCCTTGTTGCTGAGACTCATCCCAAACACGGCGTGTGCCTCAGCGTCGCCTGGATCGAGCCGCACCGCGCGTTCGGCCACATCGGCGGCCGCCTTGGTCTCGCTCTCGGGATTGATACCGAAGCCAGCCAATATGACGTGAGCATGGTAAAGTTCTACCCAGGCGCGGGCCAGCCCGGGGTCCAGCTCAATCGCGCGGTTGAGAAGCGCGATTGCCTCCTGCTCATCGGCTACGGTGATCTCTTCAATCTTCTCGGTCCCGAGCAGATAGTAGTCATAAGCATTCAGATTTTCAGGTCGTTTGCGTTTGGCCGCGGCCCGCCCGGCCGTTTGAATCAACCCTACGCCGCCGCCCAGACGGTTGGAGACTTGCTCTGCGATCTCGGTCTGGACGGCGAACACGTCCTCAGCGGGCCGGTCCCAACGATCCGACCAAAGGTGGTTGCCGGTTTGTGCATCGATCAACTGCGCGGTGACCCGCACCCGCTCATCTTCCCGCTGGATGGAGCCTTCCAGTACGAAACCGACATGGAGCGCATGTGCGACCTGGCGGGCATCCACCGGCTTGCCCTTGTAGACTTCCGTCGAATTCCGGGCCACGACGTCAAGTTCGGGAAACCGCGCAAGGTCGGTGATGATATCCTCAGTCAAGCCATCGGCCAGACGCCCGCTGGCCTCGTCGCCATAATTATTGAAAGGCAGCACCGCGACCGACGGCTTGGCCCCCAGTGACGTGGGCTGAAAGAACCACCAGCTCCCCCCACCCACCAGAGCCAGCACCACGATCGCCGCCGCAGCCGTCCTGGTCCAGTGCGGCATCGCCTGGCGTAAGGTCCGGTGCACCCGCTTGCCATCGAGCCTCACCCGGTACATCCGCACCGGGCGGTTGATATTCTTGACCTGCTGCTCGCCGACGAAATCGAGTGGCCAATCAAGCTTGCCCTGCAAATGGTCGTAGGCCGTACCTGACACCATCACCCCGCCCGGATCGGCCAGTTGCTCTATGCGAGCGGCGACGTTGACGCCGTCGCCATACACATCGCCATCCACCAGCGCCACATCGCCAAGATTGATCCCGATGCGGAACACAATCCGCTCATGCTCCGGCAATCCGCCATTGCGAACGGCCACAGCTTTCTGAATTTCGGCTGCGCAGATCACCGCATCGACGACGCTGTCGAAGACGACAAGCGCGCCATCTCCCAACAGCTTGACAATTCGACCCTGATGCAGAGCGATCGCTGCATCGGTTACGTCGGCCCGGATAGCTCTCAGGCGCCCGATGGTGCCAGCTTCGTCAATCTCGGTCGCCTTTGAATAGCCGACCATATCCAACGCAAGGATCGCCAGCAGTTTCCGGTTCAATGGAGGGACATTCATCATCCTGCCCCGGACCCAAACTGGCCAAAATGGTACACCTAACCCAGCACGCTGACGAGAGGCCGCCCCGCCAGGCCAGGAACAGGCCGAGCATCCACAGGCTGTTGACCGACCAGCCCACGTTGCCGGCGGCATCCGGGACCTATCTGGCGTTTGGAGCGGCAATCGCTTAGATGCTTAGATGCGCATGAACCCATAAGGTGGCGTGATAAGTGCGACGTAACGACCTTGGCGATCTCAACGTTTTCCTCGCGGTCGCCGAGGAACGCAGCTTCACGCGTGCCGCAGCCAGGCTAGGCCAGTCCCAATCATCGCTGAGCCAAACGGTGCGCCGGCTCGAGGAGCGGCTCGGGATGAGGTTGCTGACCCGCACGACGCGCAGCGTCGCTCCGACACAGGCGGGTGCGCAACTCATCGAAACCCTGAAGCCGGCGCTTGCCGATGTCGAGGCGCGGCTGGCAACCTTGAGCGAGCTCCGGGACACGCCAAGCGGCCTCGTTCGGGTGACCGCCGAACTCCATGCAGCCCAGACCGTGCTGTGGCCGGCAGTCTCGCGATTGATGTACGCCTACCCTGACGTGCAGGTGGAAATCTCGGTCGATGCCTCCTTCACCGATATCGTTGCCGATCAGTTTGATGCCGGTATTCGGATGGGTGAGCAGGTCGCCAAGGACATGATTGCGGTTCGCATCGGACCCGATCTGCGCATGGTTGTTGTCGGCTCTCCGTCGTACCTCGCCAAGCACGGAACTCCTCACACCCCCCATGACCTGATTCAGCACCGCTGCATGAACTTGCGCCTCCCGACAGCCGGCGGTCTCTATGCCTGGGAGTTCCAGAAGGATGGCCGCGAGCTGCACGTCCGTGTCGAGGGACCGCTCATTCTGAACGACGAGCGTCTTGCCATCACCGCCGCGCTTGCGGGGCATGGTCTCGCAATGGTCACAGAGGACAGCACCGCGCAAGCTGTTGCCGACGGGGCATTGATACGCGTGCTCGATGATTGGTGCCGGACCTTCCAGGGATATCATCTCTATTACCCGGACCGTCGGCATCCCTCCCCGGCTTTCGCTGCTCTGCTCAAGGAGTTGCGGCACCAATTGGCATCGGGTGGCCGAGCAACGGCAGCTAGAAGGTCCAGGCGCTGACCGGTTCCTTCTCGTAATGCGACGCGGCCCGGCCATGCCGGATCCCGGCATGGTTGCGCTTGCTTCCCGTCTCCAGACTACTGTTTCGGCGGAGTGTCGGCCCCGACGACGTGCTCCTCTTCCTTGGGAAGACGGGCTCCGTGAATTTCCACGCTGGCGATATCGCTATTGATCTCCTGCAATTCGGCGGCCGAGAACGTTATCGATGCAGCACCCACGTTCTGTTCCATATGGGCAATCTTTGTGGTCCCTGGGATCGGAACGATCCAGGGCTTCTGCGCAAGCAGCCATGCAAGTGCGATCTGCGCGGGCGCAGCCTCCTTGCGTTGCGCCCATTTCAACACCACGGCGTAAAGGGCCATGTTGGATTTGAGGTTTTCCGGTTCGAAACGGGGAACAAGAGCACGGAAATCGAATGAGCCCGCACCGGGCTGAAGGTCGAAGGAAGCGCCGCTTCCAAACCGGGTATCGGCACTCATTTTTCCAGAAAGAAAGCCCATTCCGAGGGGGCTCCAGCAGACGAAGCCGATACCCAGTTCCTCGCATAGCGGAAGCACCTCCGCCTCCGCTCCTCGCCACAGCATCGAGTATTCGTTCTGGATGGCTGCGAGAGGCTGCTCCGCATGGGCGCGGCGGATGGTCTGGATTCCCGGCTCGGAAAGACCCCAGTTGAGGACTTTCCCTTCCGCCATCAAATCCTTGACCACACCGGCGACGTCCTCGATGGGGACGGTTGGATCGACACGATGCTGGTACAAGAGATCGATGCGGTCCGTTCGCAGTCGCTTCAGGCAGCCTTCGACCGCCCGGCGGACGTGCTCCGGCCGGCTGTTCATGCCGCGCTCGCCCATCTTGCCTGTGTCGGGATCGATATCGCCGCCGAATTTCGTCTCCAGTGCCACCTGATCACGAACAGCCTGGAGCGCTTCGCCGACAATGTCCTCGGATATGAAAGGCCCGTACATCTCGGCGGTATCGATAAGCGTCACACCTCGATCCACTGCGCTGCGAATGAGGCGGATCGCTTCGCCGCGGTCGAGCGTGCTGGTGTAAAAATCAGAAACGGTGCCCTCCTTTGGCCCAGGCAACCATTGGCAGCCAAGCCCGACCGGCGAGACTTCGAGGGAGCCCAGTCTCCTGCGGCCAGCGGCGGGAGCGGAACTCGATTGCGCTGCGGCGCCGGCCGCCTGCGCCGTGGCGGGCAGGCTCGGCATCAATGATGTCAATCCCAGCGCGCCGCCCGCTAGCAGAATATCGCGGCGATTCACGCGGGGAGATTGTGAGATAGCAGTACTGCTGTCGGTAGACATGACAGATCTCCGTTCGTATCGAAGTTGGGGCGACCCGCCTCAGGCGGGTGACTTCACATGCGTCGAATAGAAATCCGCGAACTTCGCCACGGCCCTGTCGACATATTCGGGCTTGTCATAGAGGTCGAAATGCGACGCTCCCTCGAAAACCAGCAGGTCTTTCTGGGCTGAGCCGACGCGTTCGTAGACTTCGTGCCCGTCCCGGTTGGAACCGAAAGCGCCTGGCTCGCTGCCGACGATGACCTGCAGCGGCTGGGTGAGAAGCATGTCGGCCAGATAGAAGGCATCGAACGCCAACACGGCGTCCATTCCCACGAAGCGGGATTTGTTTTGCCAGTTCGGATGCTGACCGCGGGGCGTACGGTAGTAGTCGTAAGCTTGGCGAAGATCGATGTCGCCGGATTCTTTGTATTCATCAGGGATCCACGGCAAGATCATCGGCTCGGCTCCACGAGCCTCGGCCGTGCGCTGCTCGGCAATTGTGCCAAGGGTCGCAATCGTCGCTTCCCTGCCGGCAGCCCTCATTTCTCTCCCGCCGTTGACGGGGACTGAGAGGCCGACGGCCTTGATGCGCCGCTCGGTCATCGCTGCACTGGCAGCGTAGCCGCCACCCGCACAGATACCGAGAACACCGATGCGTTTTTCATCGACGTAGGGAAGGCTTACAAGGTGATCGACCGCACCACGGACATCTTCCACGCGTGCTATCGGGTCTTCCTTGTACCGGGGCTCCCCACCGCTTTCGCCCTGGAATGACGCGTCGAAAGCGATTGTCACAAACCCCCTCTGCGCCATCTTTTTCGCATAAATGCCTGCGGTCTGTTCCTTTGCCCCGCCGGCGGGCGCAACAGTGATGATGGCCGCATATTTCCTGCTCGCGTCAAAGCCACCCGGATAATGGATGTTTCCAGCGACTTTGATGCCATTGTTGTTGATGAACGACGTGTTTTGCATGGCTGCTGCGCTTCCCGCATTGTGTTGATGGCCTGCAGCGGCGCCGGCCTCGGACGTTTCCGCCGCTGCCGGGAGGTCCGACATCAATGACGCCAGCCCGAGAGCCGTCGCCGACAGGAAAGCGGCGCGGCGGGTCATGTTGAGGGAACCTGACGTATCCCCATTGCGATCACTGTCGGCTGGCATGATGGATGCTCCAAGTAAGGCGGCCGGCTTTATCCAACCACTGTCTTTGAAGCTTCTATCGCCCCACATGCTCAGCGATTAGGTGCTTAATTGTGCTTGTGCCTATAAGCAGGCGTAATGAATTGCTTGGGTTTGGCTGTCACCTGAACAACATCCAGCCCGTTAATGCCGCGTCCGAACGTCCACTCTGTAGGCGTCTCCCGGAAGGATCTTCCGCGCGAGCCTGTGTCCGCCTGCTCGCTGGACGCGCAATGCCATCGGGATTACCCTCATTGCGGCATGACGCGCGGCGAATTCTGAAGGAGATGCAGCCATGACCCTGCAAGGCGATGCCCTGAAAGACGCAATCGGCCGGACACGGGACAAATGGGGATGGTTCTTGGCGCTTGGCGTGCTGCTCTTGATCTTCGGCGGTATCGCCTTCGGCAATCTGCTCATCGCCACCGTCGCCTCGGTCTATCTCGTCGGCTGGATGATGCTGATGGCAGGGGTGATCGAGATCATCCACGCCTTCGGGGTCAAGACCTGGGGGCGCTTCCTCTATTGGCTGGCGAGCGGCCTGCTCTACGCCGTGGCCGGCTTCTTCGCCTTCGACAATCCGGCGCTCGCCTCGGCGGTGCTGACCTTGCTGCTGGCGGCCTCGCTCGTCGCCTCGGGCGTGCTCAGGGCCTGGGTAGGCTTCCACCACCGGCCGGAGAAAGGCTGGGGCTGGCTGGTCGCGGCCGGCGTCATCAGCGCGCTCGCCGGCCTCGTCATCGCCATGGGCTGGCCGGTCAACAGCCTGTGGGTGCTCGGCCTGTTCCTGGCCATCGACCTCGTCTTCCAGGGATGGAGCTTCATCGCCATCGGACTGGCGCTGAAGAGATAGCTCAGTCCAAATTAAGCAGCGTCATCGAGACCAGCGCCAGCGCGATCCCGAGATACTGCATCGAGGAGACTTCCTCCTTGAAGACGAGCGCGCCGACCAGTACGGCGCCGGCAACGACGATCGTGTTGACCAGCGCCCCCGTCACGGCGAGGTTCAGCCTGGTGTTGATGAAGGCGAAGGCCCAGTAGGACAGCGGCGACAGCAGCATGACGACGGCAAGGCTGCGGCCGCTGCCCGTCTTGCCCCAATGCGCGCTCAACCCATCGCACAGGATGAACAGCGAAGCACAAAGGAGGACGACGCTCCAGACCGGGATGTCGATCTTCATCGGTACGTTCTGCCCGACCGGCTTCGGTGAGGCGCTTCACGCACGCGGCTCAGCCGTTTGGTCGAGTCCGCAACCCGCGTCTAAACACTTCTATCTAGTTATTTCGAGCTAGAACGCGATCGCGGCGTCGAGCTCCGACAGCGGGCGGACGCCTGCCAGCAGCGCCCTCGCCTCGGCCTCGTCGCGCTTCATCTGCGCGACCAACGAGTCGAGCCCGTCGAATTTCAGCTCCGGCCGCAGGTAGCCGAAGAACGACACTTCGCAGGTTTCGCCGTAGAGGTCGCCGGAGAAGTCGAAGACGAAGGTCTCGAGCAGCGGCGCGCCATTGTCGTCGACGGTCGGACGGCGGCCGAAGCTGGCGACGCCGTCATGCAGCGTGCCGTCGGCGCGGCGGAAGCGGACGGCATAAATCCCTTCCTTCAGGGCCGCTTCCGGCGAAAGCCTCATATTGGCGGTCGGAAAGCCCAGCGTGCGACCGAGCTGCTGGCCGCTGATCACCTGGGTCTCGACGGTGAAGCGGTAGCCGAGCAGGCCGGCGGCCTCGGCCACGGCGCCTTCGCCGAGAAGGGCGCGGATGCGGCTCGACGAGATCACCTCGGCGCCCTCGTCGCGAAAGGCATCGACCAACGTCACACCGAAACCATGGCGCTCGCCCGCCGCCATCAGGAAGGCGGGCCCGCCCTGGCGGTCCTTGCCGAAATGAAAGTCGAAGCCGGTGACGGTGTGCGCGATGCCGAGGTTCTTCTCCAGGACGTCGGTCACGAAGGCCTCGGCCGAGAGCGCGGCGAATTCGCGTGTGAAGGGCTGCTCGACCAGGGCGGCGAAACCGAGGAGCGACAAGAGGCGCGCCTTCATCGGCGGCGGCGTCAGCACGAAGAGCGGGATTTCGGGCCTGAACACTTTTCGCGGGTGCGGCTCGAAGCTCAGCACCAAGGCCGGCGCGCCGCGGCGCCCGGCCTCGGCGAGCGCGCGCTCCAGCACCGCCTGGTGGCCGCGATGGACGCCGTCGAAATTGCCGATCGCCACCACGCCGCCGCGCAAATGGGCGGGCAGCGGCGACGTCGCCGAGATGCGGTCAAAGGGTTTCGAGGTTTCCGTCATGGAACGCCCCTATTGCAGTCTCGGAATGACGGCGACCGGGCGGTAGCCATGCTTTTCCAGGAAGGCGGCCAGCCGCTCGCGGTCAGGCTGCAGCGGGTCGCCATAGTCGCGCGCATGGATGCCGCCCGAGACATAGAGCACTTCGAAGCCATTGTCGGCCGCGCCCTTGATATCGGTCATCATGCCGTCGCCGATCGCCAGCACCCGCGAACGCTCGACCGGGCGACCGATCAGGCTGGCAACCTCCTTCATCGCAACGTCGTAGATCGGCGCGTAGGGCTTGCCGGCGATGAGCGTTCGCCCACCGAGCTGGGCGTAGTCGCGGGCAAGCGCCCCGGCGCACCAGATCATGCGCTCGCCGCGCTCGACCACGATGTCGGGATTGGCGCAGATGAAGGGCAGATCGCGAGCGCGCAGCCGCCGCAGCAGCTCGGCATAGTCGGACGGTTTTTCAACCTCGTCGTCGAACAGGCCGGTGCAGACCACGCCCGAGGCCTCGAACTCCTCGACCAGATCGACGCCGAGCCCGTCATAAAGGGTGAAATCGCGGTCGGGACCGATATGGAAGATTTTCCTCGGCCCTTCGGCGATCAGGTCGCGGGTGACATCGCCGGAGGTGACGATGCGGTCATAGGCGTCAGTGGGGACGCCGATCGCGTTCATCTGCGCCACCACATCGGCACTGCGGCGGGGCGAGTTGGTGATCAGCACGACGGGCACGTTCGCCGCGCGTGCCGCGGCCAGCGCCTGCGCAGCCTGCGGAAAATGCCATTCGCCATTGTGCACCACGCCCCAGACATCGCACAGGATGGCCTCATACGAGCCCGACAGCTCCGCGAGCGAGCCGATGATGTCGGGCGAATCCGCCATGCCGTTTTCCCAAGGTGGTTGTTGCGAGAGCCGCCGCCGACGGTCCGCCGCGGCCGGTCCCGCATTAACCGAAGCGCCTCATCCTGTCACCAGCTTTCGACAGGCACCGGCCGCAGCGGCGGGACGGATGCTGAAGACCGGACCTGCGTCGCGGTGGAATTCCCGGGGGCATCCACGCAGCTGGCCCGATAGTTAACGAGCCTTGAAAACGCAGGTTGATGTTGGATGCATTCGCGCAACCTGAAATTTAATGATCTGTGGGCATGGTCGCAGATCAACTACGACTTTGGTCGTACATTAGCGGGGGCTAAAGGCGATGATCCGCAGATTCGAAGCGACGATGCGCAGGTTCGCGCGCGACAGGCGCGGCAACTATGCCTTGATCGCCGCCATCGCCATGGTGCCCCTGATGGGCGCGGTTGCGCTTGCGGTCGACTATACGGACCTGGTGCGCCAAAAGCAGGAAACGCTGAACGCGCTGGATGCCGCGGGCGTCGCCACCGCGCAGCAGATCGTCGCCAATGTAAGCGACGCCGACGCCAAAGCCTATGCGAAGAACTTCTTCGAAGCCAATCTGTCGCATGTCAGCCCGGCTGACACGGCGCTGAGCGTCACCTTGCCCAGCAACAATGCCGGCGGCGGCACGCTGAAGCTTTGCGCGACCCTGCGCTACCATCCTTATTTCCTGCCAGCCGCGGCGATGCTGATCGGCAGGACTGCCGGCGACACGACTTTGACCGCGTGCTCGGAAGTTCGCCTCAAGAACACTCTCGAGGTTGCCCTGGTGCTCGACAATTCCGGCTCGATGAGCACGAATGGATCCGGTACAGGCCAGCAGCGCATAGAGCTGCTCAAGACCGCCGCGACCGAACTCGTCAACACGTTGGCCCTGCAGGCAGGGCAAATGAAGCAGGTCACCAAGCCGGTGCAGTTCGCCCTGGTACCCTTTTCGGCCTCGGTCAATGTCGGCTCAGCCAACAAGGACAAGACCTGGATGGATCTCGACGGCATCTCGCCGATACATCATGAGGATTTCGACTGGACCCAGATGTACAAGAACGTCTCCGGCGTCGATCCGAACAAATACATCGAGAAAGTCGGTGCCGCCTACTACCAGAGGGGCACCGGCTGGGGAGCGGACGCGGGCAAGGCAATGACCCGCTTCACCCTCTACCAGGATATGATGGCCACGACGCGAACCTGCACCAAGAAGAACCACGGCACGTGTCAGACTTATGTCGACACGACCGCCCAATACCAAGCCTGGAAAGGCTGCTTGGAAGCAAGGCCGTATCCTTACAATGCCGACGACACGACGCCGACAACGTCCACACCCGCCAGCCTGTTCGTGCCGATGTTCGCTCCGGACGAGGCCGGCAATTTCTGGACCGACTCCACCCACGTCAGCACGACGTCATGGGGTTACCCGAACAATTGGTGGGTGGACTCGGCCGACAGCCTGGCCGTCGCGAAACGCCAGTCGGACATGCGAAAGTATTTCGTCACAAAGCCCTACAATGCGGCGGCGGAGCCGGCTGACGGCGGCCCCAACTCCGGGTGCACGACTTCCGCCATCACACCGTTGCAGGACATAACCACGACCACAGGCAAGAGCACCATCACAAACGCCATCAGCGCAATGACGCCGACGGGCAACACCAACGTGCCGGAAGGGCTTGCCTGGGGCTGGCGGGTGCTGTCGAGCAATGAGCCTTTCACGGACGGTCGGGCCAACAGCGAAAAAGGCAACGACAAGGTCGTCATCGTGCTGACCGACGGCGCAAACACCTACAGCCCGATCGCCGACGCCACCTATGCCAAGAACATGTCGACTTACGCCGCGTACGGCTACACGGGCCTGACCTATCCAGGCTCCGGTACGGTGACCCGGCTGTTCATGAACACCAGCGCTTCCGTTGGCAAGACGACCTACACCGGCGCCAACTACACGACGGCGCTCGACGAGCAGATGCAGACGCTTTGCGCCAATGCAAAGAATTCGAACATCATCGTGATGACGGTTTCGCTTGACCTCGTGGACACCAAATCCGCGGAAAAGGCCGCAATGACCGCGCTGAAGACGTGTTCCTCGGACTCGAGATTCCGAAAAGACCCGGCCGACCCGACCGGCAAGACTGCGGCCAAATTGTACTGGAACGCGACCGGCGCCACGCTGTCGAAAAGCTTCAAGGAAATCGCCGACGAACTGTCGAACCTGCGCATTGTCGGCTGATCAAGGGGCAATCGACGCGGCGAAACGCGCTGCCTTCGCGGGCCGTTTCCTTGAACGATGCGGCCTTGCCCCGGCGCGATTGGTTAGCGTTCGGTGAAACACCGAGGCTGCAATCGAGCGGTTTCCCACACCCGTCCTTCAGCGTTTTGTGAAACGGTGGCCTGGGCAAAAGATCCGCAGGCGGGGCCGCTTACAACACATGCGTGGATTCTGGCGTGACTTCTGCCGCGACCGGCGCGGCAACTATGCTCTCTTGACCGCGGTCGCCATGGTGCCGCTGATGGGCGCGGTGGCGCTGAGCGTCGACTATTCGGGCGTGGTCAACGAGAAGCAGAGGGTGGTGAACGCGCTCGACGCCGCCAACTTCGCCACCGCCCGTCGCCTTGCCGAAGGCGCCACCGACGACCAGTTGAGGGCCTATGCGCTGGAGTTCTTCAGGGCCAACCTCGGCGACAGCATCGATCCGGCCAACACCACGCTCAGCGTCACGCTGCCCAGCAGCACGACCGGCGGCGGCCTGGTCAAGCTCTGCGCGGCGCTGGTGTACAAGCCCTATTTCCTGCCGGCAGCGGCGCTGCTGGTCGATAAGGAGTCTTCGGACGTCAACTACTCCGTCTGCTCGGAAGTGCGCCTTAAGAACACGCTCGAAGTCGCCATGGTGCTCGACAATTCCGGCTCGATGAGCAACCTCGGCACCGGTGCGGGGCAGAAGCGCATCGACCTGCTCAAGCAGGCCGCCAAGCAGCTCGTCGACACGCTGGCGCAGCAGGCGGCCGCGATCAAGCAGATCGACAAGCCGGTCCAGTTCAGCATCGTGCCCTTCGCCGCCTCGGTGAATGTCGGGACGCAGAACGACAATGCTTCCTGGATGGACACCTACGGGCTGTCACCGATCCACCATGAGAATTTCGACTGGACGACGCTGAACGCCACCAACAAATACGCGCAGAAGATCAACGGCATCTGGTACAAGAAGGGCTCAGACTGGGGCGAGCAGGAAGGCCAGATGCTCACTCGCTTCTCGCTCTATCGCGACATGAAGGTGGTCACCAGCCACGAGCGCATCGTCGGCTCCAAGCGTGTCGTCTGCGACGAATACCGCTCCAACCACACCTGCAAGCGCAGCCACGACGAATACGACTACAACGACACCTATGGCCCGTTCGCCAGCTGGCAGGGCTGCGTCGAGGTCAGGCCCTACCCCTACAACGTCAATGACGCGGCGGCCTCCGGCGGCCCCAACAACACCGGCACCGGCGTCGGCGACCCGGCGACCATGTTCGTGCCGATGTTCGCGCCGGACGAGCCTGGCAACCACTGGTATTTGACGCAGGATCCCGACGAGGCGAAGCCGGTGACCTACGGCGCTGCCAACAGCTGGTGGAACGACGATCCGTCGAGCACCACCGGCAAGACGCGGCAATCCAACATGGCCAAGTATTTCCAGCCGCGGCCGATCAATGCGCCGGTGCTGTCGACCGGCGCCGGTCCCAACTACAGCTGCACCACGACGCCGATCACGCCGCTGACCGATGTCACCCAGGCGGCGGGGCTGACCGCGATCAAGGCGGCGATCGACCTGATGCAGCCGAACGGCAACACCAATGTCCCGGAAGGCATGGCCTGGGGCTGGCGCACCGTGTCGAGCACCGAGCCCTTCACCGAAGGGCGGCTGGAGAGCGAGCGCGGCAACGACAAGGTCGTCATCGTGCTCACCGACGGCGAGAACACCTATTCGACGGTCAGCAGCGACCCGGCCGGCAACAAGTCGACCTATGCCGCCTATGGCTACACCGGCCTCGCCTATTACGACACCGCCGTGACCCGGCTGTTCACCGGCACGTCGAACGCCATCGGCCAGTTCAACTATTCGTCCAGCAACTACACCGCCGCGCTCAACGAACAGATGGCGAGCCTGTGCGACAACGCCAAGGCGGCCAACATCATGGTCATGACCGTCGCGCTCGACATGTCCGCGACCGATGCCGGCGACAAGAAGGCGATGGACGCGCTGAAGGCATGCTCTTCCGACTCGCGCTTCCGCAAGGATCCGACCGACCCCAGCAAGCCGGCCAAGCTGTTCTGGAACGCGACGGGCGCCACGCTGTCCGACAATTTCAAGGAAATCGCCAACGAGCTGTCGAATTTGCGCGTCGTCGGGTAAACCACCCGGCGTTGGAGGCGCCGGCGCGGACGCTGCCAATTTTCAACGCTGGAGTAAGAACTCCCGCCGGCATGCCCTTGCGATCGATGAAAGCGCGTGGTGAATGGGCCCGCCACCCCCCGGAGACGCATCGATGCCCGACACCGCAAACCACTTCGCTTTCGCGCTGGTCTGCCTCGGTATGGTGCTGACGCCCGGGCCGAACATGATCTACCTGATCTCGCGTTCGCTGTCGCAAGGGCCGAAGGCCGGGCTGATCTCGCTCGGCGGCGTCGCCTGCGGCTTCCTGTTCTACGTGGTCTCGGCGGCCTTCGGCATCACCGCGCTGCTGCTCGCCGTGCCCTTCGCCTATGATGCGCTACGCATCGCCGGCGCGCTCTATCTTCTGTGGCTCGCCTGGCAAGCGGTGAGGCCCGGCGGGCGCTCGCCGTTCGAGGTTCGCGAATTGCCGAAGGACGGACCGCGCAGGCTGTTCGCCATGGGGCTGATGACCAATCTGCTCAACCCCAAGGTGGCGGTGCTCTACCTTTCGCTGCTGCCGCAATTCATCAACCCGGCCAAGGGCCATGTGCTGTCGCAACTGCTGGTGCTTGGAGTCACCCAGATCTCGATCAGCCTCACCGTCAACGCCATCATCGCGGTGACCGCCGGTTCGATCGCGACGTTCCTCGCCGGACGGCCGTTGTGGATGGTCATCCAGCGCTGGATGATGGGCACCGTGCTGGCGGCGCTGGCGCTGAGGATGGCGACCGAAGCGCAACGCTGACGGCGAAAGCGTCCAGCCGTTCGGCGCCGCCAAGTTACACGGCCTCCAGCATGGAGGACACCTTTCAGGCACCTTTCGTCCTGGCTCTGGTGAAATAGGTCCTATTCGGGCGGCGCCAGCCACGCTGGCGCCGCCCGTTGACCAAAGGCGCGTCGCGTATCAGGCCGCGAAGCGGTCGATCACCTCGGCCAGCGGGACATGCCCCAGGCAGGCGCCCGAGCCGACAGGCATTTCGCCATTCTCGACGGCAAGCGCGTAGCGCACCTCCGGCACGGCCTCGATGCGGCGGCGCAGGGCGGCAAGCCTGGGGTAATCGGCGCCCTCGATGGCCTGGTGAAATTCGGCCCAGCGCGCCACGCCGATCAGCGTGGTATCGGCCAGCGTCAGCCGGTCCCCGGCCAGGAACTCGGTTCCGTTGATCATCGCCTCAAGCTTGTCGTGACGCTCGGCGACGGCCTTGCGGCCGAAGTCGCGCAAGGTCGCCTGCAGCACCGGATCGGGCGACGCCATTTCCAACGCCGCCCAGAGCGGCATGAACGCGGCGGTGAAGCCGGTGTTCACGAAAGCCACCAGCTGGTGCATCCGATCGGCTTCCGGCGTGCGCGGATCGAAGCTGATGCGGCGCTGCGTATCGCGGGCCTCGAGCCATGCGGCGATCGCCATGGTCTCGGTCAGCACCTTGCCCTCGTCGGTGATCAGCACCGGCGTTTCCTGCCGGCCGTTGATGCCGGCATAGGCTTCGTTCTTCATGTCGGCCAGCATGTCCACCCGGCACAGCCGGTAGGGCAGCCCGAGGCGTTCGAAGGCAGCGACGAGCCCCATCGAGCTTCCCGCCGGGAAGCCGTAAAGGAGGATAGGTTCCATGTGTTGTCTCTTCCATGTTCGAGGGTCACGCCGCGCAGCGAAACTTGACCCTAAACACCGGTCGCCCCATGTAAATTACGCACTATTCTGTAACCACGCGTCCAGGTCCCTCCCCATGAAAGATGTCGTCTCGCGCTGCCCGATCGAAGAGACCATGCGCGTGCTCAGCGGCCGCTGGCCGACCTTGCTGCTCTACTATCTGAAGGACGGCACCAAACGCTTCAGCGAACTCAGGCGCGACAATCCGACCGTTTCGCACCGCATCCTGGCGCTGGAACTGCGCAAGCTGGAGGACGCCGGGATTGTGCGGCGGACCGCGCATCAAGGCTATCCGCTGCGCGTCGACTACGACCTTACGGAACCCGGCCGCAGGCTTGTGCCGCTGATCGATGCGCTCGGCGCTTGGTGGGTGCATACGCAGGACGACCGGACCGGCGGCTCGGAAGCAAATCTCGAAACCGCAGCCTAGGGCCGTCTACCGAGATTTTCGCCGCCCTGCCCGGCAAAAGCCATGATCACCATTATTTCAGGCGGGTATGACCGTTGCGCGACTCGAAAACCACCCGATCCCGAACCCGAACAGGCGCCTGCTGCTGAAGGGCGCTGCTCTTGCCGCGCTGGCCGGGCTTGCCGCCTGCTCGACCGCCGTGCTGCCGACCGGCGAAGGCGCAGGCGTCTCCTCCTCAGCCACGACGACGCTCGCCGGCATCCGGTCCTCCGCCGGGCTTCCGGCGCTGGTTCCAGACACGCAGCTCGAGCAGGCAGCCTTGCAGCAAGCCGGCTACATGGCGTCACGTGCCCGGATGAGCCACACCACCGGCTGGGGCAAGGACTTCGCCTCGCGCATGAAGGACAATGGCGTGCGCGGCGCCGCAGGCGAGAACATCGCCGAGGGCCGATTCGACCTGCAGAAGCTGTTCGACATCTGGATGCATTCGGACGGCCACCGCCGCAACATGCTCGACCCGGACTTCTCCCGCTTCGGCCTCGCCTATGTGCGCGACGGCCGCGATCCGAGCCTGCGCTACTGGAGCCTCGTGCTCGGGAGATAGGCCTCGCCTATCCCTGTTTTGTCGTCAGGGTTCCCGACGCCGGAACGCCTTGGCCGTCATCCGCCACGCTCGCCGTGTGGAGCAGCTTCTCGATGCCCTGGGCAGAGACCGGCTTGCTGAAATGATAGCCCTGCATTTCATCGCAATTGTTCTTGCGCAGGAAGGCCACCTGGTCGTCCGTCTCGACGCCCTCGGCAATGACCCTCAGATGCAGATTCTGACCCAGCGAAATCACGGCGCTGGCGACAGCCTGATCGTTCTCGTCGGCGGCGAGATCCTTGATGAATGACTTGTCGATCTTCAGCCGCGCCACGGGAAAGGTCTTGAGCGCGCTAAGGCTGGAATAGCCTGTTCCGAAATCGTCGATCGATATCTGAACCCCCAGGCTCTGCAAGGCGTCCATCGTCGCGACCGCCAATTCGACGTCCTGCATGATAAGGCTCTCGGTTACCTCGAGCTCGAGATATCTGGCCTCCAGGTCGCTGTCCGTCAGCGCGTTCACGACACGGCCAATCAGGTTCGGTTCCCTGAATTGCCGCGCCGAGACGTTTACGCAGACCGTCAGGGGCGGCAGACCGGCATCCTGCCAGGCCTTGTTCTGCCGACAGGCTTCGTGCAGGACCCAGTCGCCGATCGGCACGATCAGCCCGGTCTCCTCGGCGGTCGGAATGAACGTGTCCGGCGCCACCATGCCTCGTGTCGGATGCTTCCAGCGCAGCAAGGCTTCGACTGCAAAGACCTCTCCTGAGCGAAGATCCACCTGCGGCTGGTAGAGCAGAATGAACTCCGAGCGCGCCAGGGCATTTCGCAATTCCTCCTGAAGCAGGAATTTCTCATGCGCCCTGGTGTTGAACTCGGGAGCGTAGAACTGGAAATTGTCGCGGCCGAATTCCTTCGCGCGGTACATTGCGGCATCGGCATTGGCCAGCAGCTGATCCGGACTCGTCCCGTCCTTGGGATAGTTGGCGATGCCGATGCTGGCCGTCGCCCTCAGCCGATGCCTTCCCAGATGAACCGGCTCCGCGATCGCCGCCCGGATCTTTTGCAGGGTCTCGGAGATCAGATCGACGTTCGTCGGCTGGTCGAACAGGACTATGACGAACTCGTCGCCGCCAAGCCGCACGACTGTGTCGGTCGGCCTTACGCAGTCGACCATGCGGTTGGCAACGGTCTTCAGCAGCACGTCGCCGGCATTGTGGCCGAGCGTATCGTTGACGAGTTTGAAATTGTCGAGGTCGATGAACACCACCGTCACCCAGCGATCGTATCGCTGCGCATAGAGCAGTGCCTGCGAGAGCCGGTCCTCGAGCAGAGCGCGATTTGGAAGCCCTGTCAGCACATCATGGTTGGCCATGAAATGAATCTGGTCTTCAGCCAGTTTGCGCTCGATGGCGATCCCCGCAATCCGCGTCGTGAAGTCGATCAGCCGCGTTTCGGCCTCGGTCGGTTCGCGCACCGTCATCGAATACATCGCAAAGACACCGAGCACGGCGCCTTGATGCGACAGGATCGGGGTCGACCAGCAGGAACGATACCCGAAGGGCGCCACCACCTGACGGTATTCTTCCCAAAGCGGGTCCTGCATGATGTCCGCGACGATGACCGGCTCCCGCCGATAGACGGCGGTGCCACATGACCCAACCTTGGGGCCGATGGCGATCCCGTCGATGGCAGCGGTGTATTCCTTCGCCAGGCTCGGCGCGCCGCCGTGCCGCAAATGGCTGCCGTCCTTGTCCAGCAGCAGGACGGAACCGAAGATCCCGGTCAGCTGCGACTCGACGAGGCGCATCAGACGGTCGAGCACGTCTTCGAGCAGGGCGCTCATCGCGATCATTTCCAGGATGTGCGCCTGCCCCTCGCGAAGGACGTCCGCCTGCTTGCGTGCGGTGACATCGTGCGCGATGCCGACCAGACCGATGATGTCATTGTGGGCATTGCGCAACGGCACCTTTGTCGATGACACCCACTTGCCGGCGCCCGACGCGTCGACAATGAACTCTTCCTTGTCGATCATGGGTTGGCCGCTGCTGAGCACGGTCTGTTCCACCGCGCGAAATTTCTGCGCAAGTTCCGGGGCATGGAGATCAAAATCGGTCAAGCCGATCATGTCACTCGTCTTCTCCCGCCCGCTGTCGACCGCAAGCGCCCTGTTGGCCACGACGAAGCGGCTCTCCGTGTCCTTGACCCAGAGATAATCGGGCACCCAGTCGATCAGCGTTTGCAACGAGATGCGCTCGTCGACGATCTGTCGGTTGGCAACGAGCGCGGTAATGTCCTCATGCGTGGCCACCCAGCTGCCGTCGGCCATGGGCTGATGGCAGACCTGAACCGTCCGACCGTCGGCGAGGTTGGCGGTCCATATCCTTGGAGCCATGCCCGAATTGACGGAGCGGGCCAATGCAAGATAGGCGTCGGCATCGGTCACAGATGTCCCGGCGGCGACGCGATGTTCGACGATTTCCCGGAGCGTCACACCCGGCTGCAATTGCTCTGGCGCAATGTGGTAGATTTCAGCGTAGCGGCGGTTGCACAGGATCAATCGTTCGGCGGCGTCGAAAAAGCAGATGCCTTGCGAAACGTTGTCGATCGCCGTCTCAAATCGCAGCGCCTGCCCTTCGAGCGTTGCGATCCTGGCTCGCAGATCGCGCTCGAGCGTTTCGTATGAAGCGATGGTCAGCTTCGCCAGCGCCGCCAGATTGGCCGACTCGGGTGTCTCGGCGGCTTTCCTGGATGATTTCTCGCCCAAACAGAGTTCCTCCAGTTTGGTGCCGGCGCAAAGCAACACGGCTCGCTTTCAACCCAAAAGCGACGACATCGTGATCGATATATACTAATGGTAGATGAACCAGGCGCAGTCGGTTGTAGATATCCGAGAATCCTTGCGCTGTTCCCCCGCCACGATTTCAGTCCCGGATGCAGGCGCGGCGGCTCCGCCTCGCGATCAGAGCAGTTCAGCGTCTGGTAGAACCGCTGAACTGCTCTGACTATTTTGTACGCAATTCCGGACGGAAAACCGTTTCACACTTTTCCTGGAATTGCTTCAGCAACCGTCAGTCCATGTGTGCGGCAGGGGCGCCGGCGGCCGGCGCCGCCTTCGGCTTGCGCAGCAGGAAGACGAACGGGATGGCGAGCAGCGTCATCACCATCAGGATCTTGAAGTCGTTGACGTAGGAAATCATCATCGCCTGGATGTTGACCAGCCGATCGACCTGCGACAGCGCCGTCGGATCGCCGCTCGCCGCCGCCGGCGAGGCCGCCCACAAATTGGGGTTGAACGGGTTGATGAAGGCCGCAAGCTCGGTGTGGTTGATCTGCGTGTTGCGCACCATCAGAACCGTCACCACCGACACGCCGATCGAGGAGCCGAGATTGCGCACCAGGCTGAACAGCGCGGTGGCATCGGTGCGGTAGCGCGCGTCGAGCGTGGCGAAAGCGATCGTCGACAGCGGCACGAACACCATGCCCATGCCCAGGCCCTGGATCACGCCGGAGGTCAGGATGAGCCAATTGTCCATCTGCGGCGAGAAGCTGGACATGGTGTAGAGCGACTGCGCGGTCAACAGGAAGCCGATGACCACGAGGATCCTGGCGTCGACCCTGTGCATGATGCGGCCGACCAGGAGCATCGAGATCATCGTGCCGATACCGCGCGGACCGATGACGACGCCGATGGTCATGGTCGGATAGCCGAAAATGTTCGCCAGCATGGGCGGCAGGAGCGACATCGAGGCCAGGATGAGCACGCCCATGACGAAGATGAACGCCAGGCCGGTCACGAAATTGCGGTCGAGGAATATCTTGGGGTCGATGAAGGGGTGCTCCGCCGTCACCGTGTGGATGGTGAACACCCAGAAGCCGGTAATGGCAAGGCCGAGCTCGATCCAGATCTCGACGGAGGAAAACCAGTCGACCTCGCCGCCGCGATCCAGCATCAGCTGCAGCGCGCCGACGCCGAGCGAGATCATGGCGAAGCCGAAGAAATCGAAGCTGCGCACGCGCTTGGCGACCGCAGGCAGATAGGCGGCCATGCCGAGGAAGGCGAGGATGCCGACCGGCAGGTTGATGAAGAACACCCAGCGCCAGTTGAAATTCTCGGTCAGCCAGCCGCCGAGCGTCGGGCCCAGGATCGGCCCCAGCATGATGCCGGCGCCCCAGATGGCCATCGCCTGGCCGTGGCGCTCCCTCGGGTTGATGTCGAGCAGGAAGGTCTGCGACAGCGGCACGATCGCGGCGCCGAATACGCCTTGCAGCAGCCGGAACAGCACGATGGTCTCGAGGCTCCACGCCAGGCCGCACAGCATGGAGAAGATGGTGAAACCGACAACGGCCGTCAGGAACAGCTCCTTGCGGCCGAGCCGGTCGGCAAGCCAGCCGGTGACCGGCGTCATGATCGCCGCCGCGACGATGTAGGAAGTCAGCACCCAGTTGATGTTGTCCGGAGAAGCGCCGAGATCGCCGGTCATGGTCGGCAGCGCGACGTTGGCGATCGTCGTGTCTAGCGCCTGCATGACGGTGGCCAGCATCAGCGCGACGGTGATCAGGCCGCGGTGCGGTACTTCCTTGAAGGGTTCTGGCGTGCTCATGATGCGGAACTTCCAGCAGGTAACAAAAACGTGTACACGACGGTTTCCGGGCGGCGAGGCCTTCCGTTTGGAGACCCTCATCGCGGTGGGACGCGACTATCGATGTGGGGGTTACATCGAACGAAAGTCTCTTTTGATCGGACGCCTGCCGCCCGGAAACCTGAGGACCGAAGAGGTCTGTGTCGAAGGCTTCAGATTTCGATCAGGCCGCGACGCGGCCCCGGTTCAAATCCCGCTCCTTCCCACTCCTCCCATCGGACCAATCCCCTGCCGTTTTGCTTCCACCCGCCGGGTCCCCGGCAGGCTTCCGCCACTTGTCCATTCCGGCCGCCAATCCGGGATCGTCGCCTACTCGGCCGCCTCGCCGGCCGTGGCGCGGCCGAAGATCTTCGGCAGGCCGCGCGCCACGCCGGTGTCGACGGTGACGGTGGCGCTCATGCCGGTGCGCAGCGCCATTTTGGCGTCGGGATCGGTCAGCTCCAGGCGCACGGGAATGCGCTGCGTGACCTTGACCCAGTTGCCGGTGGCGTTCTGCGCCGGCAGCAGCGAGAACTCCGCCCCGGTGCCGGCGCCGATCGCCTTGACCGTGGCCTCGAAGGTCTTGCCCGGATAGGTGTCGACGACGATCTCCGCCTTCTGGCCCGGCTTCATGTGGGTGAGCTGGGTTTCCTTGAAATTGGCGTCGATCCACGTGTCGCCGGTCTCGACCAGCGAGAACAGCGGCGTGCCGGTGGCGACATACTGGCCGACCTTGAACGAGGAGGCCTGGCTGACGACACCGTCGGCCGGCGCCGTGACCGTCGTCTGCGCCAGGTCATAGGCGGCCTTGTCGCGCGCGGCGAGCGCCGCCATCACCGTCGGGTGCTTGTCGGTCTCGATGTCGGGATTGCCGCCGAGCGCCGCCTTGGCGCTGATGATGCCCTGCTCGGCCACCGCCAGCTGCTGCCTGGCCTTGTCGAGGTCGTTCCTGGCCTCGTCCAGCGACGACTTGGCGTTGATGCCCTTCTGTGCAAGGTCGGCGGCGCGGTCGTATTGCGACTGCGCGTAGGCGACTTCGCTGGTGTCGGACTTCTCCTGCGCCATCGCCTGGCTGTAGGCGGCGCGCAGCTGCTCGACATTGAGGCGGGCGGTGGCGACCGCCGCATCGGCCTGGGCGAGCGCGATCCGGTAGGATTCGGGGTCGACGGCGAACAGCACGTCACCCTGCTTGACGAGCTGGTTGTCGGCGATGCCGACCTTGACGATGCGACCCGCCGTGTCGGAAGCGATCGACACCTTGGCCTGCTGCAGATTGGCGTTCTCGGTCTCCTGGTAGCGGCCGCCGGTGACCCAGACGTAGGCGCCGCCGGCGAGCAGTGCCGCGGGCAGCGCGACCATCAGGAGAAAGCGGCCGGCGCGGCGCTGCTTCTTCGGCGCCGGTTGCGGCGAGGGAGCGAGCTCCGCCGGGGCGACCGCCGGTTGCGCCGGCGCCTCGGCGACCGGCTGCGCCGGCGCTTCCCGTTCCAGCCTGGTGACCTTCTCGTCCACCTTTGCTACCGCGTTCATGCTGCTGTGCCTTCCGTAGTCTTCATTTTTTCCAGCGACGGCGCTTCGCCGTCGGCCAGGTTCTGCACGATCGTATCCAGCGCCCGGATCAGGACGCGGCGATCTTCCGGCGACACGCCGACCAGCGATTCCTCATAAACCTCGCCGGCGAGGCTCTTGACGTGGGCATAGGCCTCGCTCGCCTTGGCGGTCGGGAAGATCATGCGCACGCGCCGGTCCGCTGCGTCGGGGCGACGTTCGATCCAGCCGCCCTCCTCCATCCGGTCGACGAGGCGCGAGACGCTGATCGGCTCGATTTCGAGAAGCTCGGCCAGTCGCGCCTGGGCGACACCCGCCTCCTTGGCGACACGGACCAGAAGCCGCCACTGCGCCGAGGAAAGGCCGAAGCCGCTGGCGCGCGCCTCGAAGCGCTTGCGCATCAGGCGCTGCACGTCGTGGATCAGGAAGCCCAGTCTGTCGATGCCGTCGGAAACCATGAGCGGCATATATAATAAGCGTGCTTAGTATTCAAGGGGACGTCGTTGATCCAGAAGCCGGCAACTGTGCATGGCAGACCCGCGACGCCAGCGTGGTTAGCGGTTGGTGAACACCGAACCTGGCCTGACACAGGCTGTTTCCGCGGCGTGGTTTGCTGCATAAATGCCGGGGCTCGACGCGGGGACTACGGGGAATGGCCGACATCTGGCAGGTGGGGATCGTTCCAGTGCCGATCCAGGGCGTTCTTGCCGCCGACGGCCTCGACAGGCGCCGTGTGATCTGGCTGCCGCCGCAAGGCTCGTTCCGCTTCATCGCCGACCCGTTCGGCCTTCCCCACGGCGATCGCTTCACCGTGCTGGTCGAAGCCTATGACTACCGGGTGAAGCGCGGCGATATCCACTACTACAGCTACGACCGGGGCTGGACGCTGAGGGAGCGCGGCATTGCGCTGAAGGAACATTTCCACCTTTCCTATCCGCAACTGATCCGGTCGGGCGAGGACATCTTCATGCTGCCGGAGGCCTACCAGAGCGGCCGGCTGACGCTTTATCGGGCGGTCGATTTCCCGACAAGGTGGGAGCCGGTCGCCGTGCTGCTGGAAGAGCCGGCGGTCGACTCGACGGTCTTTCACCATCAGCAGCGCTGGTGGATGTTTCATGCGCTCTTCGGACCGGACGGCAGGGACACGCGCGAACTGCATGTCGCCTTTGCCGACAGCCTGACCGGCCCGTGGCACAAGCACAAGCAAAACCCGGTGCGCACGGGTCACGCATCGTCGCGGCCTGCCGGCTCGCCGTTCCTGGACGGTGACAAGCTTTATTTCCCGACACAGGACTGCACGACCGGCTACGGCCGCGCCATCAATCTGCTCGGCATCGACCGTCTCACGCCTGAGGAGTTTTCGGCCGATATCGTCAGGCGCCTGTCGCCCGAAGGCTGGCACGACGGTTTCGACCAGGGATTTCACACGCTTTCGGACGGCGGCGGCGTCACCTTGATCGACGTCAAGCGCATCGACCGCTCGCCTATGCGCCACCTGATCAAGCTGCAGCACTGGCTGCGCAGGCAGGCACGCCGGGTTTAAACGACGCCTGAAGCCGGGAGACCGACGCCCGCCAGGGAATCGTCTCAGCCAAACATCGGAAAATTTTCAGAAACCGTTCGGGATTTCGCGGACCCGGAGTCGCAAAAAGATCGGGCTGGCAAAAGACAGGCCGCAACGCCCGATCGTCCCCAGCCAAACGCATTTTCCGGTCGCCCGCATCCTCCCAGCGCGGCCGCAACCTTGGTCATGGAGACAACATGATTGCCGAACTTCTTCACAACAGGCCGCTGAGACGCCGCCTTGTCGCCGGATCGATCGCCGTCCTTGCCTGCGGCGCCGCGATCGTCTGGCATGGCGCCAGAAGCGAAGCCTCGAGCGCAAAGCCTGACGCGCCGGAGACGAAGCTGGTCAAGGCCGTCGAGGTGACGCCGGTTGCCAATGCCGAGGTCCGCACCGCCATTGGCGAGATCCGCCCAAGGCTCGAGAGCGACCTCGGTTTTCGCGTTTCCGGAAAGCTCATCGAACGCATGGCCGAGATCGGCTCGACGGTGAAGAAGGGCGAGGTGCTTGCCCGCATCGACGACCAGGATTACCGCAACCGGCTGCTCAGCGCCGAGGCGGATGTCGCGGCGGCGCAAGCCGTGCTGGTCGAGGCGAGCGCAGCCGAGGCCCGCATCGGCGCGCTGCTCGCCAAGGGCTTCACGACACGCGCCAGCTACGATGCGACGCTGAAGAACTTGCGTTCAGCCGAGGCCAAGCTGAAGTCGGCGAATATCGCCTTCCAGATGGCGAAAGACCAGCTCGGCTATACCGAGCTGCATGCCGATTTCGACGGCATCGTCACCGCCACCGGCGCCGAAGCCGGCCAGTCCGTCAATGTCGGGCAGATGGTGGCGCGCGTCGCCGATCCGAGCAGCCGCGACGCGGTGTTCTCGATCGCCGAAGCCGCCTTCGCCAACACGCCCGACACAAGGCGGCCGCCGAAGGTCACGGTCTCGCTGCTCAGCAATCCGGCGATCACGGCAACCGGTACTGTGCGCGAGATCGCGCCGGTTGCCGACGCCGCGACCCGCACCTTCCAGGTCAAGGTCTCGCTCGAGAATGCGCCCGCCGAAATGCGCTTCGGCGCCAGCGTCGGCGGCCGCGCCGAGATCGCCAGCGTGCCGGTTGTGGTGCTGCCCGGCAGCGCGCTGTTCGACAAGGACGGCGAGCCGGCGGTCTGGGTCGTCACCGCGACATCCGCCGTCGAGCTCAGGCCCGTCGCCGTCGCCCGCTACGAGACCGACCGCGTCGTCGTCAGCGACGGCCTCGCCAAGGGCGACATCGTCGTCACCGCCGGCGTCAACCGGCTGCGGGAACATGAAAAAGTCCGCACCGCTGAAGGGGAAGAGAAATGAACATGTCAAAGACCAAGGTCCTGATTGCCGGCGCCGGTCCGACCGGCCTGACGCTGGCGCTGTGGCTGACCAGGCTCGGCGTGCCGGTGCGCATCTTCGACAAGGCCGCCGCTCCCGGCGAGACCTCGCGGGCGCTCGCCGTCCAGGCCCGCACGCTGGAGTTCCACCGCCAGATCGGCATCGTCGACGACGTGCTCGCCGCAGGCGTGCGGCTGGAGCGGCTGACCCTGCACACGCCGGCTGGCGTCGCGGCAAGGCTGCCGCTGTCGGATTTCGGCCGCGGCATCAGCCCCTACTCCTTCGCCTTCGCGCTGCCGCAGGACATCCACGAACGCCTGCTGATCACGCATCTCGAGCGCGCCGGCGTCGAGGTCGAGCGCGACACCGAGCTTGTCGCCTTCCAGGACAAGGGCGAAGCGGTCATTGCGACGCTGAGCAGGAACGGCCGCACCGAGACCGTCAGCACGGCCTATCTCGCCGGCTGCGACGGCGCCCGCAGCGCCGTTCGCCATGGGCTGAACATCGGCTTCCCCGGCGGCACCTACGAGCAGTCCTTCTACGTCGCCGACGTGAAGGGCAGCGGCGAAATCACGCCCAACGGCATGGACACGACGATCAGCAGTTATGGCTTCGCCATCGTCATGCCGGTCCGGCAGTCGGGTTCGGTCAGGCTGATCGGCATCGTGCCGAAGGCGCACGAGGCGGACGAGACGATCACCTTCGAGGCGATCCGCGCCGATGTCGAACGCGACACGGGCGTCAAGGTCCATGAGGTCAACTGGTTCTCGACCTACCGCGTCCATCACCGCGTCGCCGAGCGCTTCCGCGCCGGCCGCGTGTTCCTGTGCGGCGATGCCGGCCACATCCACAGCCCGGCCGGCGGCCAGGGCATGAACACCGGCATGGGCGATGCGGTAAACCTCGCCTGGAAGCTCGCCGCCGTGGTCCAGGGCCGCGCCGATGCGCGCCTGCTCGACAGCTACGAGCCGGAGCGCATCGCCTTCGCCCATAAGCTGATCGAAAGCACCGACAAGGTGTTCCGCTTCGTCACCAGCCGCTCGCGGCTGGTCGGCCTGTTCCGGCGCTATCTGATGCCGAAGATCATGAACGCCGCGCTGCACACGTCGTTCGGCTCGCGCGCCTTCTTCGGCGTGATCTCGCAGGCGGCGATCGAGTACCGCGCCGGGCCGATCAGCGCGGGCACGGCCGGCAAGGTCGGCGGCGGCGACCGCCTGCCCTATGTGGTCGGCGCGAGGGGCGACAATTTCGAACCGCTGCGCTCGCTCGACTGGCAGATCCATGTCTATGGCGAGGTCAACGCCGAATTCCGGGCGATGCTCGCGCCGGCCGGCATCCCGGTCCATGCCTTCGCCTGGTCGGAAGCGGCCGGCAAAGCCGGCCTGCAGCGTGACGGCGCCTATCTGGTGAGACCGGACGGCCATGTCGCGCTCGCCTCGCCCGTCCAGGAGGCGGCGACTTTCCAGCGCTACCTCGCCGGCCTCGCCATCAGGCCGAGGACCGCCGAGCGCGCGCCCTACCGTGTGCCGGGCACCATGCACAGCCTGGCCTGACTTGCGACGGCGCCCGCCACGCGGCGGGCGCTGTCCGAACCCAACCATCATTTTTCGCTGGCCGGCAAACGCCGGCGGAACGCGCCTTCACGCGCGCTGAGAGGGATTGCATCATGACCAGCTTCAACCTTTCCGAATGGGCGCTGCGCCACCGGAGCTTCGTCATCTACCTGATGATCGCGGCGGCGCTTGCCGGCCTCTACGCCTATCAAGGCCTCGGCCGCGAGGAGGACCCGCCCTTCACCATCAAGACCATGGTGGTGAAGACGATGTGGCCGGGCGCCACGACCAGCGACACGGTGGAGCAGATCACCGACCGCATCGAGAAGAAGCTCGAGGAGCTTCCCGACCTCGACTACGTCAAGAGCTACACCAAGCCCGGCGAATCCGTCGTCTTCGTCAACCTCAAGGACACGGTCGCCGGCGACCAGGTGCAGCCGCTCTGGTACCAGGTGCGCAAGAAGCTCGACGACATCAAGCCGACCTTGCCGTCCGGCGTCCAGGGCCCGTTCTACAATGACGAGTTCGGCGACACCTATTCGCTGATCTACGGGCTGACCTCCGACAGTCTCAGCCATCGCGAGCTGAAGGACCTGGCCAGCAGCCTGCGCGCCGGGCTGCTCACCGTGAAGGATGTCGCCAAGGTCGATCTGGTCGGCCAGCAGGACGAGAAGATCTACCTCGAATTCTCGACGCAGAAGGTGGCGGCGCTCGGCCTCGACGTCGGCACGCTGTCGCAGGCGCTGCAGGCGCAGAACGCGCTGACGCCGAGCGGCACCGTCGATGCCGGCCCGGAGCGCATCGCCATCCGCGTTTCCGGTTCCTTCACCTCCGAGGAGAGTCTGAAGGCGATCAACTTCTACGCCAACGGCCATTATTTCCGGCTGGGCGACGTCGCCGAGGTCAAGCGCGCCTATTCCGATCCGCCGCAGCCGATGTTCCGCTTCAACGGCAAGCCGGCCGTCGGCATCGCGGTCTCGATGACCGCTGGCGGCGACGCGCTGGCGCTGGGCGAGAACGTCAAGGAGAAGATGCACGAGATGGAGGCCGAGTTGCCGCTCGGCGCCGAGCTCGGCCTGGTCGCCGACCAGTCGCATGTGGTGGAAGAGTCCGTCGGCGAGTTCACCAAGAGTCTCGGCGAAGCGATCGCCATCGTGCTTGCCGTCTCGCTGCTGGCGCTCGGCTGGCGCCCCGGCATCGTGGTGGCGGTCGCCATCCCGTTGGTGCTGGCGATCACCTTCGTCACCATGGAGTATTTCGGCATCTCGCTGCAGCGTATCTCGCTCGGCGCGCTGATCATCGCGCTCGGCCTTCTGGTCGACGACGCCATGATCGCGGTCGAGATGATGATCTCGCGCATGGAGGAAGGCCACGACAAGATCTCGGCCGCCACCTATGCCTATACCTCGACCGCCTTCCCGATGCTCACCGGCACGGTGGTGACGATCGCCGGCTTCGTGCCGGTCGGCTTCGCCAAGAGCGGCGCCGGCGAATACTGCTTCTCGCTGTTCGCGGTCGTCGGCATCGCGCTGGTCGTCTCCTGGATCGTTGCGGTGCTGTTCACGCCGCTCACCGGCGTCTTCCTGCTGCCGGAGCGCATCAAGGGCCATGACAGCCATCAGCCGTCGCGCATAGCCCGCGGCTTCGAGGCGCTGCTCGAAATGGCGATGCGGGCGAAGTGGCTGGTGTTGTCGGCGACCGCCGGGCTGTTCGCGCTGTCGGTCGTGGCCATGGGCTTCGTCGGCCAGGAGTTCTTCCCGAAGTCCGACCGGCCGGAGGTCATGGTCGATCTCACCCTGCCGCGCACCGCCTCGATCAAGGCGACCGACGCGGTGGTGGAGCGCGTCGAGAAGCTGCTCGCGGCCGACCCGGACATCGACCACTGGAGCTTCTACGTCGGTCAGGGCGCGGTGCGCTTCTACCTGCCGCTCGACGCGCAGCTCGCCAACGACTTCTTCGCCCAGGCGGTGGTGGTGACCAAGGGCCACGCCGTGCGCCAGGCGGTCATCGACCGGCTGGAGAAGAAGCTGTCGACCGGCTTCGACGATGTCATGGCCCGCGTCACGCCGCTGGAGCTCGGCCCGCCGGTCGGCTGGCCGCTGAAGTTCCGCGTCAGCGGTCCGGACCCGGACAGGACGCGCAGCCTGGCGCAGCAGTTCGCGCAGGTGCTGGGCAGCGATGCCGCGGTGCGCAACATCAACTACGACTGGAACGAGCCGGCCAAGGTCATCAAGGTCGAAGTGGACCAGGACCGGGCGCGTGCACTCGGCATCTCCTCGCAGCAGCTCTCCGAGACGATCAACGCGGTGCTGTCCGGCTCGAAGATCACGCAGATGCGCGACGACACCTACCTCGTCGACATCGTCGCCCGCGCCGTGGAGTCCGAACGCGCCAGCATCGACACGCTGCGCGGCCTGACGATCAGCGCCTCGGGCGGACGCCGCGTGCCGCTCGAACAGGTTGCCAAGCTCTCCTACCAGACCGAGCCGCCGCTGATCTGGCGCCGTGGTCGCCTGCCGACCGTGACCGTCCAGGCCGACGTCGCGCCGGGCAGCGATGCCACCGCGGTGACGCGCAAGCTGGAGAAGGCGATCACCGCCTTCAAAGCGGAGCTGCCGGCCCGCTACAGCGTCGAACAGGGCGGCGTGATCGAGGACAGCGCCAAGGCGCAGGCCAGCATCTTCGTGGTCTTCCCGCTGATGCTGTTCATCATGGCCACGGTGCTGATGATCCAGCTGATGAGCTTCCAGCGCCTCGTGCTGGTGCTGCTCACCGCTCCGCTGGCGCTGATCGGCGTCGCCGGCGCGCTGCTCATCTCCGGCGCGCCGATGGGCTTCGTCGCCATCCTCGGCGTGATGTCGCTGATCGGCATGGTGATCCGCAACTCGGTGATCCTGATCACGCAGATCGACCAGCACATCGCCGACGGCGAGGAGCCATGGGCTGCGGTGATCAGCGCCACCACGCACCGGCTGCGGCCGATCCTGCTCACGGCGGCGGCCGCCATCCTCGGCATGATCCCGATCGCGCCGACCGTGTTCTGGGGGCCGATGGCCTACGCGGTGATGGGCGGCCTGATGGTGGCGACAGTGCTGACGCTGGTGTTCCTGCCGACGCTTTACGTCACCTGGTTCGGCATCAAGGCGCCGGCCGAAACGACAGCAGCGGCGGATCCCGCCGTGGCGGCCGCCGAGCCGCAAGCCATCGCCGCCTGATGCGGCCACGCATTCCGACAAGCCACGGCGGAATGCCGCCGTGGCAGCCAAACACGTAACCGAAGGGAAACGACCATGACACCGTTCTTTGGAAACCTGCTCATCCGCGTCAACGCCGGCTTCCTGATCCTGGCATCGGCCGGCGGGCTCGCCACCGACATTGCCGGCTCGTTCTTCGGGCGCGGCGCCGAAGCCATACTGCTCGCCGACGCGCCCGGCACCGGCATCGGCTTCATCGAGGCGCACGGACTGGCCCTGATCATCGGGGTCACGCTCTCGCGCATCGCCTATTCGCGGACCTGGCATGCCTTCCTGGCTGCCGTCCACATGCTGCTCGGAACGGCAAACCTGTTGTTCTGGCAGTTCTTCATCGCCGCCGACGTGCTCGTCGTCGGCTACGTCACAACCGCGGCGCACTTTCTGTTCGTGGTTGCTCACCTCGCGGCTCTGGCGGGCACCGCCCGGCTTGCCGCGTCCCCCCGTTGAACTTCGATCGAGCCTTAAGGAGAGAGAACATGCGTATGAAATCAATAACGAAAATGCGTTCGGCCGCTGCCCTGCTCGCCATCGGCATGGCCGCCGTCGAGATCATCGGCGGCACGGTGCCGGCGCTGTCGCTGGTCGGCGCGGCCGAGGCCCGCGTCGGCCATCCCTGGACGCCGCGCAGCGCCGCCGGCGTCGCCCGCCGCAACACGACATGGCGGGTGCTGAGGCACACCACCGCCTGGGTCGCGACGCTGCCGGCCGGCTGCGTCCGCACCAAGGTCAACGGCTTCGACGTCTGGCGTTGCGGCGGCACCTACTACCGGGCCTATCAGGGCCGCTACATCGTGGTCGTCGTCGATTGACGATCGGCCTCGGGCTAAACCTCGCCGAGGGCAAGCCGCACGCCTTCGGCGAGATGCTCGGCATCTGCCCGGTTCTCGAAGGGCACGCCGCGCAGCGCGTAGTCGAGCGGCGCAAAAGCATCGCCCTCCTCGATGAGGGCGATCTGCCGCCGCGCCTTCTCCATGTCGCCCATCTGGGCATAGCAGGCCGCCAGTCGCGTCCGGATCCAGGGTGCCGGACGCGTGGCCAGTTCCAGCGCTTCCGCCGCCTGCCGGTATTCCCCCATCATATAGAGCGCCAGCGCACGGTCGAACTGGTACCAGTGCGGGTGCAAGGGATCGATGCGGATGCCGCGCGCCAGCCAGGTCAGCGCCTCCAGCGGCCGGCCGCGCATGGTCAGCAGCATGCCCATCTGCTCGATGCTGTCGGCATCGCAGGGATTGAGCTGCAGCGCGATGCGCATGTGGTGCTCGGCCGCCTCGTGGTCGCGCATATAGAGGCGGATCAGCGATTGCACGCGATGGCCGGTCGGCTGGTCCGGCGACAAGGCGAGGCCCTTGTCGGCAAGGTCACGCGCGTTCTGCAGCACCGCGTCGCTGGCGCGGCCGAACTCCCCGTCCAGCGAGCGCGCCAGGGCGAGATAGGTGTAGGCCAGCCCATAATTCGGATCCTTGGCGATGGCCGCCTCGAACAAGGCCTCGGCGCCGCGCTGGTCGGTCTGGGCCGGATCGCGCAGCAGCGCAAAACCGCGCAGCAGAAGCTCATAGGCGGCGAGGCTAGTCACCGGCTTGCGTGAGGCCTGCTCGAGCCCGGCATTGGTGACCCGCGTGACCAGCCGGCTGACGATCTGCTCGACGATCTCGCCTCCGGTCGCAAACAGGCCAGCGCCCTGCGACTGGTAGCGGTCGCCCCAGAGCTGGCTGGCGGTCGCGATGTCGACCAGGCTGACGGCCACCACGACATGCTCGCCCTGCCGGCGCAGCGACCCTTCGACCAGGTAGTCGGCGCCGATGCGGGCACGGATCTGCGGCCACTCGCCACGGCCGAACGAGGAGAAGGAAAAGCTCGAATTGCGCGCCAGCACGGTGACTGTGCCGAAGCGGGCCACGCCGTTGATCAGATCCTCGGCAAAGCCGTCGACCATCGCTTCGTCGGCCGGATCGCCGCTCTCGTTGCGAAAGCGAACGACCGCCACGATCGGCTGGGAACTCATCTCGGGCGCGGGTTCCGCCTCCGCGGCAAGCATGTAGCCGCGCTTGGAGACGGTGCGCACCATATCCTCGCCAAGCACCTTGCGGATTTCGCGCACGGACTGGGTGAGCGAGTCCTCGGTGACGTAGACGCCCGGCCAGACAACATCCATCAGCTCCGCTTTCGGCACGACACGGCCCATGTTGCGGGCAAGATGCGATAGCAGGGCGTAGGCCTTGGGGCGCAGGAACAGCGGCTCGTTGACGCCGCGCAACGTGCCCATGGCGAGGTCGAGCGTGAACCCGCCAAACCGGTATACCTGATCGGCAGCCGCCGTGGTCATCGGGACACCCCTTCCCCGGACAAGGATCATGCCGCTTCGAATTCCCACATCGACGGGGCATGACCGACGCATTATTGCCCAGTGCGCAATTTGGATCAAATTGGCAGTCCGCGCGGGCATTATCGTCGGCCGGCCAAATGCGAGGAACCATGAACCCGACCGAGAAAGCGCTGTGGTTTGTCGAAAGCCATCTGCCGGACGCGATTTCGCTCGACGATGTCGCGCAAAGCAGCGGCGTGTCGCGTTTCCACGTGACGCGCGCCTTCGGCGCCGCCACGGGGCGCTCGGTGATGGCTACATGCGCGCGCGCCGGCTGAGCGAGGCGGCGCGCAAGCTTGCCGGCGGCGCGCCCGACATCCTCTCGGTCGCGCTCGATGCCGGCTACGGCTCGCATGAGGCTTTCACCCGCGCCTTCCGCGACCTGTTCGGCACCACGCCGGAACTGGTGCGCGCGCAAGGCTCGACCAACACCCTAGACCTCGTGGAGCCGATCCTGATGGACCAGTCTTTTCTCAGCAATCTCGAACCGCCGCGCTTCGAGACCAGCCGCCCCTTCCTCATCGCCGGGCTCGGCGAACGCTACAGCTGCGAGACCAGCGCCGGCATTCCGATGCTGTGGCAGCGTTTTGGACCCTATATCGGCAACATCCCCGGCGAGACCGGCGACGTCGCCTACGGCGTCTGCGTCAACGGCGACGACGCCGGCAATTTCGATTATGTCGCCGGCGTCGAGGTCAGCGATTTCTCGGAAGTGCCGAAAGAGTTCTTCCGCGTGCGCGTACCGGCGCAGAAATATGCGGTGTTCTCGCACCGCGAGCACATCTCGACCATCCGCCGCACGGTCAACACGATCTGGAACAAATGGCTGCCGGCCTCCGGCCATGAGGTCGCCGACGCGCCGGAGTTCGAGCGCTACGGCCCCGAATTCGATCCGCGCAGCGGCAATGGCGGCCTGGAGATCTGGATACCGGTGAAGGGTTAGAGCGACAAATTCCAGGTCTGGCCGACCAGATCCTTGCCGAAGGAATGGTGGCGTTCTTCTTCCGTCAGTTCGAAGCCCGCCGCCTGATAGATGCGGCGGGCCGAGCCGAGGATGTCGTTGGTCCACAGCGTCAGCGTCCTGTAGCCTTTGACGCGGGCAAAGCCGATGCATTCATCCACCAGCCGCCTGCCGATACCAAGGCCGCGCGCGGACGGCTCGACATAGAGCAGGCGAAGCTTCGCCACCTGGTCCGACTTGCGCACGAGGAAGACCGAGCCGACGACCTCTCCTTCCCGCTCGGCGATCCAGGCACGCTCCCATTTCGGATCGAACTTCCTGACGAACTCGGCCAGGATCTCGGCGACCAGCGCCTCATAGGTTTCGTCCCAGCCATAGTCCTGCGCATAGATGAGGCCCTGGCGCCGCGTGACCCAGCCGATGTCGCCGACCTGCAAGGGCCGCAATACATACGGCACCCTGGGTTCCGGCTGATCGCCGAGCAGGCGCTGCACGGTGCCCATCGCCTTGACCAGCCTGTCCTGCTCGGCCGGCGGGAGCTTGTCGAGCAAGGCCTGGACCTGCGCATGCGAGTCCTTGTTGAGCGGCGCGAAAGCATCCCTGCCCGCCTGGGTCAGCGCGATCGAGGAGCGCCGGGCGTCGGCTTCGGTAGCGGCGCGCTCGACGAGACCGCGTTCCTCGAATTTCTTCAAGAGACGGCTGACGTAGCCGGCGTCGAGGCCGAGGTCGCGAACAAGGTCGCTGGCGACGAGGCCATCGTGATGGGCGAGCTCATAAAGCACCCGCGCCTCGGTCAGCGAGAACGGGCTCTTCAGCAGGCCTTCGTCGAGCAGGCCGATCTGGCGTGTGTAGAAGCGGTTGAAGGCGCGCACGGCGTCGATGCGCTCCTTGCCGGGTGGATGATGGATGGTCATGGCGCTTCTCCTGTCAGGGAGAAGATTGGCTATTTAGTTGACGGAGTCAAGTAAATGCTTGCTCGAAGCACCAGACAGAACGCCTGAGGCTGGCGGGACAGCGAAGGATCACGGCAACGGCCGTTGGCCACCTCACCCCATCGGCAAGGCTGGCCAGCGCTCGACAATGTGTCCGCCCGAAAACACCGCGATCGAGCCAAAGTGCTGCAGCACGGCCTCGCTCTGCGTCGGACGCAGGAAGGCGCAGTCGCCGGGCTTCACGTCGGCTCCGGCCGGCAGGGCCATGAACTGCTGGTTGGAGGACAGGCCCATC
This sequence comes from Mesorhizobium sp. M4B.F.Ca.ET.214.01.1.1, assembly GCF_004791545.1. NCBI lineage: Bacteria > Pseudomonadati > Pseudomonadota > Alphaproteobacteria > Hyphomicrobiales > Phyllobacteriaceae > Mesorhizobium > Mesorhizobium sp. M4B.F.Ca.ET.214.01.1.1. Next base: position 120,772 of record NZ_SRUX01000014.1, read on the forward strand.
AGGCCGTTCACCTTCATGCCCTGCGGAAATACCGGCCCGGCCATCCACTTGCCGCCGTAGAGATAGCAGCCCTTGCGCGGGAACAGGCCAAGCGCCGTGAGCATCCGCGACACCGAGGCCGGCCCCGGCAGCACCGGCTCCACCACCTTCAGAATCGGCGTCGCGATGAAGGCAGCAGGCTGGAGGCCATCCAGGCCGGGCACGTCGAAATCGCTGGGCAGCACGAAAGCGGAGCCGATCGAGACTTCGTTGGCGACCCCGCCATGGTGCAGCAACGCCGTCTTCGAGCCGCCTATGTTCAGGATGCGCCGCTGATCCTCGCCGAGGCTGTCGGCGAATTCCTCGGCCAGCGCCTGGGCTTTCCTCAGCGCGCCGCCCTGGCCGCCGAACAGGCCGGGGATTTCCGGCGCGTGCGCCTCGTAGGCCATGATGCCTTCGCAGCGCAGGCCGTTCGGGATGGTCAGCGCCTTTATGTCCTCGGGGCTGGCGAATCCGCCGCGATGCAGCCCGACATCGATCTCGAAGGCAAAGCGCAGGTCGGTGCCAAGTTCGGCCGCCAGCGCGCCATACTCGGCCAGCCGCTGTTCGGTGTCGATCAGCCAGCAGACGCGCGACCAGGCGGCGCCGCCCTTGGTGAGCGCGGCTCTCGCCGCGCCGACCGGCATCGGCTTGCCGTAGAGCAGATCCGCCTCGGGAAAGGCGTCGAGTACGGCCTGCGTAATCGGCGGATGGAAGGTCATGAAACGGCTGGAGCCGAGCGCGCCGGCAATATGCTGAAGCAGCGGCATGGAGGCGAGCGACTTGTCGACCAGCCGCGCGGCGAGGCCCGGCGCCAGTCTTTCCTTCACCAGCGCGATGTTGCGGTCGAGCCGGTCGCGGTCGAGCACGAGCGCGGGCTGGAAGATGCCGGCTTGCCTAAGCGCCTCGGAGAGATCGGCGAAATAGGCGCTCATGTGTCGATGCCGAACAGGCTGGCCATGTAGGGCGACACGAAACGGTTTTCGGGATCGATATCGCGCCGCACCGCCATGGCGTCATCCCAGCGCGGATAGAGTTTCTTGAAATCCGCGGCCTTCAGGCTGTGCATCTTGCCCCAATGCGGCCTGCCGCCATACTTGCGGAAGATCGGCTCGGCCGCCCGCATGAAGGGCTCGGGATCGTTGGCCGCATCGTGGTGGATGGCGATCGAGCAGGTGAGCCTTTTGTGGAAGGGCGAAAGCCAGAATTCGTCCGGCGCAACCGAACGCACCTCCATCGGGAAGTAGACTTCCGGGAAGCGCTTCTCGGTGAGCTCGATGATCTCGGCCAGCGCCTTCGGCCCCTCCTCGAACGGCAGGTGATATTCCATCTCGTTGAACTTGGTCTGCCGATCGCTGGCATAGACGTTGAGCCAGTCCTGCACATAGTCCTCGGCCGGCAGCTTGGCGATCGCGCCCAGGATCAGCCGGCGGCGCAGCGACGGCAGCCAGGCGAGCGCGGTACGCAGCTTGCGCAGCGTCGCCAGCCCCGCCTCGTCCTCCTCGGTCGGTCGCGCGGTGGTCGCGGCGTCGGAGAGATCGCTGGCGATGAACTGCGCGTAGCCGGAGAAAGGTATGTAGTAGAACTCGGCCGAACGATGCGCAGCCAGCATCGTCTCGAAGTCTTTCAGCATCTCGGCGATCGGCAGCACCCATTTGCGGCGGCGCAGGCGGTAGGTCGGCATGTTGTTCATCGTCACTTCGGTGAGGATGCCGAAGGCGCCGAGCGCGACGCCGGTGGCGTGGATCATGTCCTGGTCCCCTGCCCGGCTGTATTCGCGCAGTTTGCCTGTCCCGTCGACGAACTGCAGCGTCTCCAACTGCGTATGGTAGGCGCCGAGCTTCGGGCCGGAGCCATGCGTGGCGGTGCCCAGCGCGCCGCCGATCGCCTGCTTGTCGATGTCGCCCATGTTGGGCAGGCCCTGGCCGATGCCTTGCAGCAAATGCATCAGCGGGCCGAGCCTCGTGCCGGCTCGCAGCCGCGCCCTGCTGGTCGCGGTATCATGCGAGACCAGCCCCTCGATCTTCTCCAGCGAGACGATGGTGCCGTCGGACTTGACCAGCGGCGTGAAGGAGTGGCCGGCGCCGGCGACGCGCAGCGGACCGGGCGCGATGCGCACCAGATCGGCAAGCTCACCGGCATCGGCGGGAGCGGCGATCAGCTTGGGCGCGGCCTGCACCAGGCCCGACCAGTTGCTCCAGGCGTTCGGCATCGCGCTTCTCCGCTCAGGCGACGGCGCGGCGGCGCCGCGTCACGAGGATGAACAGGCCGAGCAGCGCGACGCTGGCGGCGGCGCTGGCGGCGGCGAATTCCGGCACCGGCCGGAAATCCTTGTCGATCAGCAGCGAGGCGGCAATTGGGCCGATCGCCAGGCCGAAGAGCTGGGCCGCCGGCACCAGAAGCACCGCGGTGCGGGTCTCGTCGGCGGTGATCGCCAGGCGGATCTGGTAGGGAACGATGAACAGCAGGATGAAGCCCATCACCAAAGCGGCGACCCAGAATATCGTCAGGCCAGGTCCGCTGGCGAAAATCAGGGAGCAGACAAGAGCGACGGCGCCGATGGCGGTGATCGCCAGGCGATAGTCGAGGCGCGCCTCGAAGACCGTCGCGGTCAGGGCGCCGACCACCTGAGCGGCGAGGCTTGCCGACACCATCAGGCCGACCGTGCGGCCGTCGATGCCGAACTGCGCCCCGAGCGGCTCGAGGAAGGCCCAGATCGCGCCGAAGAACATGAAGTAGCAGAAGATCGAGAGCAGCGCGGCGATCGATCCGGGCGTCAGCACATTGGCGAAATGCTCATCCTTCGGCAGGTCGGCATAGTCGTCCGGCACGATCCAGGCGACCGCCAGCGAGGCGAGGCAGACCACGCCGAGGGCGAGGAAGCCGCCGGACGCGCCGGCGACCGGGACGACATAGAGCGCCAGGGTCAGCGCCAGCGCGCATTGCGCCAAGGTCTGCACGGTGACGAAATAGCCGCCGATGCGCTCGGCCCGGCGCGACCGGGCGATCAGCTCGGTGGCGACGGCGACCAGCCCGCCCTCGGCAAGCCCGGCCAGGCTGCGTGCGCCGATCAGCGCGTTGGCGCCGGCGGCATAGGCCGTCCACCAGTTGGCCGCCGCCAGCAGGAGCAGGAGGATGGCGCTCTTCCAGCGCATGTTGCGGGCCGACAGGGCCATGGCCACGACGCCCGAGCCGATGGCGATGGCGATCATCTCGGCGGTGGCGACCAGCGCCAGCTCGTCGCCGGTGACATGGCCTTCGGTGTAGAGCGCGCCGAGCAGCACCGGCTGAAGCCCGAGGATCAGCAGGCCGACCGAACCGATCCACAGCGCCGAAGCGAGCTGCGGGCCGCTCGGATTGCCGACCAGCCAGTCGCCGCCGTCCGTCTCGCCGGCTTGTGTAACCAAAGGCGCCTCCTCAACGTCCTTGCCGCATCGCCAAAAAACTGACAATCTGTCAGCATTTCTGGAAACTGATAGTTAATCATGTTTCTTGTCAACCGGAATTTTGGACCTCTCGCGAGAGATCGGGCGCAATGAGCGAAGCAAGGCGATTGGCGACGGCGCCCAGGCGCAGGCCGAAGCAGGAGCGCAGCCGCGAGCGCATCGACGCGATCCTTTCGACGACCATGCGGCTGATCGGCGAGAAAGGCATCGACGCCGTCACGATGAAGGAAGTGGGTGCGCTGGCCGGCGGACCGATCGCCACCGTCTATCACTATTTCCCCAACAAATCGGCGATCCTGGCGATGCTCTACGAGCGCTTCGCGGAGGAGAGCCGCGCGCGCTTCGGCGCCATCATCGCCGGGATCCGCGGGGTGGACGATGTGACGTCGGCCGCGGATCGGCTGCTCGACGACTACTACAGTCGCGTGGCGGCGGATCCGGCCATCCAGGACCTGCAGAACGCGATCCAGGCCGACAAGGCGCTGCAGAACCTCGACATCCCCGAGACCAGGCAGCAGGCGAAAATGTTCTGCGACCATGTCGGCCCGATGCTTGAGCCGGAGCGGCGCGAGGCGTTCGGCCGCGTGGTGTTCTTGGTCTTCCAGCTTGCCGGCGGCGTGGTGCGGCTGGCGCTGACACAGGATGAGGCCGAGAGCCGGCGCACGATCGATGACTACCGGTCGATCATCCACACGCAGTTGCGGCTGTTCCTCTGATCGGCGTCAGGGATCCAGCTTCGGCCCAAGAATCTCCACCAGCCAGTCGACGAACACCCGCACCCTTGGCGACAGCTGGCGGCTGCGCGGATAGAGGACCGAGATCGGCGTCGGCGTCGGCGGATTGTCTGGAAGCACCTCGACCAGACGACCAGCCTCGATGTCATCGGTAAAACGGCGACGCGGTGCCTGGTAGAGGCCGAAACCCTGGAGCACCAGCGTGGCGGCCGTGTCGGAGTTGGAAACCGTGACCCGCGACGGCAGCACGATCTCGCGCACCTTGCCGTCGACGGTGAATTCCAGCGGCATCACCTGCCCGGTGCGCGACGAGACGAAGCCGATCATCACATGACCAGCCAGCTCGTCCAGGTCACACGGCCGGCCATGGCGCTCGACATAGTCGGCGCTGGCGAGCGTCGCCTCGCGGGCGATGCCGATGCGGCGCGCGATCATGTCACTGTCGGGAAGCGTGCCGGCGCGCACCACGCAGTCGACGCCCTCGCGCACGAGGTCGACGAGGCGGTCGCCCTCGCCGATATGCAAGCTGAGCCCAGGATAGCGGGCGAGCAGCGCCGGCAGTTCCGGGATGACGACGGTGCGAGCCAGGTTGCCGTTGATGTCGATGCTGAGCCGCCCACGGACCTCATGCGCGCCGAAGCCGCCCTCGGCGTCCTCGATGTCGGCGAGGATGCCGATACAGCGCTGGTAATAGGCGTCACCATCGAGAGTGGTCGTGACGTGGCGGGTGGTGCGCCGAAGCAACTGCACACCCAGGCGCTCCTCCAGCTGCTTGATCGCGGCGGTGGCGCTGGAGCGCGGCAGACCGAGATCGGCGGCGGCAGCGGTGAAGCTGCGCCTTTCCACGACGCGGGTGAAAAGCCGCATGCTGTCGAACCTGTCCATCAGCGATTGTTCGCATAAGCTGAATAGTGTTGGCAATCCGTGCCCGATTATATCGTCCAGCAAGGCGAGTATATGCATCTCCATCCAAAACAGAAGGAGTTCTCGCCATGACCACTCGGCCCATCGCTCTCATCACCGGGGGCAGCCGCGGCCTCGGCCGCAACACTGCGCTCAGCCTCGCCCGCAAGGGCGTCGACGTCATCGTTACCTATCACTCGCGCGCCGACGAAGCTGAGGCGGCTGTCGCCGAAATCGAGGCTGCCGGCGGCCGCTCCGCAGCACTCCAACTCGACACCGGCGGCATCGCCACCTTCCCCGCCTTCGCCGAGGCGTTGAAGAAGACGCTGAAGGAGACCTGGCAGCGCGACCGCTTCGACTATCTCATCAACAATGCCGGCACCGGCCTGCGCAAGATGATCGCCGAGACAACCGAGGAGGAGTTCGACACGCTGATGAACACCCACCTCAAGGGTGTGTTCTTCCTCACCCAGGCGCTGCTGCCGCTGATCAATGACGGCGGCCGCATTATCAACATCTCCAGCGGTCTCGCCCGTTTCGCCGCACCCGGCTCGTCGGCCTATGCGATGATGAAAGGCGGCATCGAGGTGTTCACCCGCTACCTCGCCAAGGAACTCGGCCAGCGCGGCATCACCGCCAACACCGTGGCGCCTGGCGCAATCGCCACCGACTTCAACGGCGGTCATGTGCGCGACAATGCCGAGATCAACCGCATGGTGGCCGGCGTCACCGCGCTCGGCCGGACCGGCGTCGCCGACGACATCGGGCCGATGATCGCCTCGCTGCTGTCGCAGGACAATCGCTGGGTCAACGCCCAGCGCATCGAAGTCTCCGGCGGGATGAACATCTAGGTAACCTGGCGGATCAGCCCTTCGAAGCCGTCGGCGAGATTTGAATTGCCGGCGGCGACGAAGTTCGAAAGGCGCCTGGCTCGCCCAGGGGTCTTGTTGGCGTCGAGCAGCACCGCCCTGCCTTCATGCATGACGAAATCGAACTTGCCATAATCGAAACCAAGTTCACGCCTTAGCGCGCGAAGCTCGTCGGGAACCGGAACAGGTTCGCGGCGGATCGTATCGTCGCCCTTCACGAGACTTTGCGGCGAGACGTGGCGGGTGCAGCGTTCGCGTTCGCCGCAAAACAGCCAGAAGCGGGCTCCAAAGCCGTCCGGCTCCGGTTCGGGAACGAATTTTTCCACCACGAGATCCTCGCGGTCGAACACCGTCGTCGGAACATCGGCAAGCGAGCCATGGACACGATAGCCGTCCAAGGCTTCGAGGCCGGGAAACGGCTCCGGCTTGCCGGCGCGTCGCGACCGCCGGTTCAGCGAGCGCTCGCGCGTTCCGTGGTTGTTGAGGCTGCTCTTCACGATGACCGGGCCCTGCCATGCGTCGCCCCGGCCGATCACGGCACCGCTGACGCGACGCTTGGAGATGTCGGCGGCGCCGATGTTGAGGCAGAAGGGAAACGCGCGCGCGTATTCGACATATTCGGCCGGCGTCACGGTCGCGTCGACATGCAGTACCGCGATGTCGGCTTCCGGCCTGGCCGCCGTGCCGGCAAGGACGTGGACCGAATGGCCGCGCCGCTTCAGTTCTTCCAGCAGGTCGAAGAGCATGTAGGGGCTGTCGCGGCGCAGCAGCAGCCCACGTCGGCTCTGAAACCGGTCGAACTCATGCGTGATGACCGCGATGCGCACCATATGCCCCTTGGTTTCCAGGCGGCCATCAAGTAATCGACACCGTTGCGTGGGAACCGGGGCGTTTTGCATGACGCAGCACTGGAATGCAATTCGCAGGCACTGGCAGTTGCTTGGGCCGCCACTCAGGCCGCCGGCGGAAGCCGTCGCAACATATGAGCGAGAACTCGATCTGTCCGGAGCACACGTCGTTCTGCTCGGCGTGACGCCGGAACTTGCCGGCCTCGGGGCGACGATGACGGCCGTCGACGAGTCTCCCGAAATGATCGCGGGAATCTGGCCGGGCGACACGGCGTCGCGCAGAGCGGTGAACGGCGACTGGCTTGACCTGCCCGTTCCTGGCGCAAGCGTGGATGTGGTAATCGGTGACGGGTGCCTTTCCGCGCTCGCTTTGTCGGTCGCACGGCGGGCGCTGTTCGCGGCAATCGCACGCGTGCTCCGTCCAGGCGGCCGAGCGGGGGCGCGCCTCTTTGCCGGTCCGCAAGCACCCGACGACCCGCACGCGGTACGGGGGCTCGCGCTGTCCGGCGGCGTCTCCACCTTCCATGAGCTCAAATGGCGCGTCGCCATGACCGCGGCGGGCAACGCGCCCGACTATGCCATCCCCGTGAAGACCATTGCGGAACGGTTCGACGCGCTGTTTCCCGACCGCGCGGAGCTTTCAGCACGCACCGGGTGGGAATTGCCGGTCATCGGCACCATCGACGTCTACCGCAACTCTTCGGCTATCTACAGCTTCGCGCCGGCAGACGTGCTGATTGGCGAGGCGCATGCGTTCTTCGACGATGTCGGCGTCGTTCCAACAGGCAGCTATGGTCTCGCCGAGCGATGCCCGCTGCTGGTGCTGCGCTCGCCGAGGCGTTAAGGGGCACCGATAAAATTCCTTCGCGATCCCATCGGCGGAGACCGCGTTCCTCGTGCGAATGCAGGCCGGGAAAAATTTCGCGCGGTTCGCTCCTTGCGCGCGCCTTGACTCTCGAAACCCTCCGGCCTATCTCAGCGCCACGTTAGCACTCGCCTTGCGTGAGTGCTAACTCATATCCGGCCTCGCCGGATGGAGGAACAGTTCTCACCGTTCTCATCGAGGAAGACACTAATGGCAAAGTCCAAGTTCCGCCCGCTTCATGACCGCGTGGTCGTTCGCCGGGTCGAATCCGAATCCAAGACCGCCGGCGGGATCATCATCCCGGATACGGCGAAGGAAAAGCCGCAGGAAGGCGAGATCATCGCCGTCGGCTCCGGCGCCCGCGACGAGGCCGGCAAGCTCGTGCCGCTGGACGTCAAGGCCGGCGACCGCATCCTGTTCGGCAAGTGGTCCGGCACCGAAGTCAAGCTCAATGGTGAAGACCTTCTGATCATGAAGGAATCCGACATCATGGGCATCATCGGCTGAACATCGGCCTCACCGTCAACTGAATCTTGAATCTGCGGGTTCGACCCGAACCCCTGACAGGAGCTTACAATGGCTGCAAAAGACGTAAAGTTTTCCCGTGATGCCCGCGAGCGCATGCTGCGCGGCGTCAACATCCTCGCCGACGCCGTGAAGGTGACCCTCGGCCCCAAGGGCCGCAACGTCGTCATCGACAAGTCGTTCGGCGCCCCGCGCATCACCAAGGACGGCGTCACCGTCGCCAAGGAAATCGAGCTTGAGGACAAGTTCGAGAACATGGGCGCGCAGATGGTCCGCGAAGTCGCTTCGAAGACCAACGACATCGCCGGTGACGGCACCACGACCGCGACCGTTCTGGCGCAGTCGATCGTCCAGGAAGGCCACAAGGCGGTTGCCGCCGGCATGAACCCGATGGACCTGAAGCGCGGCATCGACCTCGCCGTGACCGAAGTCGTCGCGGCGCTCGGCAAGGCCGCCAAGAAGATCAAGACCTCCGAGGAAGTCGCCCAGGTCGGCACGATCTCGGCCAATGGCGACGAGTCGGTCGGCGCCATGATCGCGGAAGCGATGCAGAAGGTCGGCAACGAAGGCGTCATCACGGTCGAGGAAGCCAAGACCGCCGAGACCGAGCTCGAAGTCGTCGAAGGCATGCAGTTCGACCGCGGCTATCTCTCGCCCTACTTCGTCACCAATGCCGACAAGATGGTTGCCGATCTCGAGGACGTCTACATCCTCCTCCACGAGAAGAAGCTCTCCAACCTGCAGGCCATGCTGCCGGTGCTCGAGGCTGTCGTGCAGACCTCGAAGCCGCTGCTCATCATCTCGGAAGACGTCGAAGGCGAGGCCCTGGCCACGCTGGTCGTCAACAAGCTGCGCGGTGGCCTGAAGATCGCCGCCGTCAAGGCGCCGGGCTTCGGTGACCGCCGCAAGGCCATGCTGGAAGACATCGCCATCCTCACCGGTGGCCAGGTCATCTCGGAAGACCTCGGCATCAAGCTCGAGAACGTCGGCCTCAACATGCTCGGCCGCGCCAAGAAGGTGTCGATCTCCAAGGAGAACACCACCATCGTCGACGGCGCCGGCAAGAAGGCCGAGATCCAGGGCCGCGTCGCCCAGATCAAGCAGCAGATCGAGGAGACCACCTCGGACTACGACAAGGAGAAGCTGCAGGAGCGTCTGGCCAAGCTGGCGGGCGGCGTCGCGGTGATCCGCGTCGGCGGCGCGACGGAAGTCGAAGTCAAGGAAAAGAAGGACCGCGTTGACGACGCGCTGAACGCGACCCGCGCGGCCGTGGAAGAAGGCATCGTCGCCGGCGGTGGCGTTGCCCTGCTGCGCGCTTCGGGCAACCTGAAGGCCACCGGCGCCAACTCCGACCAGGCTGCCGGCATCAACATCGTGCGTCGCGCGCTGCAGGCTCCGGCCCGCCAGATCGCGGCCAACGCCGGTGCTGAGGCCTCGATCGTTGCCGGCAAGATCCTGGACAACAAGGGCGCCACCTTCGGCTACAACGCCCAGACCGGCGAATATGGCGACATGATCGCCATGGGCATCGTCGACCCGGTCAAGGTCGTTCGCACCGCCCTGCAGGACGCGGCCTCGGTCGCCGGCCTCTTGGTCACCACCGAAGCCATGATCGCCGAGGCTCCGAAGAAGGAGTCGGCCGGCGGCATGCCCGGTGGCATGCCCGGCGGCGGCATGGGCGGCATGGGCGGCATGGATTTCTAATCCAGCTCTCTCGCGAAGCATACGGAAAGGGCGCCGAAAGGCGCCCTTTTTCGTTGTCGCTTAACGCTGCGTCAGCGAAGGCCTTGCGGCTCTAAGTCCTGCCCGCTGACTCTTTCCTGAGCAAATCGTCAACCAAATCAGCTATTTCGATCAAGCGCTTGTGACCGAGCCAGAAATTGTAGGACAATAAATTTTAACACATTCACGGTTACTAAAGAACGGAGCACCGTAAGGTTGCTCGAGATTGCAGCGTTCTTCAGGTCAGCCTCATGCAGATTTTCCGGCGGTTTTCGCGTAGCCGCGATGGCAACGTCCTCATCATCTCGGCCCTGGTGCTGCCGCTGCTCATCGGCATGGCGGCGCTGGTCACCGAATATGGCGGAGCCCTGGTCGAGCGCTCCGACAACCAGCGCATCGCCGACCTCTCGGCCTTTGCCGGCGCGCTTGCCTACAACGCTACGAAGTCCACCGATCAGATGAAGGCGACGGCGGTCAATGTCGCCGTGCTCAACGGGGTGCCCGCGGCCGACGTGCAGGCCTCGCTGGTGACGTCGCCGAAGACCAGCGGCATGAAAGCTGTTGCGGTGACGATCAACACGCCGAAATCGCTGATCCTGGCGCGGGTGCTGCAGGACCGCCAGCAGTTGAACATCCACGCCAACTCGATCGCAGAAGTCGGTGCGGCGGCGTCGACGCCCGGCTGCATGCTGGCGCTCGACGGCACCCAGACCGGCATCACGCTTTCCGGCGGCACCAAGATCAGCGCGCCGAAATGCACGGTCTCGTCGAACAACACAGTGACGGTGCCTTGCGGAACGACCATCTCGGCGATCGGCGTCACCTACAATTCGACGACGGCGCCAAGCCAGCCCTGCAGCGGCATCACCGGCACGATCTCCAAGAAGTACACGGCCGATCCGCTGGCCGGCAACACGGCCGTCGCCGCCGCCGTCGCCCGCATCACAACCGTGGCCGCGCTTTCGACGACGACCGCGCCGACGGCGCCGACCACCCCCACCGGCAGCGATATCGCTTTCGCATGGAACCAGAGCTCGACGCAGAGCCAGGCAACCACGCTCGGCTGCACGGCCAGCTGGGCATCGGCGACCTCGACCTGGACGCTGAATTGCGGCAGCAAGACCACGGTCAACCTGGGCACCATCACCATCGGCGGCGGCATCAACCTCAATTTCGCCACCAGTGGCGCGGCGAGCACCGTCTACAACATCGCCGGCGACCTCACGACCAGCGCCACGACCAAATTCGGCCCCGGCACCTACAATTTCGCCAAGACACTGACCACGGCCGGAACCACGACCTTCGGCGCCGGCACCTACAATTTCGGCAAGCAGGTGACGACCGCTGGGATAACGACCTTCGGCGCCGGAACCTTCAACTTCACCAAGGGCCTGACGACCGGCGGCGGCGCCACCACGACGTTCGGCGCCGGCACCTTCAAGATCGGCATCAGCGACAACACCTGCGGCGGCACCGCGCGTGTCAGCCTCTGCAACACCAGCACGCTCACCTTTGGCGGGCCGAGCACGTTCGAGCTGCCCGGCGGCTTCAACAACACCGGCGGCGCGACGTTGACCTTCGGCTCCGGCACCGCCAACAGCTACAAGATCGGCCCCGGCAGCAATGGCGACGCCATCACGCTCGGCGGCGGCTCCAAGACCCTCCTGGCCGACGCCACCAGTTCGGGCGTGTTCCAGGTGGTCGGCAACGTCAATGGCGGCGGTGGCGGCAGCTGCTTTGTCGTGCCGGCCACGGCGCAGCACGACATCGAAGGCAACTTCATCGGCTCCGGCGCCATCCTGCTCGGCGCCGGCATCTACACGGTGGACGGCTATTTCGCGCTCGGCGGCAGCGGCGGCGGCAGCGCCAGCTGCGGCGGCTCGACGATCAGCATCAGCGGCACCGATGTGACGCTGGTGCTGTCGGGCAAGGCCAAATCGAGCTCGGGAAGCTGCAACGGCTATGTCTTCTGCGTCGCGGCCGGCTACAGCAACATCGTGCTCACCGCGCCGCAGACCGGCGCCACGGCCAAGCTCGCCGTGATCGGGCCGACCTCGACCTCGGTCACCGCCGGCGCCACCTTCGCCGAAGGCGGCTCCAATGCGCAGATCTCCGGCGCCTTCTATTTCCCCTATGGCCCGATCATCATGAACGGCGGCTCCAGCGTGCTCGGCTCGGCCACCGACGCCACCAAATGCCTGCAGATGATCGGCTCGCGCATCACGCTGTCGGGCGGCACGGCCGCTGCGAGCGAATGCATCGCCGCCACGAGCGCCTCCACCGCGAGCAAAGTGAGCTTGGTCCAGTGATGATTTCAAACATCCTTCGCCGCCTGCCGCGCTTGTTGCGCGGCTCGGCCCTCGCCCGCTCCCTCTGCCGCGATCGATCCGGCGTCTCGGCGGTCGAGTTCGCGCTGGTCAGCCCGGTGCTGATCACCATACTTGCCGGAACCGTCGACATCGGCGCTTCGCTCAAGGCAAAATTCGATCTGACCTCGGCGATCTCCGCCGGCTCCAACTATGCCCTGCTCGGTGCCGACAAGGTCACATCGACCGGCGGCGCCACGCTCGCCGCCAACATCATGGCGGTGGTGAGCAGCGGCCTCAGCAGCACCGGCGGCACCATCAAGGTGGTGGTCAACAATGGCGCCTCGATCACCTACAACGCCAGCACGGCCACCGCGAGCCAGAGCGGGACGGCATCCAACGCCGACCTCTGCTATTGCCCGACGGTTTCGGGGACCACGGTCACCTGGGGCACGTCGGTGACCTGCAGCACCGCTTGCCCCAAGGGCGGCATTTCCGGAAAGTTCGTGGCCATCACCGCAAGCAGGCCGTTCGCGCCGCTGTTCGGCGGCCTCGGCATCGTCAAGAGCGGCAACATCGGCGTCGAGGCCATGGTGCAGCCGCAATGAAGAGCCTGTCGTCATTTCTCCGCGACAGGTCCGGCGCCAATGCGGTCGAGTTCGCGCTGCTTTCGGTGCCGCTGCTGATGGTGCTGTTCGGCACGGTGGAGTTCGGCCGCATGTACTGGGTGCAGCACGCGCTGCAGGAAACCGCGACCTCGGCGGCGCGCTGCGTTGGCGTGCTGCAGAGCGGGTGCACGAAAAGCGGCGTCTACAACTCGGCCAGCACCGTCAGCTACATCAGCACCATGGCCGCGACCGACGGCATCGCGCTGAGCGGCAGCAACATCACCGTCAACAACAACACGACCTGCTCGGGCCTCAGCGGGTTTTCGACGGTGCGGATATCCTACACATTCTCGACCGTGCTGCCGACCTTCCTGACCGCGCTGGCCAATGGGCCGCTGCTCAGCGCAACGGCCTGCTTCCCCAACCAGGGCGCCTAGAGCGTTTCTCCATTTCACGGAGACGGCGAACCGCCCTATCTCTCTGCTTTGACACAATTCCGGAGGCGCATGAACTGCTCTAAACGGTAGCTTCCTCGCGCTCCGCCGCCTTGCCGGCACGCACCGCCGCCTCCACCAGCGCCGTCACTTCATCGGCCACGGCCGTGAGCGGCCCGTGGTCGCGGGTGGCTCGGGCGATCACCATCAGGCCCTCGAGCGAGGATTCGACGAGCAGCGCAAGCGCCTGCGCGCGCCGCTCGGGCACCCCTGCCCTGACGAATGCCTGGCGCAGCAGGCCAATCCACTGCTCGAAGGCCGAGCGGCACAATTCCGCCAGCTCCGGTGTTGGCGAGTCCAGCACGACAGGCGCGATCGGACAGCCGAGCGAGAACTGGTTCTCCTCCAGCATGGTAGCCACCGACTGATAGATGTGGCGGACCGATACGGCCGGGTTGTCTTCCGCCGCCAGCGCAGCACCCAGCCGCTCCGTCACCTCGGCGACGCTGGCGCGCGTCACCTCGATGACCAGCTGGTCCTTGCCGCCCGGAAAATAAAAGTAGAGCGAGCCGCGGGGGGCCGCGCTGGCGCTCAAAATGTCGTTCAGCGAGGTGCCGTGATAGCCGCGCTGCCTCAGCAGCAGGCCGGTCGTCTCGAGTATGCGGGCCCGGGTGTCGTTCGCCATGTCAACCTCTGTCAGGAGCAACCATTATAGGCCTTGCGCAGAATATGACAATCGGTCTACATAATATGCAGATCGGTCTATATATACACTCGTCGACCCAGGAGGACACGATGACAATTCGCGAGGCTTCGGCCGAATGGCAAGGCACGCTGAAGGAAGGTTCGGGCCGCCTGCGGCTTGGTAGCGGCGTCTTCGAGGGCGCCTATTCCTTTCCGTCGCGTTTCGAGAATGGCCCCGGCACCAACCCGGAAGAGCTGATCGCCGCGGCGCATGCCGGCTGCTTCTCGATGGCTCTGACCTTTGCTCTCGGCCAGGAGGGTCACGTCGCGCGGAACATCCGCACCATTGCCAGGGTGCATCTCGGTGCGACCGCGGCGGGCCCGACGATCACGCGCATCGACCTCGAAACGGAGGCGGAGGTCGCGGACCTCGCGCAAGACGAATTCGAGCGCCTTGCCCAATCCGCCAAGGCCGGCTGCCTCGTCTCGCGCGCGCTGGCCGGCGTGCCTCAGATCAACCTCAGGGCGATCCTCGTCGGTGCCGGACAATGACCTCAGGGGAAAACGCAATGAAACCCGATAGCATCATCGACATCCACCCAGACGACCAGTCTCGAGAGACGGCCGAGATCATGCGGCGCTTCAACGACGTGTTCCAGCGCCACGACCCGTCGGCGCTGGCCGAACTGGTGGGCGAGAACTGCGTGATCGAAAACACCGTACCGGCGCCCGAGGGTGCCCGCCACACAGGCGGCGAAGCGTGCGTCGGGCTATGGACGGCGATCGCAACCCAGGCCGGCACGCGCTTCGACATGGAAGAAACCTTCGTCGCCGGCGAGCGGGCGACGATCCGCTGGCGCTACTGGATGGCGGACGGCAATTCGCTGCGCGGCGTCAACCTGATGCGCGTTGCCGGCGGACGCATCGTCGAGGCGATGGGATATGTGAAGGGGTAGCGCCGATTGGCGCTACCGGTCCGTCAGCGCCAGCTTGGCGCCGAGCATGACGAAAGCACCGGCGAAGGTGCGGCGCATCCAGGTCAGCACCTTCGGCCGCGACACGACATGGCTGCGGATCGAGGCCGCGAAGATGCCGTAGCCGGCGAAGACGACGAAGGTGACGAGCATGAAGACGCCGGAGAGCTCCAGCATCTTCGAAAACGCGTTCGGTTCGGTGGTGCTGACGAATTGCGGCAGGAAGGCAAAGAAGAAGATCGACAGCTTCGGATTGAGGATGTTGATCAGGATGCCGGACGTGATCACCTTGCCGGCCGAGCGCGGCGCGACGTTCTCGTCGACACTGAGGCCGCCCTTCTCCTTCAGCGTGTTCCAGGCCATGTAGAGCAGATAGGCGACGCCCAGATATTTCAGCGTCTCGAAGGCGACAGCGCTGGTGTGCAGCACCGCGGCAAGGCCAGTGATGGCGGCCGCCATATGCGGGATGATGCCCAGCGTGCAGCCGAAGGCGGCAATGATCGAGGCGCGAGCGCCGCGCGAAAGGCCGGCGCTGAGCGTGTAGAGAACGCCGGTGCCCGGCGAGGCGACGACGATCAGCGTCGTCAACAAGAATTCGATGCTCATAGATCCTCCGCAGCCCCTGCCCGGCGCGGAAGGTATCCGGCCGCTTGAGGCGGGGCAAGCGGGGTCGGTGAGCAATCTCCCCCCTCGAGGGGGAGACCAACAAGCGGCAGCCCATGCGCGGCACGCGCCATCAGGCAGTCGTCGCCGCCGGGCATGCAGGCGCGGCAGACATC
Organism: Mesorhizobium sp. M4B.F.Ca.ET.214.01.1.1; assembly: GCF_004791545.1. Classification (NCBI taxonomy): domain Bacteria; kingdom Pseudomonadati; phylum Pseudomonadota; class Alphaproteobacteria; order Hyphomicrobiales; family Phyllobacteriaceae; genus Mesorhizobium; species Mesorhizobium sp. M4B.F.Ca.ET.214.01.1.1. Next base: position 136,487 of record NZ_SRUX01000014.1, read on the forward strand.
GGGGCGGAGCTCATAGATGCCGCAGGCCGTCTGCTTGCCGATCTCGCCGGAGAGCGCGGAACAGCGCACGCCCTCGCAGCGCATGCCGGACAGGTCGGCCGACACGAATTTCTCCGGGATGCGATCGAGCTGCGCGTCGTCTTCCGTCGAGAAACGCGGCCATTCGGCCGAGTAGGAACAGCAGGCGCCGCAGCTCTGGCAATCAAAGACGACGCCTTCAGCGACACCTGTCCAGCCGAGGCCGCTGGCAAAGCCGGATGGCCAGTTCGAATCTTCGTGATCGGCCTCGTGCGGCAAAGCGCTATTTCTTCTTTTTGGTCTTGCGAGGCGGCGTTTCCGCCGACCCGTCGAACAGGTCGGTCGCGGCCGGCTTATCGGCCTTCGGCGCGGCGGCCGGCTTGGCCGGCTTGGCTGCAGGCGGAGACGCGGATGGAGCCTTGGCGGAGAATTTGATGGCCATGTCTTTCCTTGCCGTGAGCATGGGGTCGCGCGGCACTGCGCGTCGATCGACGAATCCCAGCCGGTCCTAGCACAGATCGGCGCCGCGGAAACGGAAAAGGCCAGCCTTGCGCCCGGGTGCCGCACAGTCGCGCTGACAGAGGCTGCAATTTTTCTTCGCCGGCTGTGGAACCGATGCCGAGGTCAGCCGTTATGGTGATGTCGTCGGTTCATGAGAGCAATCTCAAGTTTTCGGACGGCAAAAGGACGCCCCCACGCAATAAACCGCGCGAGGGGCGTTCTTTTATGGCGCTCACATGATCACGCTCATCATCGGCAGCACCTCGTAGCGGAAGCCGCGGCCCGACCGCACAACCGGATCGGCATCGGTCACCGCCCTCGCCTCGGCTTCGGTGCCGACGCGAAGGATGCACAGGCCCCAGGGCCCGGTCGGGTCGGCGACCGGGCCAGCGATCATCATTCTCCCCTCGCGAAGCTGGGTCCGCAGATAGTCGGCATGGCGGCCCATCAGTGCCCGCTCCTCCTCAGTCAGGGTGAAGGCGAAATCCGGGCGCGGCGGGATCAGCCGGCAATGGAACACGCCGGACGGCTTGATGCCTGCCTCGGCGGCGAGGAACTGACCGAGCCAGCCCAGCACCCGCTCCCAGCCGAAGCCATGGTCGCGGCAGGAGTCGTGGCGCGCGCCAAAACCCTCGTGGCGCAGCGTCAGCCGCGTTCCGGTCTCCACCGGCTCCAGCGTGTAGGTGACGGTCGTCACCTGGTCGCCGTCCCACGGCGCCCTCCAGGTCATCACCAGGCGGTGCGGCGGCTCGACCTCGACATATTCGCCCTGGACGTGGAAATCACGGCCGTCGGCGCCCTTGCCTTCGGAGCGCCAGGCGCCGCCCGGCCGGACGTCGGCGGTGTGCTTCGTGGTGCGGTACATGTCGTCCGCACCCCACCAGAGCGGGATCTGGTCCGCGGCGGTGATCGCGCGGAACACCCGCTCCGGCGGCACGGCGATCGTCACCGTGGCCAGGATGGTGCCAGCCGACACGTCGGCGATCGCGCGTGGTCTGTCGTTGCCCGCCATCACTCTTGCTCCAGATAGGATTTCAGATTGCCGAGGCTCGCCTGCCAGAAGTCGCGGTAGGGCAGGATCCAGTCGGCGACGTCCTTCAGTTCGGCCGGTTCCAGCCGATAGAGCCGCTCGCGGCCGTACTTCTGCTCGGAGACGACGTTGAGCTCGCGCAGGATGCGCAGGTGCTTGGAGATCGCCGGCCGGCTCTGCGAAAAGGCCGCGGCCAGTTCGTTGACCGGCGCCGGACCCAGCCGCAAGCGGTCGAGGATGGCGCGGCGCGTCGGGTCGGCGATAGCGCGGAAAACGGAGCGGTCAGGATCAGCTTGCGGCATAATACGTATCCATTTGGTTACGTATTATGCCGAACCGGGATGGTGGTCAATTTTCTTCACCCGATATGTCGTTGCCGAGGCTGAAAGCCCATGCCGAAACCGCCCCGGCCGTCGAGGATCGCCTTGAGCCTGTCGGAGGCCCTCCTAGTGGTCAGTCCTGTTCGTGAGGACCGGGCTCCGGCCACGGTTCCTTCGCCGCCTCCGCGTACCAATGCCGCATCGCCGGTGTCGACAGCACGGCGTCGACATAGGCCCGCGTATCGGGCGCGAGTTCCCCGCCATAGGTGTCGAAGCGGGTGATGATCGGAGCGTACATGGCGTCGGCCGCGGTGAAATGGCCGAACAGGAACGGGCCGCCCTTGCCGTATTCGGCGCGGCATTGCCGCCAGATCGCCTCGATGCGAGCCCGCTGGACCTCGCCCTCGGGATCGAGCGGCTTGTGGCTCTTCGGCCGGCGCAGGTTCATCGGCCAGCCATAGCGGACCTCGCGAAAGCCGGAATGCATCTCGGTCGCCACCGAGCGCGCCAGGGCGCGGGCGCCGAGATCGTCCGGCCAGAGCTTTTTCTCGGGATAAAGGTCGGCCAGATATTCAAGGATCGCAAGGGTTTCCCAGACGATCCTGCCATTGTGATTCAACACCGGCACCAGGCCGGTCGGCGACACCTTGGCCAGATTGGCAAAGGTCTCCGGCGTGCGCAGGCGCACAAAACTCTCCTCGAACGGGATCTCCAGATGCCGCATCGCCACCCAAGGCCTGAGCGACCAGGAGGAGAAACATTTGTTGCCGATGAAGAGCGTGAATTCAGCCAAGGCGGTTCCCCTGTTTTCCCGCCACCTTAGTGGCGCGCGGCGAAGCGGCAAAGCGTTTCGCTGACGATATTGCCATCCAGCGCCTTCGCGCGGCTCGCTTCGACTGTGCGGAACCGGGAGGCACATCAGCCCGTTTCTCTCGCGATTGGATCTCCGGGAGATGCGGAGATGGTGAACATCGACCAGATTGCGGGCCTGGCCAAGCAGATCAAAGGCTCGATCCGGCAGACGGTTGGCAAGGCCACCGGAAACCGTCCGATGCAAATCAGGGGCATCGCGGACAAGGCTACGGGCAAGGTGCAGAAGGCCTGTGGCGACATGAAAGCCGTGATCAAAAAGGCGATGTGATTTGGCAGGCCTTCGCGGTCATGCCTGAAGCGCCTTCGTGAACGCGTTGGTGAAGACAACCTCGCCATGGTCGCCGGCCGCTTCGCCGAGCACCACGTCCATGCTGTCGCCGGTCACTCGCGCCAGCGCGAAGCCGCCCATATAGGCGGCCTTCGGCTTGAACAGGTCGAGCCCGTCGCGGCGGTAGATCATCGGCACCTCGTGCTGATGGCCGTGGAAGATTGCGATGACGTTGTAGCCCTTGAGGGCCGCCAGCAGCGCCTGGCGATCCGCCTCGCCCCACCAATGCGGTGCGCCGGTGCCGCCGTCGTCATAGGTCCGCTTGGCCGGATCCCAGCGCTCCGTCGAAAAGATATCCCAGCCATAGTGCTGGAACAGGACGACCGGGCGGCCGTCGCCGGCATAGGTAGCCAGGTCCTGCTTCAGCCATGGCAGGCTGCTCAGCGCTCCATGGCCGGTGTCGCCGGCGAAGCGGTGCGTCTGGACGAGATGCAGGCCGCCCCAATCCCAGGAATAGCAGTCGGTGTCGACGTCATAGTCGGTCGCCGGCACCGGCGGCTTGAAGAACACGCCGGCGCGATGGTTGACCTCGACATAGTCGCGCAATTCGCGGCGGTACCAGTCGACATGCGGCGGCGAGCCGTTCTGGTCGAGGTCGTGGTTACCGAGCCCGACATAGACGGGCATGTGGACGCGGTCTGGGCCGATGCCCTGCTGGTAGCGCTGGCTGAACTGCAGCAGCTGCGTGCCCTCGCTGGGCTCGGTGACTTGGCCGCCGCCGTCGTCGGTGATGTCGCCGCCGGTGACCAGGCCAAGCGGCGTGCCGATGCGGCTGCCGGCCGAACGCAGGCCGGTGGCGACGCCGCCGATCTCGGCCGGCCATTGCTTGTCGGCGATGCCGTTCAGCGCGGCGACGCTGCGCAGCAGCGCGGCATCGGTCTTGCCCTCCTGCAGGCAGTTGGGGCTCAGCCCGCTCGCCATGCGGCAGGCGTGGATATCAGCGATAAACAGGAAGGTGGCGTCGATCGGCTGGATGCGCTTTCCGGTCTGGCCGAAGGCCTGGCGAGCAAAAGCGCCGGCCGCGGCGAAGCCCGCCAACTGCTTCAGGGCGCTGCGCCGGGAAATTGATCGGATGGGCAAGCGAGTCATCATGGCCGAGATTCAGCACAGGCGGCGCCCGGCCGTCCAGTTCCCTCCCCGACCCGCCAAGCATCGACATGGCGGAATGGGTCTGGCAGTCTTGCGCCTTCAACTTGAGCGGGAAGAGGAGGATGCGATGAAGGCCGCAACGATCGGCATGGCCCTGCTTGCCGCGGCGGGCACCGCGCATGGCGCCGAATGCGTCGACGCCAAGACCGCCAAGACCGGCTTCGTGCTGGAGATGCCGGGCGTCCGCAGCGAGTTCCGGCCGGCGGCCGGCGGCATGGTTTCGGTCGCCAACACATACCAGTCGGAATCGCCGCAGACGCAGTATCTCTATGCCGGGCTGATCGAGGTGTTTCGCGACAGCACGACCGGCCATCTGGCGATGATCCCGCTTGGCGACCTGAAAAAGCTGTTTCCGCTCAAAGCTGGCGCGAAGAGCACGACGCAGTTCGTCGAGCTGTCGCCGAAGAAGCAGCCGAAAGGCACAAAGACGCTGGAACTGGCGGTGAAGGGCAAGGAGACGTTCAGCCTCGGCGGCTGCAAATACAATGTGCTGGCGGTCAAGGAGACGATCAAGAACCAGGCCGGCGAGACGCTGGACACGTTCACCGCGCTCTACGCGCCGGATCTCGGCGCATCGCTGGCCCGGCGCTATGACGAGGGAACGAATTCGGAAAGCGTGGTCGGCTACGAGACGATCAAGCCGCTGCCGCAGTAGCGCCTGACGGCCGGAAGCGCTGGCGGGCCGACATCAAAGGGTTCTCGGTCGCGGCAGCACCCTGCGGCGCCGCCTCTCTACCAATCCGCTCTGTGAGGATGGGGCGCCCTGCTCCAACCCCGCCAGGCAATCCCGCAGCAGACCCGCATCCTGCGCCGTCTTGGCCATCGACATGGCGCCCGAATAGGCGGCGACCGCCAGCGTGGCATAGCGCTCGGGGTCCGTGCCCTCGTCCCGGCCCGCTTGCCGGTCGACCCGCAGCTTGTCGGCGATCGCCAGCCGCCAGCCGGCAAAAATGCCGGCAAGCGCGATGCGGAAGTCCGGGTCGGCGAGCGACAGTTCATGCGCGAGGTTGTTGAGCGGACAGCCGCGCACAAAACCTTGCCGTTCCAGTTCCGCCGCCACCGCCTCGAACACGGCGCGGACGCCTTCGCGCGCCGAGGATGCGGCGCGCACCGGCGCGATCCAGGTCTGATCGACGGCGGCGGCCACCCGCTCCTCGATCACCGCCAGCGCCAGCGCCTTCTTGGTCGGGAAATGGTGATGCAGCGCGCCGCCGGTGACGCCCGCCGCCGCCATCAGGTCACCTAGACTGGAGGCATGATAGCCGCGCGCCTGGAAGGATTCCTCCGCCACGTCGAGCACGCGCCGGCGCATGCCTTCCGGGTCGTTGGTGCGTTTTTGGCGCATCGCCATCTCCTCCATCTTCCCTTGGGAGAGAAGGTGCCTGAACCAAGTGAAGGCGGATGAAGGGTGCTCCAGCCTGGCAAGAACGGCGATCCGTCCGGCACCCTCATCCGTCTTGGCGCTGCGCGCCAATCCACCTCTCCCGCACAGGGAGAAGGAAGAGAGAAATAGCAGATTGACAAAACAGGACAACCGGTCTGTTTTACAAAACAGGATGATCACCCTGTTTTGGAGTCGACAATGGACCTTGCTCGAAACGAAACCTCTGCACGCCTTGCGTCACCGATCGTGGAACTCAGGCAGTACACGCTAAAGCCCAGACGGCGCGAAACGCTGATCGACCTCTTCGAGCGCGAGTTCATCGAAAGCCAGGAGGCGGCGGGCATGACCATCATCGGCCAGTTTCGCGACCTCGACCGTCCGGACATGTTCGTGTGGATGCGCGGCTTCGCGGACATGGCGGCGCGGAAGGAGGCGCTGACGGCCTTCTATAGCGGCCCGGTGTGGGCCGCGCACAAGGAGGCCGCCAATGCGACGATGATCGATTCCGACGACGTGCTGCTGCTGAAGCCGGCATGGCCGGGCGCCGGGTTCGACCTGTCGAGGGTGCGACGGCCAGCTTGCGATGGGGTCGAAAACCGAAGCGATAAGAAGCGCTTGCCTGTCATTGTTGAGATTCAGATTCATCATTTGCATCCGGGCGCCGAAGCCGACTACGCCGAGCGTTTCGAAACGGATGCCGCCCCGCTGCTCGCGGCGAACGGCGCCCGCCTGCTTGGCGCCTTCATCAGCGAGCATGCGGAAAATACCTTTCCGCGCCTGCCGGTGCGATCGGCCGAAAACGTCTTTCTCGGCGTCATCGGCTTCGACCACGAAGACGCGCGCCGCCGGTCGCAAACCGCCCTCGCCGCCTTGCCGGCATGGCAGGCGTTTCGAGGCGGGGCGCAGGCAGACCAGACCAGGCCGACGGAAACATTGCGGCTCTCGCCGACATCGCGATCGCTACTCGGCTAGCCTTGCGGTAATCGCTCCATTCCGGGGGCAGGTGCCGCCCAACTCGATGGCGAGCGCGGCAAGCCTGACCTGGACGGGCGGACGACGCTTGCTCCAGCCGGTTGCCTGTTCCAGCGCGTAGGAAATTCCAAGCAGCCTATGGTCCTCATTGGGCCGACCGGCAAGCTGAATGCCGATCGGCAGGCCGTCTTTGGACAGGAAAAGCGGGAGGCTGGCGGCAGGTTGTCCGGTCACGTTGAAGATTTCCGTGAACGGCGCGAAGCCGTAGGCCCGATCCACCCATGCTGCATAATCGAACGCGGCGTCATCGCCACGGACAGCGCCAATTAGGGGCGGCAAGTCGGCTGTCGCCGGCGTCATGATCAGGTCGAAGCCGTCGAACGTCCTTGCCATCGCCAGCGATGCCCGATGCTGTCGGGCCTGCGCCTTCAAATAGTCGGCGGCCGACGAGCGGCGGAAACGGTCCAGCGCATGCAAACTCAGCGCTTCGATTTCGCCGGGCAGAGGCATGCGGCCGATATCGTTGGCCCGCTCGTCGACGAGCAACGCGACCTCCGACATCCAGAAAATGCTCCATTCGGCGCCGCCATCGGCCTCCGGCGGAAAGCGGCCCTCAATCACCTCGTGCCCCATCTCCTCCAGCAGCGCCATGGCTTGCCGGAACTTCTCCTCGATCTCCGCCGCCACCGGCGCGCCATCCGGCCGATGCGCCACGCAGGCAATGCGCATGCGCTCGGCCGGCGACGACAGCCAATCCAGATAGGAGGGCACCGATCTCGACACGAAGCATGGCGCGCCCGGTTCGGGGCCGACGGTGATGTCGAGCATTGCGGCGGTGTCACGAACGGTTCGCGAAAGAACGTTCTCGACGAAAAGTCCGGCGCCGACCTGATCGCGATAGGGGCCGACGGGATTGAGGCCTCGCGACGGCTTCATGCCGAACACGCCGCAACAGGCCGCCGGCACCCGGATCGAGCCGCCGATGTCGGAACCGTGGGCAACCGGCACCATGCCGCTTGCCACCGCGGCCGCCGCGCCGCCGCTCGAACCGCCCGCCGTCACCGACAGGTCCCACGGGTTCAAGGTCGGGCCGTGAACAACGGGCTCGGTGACGAAGTCATTGGCGAATTCCGGCGTGTTGGTCTTGCCGAGCAAGGTCAGGCCGGCGTTCCGCCAGCGCCTGACGATTTCGCTGTCGGGCTTCGGCGCGGCATCCCTGAAATAGAGCGACGCGTGGGTGGTCGGCCACTCCCGCACATAAACGCCGGTGTCCTTGACCAGGAACGGCACGCCCGCCAACGCGGCCTTCGCGTCGCAGCGCGCTGCGGCAGACAGCGCGCGCTCCGCGTCGATCAGCGTCACCGCATTGATCGCCGGGTTGAGCAATTCGATCGCTTCGATCGCGGCTTCGGCAATTTCGACGGCGGACAGTTCGCCGGAGCGGACGTGGCCGGCCAGGGCGACGGCGTCTGATGCCATGTATTGCGCCAGGTTCATGAGCGCCCTCGCCTCGAAACGGCTCCGCCCATGCGGCTTTGCCCGCCTTCGGTCCGCGTCTGGACGTAATCGGAGATGGTGGCCGCGACCAGCGTCGGATCTTCCCAGTGCGGATTGTGCCCGCAATGGGCTGCGGCCACGAGCCTCGCGGCGGGAATTTCCTCAGCCAGCCGTCGCTGATGGGTTGCGTCGAAGATCGGATCGCGCCCGCCGCCGATGACAAGTGCCGCGACACGCAAGGCGCGCGCGGCGGCGGTGAGGTCCGTTCCGCGTATTTCGTCCAGAAGGGTGCGCCAGCGTGACGCCGGCATCGCCGACGCCTCCTTGGCGGCGGCGGCGAGAAAAGCCCGCGGCACGCCGGGCTGGCAGGCATGCCACCAGGCATAAAACGGGTCCGCCGGCGATATCGGATCGCGCAGTTCCCGCACGCCTGCAACCATTGGATGGTCCACTGCCAGATCGGGCTTCAGAGTGCCGGCCAACAGCACCAGCCCGCCGATGAGTTCCGGTTGCCGTGCAGCCAACTCGAGCGCGATCATGGCGCCCAGCGAATGGCCGACCACAACCGGCCGCTCCAGCCGCAAGTTGCGGACCAACCCCGCGAGATCGCTGGCGAAGTCGCCGATGCCATAGCCCCTTCCTGCCAGCGAGGCGCCATGGCCGCGCAGGTCGGGAATGACCAATCGGCGGCCGGCAAGGTGCGGCGCCAGAAGCGAGAAGCTGCGGCTGGTGTCGGTGAAGCCGTGCACCAACAGCAGCGCCGGTTCCGATCCGGCGAACTCGACATAGGCCATTTCGAGGCCGTCGAGGTCGATGACCCGTTTGCGGCTGGCCCAGGCTTCCTGTTCCGGCCAAGGGGCGAGCGCAGCAGAGCTCACAGGCCGAGCTTTTCCTTGACGGCGGCAAGGCCCGGCTTGCCCTCGAAGGTGGTCACGCCAGCGAGCCAGGCGTCGAGGCGGTCCTTGTTCAGCGTGATCGCCTTCAGTCCAGCCTCCTCGGGCTTCATGCCGTCATTGATCAGATAGCCCATGCCGACATTCTCGAAATCGACATCGAAGGCGAGATTCTTCAACAGCTGCGCGACATTCGGACATTGCTGGAGGTAGCCCTTGCGGACCTGCGTCGTCACCGTCGCGGCGCCGAAATTGGGCCCATAGAACTTGTCGCCGCCGGTCAGATACTTGAAGTCGTACATGGTGTTCATCGGATGCGGCGCCCAGCCCTGGAAGACGATGAACTGCTTTTCCTTGATCTCGTAGCCGACCTCCGAAAGCATGCCGGCTTCGCTCGACTCCACGACCTGCCAGCCGCCGAGGTCCAGCGACGGGTCGGCTATGGCGTCCATCATCAACTGGTTGGATCCGGGCTCGATGCCGTACATCTTCTTACCGAACTTGTCGGCGAACTTGTGCAGGTCGGAGAAGTCCTTGACACCGGCCTCCCAGACATAGGTGGGCACCGCGAAGGTGTATTTGGCGCCCTCGAGATTGACGCGCACATTCTCGACCGAACCATCCTTCTTGTAAGGCTCGTAATAGGTGACCATCGCGGGATCCCAGTAGCCCAGGAACAGGTCGAGATCGTTGTTCTTCATGCCCTCGTAGATGACGTTGATGCCTAGCACCTGGCTCTGCGGCTGATAGCCGAGCGCTTGAAGCAGGACGTTGGCGATCCCCGTGGTGAAGGCGAGATCGTTCCAGCCGGGTTCGGCCATGCGAACAGCGCTGCATTCCTTGGACTCGGCCGCCAGGCCCGGTTGCGTCGAGAGCGCCAGCACGCAGAGCGCGGCGCCTGCCCCTATCAAGCGATGCATTTCGGTTCTCCTCATTCGCGGTTTGTTGACCAATTGGTTTGTATATTGTCCCATTGGTCAATTCTTGATCTCAGCGGACGAAAATGTCAACCTCGATTCTCGATGCACGGAATTCGCCCTTGAAACTCAAGCGTCTCAGCGACATACGCCGCACGGAGCTGCGGCAGGCGGCCTTTGCCGTGCTTCAACGCGAAGGCATTGCCGGCGCCACAATCGAGAAGGTCGCCGCGCAGGCAGGCGCCTCGAAGGGCATCGTGCTGCACTATTTCAGCAGCAAGCAGGAACTCTTCGAGCACGCGATGCGCGAATCGAACCTCGTCCTGCGCAAGGCCGTGGTGGCGCGGCTGCGGCACGCGCAGACGCCGATACAACGGGTGGATGCCATCATCGACGGCAATTTCGAACCGCACCTGTTCCAGCCATCGCTGTGCTATGCCTGGCTGTCGCTCTGCGCCGAGGTGCCGCGCGACGAGAAGCTGGCGCGTATCCAGAAGGTGCTGCATGCGCGCATGCGCTCCAATCTTTTGTCCGGGCTCAGCGCCCTTGCCTTGCCCGAGGACGCCGAGGAGATTGCGCTTGGCGTCACGGCGCTGATCGACGGTCTATGGCTGCGGCTCGGCCTGCAGCCTGGAAGCGTGTCGCGCGAACAGGCGATCCGACAGGTGAAGAGCTATGTCGCGGCGAGGCTGGCCATGCGGGAGCCTGTCCCGGCCGGCGGTTAAGCGCAGACCGTCCCCCAGCCGAAGTTCATACTGTGCGATAGGCCTTCGGCTTGACCGCGCTTGCCCGTCAGCGATGCACTCGTCGCGCAATGACGGAGGATCCCATGCGACTTCACGGCAAGCGGGCGCTGGTGACGGGCGGATCGGACGGGATCGGCCTGGCGATCTCGGAGGCCTTTTTGCGCGAAGGCGCCGATGTGCTGATCGTCGGCCGCGATGCCGGCAAGCTGGCAACGGCGCGCGACGCGATGGCAAGCGAGGCGAAGGGTGGCGCGGCGGTCGAAACGCTATCGGCCGATCTCGCGACCGGCGCCGGCATCGATGCGACGGTTGCCCGGGTGAAAGCATCCGGCCAACTGCTTGATATTCTCGTCAACAATGCCGGCGTCGCCTATCTCGTGCCGTTCGAGACGGTCAGCGAGGCGCAGTTCCAGCATTCCTTCGCGCTCAACGTGACGGCGGCGTTCTTCCTGACGCAGCGGCTGTTGCCGCATTTCGGCGCCGGTGTCTCGATCATCAACATCTCCTCCTATTTCGCCAACAAGATGATTCCGAACCGGCCGTCGAGCCTCTATTCGCTCTCCAAGGGCGCGCTGAACTCGCTGACCAAGTCGCTCGCCTTCGAGCTCGGACCGCGCGGCATAAGGGTCAATGCGATCGCGCCAGGCACGATCGACACCGCAATGCGGCGCAAGTCGATCGAAAACCTGCCGGCCTCCGCGCAAGACGAGTTGAAGGCCCATGTCGAGCGCAGCTATCCGCTCGGGCGCATCGGCCGCACCGGCGACCTTGCCGGCATCGCCGTCCATCTCGCCAGCGACGAGGCTGCCTGGACCAGCGGCGGCGTCTTTGCCATCGACGGCGGCTACACGGCGGGGTGAATAGCCGATCTCCCCCCTTGTGGGGAGATGGCCGGCAGGCCAGAGGGGGCGCTGTCCCGCCAGCGTTTCAGCCCATTGAGGGCCGGATGAAATGGCAGCTCGGATCATCCCAGGTGCCGTGATCCTTCGCGCCCGCTCTGCCCTGCCGGGCATCTCCCCCACAAGGGGGGAGATTAGCTAACTCTTCAACCGATTTGCATCTTCTTCGCCCCCAATCTCCGCTTGATGCCATTTGTGCAACGCGATACGCCGTTGCCGAATTCGACAACCGGAGACCTCCAGTGAGCGCTGAGAAGACCAGAACCGAAACCGACACATTCGGTCCCATCGAGGTCGCCGCCGACCGCTACTGGGGCGCGCAGGCGCAACGTTCGCTGGGCAATTTCAAGATCGGCTGGGAAAAGCAGCCGGCGTCGATCGTGCGCGCGCTGGGCATCGTCAAGCGCGCCGCGGCCGAAGCCAATATGGAGCTGAAGCGGCTCGATCCAGCGCTCGGCAAGGCGATCATCGAGGCCGCTCAGGAGGTCATCGACGGCAAGCTCAACGACCATTTCCCGCTGGTGGTGTGGCAGACCGGCTCGGGCACGCAGTCCAACATGAACGCCAATGAGGTGATCTCCAACCGGGCGATCGAGCTGCTCGGCGGCGTCATGGGCTCGAAGAAGCCGGTGCACCCGAACGACCACGTCAATATGAGCCAGTCGTCGAACGACACCTATCCGACGGCCATGCACATCGCCTGCGCCGAACGCATCGTGCACGACCTGCTGCCGGCGCTGAAGCACCTGCACAAGGCGCTGGAGGCGAAGAGCCACGCGTTCGCGCACATCATCAAGATCGGCCGCACGCATACGCAGGATGCCACGCCGCTGACGCTGGGACAGGAATTCTCCGGCTATGCCGCACAGGTCGCCTCCTCGATCAAGCGCATCGAGATGACGCTGCCCGGCCTACAGGAGCTGGCGCAGGGCGGCACCGCCGTCGGCACCGGCCTCAACGCGCCGGTCGGCTTCGCCGAGAAAGTGGCCGACCGCATCGCCGCCATCACCGGCATCGCCTTCGTCACCGCGCCGAACAAGTTCGAGGCGCTTGCCGCGCACGATTCCATGGTGTTCTCGCACGGCGCGATCAACGCTGCTGCGGCGGCGCTGTTCAAGATCGCCAACGACATCCGCTTCCTCGGCTCCGGCCCGCGCTCCGGGCTCGGCGAGCTGTCGCTGCCGGAAAACGAGCCGGGCTCCTCGATCATGCCGGGCAAGGTCAACCCGACCCAGTGCGAGGCGCTGACGCAGGTCTGCGTCCAGGTGTTCGGGAACAACGCGGCGCTGACCTTCGCCGGCAGCCAGGGCCATTTCGAGCTCAACGTCTACAACCCGCTGATGGCCTACAATTTCCTGCAGTCGGTGCAGCTTCTGGCCGATGCCTCGGTCTCCTTCACCGACAATTGCGTCGTCGGCATCGAGGCGCGCGAGGACAACATCAAGGCCGCGCTCGACCGCTCGCTGATGCTGGTGACGGCGCTGGCGCCGACCATCGGCTACGACAACGCCGCCAAGATCGCCAAGACGGCGCACAAGAAGGGCACCACCCTGCGCGAGGAAGCACTGGCTACAGGGCTGGTCAGCGAGGCCGACTACGACCGGCTGGTACGGCCGGAGGACATGACGCATCCGGGGTAAGCTAGTATCACCGACGTAACCGGGTGAACAATCTGTCGCCAGATCGGCATCTTTGGTGAACAGTCTGCCTGCTCTATCTGGGTTGTCATTCCAATCCTCCCGGAGAGAGTCCCATGTCCATCAACACTTCTGTCGCCGGTTCCGGCGTCGCTTCCAACAGCTCCACCACCATCCTGCTCGGCCGCATCCTGCTGGCCGTCATCTTCCTGCTTTCGGGCTTCGGCAAGCTCACCGCGATTGCCGGCACCGCCGGCTATTTTGGCAGCCTCGGCCTGCCGCTGCCGACCGTGACCGCCGTCCTCGTCGGCCTCATCGAACTGCTCGGCGGCCTCGCCGTCCTCGTCGGCTTCCAGACCCGCATCGTGGCCTGGGTGCTGGCGATCTTCACGGTTGCCACCGGGCTGGTCGCCCACACCGGCTGGGCCGACCAGATGCAGATGATCCAGTTCCTCAAGAACCTCGCCATCGCCGGCGGCTTCATCGTGCTGGCTTCGTCTGGCGCCGGTTCCTACTCGATCGACGCCAAGCGCGGCTGAGCCACGCTCAAATCCCGAACTAGACAAAGCGGCGCGGAATTTTCCGCGCCGCTTTTTCGTTGTCCTTAGAGCAGCCTCGTTAGCCAATTCCCGTGCGAGCCCCGGCAGCGTAGACTGATCGGCATGCCGGGCCGGAGTCGCCGGCAGGGAGGTGATGATGCTCCGCAACGTGCTGCTTCTCCTGTCCCGGCTGCTGCTTGCCGCCCTCTTCATCCCTTCCGGCTTCCAGGCGCTGGCCAATATTTCCGGCACGACCAGCTATTTCGCCGGCCTCGGCCTGCCCCTGCCGGCGCTCGCAGCCTGGGGCACCGGCCTGTTCGAGCTGATCGCCGGAGCGCTCGTCCTCGTCGGCTTCCAGACGCGGATCGTTGCCCTGCTGCTCGCGGCCTTCTGCATCGTTGCCGGCTTCATCGGTCATTACGGCCAGGGCGGCGACGACGCGATGCTCGCCTTCCTGCACCAGCAGATGCTGATGAAGGACATCGCGATCGCAGGCGGCTTCCTGGCGCTGGCGATGGCCGGCGCCGGTGCCTGGTCGGTCGACGGGCGGCTGGTTGGAATCGCAGATCAGCTGACTTGACCAGGCCGGCCAATTGGCCGGCTCGCTCAGGCGCGTTGAAAATTGGCGGCGATGATTTCGCGCCAGATGCGGGTGGGCCTTTTTGGCGCTGCCCACCATTTTCACCGAGACACCCTATTTGACCGAGACGCTTGGCCCATTCTCGACCGCCAGCACCAGCCGGCGATTGGTGATCCTGGCCAACTGCGCCAGCCGACCGGCCGGCCGCTCGCCATAAAGGTCGGCGAGCGAGGCCGGCAGCACCAGGGCCAGCGCGCCGTTGGGTCGGTTTTCCCATTTCAGCCGGGGCATGATGCCCGGCATCGCCGCCGTCAGCAGGTAGACGACGCGCATCATCGCCGCCAGCAGGCGGGCGCGCTCCAGGATGCGCGGCGGCGCCAGCGCCTTGATCTCGGGGGCGATGCCCTCGTTGAAGATACCGTCATGGCGGTAGGCGCCGGCCAGCGCCAGATAGGCGCGGCCGGGATGGTCCACGCCTATGAAGGAGGCATGCGCGATGATGTTGAGCGACTGCCGGCCGCGATATTCGGGATGCGCGCGCCAGCCGATGTCGGCCAGCAGGCAGGCGGCATGGCGGTATCGTGCCTCGTCCCCGGTCTCGTCGATGCCGAAGGCGGCGAAGGCCTTGCCGGTCCACTCGACCAGCTCATGCGCGTGGTGGACCGAGCGCGAGCGCAACAGCGCAAGCTCCTCGGCGGCCGAGATCAGCGGATCGGCCTTCTGTTCGGCTTCGTCGAGCAGCGAATAGAGGAAGCCCTCGCGCACGCCGAGCGCCGAGACGACGATCTTGGACGGCTGCATCGCCGCCATGATCTCCTGCAGCACGACGGCGCCATAGGGCAGCAGCGAGCGACGATTCTTGGAGATGCCCTCGATGCCCCTGACCTTCTCGATCTCGGCCTTCGTCACCTGCTTCAGGAAGCTCAGGGCGCTGTCGGCCGGTATCTCGTAGTGGTGCATGACGCCGAGCGGATAGTTGCTCATCTCCATGTGCAGCCGGGCGAGGTTTCGCCAGGTGCCGCCGACGGCGTAGAAGACCCTGCCCTGCCCGCCCTTCAGCAGCTTTGCCCGCGCCAACTGCTCGCGCGCGATCTTCTGCGCCTGGGCGAGCGAGTTCTTGGCCATGTCCTGCAGGCGCAGGCCGCCGAGGGGCAGGGTGATGCCGTCGCCGATCGCCTCGCCATTGATGTCGATCAGCTCGAGGCTGCCGCCGCCAAGGTCGCCGGCGATGCCATTGGCCGGGTGGAAGCCTGAGATGACGCCGAGCGCCGAATAATGCGCCTCCTGGCGCCCGGAAAGCACCCGGATCTCGGTCTTCAGCACATCCTCTGCGCGGTGGATGAAATCGGGGCCGTTGACAGCCTCGCGCGCGGCGGCGGTCGCCAGCACATACATGTGCTCCGCGCCCGCCTGATCGGAGAGCGCGCGGAAGCGGCGGAACTCCTCCATCGAGCGGGTCACCGCCTCGGGGTCGAGCTTGCCGGTCGAAACGATGCGGCGGCCGAGGCCGGCCAGCATCTTTTCGTTGAACAGCACAGTCGGCGAGCGCGCCAACCCTTCGTAGACGACGAGGCGGATCGAGTTCGAGCCGATGTCGATGATCGACAGCGGCCGCCGGTCCTGGAGCCGGCCCTGGGAAGTAGAAATCACGCGGCGCCGTTCTTCTTGCGGCGCTTGAACTGGGCTATGCGCTTGGGCGCATGTGACTTCAGCGCGTCACCCCGTCCGGACAGGCTCGGATTGGTCATGAAATATTCCTGCGCGTTGAACGGTTCCTCGCCCTCCTCAAGCACGACGCGCCGGGAGGTTCCGTCAGCCAATACGTCGAAACTTTGCTGGTTGTCCATGATGTTGCCCAGCATGATCTGGCCAAGCACCTGTTCATGCACAGTTGGATTGGTGATCGGCACCATGGTCTCGACGCGGCGGTCGAGATTGCGCGGCATCAGATCGGCCGAGGAGATGTAGACGATCGCCTCGTCCGAAGGCAGGCCGTGGCCGTCGCCGAAGCAGTAGATGCGGCTATGCTCGAGGAAGCGGCCGACGATCGATTTCACCCTTATGTTTTCCGACAGGCCCGGCACCTGCGGCCTCAAACAGCAGATGCCGCGCACGACGAGGTCGATCTCGACGCCGGCGCGGCTGGCATCGTAGAGCGCGTCGATGATGATCGGATCGACCAGCGCGTTCATCTTCATCCAGATGCGGGCCGGCCGGCCCTCGCGCGCATGGGCGATCTCGTCCGAAATGTGCTTCAGGATGCGCTTGCGCAGCGTGAACGGCGAGACCGCCAGCCGCATCTCCTCGGCCGGCTCGGCATAGCCGGTGATGAAGTTGAAGAGCTGGGCGACATCGCGCGCGATCGTAGCGTCGGTGGTGAAGAACGACAGGTCGGTGTAGATGCGCGCGGTGACCGGATGGTAGTTGCCGGTGCCGAGATGCACGTAGTTGCGCAGCTTGCCGTCCTCGCGCCGCACCACCAGCGACATCTTGGCGTGGGTCTTCAGTTCGAGGAAGCCGAACACGACCTGGACGCCGGCGCGTTCGAGGTCGCGTGCCCAGCGGATATTGGCCTCCTCGTCGAAGCGCGCCTTGAGCTCGACCAGCGCCGTCACCGACTTGCCGGCCTCGGCCGCGTCGACCAGCGCTCGGACGATCGGGCTGTCGTTGGAGGTGCGGTAGAGCGTCTGCTTGATCGCCACCACTTCCGGGTCGGCCATCGCCTGGCGAAGGAACTGCACCACCACGTCGAAGGATTCGTAGGGGTGGTGGACGACGATGTCCTTCTCGCGGATGGCGGCGAAGCAGTCGCCGCCATGCTCGCGGATGCGCTCGGGAAAGCGCGGATTGTAGGGCGTGAACTTCAAATCGTCGCGCGCGACGGCGACGATCTCGGAGATCTGGCTCAGCGCCAGCGGACCGGTCAAGACGCTGATGCGGCTCGACGAAACGCCGAGCTCGCCGGCGACGAAGTCGCGCAGCGCGGGTGGCATCGACATGTCGAACTCGATGCGGATGACCGAACCGCGGCGACGCCGCTTCAGCGCCGTCTCGAACAGGCGCACCAGATCCTCGGACTCTTCCTCGACCTCGATATCGCTGTCGCGGATGAGGCGGAAGGTGCCGGAGCCCTTGACCTCGTAGCCCGGGAAGAGCTTGCCGATATAGAGGCCGACCGCTTCCTCGAGCGGGATGAAGCGGACATGGTTCTTGCGGTCGGGCAGGCGGATGAAGCGCTTCAGGGCCACCGGCAGGCGCAGCAGCGCGCTCATCTCCTCGCCGTTCTTGCGGTGGCGCAATTGCAGCGCCATCGAAAAGCCGAGATTGGGGATGAACGGGAACGGGTGCGCCGGGTCGATCGACAGCGGGGTCAGCACCGGGAACACCTGATCCTGGAAATGTTCTTCCAGCCAGGCCCTCTCGTCCTTGGTCAGCGCGTCGCGAGTGATGCTCTCGATGCCTTCCTTGTTGAGCAGCTGCATCAGCGCCGACAGGCTTTTCTGCTGGTCCTCCTGCAGGCGCTCGACCTCGCGCAGCAATTGTTCGAGCTGCTGCTCCGGCGTGCGGCCGTCCGGGCTCTTGAGGGCGATGCCCTCGCGCACCTGGCCGGCGAGGCCGGCGACGCGGACCATGAAGAACTCGTCGAGATTGGCGGCCGAGATCGACAGAAAGCGGACCCGTTCGAGCAGCGGATGGTTCGCATTCAGCGATTCTTCCAGCACGCGGCGGTTGAACTGCAGCCAGGAGAACTCGCGATTGACGAAACGGTCTGGATTGCCGGCTTCCGGGCTTGCCGCCTCGATGGTGATGAATTCGCTTTGCACCGGCTTCAGTTCGTTCATGATTCCTGCTCTTGCCCCTGCCCCGGTTTCCTTGAACATCCTTTCGGAGCCAGGCATTACGCCTGGCTGCAAAAATGCTCCAGCCGGTTAACCGGCTCAACTTATCCTCTGACAGGGTTTTGCGACAGTTTCATTTCATCGATCTTGCAAAGAGGCCGGTTATGATCCAGATGCAAACTGGCCGAAAGCAGGCCGAGACCAAATTGGAGACGACGATGGCAGGCGGTTCCATTCCCCATTTCCAGAACGATGCGGGCCATCCGGCGATCGACATCGGCGTCAGAGAATTCATGTGCACGGGCGCCAACCCGCCTTTCGACCATCCGCATGTCTTCCTCGACATGGGCGACGACAACGAGAAGGTCTGCCCCTATTGCTCGACGCTCTACCGTTATTCGTCGAAGCTGAAGGCGACGGAAACGGTGCCGCCGGGCTGCCTCTATATCGACCAGGCCGCCTGACTCTTTCGCGACAGATCTGATGGACGACGCGCGCTCCCGGCAAGTCGTCATCGCCGGAGCGGGTATCGCCGGGTTAACCGCGGCCATTGCGTTCGCCGAACGCGGCCATCGCGTGCAGATTTTCGAACAGGCGCCGCGACTCGAAGCGGCCGGCGCCGGCATCCAACTTTCCCCCAACGCGACGCGCATCCTCAGGCAGGTCGGCGTGCTCGATCGGTTGCTTCCGCATGCCGTTCGGCCGGAGGCGGTGGTGCTGAAGGACGCCGCGACGCTCAGTGAACTGGCGCGGGTGCCGCTGGGGCAAGCCGGCGAGAGCCGTTGGGGTGCGCCCTATCTCGTCGCCCACCGTGCCGACGTACAGGCGGCGCTGACAGCGCAGGCCGCGGAGTGCCGCGACATCGAACTCGTCACCGGCGCACGAGTAACAGGCCTTGCCACCGGGCCGCAAGGCGTTGCGGTGACGGTCGAAGCGGACGGGCGCAGGATCGAGGCCAGCGGCCAATTGCTGGTCGGCGCCGACGGCGTCTGGTCGTCGCTTCGCGAAAAGCTCGCCGTCATGGAGCCGGGCTTCGGCAAGAGCCGCTTCTCGGGCGAGCTTGCCTGGCGCGCGACGGTCGCGGCTGAAAGTGCCGCCGGAGAAGCCTTTGCAACGGTCGGCGGCACGGACTGCGTCACCACCTTTCTGCATCCTGGCTTCCACCTGGTGGCCTATCCGGTGAGCCAAGGCAGCGCCTTCAACCTCGCCGCCTTCACCAGGGGCGAGCGCATCGCCGAAGGCTGGTCCGGCCATGCCGACCCGGCCATCCTCTCAGGCGCCATGCGCGGCACGGCGCCGGCGCTGGCAAGGCTTGTCGCGCAGGCCAGTCCGTGGACGGCGTTTCCGATCCATACCGTCGCCCAGCAGCGCTGGACGACGCCAGCCGGGATCGCGCTCATTGGCGACGCCGCGCATGCGATGACGCCGTTCGCGGCGCAGGGCGCCGCCATGGCAATAGAGGACGCCGCGATGCTTGCCGGCATGGTCGCCGACTTCCCCGACGATCCAGGGCAGAGCCTTGCCGTCTGGGAGAACCTGAGGCGGCCGCGCATCGCGAAGGTACTGAGGCGCGGCGCGCTCAACCGGCTTGCCTGGCATGCCCGGGGGCCGGTGGCGATCGCGCGCAACCTGGTGCTGGCGACGCGGCCGGCGGAGAAGCTCGCGGCCGATCTGGACTGGCTCTACGGGTGGGAGGCGCGGAAGGTGGTGCGGCGTTGACCGCCTTAGTGGGCGATCGCAATTGCGATCGGCTGGCGGGACAGCGCGAACGAATGAGGCGCTCATGATTGGCTTCAATCATACAACCGCATCGACCACCCCAGCGACACGGGCAGCGGGTTCCACCAGCCGGTGCGCAGGCCGGCGGTGCGCAGCGCGGCTGCCGTCCAGGTGTTGCAGCCGACCAGCGCGTTGAAATGGCCGTTGGCCTCGTAGAAGCGGTCGAAGCGGGAATAGCCGGTATTGTCGATGGCCATCGGGCCGTTCGGTCCCTGCCGGAAGCTCGCCGCTATATAGTCGAGCAGCGCTGAGAAACGATCGTCGTCGATGTCGAAACCGGCGACATCGGGATGCGGTTCGCTGATTGCGCCGGCGACATCGACATGCATCACCGAGGCGTCGAGCGTCAGCGCCTTGAGGACCGGCACCGCCTTCAGCTCCGACCACGTCGGCGTTTCCAGGTAGAAGGCACGGCCGCCCCAGCCGAAGACGATGTAGCGCACCTCCGGCACGTCGGCCGGAATGCCGGCATCGGTGAGGAAATGGAAACGCCGGCGCACCTCTTCATCGACGGGGATGGCGATGTCAGTGTGGATCGGGTTGCTCAGCACCAGGATGCGCCTGCTGCCCTCGCCCGCTGCGGCCGCCGGCCAAAGCGGGCGCGGCACCAGCGTACCGAGCGCCGCGGTGAGCGCGAACGCGGCCAGCAGGCCAACAAGGAAACGCCAGAACCTTCTCATCGACGACACCTTTGCGGCCTCACGACGGATCGCCTCGGCCCGTGCATATGAAAAAAGCCCGGCCGCATTGCGGCCGGGCTTCTGCGTTCGATATGGGAACCGCTCAGTGCAGGATCTGCGACAGGAACAGTTTCGTGCGCTCGTGGCGCGGATGGTCGAAGAACTCGGCCGGCGTGTTCTGCTCGACGATCTGGCCCTGGTCCATGAAGATCACCCGGTTGGCGACCTTGCGGGCAAAGCCCATCTCGTGGGTGACGCAGAGCATGGTCATGCCTTCCTCGGCCAGACCCACCATCGTCTCCAGCACTTCCTTGATCATTTCCGGATCAAGCGCCGAGGTCGGCTCGTCGAACAGCATGATGCGCGGGTTCATGCACAGCGAGCGCGCGATCGCCACGCGCTGCTGCTGGCCGCCCGAAAGCTGGCCCGGATATTTGTTGGCCTGCTCAGGGATCTTGACGCGCTTGAGGAAATGCATGGCGATTTCCTCGGCCTGCTTCTTCGGTGTCTTGCGCACCCAGATCGGCGCCAGCGTGCAATTCTCCAGAATGGTCAGATGCGGGAACAGGTTGAAGTGCTGGAACACCATGCCGACCTCGCGGCGCACCTCGTCGATCTTCTTCAGATCGTTGGTCAGTTCCTTGCCATCGACGATGATCTTGCCCTTCTGGTGCTCCTCCAGCCGGTTGATGCAGCGGATCATGGTCGACTTGCCGGAGCCGGACGGGCCGCAGATGACGATGCGCTCGCCGCGCATCACCTTGAGGTTGATGTCCTTCAGCACATGGAACTCGCCGTACCATTTGTGCATGCCGACGATGTCGATGGCGACGTCGGTCGTCGAGATGTGCATCTTCTTGGCATCGACCTTGAGGTCGTCCGCGCTGACGGCGTTTTCGGTGGTCATGGCCAATTCCCCTTATCGTTGTCTTTGATGCATGTCGTTACCCCAAAACCGCAATACACTCTTGGGCGACATGCATCAGCGTTTGTAGCCGGTGTCGAGCCGGCGCTCCGTGTACATTGAATAGCGCGACATGCCGAAGCAGAACAGCCAGAACACGAAGGCGGCGAACACCAGGCCGGATTTCGCGGTCTGCGGCGTCGCCCAGTTGGCGTCGGAGAAGTTCTGCTTGACGACGCCGAGCAGGTCGAACATCGAGATGATCAGCACCAGGCTGGTGTCCTTGAACATGCCGATGAAGGTGTTGACGATGCCGGGAATGACCAGCTTCAGCGCCTGCGGCAGCACGATCAGGCCCATCTTCTGCCAGTAGCCGAGGCCGAGCGAATCGGCGCCCTCATACTGCCCTTTCGGAATCGCCTGCAGGCCGCCGCGCACCACCTCCGCCATATAGGCGGCGGCAAACAGCGAGACGCCGATCAGCGCCCTCAGGAACTTGTCGAAGGTGACGCCCTCCGGCAGGAACAGCGGCAGCATGACGCTGACGAAGAACAGCACCGTGATGAGCGGGATACCACGCACAGTCTCGATGAAGATGACGCACAGCAACTTGATGGCCGGCATCTTGGAGCGCCGGCCGAGCGCGAGCACCGTGCCGAGCGGCAGCGAGACAGCGATGCCGACGAAGGACAGGCTGAGCGTGACCAGCAGCCCGCCCCACAGCGAAGTCTCGACATGCGGCAGGCCGAACACGCCGCCGATCAGCAGGAAGAACGAGACGATCGGCAGAACGAGGAACAAGAGGATGGCGTTCAACCCCTTGCGCGGCACGCGCGGGATCAGCATCGGGACCAGCAGCGCCACGAACAGGATGGCGACGAGGATCGGCCGCCAGCGCTCCTCGATCGGATAGCGGCCGAACATGAACTGGCCGAACTTGGCGTTGACGAAGGCCCAGCAGGCGCCGCTCCAGCCGTCCGGCTGGATGCCGCCCTGCGCGACGGTGGCGCAGACGGTGCGATCCGGACCCGTCCACTGGGCGTTGAGCAGAGCCCAGTTGATGACCTGCGGCAGGATCCAGGCGACGATGAGAATGCCGAGGATGGTCAGGATGGTGTCGCCGGGGGTGGCGATCAGGTTCTTGCGCACCCAGGCATAGAGCCCGCGTTCGCTTGGCGGCGCCGGCTGGGCGAGAGCCATCTCGGTACGCACCCAGGACATATCATGTTCCTGCATGGTCCTACCTCTCCACCAATGCCATTCTGGCGTTGACGACGTTCATGACCGCGGAGGTCACGAGGCTCAGCACCAGATAGGCGATCATCATGATCAGCACGCCCTCGACCGCCTGGCCGGTCTGGTTGAGCACCGTGCCGGCGGTGGCGGTGAGATCGGGATAGCCGATGGCGATCGCCAGCGAGGAGTTCTTGGTCAGGTTGAGATACTGGCTGGTCAGCGGCGGGATGACGATGCGCATGGCCTGCGGCACCACGACCAGCCGCAGGATCGGGCCCGAGCGCAGCCCCAGCGCCCCGGCGGCCTCGGTCTGGCCTCTGCTGACGCCCCTGATACCGGCACGCACGATCTCGGCGATGAAGGCTGCCGTGTAGCAGGACAGCGCCAGATAGAGCGACAGGAATTCCGGCTTGACCTGGAAGCCACCGGTCAGGTTGAAGGTCGATTGCTTCGGAAAATCAAAGCTCAGCGGGAAGCCGCTAAGCGCGTAGGCAAGCAGCGGCAGGCCGGCGATCAGCGCTATCGACGTCCAGAACACCGGGAACTGCTGACCGGTCACCATCTGCCGCTGGCGGGCCGTGCGGGCGACGAACCACGCCATGGCCAGGCCGACGAGGAAGGCGACCAGGATCAGCCAGGAGCCGTCACCCCAGACGGCGCGCGGAAAATAGAAGCCGCGCTGGTTGAGGAAGGAGCCGAAGGGCAGGTTGTAGCTCTCGCGCGGCGGCGGCAGCACGGCGAGCACACCGGAATACCAGAAGAAGATGACCAGCAGCGGCGGAATGTTGCGGAAGATT
The DNA here is from genome assembly GCF_004791545.1 of Mesorhizobium sp. M4B.F.Ca.ET.214.01.1.1. Classification (NCBI taxonomy): domain Bacteria; kingdom Pseudomonadati; phylum Pseudomonadota; class Alphaproteobacteria; order Hyphomicrobiales; family Phyllobacteriaceae; genus Mesorhizobium; species Mesorhizobium sp. M4B.F.Ca.ET.214.01.1.1. The sequence continues at coordinate 160,005 of NZ_SRUX01000014.1, forward strand.
TCGACATAGACCGTGCAGATCTTGCGGATCAGCCAGTTCTGCGAAAGACGACCGATGCCGACGACGAAGCCGATGATCGTGGCGGTGATGATGCCGGCGACGGCGACGATGATCGTGTTGATCAGCCCGACGATGATGGCGCGGCCATAGGTCGAATCCGACGTATAGGCGATCGGCGTGTCCGAGATATCGAAGCCGGCCCGCCCCTTCAGGAAGCCGAAGCCGGAGGCGATGTGCAGGCGTGCCAGATTGTCGATGACGTTTTGCACGATCCACCAGACCGAGCCGAACAGAATGACGATGACCAGCGTCTGGAAGAAAAGGCTGCGTACCTTAGGGTCATTGATGAAGGAAGCCCTGCTCGGCTCCTCGCGAAGGATTTCCTGCGATGCCATGCGACCGTCCCCTGGAAAGAGAAACCGGGAGGCAGACAGCCTGCCTCCCGGATCACATTTCGATCAGCGGATCGGCGGAGCGTATTGCAGACCGCCTTTGGTCCAGAGCGCGTTGATGCCGCGCGCGATCTTGAGCGGGCTGCCCGAGCCGACATTCTTCTCGAACACTTCGCCGTAATTGCCGACAGCCTTGACGATGTTCACGACCCAGTCGTTGGAGACGCCGAGATCGGTGCCGATTTTGGTGTCAGCCTCCTGGCCGAGCACGCGCTTGATCTCGGGGTTGTCGGAGGCCTTCATCTCCTCGACATTGGCCTTGGTGATGCCGAGTTCCTCGGCGTCGAGCAGCGCGAAATAGGTCCACTTGACGATGTGGTACCACTGGTCGTCGCCCTGACGCACGGCCGGGCCGAGCGGCTCCTTGGAGATGATCTCGGGCAGCACGACATGGTCGGCGGGCGAACCCAGCGTCAGGCGGATGCCGTAGAGGCCCGACTGGTCGGTGGTGTAGACGTCGCAGCGGCCGGCGTCATAGGCGGCGTTGACCTCTTCCAGCTTCTCGAACACGACGGGGTTGTACTCCATCTTGTTCGACTTGAAGTAGTCGGCGAGGTTGAGCTCGGTCGTGGTGCCGCTCTGCACGCAGACGGCGGCGCCTGAAAGCTGCAGCGCCGAGTTCACGCCCGGCAGCTTCTTGGCGTTGATCATGAAACCCTGGCCGTCATAGTAGGTGACGCCGATGAAGTTCAGACCGAGCGCGGTGTCGCGATTGATGGTCCAGGTGGTGTTGCGCGACAGGATGTCGACCTCGCCCGACTGCAGCGCGGTGAAGCGCTCCTTGGCGCTGAGCGGTGTGAACTTGACCTTGGAGCCGTCGCCGAAGACGGCGGCCGCGACGGCGCGGCAGAAGTCGGCGTCGATGCCCTGCCAGTCACCCTTGTCGTCCGGCGCCGAGAAGCCGGCCAGACCGGTGGAGACGCCGCACTGGATGAAGCCCTTCTGCTTGACAGTGTCGAGCGTGCCGGCCGAAGCCGCCGATGCCGTAAACCCAAGCGCGGCGGCGCCGAGAATACCGAATGCAATATGTTTCATGACCCACATACCCTTTTCTGTTTTACAGGTGACCCTGTTCTCAGGCGACCCTGATCTTTTTCCCGTGTGAACGCAGCTCCCTTTCCGGCCACTCCCGGATCCCCGCATCGCAACCGACGCGCTGCCTCCCATTCACGAACTGCATCGAAGGCGATTATTCCTGTGAGGTCAAGGGAAATGACCGTTTCCCAAAGAGTTTGAAAACCGATTGCCGCAAATGCCCGAATTGCGGCCAAACGCGCCCGCAAATTAGCCGGAGCGTGCAACCAGAGTCGGCAAAGTCCGCCCTTCCGCATGAGCCCAACACCGGCAAAGATCAGCCTGGCGTTTGTTCTTGTTTCATTGGGGAAGACCTCGCCGGCGACCGCCACGGGCGAACCGGACGACGGCTGCATTCATCAATACAAATCAACATGCATGAAGATTAGCAGGCGGACGATCACCCGGCGCCGGCGAGCAGCCAGACGCCGATCGCCACCATCACCGCGCCGGAGATTCGCGGGAGAGCTCGGCCCGTCGGGACAGTCTTTTCCAGCAGGATGAGGATGGCGATCGCCGCGATCCAGAGCACGTTCATGACGCCGCCGACGAACAGGAGCGCCATCAACGCCCAGCAGCAGCCGAGGCAATAGGCGCCGTGCGCGATACCCAGCCGCAGCGCGCCTAGCGCCGCGGTGCGGAATCCGCCATGTCTGGTCAGGAAGGCGATCGGCGCCTGGCATTGGCTGAGGCAGACGCCCTTCATCGGCGTCCATTGGTAGATACCGGCGGCAATCAGGATGACGCCGCCGAGGATGCCGCTGTTGGTCGCCATCATCGGATCGAGCAAGGCGAGACGGGCGAGCAGCCATTGCGCGCCGGTCGCGGCAAGGCTGAAGCCGATCCAGACCAGCAGATAGCCGCTGAAGAACCATCCCGTCGACGCGATGGTGCGCCCGCTCGCCGCGGCCTTGCGGCCGACGCCGGCATAAAGCAGCAGCATCGGCGCCACCGACGGCGTCATCATGCCGACCATCATCACCGCCCACATGGCGAAGATGAAGCCGAAATCGGCCGCCGCCCAGGCGCGGAAAGCCGGCGCGACCGCCTCGCCCATATCCATGCCCGGCATGTCCATGCCGCTCATGTCCATGGTGCTCGGATCGGACATGTTCATGCCGGCCATGTCGCCGCCCGCCTGCGCGGGCGTGGCGGGCATGCTCATGTCGGCTGCGAGCCACAGCAGATAGGCCCAGGCGAGCACCGCAATGACGACGAGCGCCGCGGCGACGACCGCGCGGTCGCGCCGCAGCACCGCCTCGAGGGCCGTGTCGGGCATGGCGGCGTCAGTGCACGACGCCGCTTTGCGAAAGGTGGATTTCGGCGAAGTGGCTGTGCGTGTCCGCGACCTCGAATTTGATCGGGCCGGTCGCCTTGGTCCAGCCGCGTCCGGCTTCAGCGAGCGTGTATTCGAAGCCATGCGGCAGGTCGATGCGCGCCCGATGCTCGGCGCCGGTAACAGGGTTCTTGATCGGCTCGCCGTACCCCTCGGCAATGCCAGGCACGCTCAACCGGGCCGTCCTTGCGTCGATGTCGACGTTGAAGTCGATAGCGGCGAAGATCGGATCGTGGACTTTCTCCAGCGTGGTCGAGAAGACCTGGAAGATGGTGGCGCCGGGCTCGGTATCCTGGCCGCTCAGGATGCGAAGCAGCGCGTCGCGCTGCGCCTGCGTTGCCCGCTCGTCGATGACCACCGCGGCCTCGCCCTTGCCGAGGTGGATCGCACCCGGCCAGCGAAAGACGCCGGCGAAGCGCAAGCCGTCAAGCCTGGTGTCGCCGTGCTGGCCCTTTTCGATTTCCATGCCGACGACCGCCTGGCAGAACCCTTCGGTTGGCAAGGCGTTGAACTGGCACGGGCAGCCATAGGCGCAGTTGCAGTTGACGAATTCGCGTGCCTTCATCGTCCACTTGACGTCGGGCATCACAGTCCTCCCTTGGTTAGCGCGAAGTGCCTGCATTGCGGGGGAGACGGGACCGCGGCCAGATAAATTGTCCGGCGCGCATCAAGGCAACCCGGCAATGATCATATTAGACGTGTAACATATAACGTTCCCACACGGCCTGATAGTCGGATCAAAGTCCGATCGCCGGCGCCTAAGCCAGGCTCCGCCGCGGTCCGCCCGGCAAGGATTTGGCACATTGAAACACCGCCGACTGGCGGGCACCGGGCGGTTGCGTGGTCCGAGCCGCCGCATTATGGCTGGCGTCACCCCCACCACAGGCGAGAGACATGGCAAAAGACAACGGCGAAATGGGAATCAACACGCGGCTTGCCCATTCCGGCAACAATCCGCGCGACTATTTCGGCTTCGTCAATCCGCCGGTCGTGCATGCCTCGACGGTGCTCTATCCCGACGCGGCGTCGATGGCGGCGCGCAGCCAGAAATACACCTACGGCACGCGCGGCACGCCGACCATGGACGCGCTGACGCAGGCCGTCGACGCCCTGGAGGGTTCGGCCGGCACGATCGCGGTACCCTCCGGCCTGGCGGCGGTGACGGTGCCGCTGCTCACCTTCCTCGCGGCGGGCGACCATCTCCTGATCGTCGACAGCGTCTATCACCCGACACGGCACTTCGCCGACACGATGCTGAAGCGGCTGGGCATCGAGGTCGAGTATTACGATCCGCACATCGGCGCCGGCATCGCCGCGCTGATCAAGCCCAACACCAAGGTGGTGTTTACGGAATCGCCGGGATCGAACACCTACGAGGTGCAGGACATCCCGGCGATCGCCAAGGCGGCGCATCAAGCCGGAGCCATCGTCATGATGGACAACACCTGGGCGACGCCGCTCTATTTCAAGCCGCTCGACCATGGCGTCGACATCTCGATCCATGCGGCGACGAAATACCCAGCCGGCCATTCGGACGTGCTGCTCGGCACCGTCTCGGCCAACGAGACGTACTGGAAGCAGCTCTACGAGGGTTTTTGCACGCTTGGCTGTTGCTCCGGCCCGGACGACATCTACCAGGTGCTGCGCGGCCTGCGCACGATGGGGGTCCGGCTCGAGCATCACCGGAAGAGCACGCTTGCCCTGGCGAGCTGGCTCGAGGAGCAGCCCGGCGTGGCGCAGGTGCTCTACCCGGCGCTGGAGAGCCATCCCGACCACGCGCTCTGGAAGCGCGACTTCTGCGGCTCGAGCGGCGTCTTCTCGATCGTGCTCAAGGGCGGCGGGCAGAAGGCGCAGCACGCCTTTCTCGACGCGCTGAAGCTCTTCGGCCTTGGCTATTCCTGGGGCGGCTATGAGAGCCTGGCGGTGCCGGTGTTCCTCGGCGACCGCACCGTCGCCAAGGGCTCCTATGAGGGGCCGCTGGTCCGCCTCCAAGTCGGGCTCGAGGACGTCGACGACCTCAAGGCCGACCTGTTGCGCGGACTGGCGGCGGCGGCGGCAACGGCCTGACCTGCGAAGACAACCCGGGTTGAGGGATCGATTCCGCACACGACCGCAAGGCCTTGGCGCGATTGAGAAAGCGAAGGCCGCAGGCGACAGCCCTCTGACCCGCGTCGCGCAATAATATTCTCCGCAATCGCAAATGCGCGGATTGGTTTGGCTTCCAAATCCGCGACCGCGGCTGCATTGCGGGCAGCGCAATTTCTCTTGCATGCAGGATTTGCCATGGCGTTCCGCCTTTTTGTCCCCATCCTTGCCGGCGCAACGCTGCGCGAACGGCTGCTGGCCTGCATCGGCGCCACGATCGGCATCGCGCTGACCGGCGTGATCAGCGGGCTGGCGATGGGCGGCGGCCCGCATGTGGCGCTGCTGGTGGCGCCGATGGGCGCCTCGGCCGTGCTTCTCTTCGCCGTGCCGGCGAGCCCGCTGGCGCAGCCCTGGTCGATCATCGGCGGCAATTCGATCTCGGCGCTGGTCGGCGTCACCGTGGCGCATTTCGTGCACGATCCGGTGATCGCGTCCGGCCTTGCCGTGGCGCTGGCGATCGCGGCGATGTCGTTCACGCGCTGCCTGCACCCGCCGGGCGGTGCCGCCGCGCTCACCGCCGTGCTCGGCGGTCCGGCGGTCATCAGCGCCGGTTTCCTGTTCCCGTTCGTGCCGGTGGCGCTGAACTCGACCATCCTGGTCACGCTCGGCTTCCTCTTCCACCGGCTGGCGCGGCGCAACTATCCGCATGTCGCCGCTCCCGCCGCCAACAGCCACGGCACCGCCGATCCGGCGCCACGCGAGCGCGTCGGCTTCCGGCCCGAGGATATCGACGCGGCGCTGACCGCGCTCGACGAGACCTTCGACATCGGGCGCGACGACCTCGAACGGTTGCTCAGGCAAGTCGAGCTGCAGGCGATGGTGCGCACGCATCGCACGCTGCTTTGCGAAGACATCATGTCGCGCGACGTGATCTCGGTGCCGGAAGATGCCTCCGCCGACGCGGCGCGGCAGCAGCTTCTCGACCACAACATCCGCACCTTGCCGGTGGTCGACGCCGAAGCGAGGCTGGTCGGCGCCGTCGGCCTGCGCGAGCTGACGAAAGCCACCGACACGGTGAAGGGCGTGATGTCGAAGGCCGGCACCGCCTCGCCAGACACGCCGGCGATGAGCCTGCTGCCGGTGCTGACCGACGGGCGCAGCCATGCGGCGGTGATCGTCGATGGCGAACGGCGCATCCTCGGCCTGATCACGCAGACCGACCTTTTGGCCGCAGCCGCGCGCGTGCAGGCGGCAGACAAGGGCCTGGCGGCGGCTTAACATAGGCGCCAAAATCCGGGAACCTTTTTGCGGCCAGCGCATCCAATGTCCCGATGGAGCGTCTGTGCAAGGAGATCGGGGCATGATGAGGAAGCTTGCCGCTGTCGCGGCGCCCGAAACAGCATCTGGCGACATGGCGCTTGTGCGCCGTGCGCTGGCGCGCGAGGCGGACGCCTTCCGCCTGATCATCAAGACGCACAACCAGCGGCTCTACCGCATCGCGCGCGGCGTGGTACGCAACGACGCCGAGGCCGAGGACATCGTCCAGGAGGCCTATGTCCGCGCCTTCGCCAGCCTCGCCGCCTTTCGCGGCGATGCCTCGCTCTCGACCTGGCTGTCGCGCATCGTCATCAACGAGGCGCTCGGCCGGCTGCGGAAACGAAAGCGCACCGTCGCGATGCCTGAGAATCCGGATGCGCAGATCATCCCGTTTCCCCTCAACGCGAGCGACGATCCGGAGCGGACGATGGCGCAGCGGCAGATCCTCGCACTTGTCGAACGGGCGACCGACAGCCTGCCCGATGTCTACCGCAGCGTGTTCATCGCCCGCGTCATAGAGGGCTTCAGCATGGACGAGACCGCCGACCTGCTCGGCGTCAAGCCCGAGACCGTCAAGACGAGGCTGCACCGGGCGCGCGCCCTGGTGCGCAAGGCGCTGGACGACGAGATCGGCCCGGTGCTGCTCGACGCCTTCCCCTTCGCCGGCCGCCGCTGCGAGCGGCTGACCGAGGCGGTGATGAAAAGACTGGGGATCGAAGGCTGATTCCCGGGAACGTTTCGGGCCTTCCCGCATCCAATCAGCGTTAACCGAAGAACGCGAGCCCGGCACCACCGGGCGAAGGAGATGCCATGTTTACCCGACCGACCGTTGCCCTCGCCGCCCTGCTCATGCTCGGCGCCGCGCCGCTGGCGCAGGCCGCCGACAAGCCGACCGATCCGCAGATCGCCCACATCGCCTACACGGCGGGCACGATCGACATCGAGGCGGCCAAGCTGGCGATCGAGAAGTCCAAGACCAAGGAGGTCGTGGATTTCGCCAACGACATGGTGCGCGACCATGAGACGGTGAACAAGCAGGCGCTCGACCTGGTCAAGAAGCTCAATGTCACGCCGGAGGACAACGCCACGAGCCAGGCGCTGGCCAAGGCGGCGGCCGAAGAACGCGGCAAGCTCGCCAAGCTCGACGGCGCGGCCTTCGACAAGGCCTATGTCGAGAATGAGGTGGCCTACCACAAGCAGGTCAACGGGGCGCTGGAGACCCTGCTCATCCCGTCGGCGAGCAATGCCGAGTTGAAGAGCCTGCTGGAGACCGGGCTGAAGATCTTCCAGGGGCATCAGCAGCATGCCGAGCATGTCGCCGGCAGCCTGAAATGACGGCGCTGACACGGCCGGCATTAGCGGCGCTGGCGCTGGCGCTCACCGCCAGCCCGGCGCCGGCGGAGACGATCACGGTGACCATCGACAAGCTCGTCTTCTCGCCGGCAAGCGTTACGGCCAGGGTCGGCGACACGATCGAGTGGGTGAACAAGGATGCGTTCGCCCACACGGCCACGGTGAAAGGCGGCTGGGAGGTGATTATCCCGCCGAAATCGACGGGAAAGACGACCCTCAAGGAAGCCGGCGCGGTCGACTATTTCTGCCGCTTTCATCCCAACATGCGGGGCCGGGTAGCCGTTTCGCCCTGAGCCGCCGCGCGGTCCATTGCCACCGAGGCGCGCCTTGCCTCGCTTGGCCGGGTGATGTGCATCCACGAACCGCCAAAGGCGGGTTTGCGGCGCTCCATCCAGGCGTCGAGCCCCTCGCGCAGATCGGCGGTCGGAACCAGCCGGGCGAACTGCTCCGCCTCGACCAGTAGGCCTTCGGCGATGCCGAGATTGATGCCGCGCGCCACCGCGGTGAGGATGCCGGCCACCGCGGTCGCCGAATGGCTGAGGATGCGCCGGGCGAGATCCCGGGCCGCAGGCATCAGCTCGGTGTGCGGCACGATCCTGTTGACGAGGCCGAGCTCGGCGGCGCGCTCCGCCGAAAAGGTCTCGCCCGTCAGCAGCAGCTCCAGCGCCCGCTTGCGGCCGGCCAGCCGCGGCAGGCGCTGTGTGCCGCCGAAGGTCGGCGGCATGGCGAGGTTGATCTCGGGCTTGGCGAACAGCGCGCGGTCGCTGGCGATGGCCAGCGGCACCGCCTCGGTGATCTCGCAGCCGCCGCCGAAGGCAATTCCATTGACGGCGGCGATGACCGGCTTGCGGAAGGCTTCGAGCCGCGCCGTCAGCCGCTGGCCGCGCATGACGAAGTCGCGCAGAGCTACATCCGCGCCGGTGGCGACGCTGATCGAAAATTCGTGGATGTCGGCGCCGGCGGAGAAGGCGCGCTCGCCTGCTCCGGTCAGGATGACGGCGCGAACGGCGTCGTCGGTCTCGATCCTGTCGAGCATTTCGAGCAGACGATCGATCAAGGCGTAATTCAAGGCGTTGAGTTTTTCGGGGCGATTGAGCGTCAGCACCGCGACGCGGTCGTGGTTTTCGCAAAGCACAAGCTCGGTCATTTTTTCTCTCCGGCATGGAACTGCCGGAAAGGATCAGCTTTTGCGTTGTGTGTATATTCACTAGTCGGTATACTTGCGACATGAGCGAGCCCGCCAGCCCCACCCGCAAACGCATCGTCGATGCGGCGACGAAGCTGTTCTATGCCGAAGGCGTCGCTCGGGTCAGCGTCGACGCGGTGGCCGAAAAGGCGGGGCTGACCAAGCGCACGCTCTACTATCATTTCAGGAGCAAGGACGATCTGATCGCCGCCTATCTCGACGGCCGCGACCAACCCAACATCAAGCAGATGGGCGGCTGGTTCGACGCCGCCGAGGGCGGCGTCGACAAAAAAGTCGCGGCGATCTTCACTAATCTGGCGCGCGTGGCGCGGCACCCGAAGTGGAAAGGCTGCGGCTATCTGCGCACCGCCGCCGAGCTCGCCGCCATGCCCGGACACCCGGCGGTCAAGGCCGGGTCGCGCCACAAGACCAATTTCGAACAATGGCTGGCCGCAGAGCTTTCAAGCCACAACGTCAGCGAGCCCGGCATGCTGGCGCGCGAGATCGTGCTTTTGATGGACGGCGCCTTCTCCAGCATGCTGATCCACCACGATCCCGACTACATAGGCGCCGCCGGCCACGCCGCGGCGACGCTGGTCAAGGTGAGGATGACAGAGCCGGCTCCGCCAGCAGCCAGTCGATCATCGCGGCGGCGTGGGCGGGTGATCGGTCGGGCGCCAGGATCGAAAGGCTGAGGCCGGTCGGCACGCGCTTTTCGAACGGCGCCCCAGTGAGCCGGCGGCAAGCGGGCGCGAGACCAGCGCGGGCCGGGACGGCCTGATCGAAATAGCTATTTCTGGCTCCGAAGGGCGACCCCGCACCCGCCGGAAACAACTTGTCGAAACGCCTGGCTGCCCATACCATGCCCGCCCCACGGCCAAAGCTGATCAAGAGGTCAGTGAAACGGTCGGGTTTTTCAGCCAGTGCAAGGTAGGGAGGATAATCATGGCTTCCGCAGTACAGGCCGACAATGGCGTCAACGTAGAGGCGCTGCTCGCCGCAAAAGAAGCGCTTACCAACGCCCCGGAGGCCGCGCAGTTCAAGTGGCGCGCGGCGTGCGAATGGAAGGATGGCACCCACAGCCATTCGACGGTCGAGAGTTTTTACGGTCTCGGCCAGGACCAGCATCGCAAGACCACCTTCGCATTCGACGCCGACCATCCGGAGGTGTTCGCTTCCCTGGATCAGGGCGCCACGCCTGTCGAATACATACTGGTCGGGCTGGCCAGTTGCCTGACCGCCGGCATCGCCGCGGTTGCCCAGAACCGGAACATCCAGTTGAAGTCGGTGAAGGCGACCATCGAAGGCGACATGGATCTCGCCGGCATACTCGGCATCGACAGCGACGTCCGCAACGGCTTCAGCGGCATCACGGTGAAGTACGCCATCGACGCCGACGCCAAGCGCGAGGACATCGAGGCGCTCGTCGCCCAGTCGCAGAAGCGGTCGGCCGTCTATGACATCGTCACCAATCCGACGAACGTCACGGTCGTGGTGAACTGAAGGGCGGTTCGAGCCGTAGCTTTTGCTGAGAGGGCGCGATTAGTTCCGTCACCACAGTGATCGTCGGCGCAGGGCACGCGGGGCTCGCGATGAGCCGCTGCCTCGCGGAGCGCTCCATCGACCATGTGCTGCTCGAGCGCGGCGAGATCGCCAATAGCTGGCGCACCGAGCGGTGGGATTCGCTGCGGCTGCTCACGCCCAACTGGCAGAGCCGGCTGCCCGGCTTCCGCTATGACGGCGACGACCCGGACGGCTACCGGACGCTGCCTGAGGTGATCGACTTCCTCGGCAGCTATGCCAGGGCGATCTCGGCGCCGGTCGAAACCCATACGACAGTTACCTCGGTGCGCGGCGACAGTACGGGATACCTGGTGCGCACGGACCGCGGCGAGTGGCGGTGCCGGACCGTGGTGCTGGCGTCGGGCGCCTGCAACATCGCGCGTCTGCCCGATTTCGCCGCCCGCGTGCCGCCGTCGGTCGCCATGCTGACGGCGCAGTCCTACCGCAATCCGGGCCAGGTCGCCGACGGCGGTGTGATGGTGGTGGGCGCGTCGTCGAGCGGCACCCAGATCGCACAGGAGCTGCAGCGTTCGGGGCGTCAGGTGACGCTGTCGGTGGGCGAGCACATAAGGGCGCCCCGCGTCTATCGCGGCAAGGACCTGGAATGGTGGATGGACGCCGCCGGCGTGCTCGACGAGCGCTACGACGAGGTCGACGATATCAGGCGGGCGCGACGCGTTCCTTCGCTGCAGCTTGCCGGCACGCCCGATCGCACCACCCTCGACCTCAATGCGCTGCTCGACCGCGGCGTCAGGCTCGTCGGTCGTCTCGCCGGCATCACCGAGGACGGCAAGGCCCAGTTCGCGGGGTCGTTGCGCAACATGTGCGCGCTTTCCGATCTCAAGATGGCCCGGCTGCTCGACCTCATCGACGAATGGGCGCGCGACAACGGCCTGGACGCGACGGTCGGGCCGCCGGATCGCCCGCCGCCGACACGCGTCGAGGACAACCCGCCCCTCGGCCTGGATCTCGCCGGCGGCGCGATCAGGACGATCATCTGGGCCTCCGGCTACCGGCCGGACTACTCCTGGCTGGAGCTGCCTGTCCTCGACCGCTGGGGCCACGTCCGTCACGACGGCGGGGTGGCCGACCATCCGGGCCTCTACCTGATGGGAATGCAGTTCCTGCGCCGCCGCAAGTCCGCGCTGATCGACGGTGCCGGCGATGACGCGCGCGATCTCAGCGACCACCTGGCAGCGTACCTCAGGCAAGATTCAATCTGCTAGCCGACGCGGGCCCATCAGCAGTTGTGCAAGAGATCATCGATTCAGGGCAGCGGGATCGGCTTGTCACTGAGTGTGCGCAAGTAGGCGATCAGGTTGACCCGTTCGGTCTCGTCCGTGACGCCAGGCGTCTCCATCTTAACGCCCGGCGTGGTAAGCATAGGCCCGAAGAGATATCTGTTCAGGTCCTCGTACGTCCATAGCCCCTCCCAGCCCAGCAAGGTATCGGAGTAACGCATGTCTGCCACGGATGCCTTGTCGCGGCCGACGACGCTCCATAAGTTGGGTCCTATCTTGTTCCCTCCCTGCGGTTCGGCAGTGTGGCAACTGACACACACACGCGGGCGAAGTAGGTTCGACCTTTCTCGACATCGGCAGAAGCCAATTTCATTGAGATCGGAGCCGGTGTTGGCAAGACAACCCCGTGCGACAAAAGATAGGCGGCAATTTCGGCTTGCCCCCGGCTCTTTGCGATATGGAGCGGCGTCTTGCCGCCCGTTGTCTTCGCATTCACGTCTGCGCCGGCCTCGACCAGCGCCCTCACACAATCGAGACAATCGAGAGTGACGGCGACGTGGAGGGCGGATTCGCTGTCACGGTTGGAATTTGGATCTGCATTCCGCTCCAGCAACAGATTTAACAGATCGATCTTGTCTTTCCCCACGGCCGCCATCAGCGGAGGGCCCCAAGCCGTCTGGGCGTTGACGTCCGCACCACGTTCTATGGGCAATTTTGCCGCATCGATGTGGCCCAGCATCACCGCAAGATAGAGCGGGGTGGCAGTGCCATCGCTCTCATCTATTCCGGCACCTGCATCGAGTGCCGCCGTGATCGCCGCGACATCGCCCTCCATGGCGGCGTCGTGGATGGCGGCGGCATGCGATACAATCGGAATGTGTGCAAGCACCAACAGAATGAAAAGCAAGAACCCGCGCATTAGCATCTCCCAAGGCAGGCCTGAGGATCCGGCACGATTTCAAGATTGCAAAGTCTATCTCAAAATCCCCGATCGCGACAATGGCTTCGGGTGTATGAGCCCACGGCCTAGCAGAACCAACGCCCAACACCAAAGGGACCAGATTGGTCACCGCCGACACGCCGAATTACGTGACCTGCAATCATATTCCCAGGTGCAACTTCGGCTTCCAGAAGGGGCGGAACAACTCGATTTTGGGACAGCGGTTCATCACCACTTTCAAGCCCGCTTCCTCCGCCAACCAGGCGGCAGCGTCATCGCGCACGCCGATCTGACCCCACAGAACCTTGGCATTGATGGCGATGGCCTCCAGCGCGACTTCCATTAGATCTTCGGAGCGGCGGAAAACCTCGACCATGTCGACGGGCCGGTCGATGGCCGCCAGCGACGGGTACACTTTGAGCCCTCGAATTTCCTCCACGCCGAAACTGGGATTGACCGGGATCATGTCGTAGCCGGTTTCGTGCAGCACCCTGAGAACACCATAGGAAAATTTGGTCTTGTCTGGGCTGGCGCCCACCATCGCGATGGTTTTGACCGATTTCAGGATCTGCTGCAGATAAGCCTCCGGATAGGGCTCATCATGGTTCATATGGGTCATTTCTTGTCGTCCAGCGGGGTCGCGATATCGGCTTTCAATTCATGCGCGGCCAGGGGGTCGAGGAAGGGGTTGCGATAGAGCCTGTCATGGCTTTCGACGCCGACCTCCAGCGTGCAGTCGCTCAGCGGGCGGGCAACGCAGAGGATGATGTAGCCATTGTTTATCTGGCGGTTGTTCAGCGCTACCTGCGCCCTCTGATCGACCTTGCCGCTGATCATCTTGGCCGCGCAGCTTATGCAGCCGCCATACTTGCAGCCGTAAGGCAGGTCCACGCCCTGCTCGCGCAGGCTCTGCAAGAGGGGCTTGCGGTGATCGACGGCATAGGCCGCGCCGCCCTGATTGGCGAGCGTGATGGTGAAGCTGGTCATACCCAGATGTCGCTCGTGCAATCGCCGCCGGGATAGCGGGTTTCGTGGCAGCGGCTTGGACCATTGGGTTCCTTGCCGAAATCGACGACAAACCGCGGATCGATTTCCATGCCGCCGTTTTCGGTATCGCAATTGACCATCAGCATGCAGCCGCCATTTGTCCGGATTTCCGGATAGAACTGGTTGTCCCAGGTCGAGAACAGCGAGGTCGTCACATAGAGGCGCCTGCCGTCGAGGCTGAGCTGGATCATCTGCGGCCCGCCAGTGACTTTCACGCCATTGACCTCGGGCGCGCGGCCGAGCAGTCCGCCCATCCACACTTGTCCGGTAAGCTTGGCGTTGTGAGGGTCGGAGATGTCGTACTGGCGGATGTCGCCATGCAGCCAGTTGCACAGATAGAGGTATCTGTCGTCCATGCTGAGCAGGATGACCGAGATCACGCCGGGTATCGGGATCGGCCATTCGGGATGCGGCTCATTCTCGACGTCGACGATTTTTTCCCATTGCCAATCGCCCGCCGCGTCCTTCCACCAATGGATGATGTTTGCGGAAAGCGCCGCGCCGACAAAACCGTGGCTGCTGTCGGGATTGTGATGGAAGCGCACTTCCAGCGGGATCAGGCCGTCCTCACCAAGATAGAATGTCTGCCTTGGCTCCTTCTTCTCGAAATCCCAGAAATGGATCTCGCGGCCATATTTCAGATGGCCGACCTCTTCGAGGTCGAACCCGGGCATGAAGGTGTTGGGCGCGGCCCATTCCGAGCTGACCATCACGTTGTGCCGCGGCTGGTACCAGAAATCATAGCCGAACTTGATGCCGCCCATGGAGTTTTCCCAACGGCCGACGATCTCGAACTCCTTGCTGAGCTGCAGATAGCCGCCGGGGGCATTGCCTTGCGCGTCGCCAAGCATGGAGACGATGATATCCGAGCCGAGGCAATGCACCGTGTGCGGCGCCGACAGATTGGTCCTGGCCTTGATCTCGGCGCCGTCGATGACCTTGAACAAGGTCGGATTGCGGGGATCGGTGCCGCAATCGACAATATGCAGATTGGACGAGCGCACCCCCGGCACAATCAGGTATTTCCGCTCCATGCTGGCATCGCCATGGCACGACGAGCAGGCATTCCAGCCCGAATGATGCAGCTCATCGCCGATGCCCGGCATTTGCAGGCGTGAAATCACCTGGCTGTAGGTCGGGCTCTGCGGGTCGACATCGATGGTGCACAGATAGTCCGGCTTCTGAATGCCCGTGCCGGTGTAGATGGCAATCGTATAGAGCAGCTTTTCGCGCGGCGCCCGCATCGCCTCGGCGGGAGAAGCATAGCCCGGTCCACAGCAATGATTGGTCATGGGTACTTCCCCATTTGAACAGATCGCCGGCCAGCCCCAAGGGGGTTAGGCTGGAATGTTAGTGCATGCTCGGCGCTGGCGCTACGGCTGGGGCGGCGGTGGAGCCTGCGCCGTGATGACAACTCGGCGGCACGGCACCGCGCGGTGGAACAGCGGCGCTCCTCGCGCGTTGTTTAATTAGGAGTATCTAATATGAGATTCGTGGTGGTCCGGGAGCCAACCGACACTTGGGCCGTATTTGACACGATCGTTAACGAGCCGGCGGGATTCGCCAGCCAATGCCTCATCGGGTTGACGCGTGAACAGGCCGAGTGGTTCGCGTCAAGGTGCAATCAACAAATGTCGCGAAGCGTTCGGCGCGTTCAGGACATGCCGCGCAGTGTTGTGCCACTGATGCCGAGGGATGTGAATGAAACGATTCGTCGGCAGGCCACATGATGACCGAAGATGCGATGGCGGCTGTTTTGGCAGTCAGGAACACGGCGGCCGAGATCCTGGGGGTAGTTGACAGCGCCAACAAAACCGATGCCGCTGTCGACGTCCGCCGTCTGGGCGAGGCCGTCCAGTTCCTCGCCAATGCTCAGATCCTGGGCTACGATGTCCGTGCCGCGATGGTTTTGTACGGCGACCTGGGAACGCCATCCCTTCGAGCCAGAGACTGCGAGCAGCTGTGGGCCAAATACGGAAAGGCCTTGCTCGCGTATTGATGAGATCAGATGACTTCATCGCCTGCTGGAATGCGCCCGCCGCCAACGCGCGAGCCTGTCCTGCGTTGCGCCTGTTGCACTACTGAGGCGTGTCGCCTGCGTTCGCCATTTCGTCCTTGAAGCTCACCTTCGTGCTTTTCCTCACCATGGCCGCGAGGTCCCCGGCATCCCAGTTGGTCAGCCTGATGCAGCCATGCGAGAAGGTCGCGCCGATCTTGCCGGGCTCGGGCGTGCCGTGAATGCCGTAGCTCTCAATGGAGAGATCGATCCAGACAGAACCCACGGGATTGTTGGGGCCGGCAGCAATGGTGAATGGCCGCTTTGCCTTGACCCCCTTGAAAGCGAAGTCCGGATCGTAGTGATAGGTCGGATTGCGCACCACGCGCTTGACCTCCGCCTCGCCAGTCGGCGCCGGCTTCTCGTCGCTGCCAATCGAAGCCGGGAAGACCGCGAGCCATTTGCCGGAAGGATCAAGCACGCGCACCTGGCGCGCGCCCTTGTCGACCTCGACACCGGCAATGGCGGCGGGAGGATCCCCCCGGCCAACATCCGGCACCAGCAATTTCGTGCCGACCTTCCTGAAGCCGATGCCCGGATTGAGCCGCCTGAGCAATTGCTCGCTGATATGGAAGCGCTCCGCCAGCCTCTCCGTCGCATTGTGATAGCCGAGCCTCGGCAGGCGGGCCATCCGCTCCAGCCGGGCCGGGATATGCCTGGTGAAAGGTCCGCGCACATCCTTGCGCGTCAACTCATAGGCAACCAGGACCGGGCTCGTGGAGGTTGCCATCAGCCTGTCCCAGGTCTCGCGCGTGAGCTTGCCGTCCGACGGCAATCCGTTCGCCGTCTGAAAGGCCCTGACCGCCCTGGCGAAATTTTCCGATGCACGGCCCTCGATCAAGCCTGGCGAGAAACGGGCGCGATCCAGAAGAATCTCTGCCTTCAGCAGGACGGGGCTGAAGCCCTTCGGTTCCTCGACGGTGAATTGCGCCTCGTTGACGGTGGCTGGGTCCAGCTTGGCCGCCCCTGCCCCGCCGCAAGCGAGGGCAAGCACCACAGCGACCAACAGAACGAGCCGGGGCATCGAGGTCACTCCACGAAAACCTGCTTGTATTATGACGCGGCAGGGCTCTTCTGGTTCCGTTCACTCGCAGCTGCAGGGGAGAACCTGACCAGATGAGGCACTCCAGCCGGCGATGAAAAGAACTCTGCCGAGGGTCTTGCAATCTTGCGATGCGACGCCCGGCCACCGGCCTTATCGCCCGCTCGGCGCGCCCGGCTTCATAATGATCTCCCGGTGCGGATACGGAATGCTGATGCCATTCGCCTTGAACGTATCCCACAGCGCCAGCAGCACCTTGCCGCGCACATTGGTCAGGCCTTGCTGGGGGTCGCGGATCCAGAAGCGCAGGACGAAGTTCAGCGAGGAGTCGCCGAAATCGGTCAGCCAGCAGACCGGCCGCCGGTCGGCCTCGACCCGGCCCACGCTGATCGCCGCCTCGATAGCCAGTTCGCTGACCTTGTGCGGGTCGGCGTCGTAGGAGACGCCGAAGTTCACGTCGAGCCGGACGAGGTTGTCGCTGAACGACCAGTTGATGACCCTTTGGGTGATGAAGTCCTCGTTGGGGATCAGGAACTCGCGGCCGTCGCGCGTCACCACCGAGACGAAGCGCGCCCGCAATTCGCGGATCCAGCCGAACGTGCCTTCGAGCGAGATCGTGTCGCCGGGCTTGATCGACTTGTCGAGCAGGATGATGACGCCGGAGACGAAGTTGGAGACGACCTTCTGCAGGCCGAAGGCGAGACCGACGCCGACGGCGCCGGAAAACACCGTCAGCGCCGTCAGGTCGAGGCCGACGGCCGATAGCGCGACGGCGCCCGCCACCAGCACGAGGCCGATCTTGGCCACCTTGCCGACGAGGACGCGGATCGACGGCGTCAGCTCCTCGGAGAGGCGGACACGCTCATCGATGTAATTGCCGATGACCACCGCCAGCCAGACCGTCGCGACCAGCAGCAGCGCCGCCTTCAGCACCATGAGCGCAGAAAGGCGAACCGCACCGAGCGGGATTGCCAGGCTGTCGAGGACCGTGGCCGCGTCGTCGCTGACGTGCAGGATGACAAGGGCCGCATAGATCCACGCCAGCCAGCCCAGCGTGCGTGCGACGAGGCGGTTGCGGATGATGCGCGACAGCACCGTCGCGAACAGCCACGCCAGCGCGAGCAGCAGCGCGACCTGGAGGAGATGGGTGCGGCTTGGCCAGGTGACGGCGCGCAGCAGGCTGAGCGCGGCAAACAGGAAGAGCGTGAACAGGATCCAGTCGGTGCGCCGCAGCAGGGCGATCACCACCCGCAACAGTCCGGGATGGCCCTTGATCTGGCGAGCCTGGCCCTCTACCAGCGGCTCGACGCGCAGCGCCGCGAGCTTGGCCAGCGCGAACAGTGCGGCGATGATGCCGAGCTGATAGACGAACCACGGCGTGGCCGCATAGTCGAACCATCCGTCGGCCCAGGCCAGCGATCTTTCGATGGCGTCGCGAAAATCCATTTGCCACGACCACTTGGCTAAGGAACTGCAACTTGTGGTCCACAATGTCGCCGGGCTTGAGAATGGTCAAGCGGACTTCGCTCGGCCCCTGGCCCGCGCCCACTCCGGCGCGTGTCCGGCGCGCTCGGGGTTTGCGCGGCCAGGCGTGAACGGCCACCGAAGAGCTGGGGAACAGTGGCCCATCCATGCCCGGCGCGCTCGACCCGCCGCGCTTCGGTTGATAAGCCCTGTCGCCGTAGTAAAGGTTTTCGAGTCGAAATATGACGGTTGCGATCGAGATGGGCGAGACGAGCGCGGGGGCCACGGCGGCCCTCGACCTCGAGGAGCTTTTGGCGACCCGGCTTCTGGTGCAGGGCAATTCCGGCTCCGGCAAGTCGCATCTCTTGCGCCGGCTGCTCGAACAGAGCGCGCCCTGGGTGCAGCAGACCATCATCGACCCTGAAGGCGACTTCGTCTCGCTCGCCGAGCGCTTCGGTCATCTGGTGATCGATGCCGAGGAGCACACCGAGCGCGGCCTGCAGGCGGCCGGCGAGCGGGCGCGCATCCACCGCGTCTCCACCGTCCTCAACCTCGAGGGGCTCGACGCCGAGAACCAGATGCGGCGCGCCGCCGCCTTCCTCGGCGGGCTGTTCGAGGTCGCGCGCGACCACTGGTATCCGATGCTGGTGGTGGTGGATGAGGCGCAGCTCTTCGCGCCGGCGGTGGCGGGCGAGGTTTCCGACGAGGCGCGCAAGCTTTCGCTCGGCGCGATGACCAATTTGATGTGCCGCGGCCGCAAGCGCGGGCTGGCCGGCATCATCGCCACGCAGCGGCTGGCGAAGCTTGCCAAGAACGTCGCGGCGGAAGCCTCCAACTTCCTGATGGGCCGCACCTTCCTCGACATCGACATGGCGCGCGCCGCCGACTTGCTCGGCATGGAGCGGCGGCAGGCGGAGGCGTTTCGCGACCTCGAGCGCGGACAGTTCATGGCGCTCGGTCCGGCGCTGTCGCGGCGTCCGCTCGGCCTGCGCATCGGCCCGACTGATACAAAACCGCGCAACGGCACGCCGCGGCTGATGCCGCTACCGGAGGCGGCCTTGGAGGATGCGCGCGCGATCATCCTCGCCGCGCCGCCGCCCGAGACGGTCAGGCCGCAGCGCCGGGCGCCCTCGCCCGACCTGCTCGACCAGCTGATGGCGGCGAAATCGGCGGCGCTGGAGATCCGCCCCGAGCCGGCGGAGGCCGCACCCAGCGCCGAGGATCTTGCCGAGCGGCGCGAACGGATGGACCGCGTGCTCGGTGCCGTGCTCGCCGAACCCGATGCCGGTTTTCGCGTCATCGGCGTGCTCTACCAGGAGTTCGTCGTCCGGTGCCGGATCGAGGGCCTGGCCTCGGTGGTGCCGGACCTTGCCGAGTTCCGCCGCATGCTGACGCGGGCGCGGGCCGGCCTCGGCTCCGAAATGGCGGAAGACGACGCCTGGCGCGACGTCTCGGTGCGCGCCTCGCTGCTGCCCGAAGACATGCAGGGCGTGTTCATGATGATCGCCCGCGCGGCGAAGGAGAGCCGGCCCTGCCCGAGCGACGCGGCGATCGCGCGCGCCTATGGCTCGCACTCGCTGCGCCGCGCGCGCCGCCTGCTCACCTATATCGAGGAGCAGGGCCTCATCGTCTGCCAACTCGACGGCACCGGCCGGCGCACCGTGACGCTGGTGGAGCTTGCCTGGGCGACGGCGCCGGGCGATCCCAATGCCGAGGAGGCGGAGCTAGGCGTTTCGTGACGAGAGCAAGGCCCCGTACGGGGCCTTACCCTATCGCCATCGAGTCTAGCGTGCTGCCTATTTGCCCATCAGCTGCTTGGCGTTCTCCGCCGTGATCGCCGTCGTCTCCACCGTCACCGTCGGCTCCACCGCGGTCGCGCAGTCGAGCAGGATCTTCTTCGACATCTCGATCGCTTCCTTGGCGCCGGTCGGATAGGTGAAGGTCGCCGCCCAGTCGCCCTTGGCGACGGCCTCGATGCCGCCGGCCGGGCCGGGCAGGCCGTCGGTGCCGATGATCTTGACGTCCTTGCCGGCGCCCTTGGCAGCCAGCAGCGCGCCCGCCGCCATCATGTCGTTCGAGGCGTAGAGCACCTTGATGTCGGGATGCGCCTGCAGCATGGCGGCAAAGGCGGTCTGGGCTTTATCCGGAACCCAGTCGGCGGCCTGCTCGGCGACGACCTGGATTTTGGCGTTCTCCTTCACGCCGTCCTTGAAGCCGTTGAGGCGCTCCACCGCCGGCGTCGAGCTCGGCAGGCCTTCCAGCACCGCCGTCTCGCCGCCGTCGGGCAGCAGCGTCTTTGCCGTGTACTTCCCGGCCTCGAGCGCGATCTTGTAATTGTCGCCGCCGATGAAGGCGGTGTAGTCCTTGCCGGGATCGCCGACCGTCTTGCGGTCGAGCTCGATCACCGGAATGCCGGCATCCATGGCGCGCTTGACGGCCGGCGTCAGAGGGGCGGCCTCGAAGGGCGAGATCAGCAGGAGATCGACCTTCTGAGTGATGAAGTTGTCGACCTGCGACGTCTGCGTGTTGACGTTGCCGGCGCCGTCGGCGATCTGCAGCGTGAACTGCGGAACGTCCTTGGCCGCGGCCGTCAGCTCGTCATTGACGTGCTGGCGATAGGGCTCGGCGTTGTTGGCCTGCGAAAAGCCGATGACGAACTGGCCGTCCTTGGCGCAGGCCTTGACCATCGGGGCGGCGGCCTGGGCGGTGCTGGCGATGCACAGGCCTGCGCCTGCCAGAAGCGCGGCCTTGAGGGCACGCTTCGATCCTCTCAGTGTGGTTTTCATGCTCACTCTCCTCCTCGTCTGGCCGGGGGCGGACAGACCTTTGGTTTCAGTCTCGGGGGTATGCTTGCCGCCGGCCTCCTACCTGCCCAATCCCTCGCGGCGGCGAACGAGGGATTGGAGCACTGCCGCCAGCACGATGATCGCGGCGGTCGCGAGCAGCTGCGTGGCTGGGGTGATGTTGTTGAGCTGAAGGATGTTGGCGAGCGCACCGAGCATGATGGTGCCGGCGACGGTGCCGACCATCGAGCCGGCGCCGCCGAACAGGCTGGTGCCGCCGATGACGACGGCGGCGATCGCCGTCAACTCGTAGCCCATGCCGTCATTGGCGCTGCCGAAATTGAACTGGCCGGCATGCACGATACCGGCAAGTGCTGAGGCAAAGCCAGTGATGGCGTAGACCGAGATCTTCACCATCGACACCGGCACGCCGGAAATGCGCGCGGCGCGCTCGTTGCCGCCGACGGCAAAGACGTAACGGCCGAAACGCGTGGTGTTGAGCACCACCGTGGCGATCGCGGCAAAGGCGATGAAGACGATGGTTGCCACCGGCACTGTGTTGTCGAACAGCCGCTCGCCCAGCACCGCGAACACCGGCGGCGCCAGGCCCGGGCCCTCGCCATAGGAGATGTTGATGTACTGGTTGCCGGAAACGATGAGCGCAAGGCCCCGCGCCGCCTGCAGGCCGGCGAGCGTGACGATGAACGGTTCCAACCGGAAGCGGGTGGAGATCGTGCCCTGGACGATGCCGAAGGCGATGCCCATGGCGAGCACGGCCAGAATGGTCGGGATCAGTCCGAAGCCGCCGGAGATCATCATCGTTGCGGTCACCACGGCGGACAGGCCGAGCACCGCGCCGACCGAGAGATCGATGCCGGCGGTGATGATGACGAAGGTCATGCCGATGGCGATGATGCCGGTCTCGGACACGGCGCGCACGATGTTGGCGATGTTGTCGGGGTTGAGGAACAGGATCTCGCCGTGTCGCCGGGGCGAGAAGATGACGCCGCCGATCGCCACCAGCACGAGCCCGATCAGGCTCTGGAAGCGCACGATGATCGCCAGCGGGTCGACGCGCCTCGCCGCCGGAGCAGCGGGTACCGAAGGGCTTGAAGCTGCCGGGCTGGCAGCCACCGAAATCTTCTGGTCCGACATCAGGCCTCCCTGCCGTTTGCCGCGGCAAGCACGGTGTGCTCGTCGACGCCGCCAATGAATTCCGCCACGTTGCGCCCCTGGCGCAGCACCACGATCCGGTCGCAGAGCCCGATCAGCTCCGGCATCTCGCTGGAGGCGACCAGTATGCCGAGCCCCTGCGCCGCGAGGGCTCTCAGCCGCGCATAGATTTCGCCCTTGGCGCCGACATCGACGCCGCGGGTCGGCTCGTCGAGAAGCAGCAGACGCGGGTTTCCGAGAATTTCCTTGGCCAGCACCACCTTCTGCTGGTTGCCGCCCGACAGCGCGCCGACCGATATGTCCGGGTTCCTCGGCCGGATGTCGAACTGGCCGAACGACTGCTTCACGGCGTCGGCCTGGCGGCGCGGCGACATCAGGCCGGCCGGCGAGATGCGGCGGATCACCGACATGACGAGGTTGAGGCCGACGGCCATCCGCAGCATCAGGCCGCTGCCGCGCCGGTCGTCGGTGACGAAGGCGATGCCGGCCTTGCGCGCCGCGTCGATGGAGTCGAGTTTCACGGGCCTGCCGTCGACTGCGACCTCGCCCTGCCAGCGGCCGGCGAGCCCGGTGCCGTAGAGCGCGGACAGCAGTTCGGTGCGCCCTGCTCCCATGATGCCGGCCAGGCCGACGATCTCGCCCTCCTTCACCTCGAGCGAAATGCCGCTCGGCGGCTGCCAGCCGGCGCTTTCGCGGGCGAGCCTGAAGCTGGCATCCTTGAGGCTGAGCAGCGTCTTGCCGGCGCTTCTGGCGCGCGCCGGGTAGAGTTCATCCAGCGAGCGGCCGACCAGAAGTCGAACCAGTTCGGCCTGCGGCGCGTGCGGCTCGGTGACGCCGGCGACGCGGCCGTCGCGCATCACCGTCACGCGGTCGGCGATCTCAGGCACTTCCTCCAGCCGGTGCGAAATGTAGACGATGCCGACGCCGGTAGCGGCGAGCTTGCGCATGATGTCGAACAGGCGCTCGACCTCTCCGACGGTGAGCGCGGCCGTCGGCTCGTCCATGATCAGCACGCGCGAGGCATAGGACAGCGCCTTGACGATCGCCACCACCTGGCGCTGGCCGATGGAGAGGTCGGCGACGAGGCGCGCGGGGTCGATGGCGAGTTCGATCGCCTCAAGCCGCCGCTTCGCCTCGCGGCGCATCGCGGGCACGTCGAGCAGGCCGCCCGGTCGCATCAATTCGCGGCCGAGGAAGAGGTTCGCCGCGACATCGAGCGAGGGCACCAGGTCGAGTTCCTGGAAGATTGTGGCGATGCCGGCTGCCTGCGCCTCGCGCGGGTTGTTGAAGGTGACCGGCTTGCCGTCGATCTGGATTTCGCCCTCGTCCGGCGTGTAGACCCCAGAGAGAAGGTTCATCAGCGTCGACTTGCCGGCGCCGTTCTCGCCAAGCAGCGCGTGAATCTCGCCGGGCTTGAGGTCGAAGTCGACGCCGCGCAGCGCCTGCACGCCGCCGAAGCGTTTCACCGCACCGGTGACCGAAAGCAGCGGCGCGCTCATCTCGGCCTCGCGCAGGACTGGCGTGCCTGCAGCCTTGCCTGCAGCCGCACGGCACGCGGCGCTGCGTGGCTGGAGGCGATGCGCTCGCTGAGCAGCGCCGCCGCCTGGTGCCCGATCTCGGTGCAGGGCTGTTCGACCAGCGTCAGGCGCGGCTCGAAGCAGTCGGCCCATTCGAAATCGTCGAAGCCGACCAGCGACAGGTCGCCGGGAATCGAAAGACCCTTCTCGCGGATGGCGCGGACTGCCCCGATCGTCGTCATGTTGTTGCCGGTGACCAATGCGGTGGGCGGCGTCGGCAAGGCCAGGATCGCATGCGTCGATGCCGTGGCGCTCGCCGTGTCGACATTCTCCGGCGAGACATAGCGCGGCAGGCATTCAAGTCCATTGGCGGCGAGCGATGCGCGAAACGCCTCGATGCGCTCGCGCGTGGTGGCCAGCCCCGGCTGGCCGGCAATATAGCCGATGCGCTTGTGGCCGAAGGACACGACATGGTCGATGAGGGCTTGCATCGCCGTGTCGTTCTCGACACCGATCTGGTCGAAGCGGTCGTCGGCGAAGCGGTCGATCAAAACGCAGGGCAGCTTCTTTTCGGCGAGATAGTCGATGGCGCGCTCGGGCGAGCCAGACGGCGCCAGGATGACGCCGTCGACGCGGCGCTGGTGGAAGGCGCGCACCACCTGAAGCTCGCGGTTCGGATCTTCCTGCGTGTCGGAGAGGAACACCATCAGGCCGAGCCGGGCGCATTCGGCCTCGACCGCGCAGATGATGTCGGTGAAGTAAGGATTGGAAATCGCCGAGATGGCGAGCCCGACGCTGCGGGTCGAGGCGACCTTCAGCGAGCGCGCCAGTTCGTTGGGCTGATAGCCCATGGCGGCGATGGCCTCGTTGATCAGTCTCGCCTTCTCGGGCGAAACAAAGCGGGTGCCGTTGACAACGTGCGAGACGGTCGACACCGAGACGCCGGCGCGGCGCGCGACCTCAGCCATTGTCGGCATGACGGCTCGTGTGGAGTGCCCGCAAGCGCTCCTCCCTTGATTGCGTTTCCCGACCGCTCTTCGGCGGATTTATGGAAACCATAGAGCCATCGAAACGTTTGCGCAATCGATTCGATAAAAGCTCGCGACAAATTTTTGTCGCGGGCTGAAAACTTGGAAATCAGGTGGTGAAAGCCAACCAGGCCGTGCAGGCGGCAAGCGTGACCAGCGTCAGCGGCAAGCCGACCTTGAAGAAGGCGGAGAAGGAAAGCTCCTTGCCCGCCGCCTTGGCCTGCTCGGCGACGATCAGGTTGGCGACAGAGCCGAGCAGCGTGAAATTGCCGGCCAGCGTCGAGCTCATCGCGACCACCAGCCAGGCGCGCTCGGGGTTTTCAAGCCCGGGGACAAAGGGCCTCAACGCCAGCACCGCCGGCACGTTGCTCATGATGTTGGAGAGCACGGCGGTGAAGCCGGAGAGCCGCCAGACATCGTCGAGTCCGATGTTTTTCGCCCAGGCGATCATCTCGGGTGTCAGCAGCGTCTTTTCGGCGCCGGCCACGACCACGAACAGGCCGGCGAACATGAACAGCAGCGGGCCGTCGATCTCCCGGTAGATGCGGTGCGGCTTGATCGCGCGGGTGACGAGCAGGAAGGCGCCGGCAATCAGCGCCGCCTTGGCAACCGCAACGCCGGCGAAGAACGCAACCGCCAGCATGACGCAGACGATAACCGCCTTCAGCACCTGACCCGGCAGCATGCGGCCGCGATAGACTTCGGGACTGAGGTCCACGGTGCGGGCGAATTCGGCGCGGTAGGCGATGCGCAAGATGACGATGACGGCGAGAAGGCCGAACAGCGCCACCGGCGCGAGAGCGGCCGAAAAGGCAGGATAGGAAATGCCGGACAGCGCGCCGATCACCATGTTCTGCGGGTTGCCGGTGATGGTGGCGACACTGCCGCAATTGGAAGCCGTGCAGGTGGCGATCAGATACGGAACCGGGTTGCGGTTGATGACGCGCGTGACATGGACGACGATCGGCGCCATCACCAGGCAGATTGCGTCATTGACCAGGAAGGCCGAGAGCACGCCTGTCAGCAGCGTCACCATGACCAGGAGCATGAACGGCGCGTGCGCATGCTCGATGGCAAAGCCGCCGAGCGCGCGGAAGGCGCCCGAAACCTTCAGATGCGCGACCACGATCATCATGCCGAGCAGCAGCGTGATCGTATCGAAGTTGATGGCGCGGTAGGCATCCTCCATGCTGATCGCGCCGACGGCGATCATGGCTGCGCCACCGAGCAGCGCAATGCCGGCGCGATCGAGGCGCAGGCCCGGAAAGCGGCCAACGGCGACACCGGCATAGGTCAGGATGAGGATCAAAAGTGCCGCCGCGCCAGTCCATGTCATTGGCAGAAGTTCCGTCCGAACTCGCCGCTCCCCGGCAGATTCTGCCCGGCGGCATTCTTCGCTCCACCTTTAGCAAGCGGGCGGCAAAGCGAAAGCGGTGGAAGCGGTTGTGCGGTTGAAACTTTTCGTGCGACCCGACGATAAGGCCGCGGCGTCCGAACAAGACAGGCGGGTTTGCTCAGTGGCTAGTCTGCAACCGGCTTGCCCTCGGCGCTATCGTTGCGTTCCGGCTCCAGAATTCCAAACTCCTGCGATTTCAGCCCCTGCTCGGCCTTGAGGAACCCTTCCGCGGCAAGGCCGCGCCGTAGCAGTTCCCGCACGGCCGCCGACCGGCTCGGCATACGCTTTTCGAAGCGCCAGTTTTCCAGTGCAGCCAATTCGTCAGCCGTCAGCATGATCTGGAGCCGTTCAGGTCGTTCCAGTTCGCCCATTTGTGCCTCCGCCAAGACCAAAATGCAGTGAGTTAGTATCTGGCTCACTAACAGTAAAATTAGGATTTGACGCACATCCCGTCAAGGGTGAGCGATGGGTGATCGGCGCAAAGGCCCAACGATGAGGACAAGGCATCGACCAAGCAATCAACAGACTATACTAACTAATTGATTTTATTTCAATATTTTTGACATTGCGCTTGCTATCGCAATGTGTCGGGCGCATGCTCGAAAATGAGGGAAAACGCCTCACCGGAAGGCAACTGCCATGCGCGACAGCTATTCAAGCCAATTGCGAGAAGACCTCAACTCCCTGGTCCTGGCCGCGATCCATTCCACGGGCGTGGTCAATGTCGCTGTCGTGGCTGAGCGTGTGCGTCTGCGAAACCTCGACGAAAACGTCGCGCGCGAAGACCTCGAATATATGGTCGTGCAAATAGCCGAAACGTATGGGGCAGCCATGGAGTTCGACTGCGCGCTTGTCGCCGAGATGGCCGAGCGCGCCTGTTCGGCGACGCAGTAAGGAGAGGATGTCAGCGCGAAGTTTCGGCCGGTCGCGCCGTCAATCCATCTCGTCAAGAGAGTTTTTCACGTATCGCAACGGCGCTTCGAGCTTCCAGCTTACACCGTGCTCGCCGAACTCCAGCTGTCCGGTACCGCCCAGCGCCTGCGGCGCGATCCGTTTCAGTACAACCGATCCGAATCCGCGACGTATCTCTCCGTCCAAGGGCGGTCCATCGTGCTCGTGCCAGACAAGCCCGAAGGTTTCCTCGCCATTGGCGGCGGTGGTTATGGCCCATTCGATCTCGACCTGCCCGACCGGGTTAGACAAGACCCCGTACTTTGCCGAATTTGTCGCCAGTTCGTGGAAGGCGATGCCGAGATATTGGACGGCGTTCGGCTTGAGCATAATCACCGGCCCCTTTGCCGACAGGCGCGACTGCGCCGCGAAGACCCTTACCTGCGCCTCGACCAGTTCGGCAACCGTCGCGCCGCGCCACTCGGCATTGACAAGCAGATCGTGCGATTCCGAAAGCGCCAGGATGCGTTCGCGCACCTGTTCCAGAAAGACCTCCGGGCTGCTGGCTTGTTTGCTCGTCTCGCGGATCATCGAGATGATGACCGAATACTGGTTCTTCACGCGATGATTGACCTCGCGCATGAGCAGGCGGATGCGCCGTTCGCTCTCCTTATGAGAACTGATGTCGCACGCGATCTTGGACGCGCCGATGATCCTGCCGATGCCGTCGCGTATCGGCGAGACGGTGAGCGAAACGGGAATGCGCGTGCCGTCCTTGCGCTGGCGCACCGTCTCGTAGGACGGCACGACCTCGCCGGCGCGAATGCGGGTGATGATCGAGACCTCCTCGTCCAGGTGGTCGGGCGGGATGAGGATTGTCACCGGCCGGCCGATCGCCTCCGCCGGCGTGTAGCCGAAGAGGCGCTGCGCCGCGTCGTTCCAGCTGGTGATGATGCCGTTTATGTCCTTTGAAACGATCGCATCCATCGATGACTCGACAATGGAGGCAAGCCGCGTGCGGGCTTCGTCCGCCATGGTCTGGGTGCGCAGGTCGAGCAAGGTGTTGATTGCGCCGATCGTGTCACCGGTCTCGTTGCGAAGCAGGACGGGATGTGCGCTGAATGGGATGAGTTCTCCGTTGGGCCGCTCGGCAATCGCCCGCCCCCAGCGAACGTCCTTTTCTTCGCGCAAGGCAATGGCCATCGGGCATTCGTCGTGCGCCATCTTGCGACCGTCGAGATGACGCAGCTTCCACGATCCGCACCACCGATCCTCGTTGAGGACGGGACGATGCCCCCAAAGTTCGGCCGCGGCTTCGTTGAAGAATGTGATGAGGCCCTGCTTGTCGGTGGTGTAGACGGCGACTGGCAGCGCCTGCAGCAGATCGAAGGCATGGGCGCCCGGGAGCCCGATGCCGCCATGTTCAATCGTATCCACCGACCCCCTCGCCTTTCGATGCTGGAAAATTAACTCGACAAGGAATGCGCGTGAGGGATTTCGGTTCCCCGGCGCGCGGTGTCCGGCCGCGAACGCCGGTTCCCGGCTACGCTTGCGCAGTCGTCAAAGGCGGCAGGAGGTGTCGGCGACCTCCCCATCCAAATGAATTTGCGAGGGAACCATCACCGGCGCGAGCGGTTCCCGCAAAAGTCGCGACGCGACGAAACCACAACCAAATGGAGACCGCCATGACCATGAGAATCCTCGCAGCCGCCTTGCTGACGCTTGGCCTCGGCACATCGGCGATGGCCCAGACCGCTGGCGACACGGCCGGCTCAGACATGGCCGACGGCAGTGGAAAATCGGTTGTCGTCGACCCCGATGGCCCCAACACGGTCGATCCGAACGGCCCCAATGCCATCGATCCCACACCGACCTACAGCATCGACGGCATGAGCCGCCCCTATGCGACGAGCCCGACCCCGGATCAGAACTGTCCGGTCGGCCCGCAGGGCGCACAGCCTGACGCAACCGGGACATCGCCCGGGACAAGCACGCCGACGGTGAACGACAATCATTGCGGCAAGTAACCAGCGTAATCGCCGAACCGAGGCCGCGAGCCGCCTGGCTTCGCGGCCTCCGCCGTTTCCGGCCGGGGGAACCGATCCGGCCGCAACGACGTTTGCTAATTTGTTTGGTTCGAAACATTTGAGCTCGAAACGATAACTTGGGAGACAGGACGTGGCTTCATCGGCGCTCATCGGCATCCTGATCACGTTCCTGGTGATCATCCTCGTGCTCTACCTCGTCCAGCGCCTCCCGCTTGACGGCCGCACGCGACAGATCGCGCAGATCGTCGTCATCATCATCGGCATCGTTTCGCTGTTGAAGTATCTGGCCGTTTTCTGATCCTTTCTCTAAGAGAAGGATGTTCAAGCTGGGGTTGCCGATGAAGGCTCGTTCGATCGCATGGATTGCCGGCGCCTTGTTGTGTGCCGCCACCACGGCGCATGCCCGCCCCGACACGCGTGCAATGAGCTGCGAACAGGTACGGTCGCTTATCCAAAGCCAGCGTGCGGCCGTGCTGACCACCGGCCAAAACACCTACGAGCGCTATGTGCGCCAGTTCGGCAATGAATGCGACTGGCCGGAGGTGCCCACCGCCGCCTCCGTTCCGACGCGCGACGGCCAGTGCCGCGTCTACCGCTGCCAGGAGCCGGTTTTCGACTTCCCGAACTGACAACTCGCGGAAGCTGACAACTTGCGCAAACTGATTGCGGTGGCGTCGACCTCGACGCCGCGCAGCGTGGAACCGTTTGCGCCTCGCGCGAATTGATTCGGGTTAGACATTTCCCGGCATGTTGTCGCGGCCGGCTAACCAGAGCGGCGCGACCCAGGAGGAAACAGCCATGTCCAGTGATGTCAGGCGCAGCGGCAGCTGCCTATGCGGCGGTGTCCAGTTCTCGGTGACGGGCGAGCCGCTTCGGATCGGGCTTTGCCACTGCAAGGATTGCCGCAAGACCAGCGGATCGGCCTACCAGGCCTTCGCCATCTGGCCGCTCGAAGCCTTCGAGACGGCCGGCATCGTCAGTACCTATGGCGGCAGAAGTTTCTGCCCGACCTGCGGCGGCCGCGTGACCTCGGTTGGCGAGGAGGAAGTCGAAGTGATGCTCGGTAGCCTCGATGTAGCGCCGACGGAGCTCGAGCCGACCTACGAACTGTGGATCGTGAGGCGCGAACACTGGTTGCAGCCGCTGCCCGACGCGCAGCAATTCGAACACGATCGCGTCGATGGCGAATCGCCGGCAGAGGAGCCGGGAACTACGGCGGACAGTAACGAGGCGCCCTCGGACAACCTACTCCAGCGCAAGCTGGCCTAAGAGGCAGGCCAGCTTCCATCTGGATCGACGGTAAATCGGCTTGCATTTTGCAACCGATGGTCGGTTTGCCGCTGCCCCAATGCTCAGTTAAGATTCGATTTGCGGTGGACTTCTGGAAACCGCTTTGGCCGGCGCGGTTCAGGCAACGTTCCCAACATTGCCGCGTCGGCCTCGCAGCCGTGCGGAGTTGTTCTTCAGGCAGACCGGCACAACCTTTGCTATTATTTTGCCAGTCTTGCAGCTTGGTTATCTTGTGAAGTACCAAGTTATGGTTGCGCTACCAGGCCAGACATTCTTTCCATGAAAGAAAATTCTCCCCAAGTTATTTTTTTCACGACATCAATTACGATATCCAAGTACGCAAACCCTCTGACGCAACGTGATCCTTGATGGTCTTGTACAAAAGGCCACCTTGTTTCTTTTCGCCTATGTTACATACTATTGCGAATCTTGAAGCCGAACGGGGCGGTTTTCATGGCGGCGATGCCTGCAGGAGGTCGCGGCGTTCATCTGCGATATCCACCGATCGACGGGTTCTGGACCTGGGACATCAAGCGAAACCGTGTCTACGGTGACGCCAACCTCTCCGACTATTTCGGACTCACGCTCGATGAGTTCTCGCGTGGCGCTCCCCTCGAAAGATGCATGGAAAGCATCGAGGCCGAGGACCGGCTGCGGGTCAATGTTGCGATCCGCCGGGCGGTAGAGCGCCGATCGAGCTTCCGCGAGGTCTGCAAAGTTCGTTCGGAAAAGATGGGCCTTCGCAAGATCCTGGCAGTCGGCCAATGCTATGTCGACAGCCTTGGAGAAGCGGCTGTCTATCCCGGCTGGTTCGTCGACCTGACGCAAGAAGAGGATTGCGAGGAGGCCTCCTTGCGCGAGATCCATCAGCATATCGAGCAGGCCAAGGAAATCTCACAATCGATCGGACAGGATCTGCTGTTCTACTTGCTGGACAATGCCCACGAAGAGGTGCAGCTGCGTCTTGGCGGCGGATCGAGGAGGCGCAAATCCTCCTAGCGCGCACCCTAGCTTCCGGGCGGACCCTTGCCGTGCTTGCTGACTTCGGCAGTGACCAGGCGGGCGAAATGGGACTGCGGCGAGCGCCGCTCAAGCAACTTGGCACGTTCGAGCGCCGTGTCGCCGTAGAATTGAACCAACGCTGCGGCCGCGCTGGCCGCGTCTGCCTTCAGCTTGCCGATATCGGACTGCTCGCTGTGGCTCGAAGGGCCGTTCCTGGCAATCACATCCAGCATGGCTTGCAACTTGTCAGGAGTGCTGCCCTCGTCTTCGTGCATCGTCGCGGTCCGATTGGTCGCGCAAAATATCGACATTTCCGAAGAATGTCCAACAGCTTCGTTGATCGGACGCCGACACAACCGAGCACAGCTTCGCCGTGAGTCTCGCCAAAATCTTGATGCAAGCAACAGTCAGCCAGAATTCACATGCAGACATTGGGGGCAGCGATGGACCAGCCGAGCAAAATGGAAAACCTGCAGTTTGCGCAGGGGATCTTGCGTGAACTGCGTCAGAAAGCCGAAGCCGATGGCGAGAAGCTTCTGACCTATCTGATCGACATGGCTTATCTCGAAACCAGCGACCGCATCCGCGCGCACTGGATCGGCAACCATGAAAGCGACGGCCGTCGCGCCAAGGGCTAGATCCGGGACGGCACTGGCGGCCGCGGCGGGCGCCCCGGGCGTTGCCGGGACCTGAACGCAAAAAAGCCCGCCGTGCCTTCTGGCACGACGGGCGAAATTGGTGGGATCGGCAAGTCCAGGCCGAGTTATCGACACAAGCAAGCCCGCGCCTCTCGCAGGGGACGCGGGCTGGATCGGGATGCCGGCCCCGATCAGGCAGCAAACCGTTACGCGCTGCCGGGGGATGAACTCTTAGCCAGAACTAATGTTCCGGCGCAGGCGGGAAAAACCTGCCAAGCACCGATCGGGCTTACGACGCCGCCTTTTCACGAACCGGAAGCTTCCACCCCGGCCTGACGAAATGGCAGGTATAGCCGTTCGGATATTTCTCCAGATAGTCCTGATGCTCGGGTTCGGCTTCCCAGAAAGGGCCGACCGGCGCGACCTCGGTGACGACCTTGCCCGGCCACAGGTGTGAAGCCTCGACATCGGCGATGGTGTCGTCGGCAACCCGCTT
Organism: Mesorhizobium sp. M4B.F.Ca.ET.214.01.1.1; assembly: GCF_004791545.1. Classification (NCBI taxonomy): domain Bacteria; kingdom Pseudomonadati; phylum Pseudomonadota; class Alphaproteobacteria; order Hyphomicrobiales; family Phyllobacteriaceae; genus Mesorhizobium; species Mesorhizobium sp. M4B.F.Ca.ET.214.01.1.1. The sequence continues at coordinate 192,423 of NZ_SRUX01000014.1, forward strand.
CTGGTCGTCGCTGGTATAGTAGATCGCCGAGCGATAGCTCATGCCGACATCGTTGCCCTGACGGTTCCTGGTCGTCGGATCGTGGATCTGGAAGAAGAATTCGAGCAGCGTGCGGTAGCTGATCCTGGCCGGATCGAAAATGATCTCGATGGCCTCCGCATGGGTGCCGTGGTTGCGGTAGGTGGCGTTGGGCACGTCGCCGCCGCTGTAGCCGACACGGGTCGAGATCACACCCGGATAGCGCCGGATCAGATCCTGCATGCCCCAAAAGCAGCCGCCAGCAAGCACCGCTCGTTCGGTGGAAGTCGCCATATCATATCTCCCTTGGATTTCTCCATAGATGGGGATTGTGGCGCTCTTCGTCCAGCCGCTCAAGCGTCCTGGTAAGGCCGCAGCGGCGACAGCCGCCTGGATTGAGGACGGGAGGACATCAAAATCAATTCTAGGGAAGCGGCAACGGTGTGTCACTCAAGGTCCGCAGGTATGCGATGAGGTCCGCTCGCTGCTTCTCGTCCTGCAGGCCCGGGAAAAGCATATCTGTTCCAGGCAACGCGAGCGCGGGATTTGAGATGAACAAATTGAGTTCCTCAAAAGTCCAATCGCCACCGGCATCCTTTAGACTCGACGAATACTCGACATCGCCTTGCGAGGCCTTCGGCCGCCCTACGATGCCCCACAGATTGGGCTTGGGATTCTTGACCCCCGGCACGACAAGATGACAAGTCCCGCACGTCTTGCCGAAAAGTTCTTTGCCCGATTCAGCGTTCGCCGATGCAAGTCGTGCCGAAATCGGCGCAATGGCCGGTCGGCTGGCGCCATGACTGCGCAAGTAGGCCACGACGTCGTCGTGACCACTCAGCTTGGCCAGATGTATGGGCGGACTTCCATTCGATGTCAGCGCGTTGACCTCTGCTCCGGCGTCCACGAGATGGATGACGCACTGGAGGCAGCCATTCTCGGCAGCTACGTGAAGCGGCGTTTGCGCTTTCGCCACCTGATTTGGGTCGGCCCCGTTGTCGAGCAACAGCTTCACGATGTCTGCGTACCCGCCCTTGTTGGCGGCGTAGAGTGGCGTTCTTTGCCAACTGACGGGCAGGCTGACGTCCGCCCCACGCTTGATTAGAAGTTGTGCTAACTCGACATTTCCTTTTTCGCAGGCGATGTAGAGCGCCGTAACACCGTCAATTTCGTTAATGGCGGCGCCTTTGTCCAAGGCGGAAGCCACCGCTGCGACGTCGCCCTTCTTGACAAGATCATTCAAGTTGTTCGCCTGGGCGGGCAGTGTAAAAAGCCAAAGGACCCACAAAGTCCTTACTACGCAGATGCGTCCCAGCTTGATCATTGTGCCCTCTCATTGCTCAGAAAAAGCGCACAGGTTTGGCTCCGATTGCGGCTCCATGCACAGGACAAATATTAGCAGATGCTTATTCGAAGACCAAGGAGCGCGCGGCGCGGCAGATCACTCTTCGCTTGTCGGCTTGAATTTCCGCACAACGACCTCGAACAGAATGTCCGAGATCCACATCGCCGAGACGCCGATCAGGAAGGCGGCAGCCAAGGTCGTGGTGTCGTCGGCAGGATCGGGGATCGGCAGGCCGCTTGCCTTGAACCAGGCCACGGCCGGCAGCGTCAGATAGGCGGCGGCAAGCGCGCCGCAGATCGGCGAAGCGATCATTTCGCGCAGCTTGTAGCGGTGACGCGACAGGGCCCGCAATGCGCCGCCTGCCAGCCCCGCGGCCACCACAGGGCCCTTGATGCCCAAGAGATCGAACAGATCCTGCATCAGGGCCTCCAGCCGCAGAGTTTCTGGCCCTTGCGATTGTGCGCGAGCAGTGCCTTGGCTTCCTCGTCCGACAGCGCGTCAACGGCTTTGGCGGAGAGGCGCAGCGGCCTGGAAACGGCGCAGAAGCCGCCAGTGCTCGTGGTGCATCCGGCCAAAGCCGCGGCAAGCAGCATGACAATCAATCCCTTGCCCATGCCTTCAACTCCTTTTTGATGGCGCCCGCGGGCAGAGCGCCGATGTCGTTGTCGACCCGGTCGGCGAGCGCGCGGGCCGCTGCCTCGGCTTTGGCCTGCCTGCTGCGCTCGGCCTCGGCGCCGGCGAACCGCTGGCGAAAGCCCCAGCCGAGCGCGGCAATGACGGAGGCCAGCAGGCCAAGGATCGCGGGATTGTCGAACAGGAAAGAGAGAAGCGCCGTCATGACAGCCACCACACGACAAGTGCCGCTGCGATGAGGAGCGAACCCGCCAGCCAGGGCAGCGCCTGGCGCAGGAGTTCGGTCAAGACCTCCTTCATTTGGACCCCCTCACCTTTGCCAGTGGAACTTGCGAGCGAGCAGATACCAGGCCTCGGTGACCAGGCTGATCGCCAGGCCGATGCCGGTTTCGAGCGCCACCTGGATGTCGGGGTCGCCCGACAGGGCGGCAGCGTCGCCGGCGCCGAGCAGGCCGCGGGCGACGAGGATCGCCGCGCCGTAGCGCAGCGCGATGCGGATGATGACGGCAATCATGATCTCCTGCCTCCAAGAATGGTTTTGAAGATGGCGAGCAACAACCGCCAGAACGCCTTGCCGGCGGGCGCGGCGGGATTGGGCGTTGCCTCCGGATGTGCAGCTTCAGCCGAAGGCGCGGACGGGGCCGCTTGTCCGGGCGCGGCCGCCGGCAAGGCCGGCGCTTTGACAGCCGACAACAGCAGCGCCTCGGCCCGTACCGAGCCGACCCGTTGGCTCCAGCCCCGGCCAAAGGTCGGCCAGGTCGACAGCCGCTTGAGAAACGCCAGACGCGCGTCGCACAGCTCATCGATGACGACACCGGCGGGCCGGGCCCTGACGGCACCGAGCGTGGCCGGACCGATCCGGCCGTCCTCGGTGGCGCCGACGATCGCCTGGAGGCATTTCGCTGCCCTGCCCGGCCCGCTGTTCACGGCAAAGTCGAACACGGCGGGGAGTTCGGCGCCGGCGACGGCATCCCAATAGAAGCGGCGGTAGAGGCGAAATTCCTCGAACCAGTCGAGCAGCGTCGAAAACACCTTGAAGCGGCCGGACTGCATGCGGTCGAGCATCTCCATCAGCCCGGCCTCGACCGAGACCGAGCCGTCGGCGAAGCGGGCGTGGTTGCCGAGCATGTTCAGGCCGTGCGCGGCGTATTGCCTGGCGAGCGCGGTGCCTGCGCCTTCCAGCGTCTCGCGGCGGCCGTCGCGCGGCCATGCCCATGGCAGCCATTCGCCCCAGGGTTTCAGGGCGAGCGCCTGCATCGCCGGTGTCTGCTGCGAGGCGCGCGCCGCCTTGGTGACGTAGACGACATCGGCCTCGCTGTCCCAGGCGAGCTCGACCGCGGCCGAGGGATGGTCCCAGCCGAAATCGAGCGCGCCGATGCGCGGCCACCAGCGCGGCAGCCGGAACGGCTCGCAGGCGATCATCTCCTCCGGCACCGGAAAGATGCGGCCCGAGCCCAGCACCGGAACGCCCTTCGCCCGCGCCTCGCGCTCATGCTCGGGATAGGCGGCGATGATCGCCGCGCGCTCGGCCGGCGTGTAGTGCTCGGCGTCGTCGATGGTCATGAAGGTGACGTGTCGGGACATGGCGGTCCTTTCCCTTCTCCCCTTGTGGGAGAAGGTGGATCGGCGCTCAGCGCCGAGACGGATGAGGGGTGCGCGAAGGAACACGGCGGCAGTGATTTTGCGGACGCCGGCGTCAAGCTGGAACACCCCTTGTGTGTCTGGAATCGTGCATTGTTGAGGGGTGCCACGGACCAGGTGCTTGCCTGATCCGTGGCGGCGGTCGAGAGCCCGTCACCCCTCAGGTAGCCTAAACCGTGGATGAGC